>CBIHMU010000050.1:0-43968 GCA_966211105.1 uncultured Burkholderiales bacterium
ACCCCATCCACGCCGTTCTTCCTGGATGACGGCGCGGGCGGCGGGCGGCAGTGGCTGCTTGAACGGCGGCGGCGGTCGTGACGCCCGTCAGGCGGCGAGCTTGCCGTTCACGAAGTCCAGCAGGGCGCCCACGGTGGCGAAGGTGGCGCCGTCGATCTCGTCGTCGTCGACGACGATGCCGAACTGTTCCTCGAGCGCGGTGATCAGGCTCACGACCGCCATGGAGTCGAGCTCCGGGATCGCGCCCAGCAGCGCGGTGTCGACGGTGAAGTCCTTCGCGCGGCCTTCCAGGCTGAGGACGTCGTCGAGGATGGCGAGCAGGTGTTGTTGGGTGTTCATGGTCGGGGAGGATCTTAACTGTCGCCCTCTGGCGCAGCCCCCGTGGCGCCCCCTCATCCCAAGGGGATCCGACGGGCTTCGTGCAGGATTGCCAGGGGGGCGCGTGAGATACTTTTTTGATGACCGCCGCCATCGACAGCCACCTGCTTCCGCACCTGATCTGGCACAGCGCCGAACGCGATCCGGCGGCCCCCGCGCTGCGCGACGGCGCCCGCGCGCTGGACTACGCCGAACTCGCCGCGCAGGTGCGCGCGCTGGCCAACGGCCTGCTGTCGCTGGGCCTGGCGCGGGCCGAGCGCGTCGGCATCTACCTGGACAAGCGGCTGGAGACGGTGGTCGCCAGTTTCGCGGCGCCGGCCGCGGGCGGCGTGTTCGTGCCGGTCAACCCGATCCTGAAGCCGGAGCAGGTCGGTTTCATCGTGCGGGACTGCGATGTTCGCGTGCTGATCACCTCGCGCGACCGCTTCGCGTCGCTGCGCCCGGTGCTGGCGGCGTGCCCGTCGGTGCGGCACGTGGTTGTGGTCGATCCGGCGCCGGAGGCGTCCTCCGAGGCCTCCGTCGATGGGTCGCCGGCCGGCTGGGTCCGCTACAGCGACCTGCTGGACGCCCCGGCGCAGGCCGCGCACCGCGTCATCGACACCGACATGGTGGCGATCCTCTACACCTCCGGCTCGACCGGCCGGCCCAAGGGCGTGGTGCTGTCGCACCGAAACATGGTGGCCGGGGCGAAGAGCGTCGCGAGCTACCTCGGCAACCGGCCAGACGACCGGCTGCTGGCCGCGTTGCCGCTGTCCTTCGACGCCGGCTTCAGCCAGCTGACGACGGCCTTCCACGCGGGCGCGTCGGTGTCGCTGCTGAACTATTTGATGCCGCGCGACGTGCTCAAGGCCCTCGAGCGCGACCGCATCACCGGTCTCACGGCCGTGCCGCCGTTGTACATCCAGCTCGCGCAGCTGGAATGGTCGGCGGCGATCGACCAGCAGCTGCGCTATTTCGCCAACACCGGCGGGCGCATGCCGCGCGAGACGCTGAACCTGCTGCGCCAGCGCGTGCCGTCGGCGCAGCCCTTCCTGATGTACGGCCTGACCGAGGCCTTCCGCTCGACCTATCTGCCGCCGGAAGAGGTCGACCGCCGGCCCGATTCGATCGGCAAGGCGATCCCGAACGCCGAGATCCTGGTGCTGCGCGAGGACGGCACGCCGTGCGCCCCGGACGAGCCCGGCGAACTGGTGCACCGTGGCGCGCTGGTCGGGATGGGGTACTGGAACGACGCCGAGAAGACGGCCGAGCGCTACAAGCTGCTCCCACCGGGCGCAGCGGGCCGCGAGGCCGGGCTGCAGCTGCCCGAATACGCCGTGTTCTCCGGCGACAACGTGCGCAGGGATGCCGAGGGCTTCCTGTACTTCATCGGCCGGCGCGACGAGATGATCAAGACCTCGGGCTACCGGGTCAGCCCGACCGAGGTCGAGGAGATCCTGTATGCGACGCAGCTGGTCGGCGAATGCGTGGCCTTCGGCGTCGATCATGCGACGCTGGGCCAGAGCATCCAGGTGATCGCGACGCCGCCGGCCGGCGCCGACGCGCTGGCCGTCGCCGCGCTGCTGGCGCAGTGCAAGGCCCGCATGCCCGCCTACATGATCCCGGCCGGCATCGAGGCGCAGGCCGGCCCGCTGCCGCGCAACCCCAACGGCAAGATCGATCGCAAGCTGCTGAGCACCGAGTGGGTGGCGCGACAGGAAGCCCAGTGAACCCGCTCACCAACGCGCTGAATGACCCGCCGAAGAACCCGCCGAAGAACCCGCTGACCAACCCGGTGACCACGCCCGTGAGCCACGACGACAAGACCCCCGCGGCGCCTGCCAAGGCCGCGCCGCAGCATGCGCCCATGGACCAGTTCGTCGCGCGCGACGGCGTGCTGCAGATCGGCGGCCAGCCGCTGACGCGGCTCGCGGACCGCATCGGCCGCACGCCTTTCTACGCGTACGACCGCGCGCTGCTGACGCGCCGCGTCGAGGAGCTCCGCGCCGCGTTGCCCGCGAAGCTGGAGCTGCACTTCGCGATGAAGGCCAATCCGATGCCGACGCTGGTGGCGCACATGGCCACGCTGGTGGACGGCATCGACGTCGCGTCGGCCGGCGAGCTGCAGGTCGCGCTGGACGCCGGCGCCGACCCGCGCGAGATCAGCTTCGCCGGTCCGGGCAAGAGCGAGCTGGAGCTGAGGCAGGCGCTGGCCGCCGGCATCCTCATCAACCTCGAATCGTTCCGCGAGGTCGAGCTGCTGCGCACGCTGTGCGCGGAGACCGGCTACGCGGCGCGCGTGGCGGTGCGCGTCAATCCGGACTTCGAGCTGAAGTCCTCCGGCATGAAGATGGGCGGCGGTCCGAAGCAGTTCGGCGTCGACGCGGAGCAGGTGCCGGCGCTGCTCGCGCGCATCGGCGAGGCCGGTCTCGGTTTCGAGGGCTTCCATCTCTTCGCCGGCTCGCAGAACCTGAAGCCGGAGGCCATCGTCGAGGCGCAGCTCAAGAGCTTCGAGCTCGCGCTGCGACTGGCGAAGGACGCGCCGGCGCCGGTGAAGGTGCTCAACCTCGGCGGCGGCTTCGGCATCCCTTATTTCCCCGGCGAGCAGCGCCTGGACCTGACGACGATCGGCGACAATCTTGCCGCGTTGATCGAGCGCGCCGCGGTCGAGCTGCCGCAGGCGAAGCTGGTCGTGGAGCTCGGCCGCTACCTGGTCGGCGAGGCCGGCGTCTACGTGTGCCGCGTCGTCGACCGCAAGGTCTCGCGGGGGCAGGTCTTCCTGGTCACCGACGGCGGACTGCACCACCACCTGGCGGCCTCGGGCAACTTCGGCCAGGTGATCCGCAAGAACTATCCGGTCGCCATCGGCAACCGTGTCGGCGGCGAGCCCGAAGCCGGCGTGTCGGTGGTCGGGCCGCTGTGCACGCCGCTGGACCTGCTGGGCGAGCGCATGACGCTGGCGCACGCTGAGCCGGGCGACCTGGTCGTCGTCTTCCAGTCCGGCGCCTACGGCATCACGGCCAGCCCGCAGGGCTTCCTGAGCCACCCCGGCGCGGCCGAGGTCCTGGTGTGAGTTCCGCCCCGCGCCTGGCGCAGCTCGATGCCCTGCGCGGCATCGCGGCGCTGGCGGTGGTGCTGTTCCACTACACGACGCGCTACGACCAGCTCTTCGGTCACGCGCAGTCGCCGGCGCTGTCGTTCCCGTACGGGTACCTGGGCGTCAACCTGTTCTTCATGATCAGCGGCTTCGTCATCTTCATGACGCTGGAGCGCACCGCGCGGCCGCTGGACTTCGTCGTCTCGCGCTTCAGCCGGCTCTATCCGGCGTACTGGGGCGCGATCCTGCTGACCTTCGCGCTGACCCACGCGATCGGCCTGCCCGGCAAGACGGTCGGCTGGGACGTGTTGCTGGTCAACGTGACGATGGTGCAGGGCTTCTTCGGCGTGCCGCACGTGGACGGCGTGTACTGGACGCTGGAAGTGGAATTGCTGTTCTACGCCTGGGCCTTGCTGAGCTTCCGCTTCGGCGGCGCGGCGGGGATGCGGAACTTCCTCTTCGCGTGCCTGGCCTTGCGGCTGGTCTACGCCGCGGCGAAGAGCTTCTGGGGCGTCGATCTGCCCTGGGTCGGGCAGCGCTGGCTGCTGCTGCCCTTCATCTGCTGGTTCGCGCTCGGCGTCACGGTCTACCGCTTGAGCCGCGAGGACTCGACGTCCCGGTGGGACTGGACCCTGGCGGCCGCTGCGCTGCTGGTGATCGGGGTCGTCGAGGCGTGGGGTCTCGCAGCGCTCGCGGTCGCGTTCTACACGGTGCTGTTCGGCGCCGCGCGGGGACGCTGGACCTGGCTGGAACACCGGGTGCTGCTCTGGCTGGGCGCGATCTCCTACACGCTGTACCTGCTCCACGAGAACATCGGCTGGGCCATGCTGCGCCGGCTGGAAGCTTGGGGCGTGGAGGTCCACCTCGCCATCGTGTTGACCATGGCCGCATCGATGGCGCTGGCCCACGGGCTGACGACGCTGGTGGAACAACCAGGAATGCGCTGGATCCGCGACCGCTATCGCGCGCGTTCGCCCAGGTCGACGGCGGCGCCAGCCGGAGGCTGATCTCAGGGCGGAGACAATGGGAGCTCCCCCTGCTGGTCGACCACGCTCCCGATGACCGAAGAACGCAAGAATTCCCTGATCCCGCTGGCGATCGGCGCGGTGGCGCTGCTGTCGTGCGGCGGCATGATCGCGGCGGGCGTGGCGATGCTGCGCAACGGCAAGCCGTCGACGCCCGCGGACGACCTCGCGCAGCGGATCGCCGCCATCCACGACATGCCGGTGACGGCGCCGGACTGCGGCGCGGTGTTCAAGGACGAGCAGCCGGTGGTGATCGTGGTGATGGGCCAGTCGAACGCGGCCAATCACGCCGATCCGATCCCGCCGGCGGCCGCGCCGGTGCCGCCGATGCCGGTGCTGCACCTGGGCGGCTGCGGTCTGGCGAGTTCGCCGGTGCCGGGCGCGACGGGCACCGGTGGCAGCATCTGGCCGGCGGTGAACCAGGCCTTGGGCGGGCGTTGGCAGGGCCATCCGATCGTGTGGGCGGTGGTGGCCGTGGACGGCAGCTCGATCGCCGAATGGACCGATCCGAACAGCGCGCTGCGCAGCTACTGGCAGACGCAGATGGACCGCATCAAGGGCACCCGCTGGCCGGTGGCTGCGGTGTTGTGGCAGCAGGGCGAGGCCGACGCGCGCGACCGCACGGCGATGGCCGATTACCGCGATGCGCTGGCGGCGCTGCGCGCCGGGGTGGCGATGCGGGGCATCGATGCGCCGTGGTGGATCGCGCGCTCGACCTACTGCCCGCCGCACGACGGCGGCCAGGTGCGCGAGGCCGTGCGCGAGCTGCTGGCGATCCCCGACAGCGGCTTCCGCGCGGGACCGGACACCGACACGATCAGCCTGCCGCTGCGCAACGGCTGCCACTTCACGGTGGACGGCACGGCGCGCGCGGCGGCGCTGTGGGCGGAGGTGTTGAAACCTGCGGCGGCCGGGCGATAGGCCTGCAGACGGCGTGCATGTGGCGACGACGTCGCGGGCGTGCAGAGCCGGGGTTGGAAAGCCGTTGAGCCCCTCATTGCGCGTGTGGCGCCCATGCCGATTCCCCCCTCGGTAGGAGCGTGTCCGGGCGGCGAGGCGGGTATCGTCGCCAGTCGCGACGGGTGGAGCACCGCCCGCGCGACTTCACGCCCAGGGGGGACGATTGAACACACGCCGACTCGCACCGTTGCTGGCCGCCATCCTTGCGGCGCCGGCCCTGTTCGTGGCGATGTCCACCGCCATGGCCGCCGAGGACGCGAATCGATGCCGCATCGAGACGATGAGCATCCCGGTTCGACTGGTCGACCGCCGACCGATCGCCACGCTCCAGCTCAACGGGGTCCCCGTGCCGATGCTGGTGGACAGCGGCGCCTTCTACAGTTTCCTGAGCGCCTCGGCGGCCCAGCAACTGGGCCTGCCGCTGCGCAAGCCGCCGTCCAACTTGACGGTGCAGGGCGTCACCGGCCCCGTGGAGGGCCTGCGCGTCACGACGGTCAAGAGCGTGCGCCTCGAAGAGGCGGAGCTGGAATACATCGAGTTCCTTGTTGGCGGCAGCGAGAAGGGCGCCGGCATCATGGGCGTGCTGGGCCGCAACTTCCTGTCCATCGCCGACACCGAGTACGACCTGGCGCATGGTGTGGTGCGGCTCGTCTTTCCCAAGGGCGACTGCGACAAGGCGTCGCTGGCGTACTGGGCCGGCGATGCGCCGGTGATCGAGGCGACCATGCTGAGCTACAGCCGGTCCGACCGCACCGTGCGGGTCGAGGTGCAGGTCAACGGTCGCAAGCTCGAGGCGGTGATGGACACGGGCGCGACGAACACCGTGCTGACCTTGAGCGCGGCGCGCAAGGCCGGCATCGTGGAGAAGGAGATGACGCCGGCGGGGCGCACGAGCGGTGCGGGCGCGGACCTGGCGCAGGCCTGGCTCGCGAACGTGGAGCGTTTCGAGTTGGGCGGCGAGAAGGTCCGCGACAACCGGCTGCTGGTGACGGACGTCAGCAGCCGGGATCAGGACATGCTGCTGGGCCTGGACTACTTCCTGGCGCACCGGGTGTATGTGTCGCGGCTGCAGGGCAAGGTCTACGCGACCTGGAACGGCGGCCGGGTGTTCGCGCCGAGCCGGCCCGGCAGCGAGGCCTACAACGCCAGTTATGCGGCGAAGGCCGACGAGATCGCGGCCGACGATGCCGACGGGTTCGCGCGACGGGGCAACGCGTCGCTGGTGGCGGGCGATGCACCGCGGGCGCTGGAGGACCTGAACCGCGCGATCCAGCTGGCGCCGGCGGTGGCGGTCTACTTCGATTCGCGCGCGCGGGTGCGGATCGCGCTGAAGCAGGGGAAGGCGGCGCTGGCCGATCTGGACGAGGCCCTGCGCCTGGATCCGACGATGGCCGAGGCGCGGTTGCGCCGGGTGCCCTTGCGCCTGGCGGCCGGCGATCGCGAGGGCGCGGACGCCGACTTGATGGCGCTGGACGCGAGCCTGCCGCCGGCGTCGAACCTGCGCGCGTCGATGGCGGTGACCTATGCGCGGCGCAACCTGGTGCCGGAGGCGATGCGGCAGTTCGATCTCTGGATCGGCAGCCATCCCAGGGACGTGCGTCTGGCCTCGATGCTGGGCGAGCGTTGCTGGATGCGGGCGCGGCTGAACCTGGAAGCGGACAAGGCGGTCGACGATTGCAAGTCGGCGATCGACCGGGACGAGGACGAGGCGGCGTACCGCTGGCAACTGGGCTGGGCCTGGCTGCGCCAGGGCGACGCGTCGCGGGCGCGCAAGGCCTTCGACCAGGCGCTCGAGAAGAAGCCATCGGCCTGGGCCTTCTACGGACGGGGCGTGGCGCTGACCCGGCTCAACGAGACGGACAAGGCGCGCCAGGACCTGGAGGCCGCGCGCAAGCTGACCCCGGCGATCGATGAGAACGTGAGGAAGGCGGGGTTCGCCGCCTTGACGGAAGGCGCGCGCTGAGTCCGATGCCTCGTGAGAAGGGGCATCGATGGCGATGCCTGGCATGTGGCACCTGATGTCGAGTCAGGGGCACCGTTCGATACGCGCCGCATAGCAGCCACGCTTCGCGAAATGCACCTGGAGGTAGCTCGCCGCCGGATCACCGAAGAAGCGGTGGATGAGGGCCTCGAGGCGGTCGCCGTCGACGAGGTCCGCGTCGACCATCATCCCGGCCGCATCGAACGCTCGGACCGACAGCATCCGTCCGCGCAGCGCCTTCGGCACCTCGTTGACGCGATCGAAGCGTTCGGCGTCGGCCTCCCGGACGTAGATCGCATGCGTGCCGCGGTACGGCGTGTCGACGTCCAGGTGGACGTGGTTGAGCAGCAGCACCGTGTCGCCGGGCGCGGCGTCGTCCAGCGTGACGCGGTCCGGTGCCGAGCGCGGGCTGTCGATGCGCACCCGCAGCACGCCTTGCTCGCGCAGTGTCGCGTCGGTCATGCGGAACATCGGGCGGAACGGGGCAGGGTCGAGACCCAGGATTCGGAAGTCCATGTGAGCGCGGCGCGGTAGCCGTCCAAGTGGTCGAGGCGTCCACGATAAGGAAGCGGCCGGCCCCGGTCGCGCCGTTTCCGGACATGGAATTGCACGCCGCCTCACCGCTTTGCCGTCCTTCGTCCTGGGGGCTGGTCCAGCTCCCGGGACCGCGCGATCGAGTCGATCCGCGATGCCGAAGGGACCGTCGTCGGCACCGTCTGCGTGATGGACGCGGGCCCGCGCGAGACCTCCTCGGGCGTGCGCATGCTGGTCTCGCTGATGCGCGATGCCATCGAGGACGATCCACGGGCGTCTGGCGCAACTGGCCCAACCGGTGCAGCCCCCCGGCCGGCCCAATGACCGGGGCGGTCTCTACGCGGGCGACTCGATCGACAGCCAGGACCAGCGCCGCTGGTACGACGCCGCTTTCCGCTCGAAGAGCTGGCGATGCGGCACCAACGGATTCATCGTCAGCCGCCCCCGGTACAGGTCTTCCAGGCCATACGGCGCATAGACCTCGCCGGGACGCACACCGACGCAGGTCGACGGCACGAGGAAGCGCTCGATGCCGTCGCGCGAGCTGTGCAGCGGCTGGTACGGTTCACCGAAGTCCTCCTGGTACCAGAGGTGCACGCGCGCCTGGTTCGCGGCTTCGATCGTGATGCCGAGGTCGCCCAGCACCGCGTCCGCGCGGGCCTGGACGCGGCGCTCGGCCTCGGCGCTCAGGTCGTCAGGATCGAAGTAGAAGAGGTCGTAGTCCTTGATGTCAGCCGTCGGCGGCCTGCCGTCCCGCAGGTTCCAGACGGTCTGGAACAGGCAGCCCGCCACCAGCCAGCCGTCGGGCAGCGCGAGCGCCTCCCAACGGTCCAGGATCGCGCGGTTCTTGGGGTTGGTCCGCAGGTCCGCGACGAAGCGGTCCTGCAGGTTCGGCGAGAGGTGTTCGACGGACATCGTGCCATTCTGGCCGCGTCGCCCGAGGCGCTCCGGTCAGTGGAATCCCTCTCTGGCGGGGGTACAACCGTGTCCAGCATTCTTTGACTGCCACGACCGCAGGCCCTCACCCCCGCCCGCTCCCCGCAAGCGGGAAAGGGAGAGGGAGAGGGAGTGAGCATGCACCGGGCCCTTCGCGGCAGGAGCACTGGGGTGGCTCCCTCTCCCGCACTGCGGGAGAGGGTGGGGGTGAGGGCCAGCGGCGGTGGAAAAGCTGAACCCCCGCGCCTCAACGTCCTGTCGTTCGCAGCTCCGGCGCTTCCGGCAGCCGCACCGTCTCCGGCATGCTGACGACCACCAGCGCCTGATCCGGCGACAGCGAGGACAGCTCGATCGATTCGCCCGCGTTCTCTCGCCGGGCGCCGGGTTCGCGCGTCTGCGCGGCGCGGCAGGCCGTCTCGTTGGCGCAGACGATCACGCGCAGCCAGCGGTCCTGGTGCCGGATGCGCACCTCGGCCTGGTCCCAGTGCACCGGCAGGCAGGCCGTGACGCGCAGGCGGCCCTGCTCGACGACGACGCCGCAGATCGACTCCAGCGACGCCCTCAGCAGCCAGCCGGCCGAGCCGCTGTACCAGCTCCATCCACCGCGCCCGACCCAGGGCGCGTGCGAATAGATGTCGCCGGCCATCACGTAGGGCTCGATCGCATAGATCGGCCCCAGCCGCGGATCGGCCCAGCGATGCGCCGGGCTCAGTCCGGTGTAGACCTGCCACATCGTGTCGCGCTGCCCCAGCCGCGCCAGCGCCATCAGCGCCCAGACCGCGGCGTGGTTGTACTGGCCGCCGTTCTCGCGCACGCCGGGCGCGTAGGACTGGATGTAGCCCGCGCTCGGTTGCGCCGTCGCCAGCGGCGGATGCAGCAGCCGCGCCAGTTTCGCCACCGGATCGAGCAGGTGCGCGCAGGCGCTGGCCATCGCCTGGCGCGCGTGCGCCGGGTCGGCCGCGGCGGTCAGCACCGCCCAGCTCTGCGCGATCAGGTCGATCTTGCACTCCGCGTTCTCGGACGAGCCCAGCGGCGAGCCGTCGTCGAAGAAGCCGCGCCGGTACCACTGGCCGTCCCAGCCGGGACCGTCCAGAGCCGCCACCCAGCCGTCGCGCGCCGCCTTCCAGCGCTGCACGCGCTCATGCTCGCCGCGCGCGGTGGCGACCGGAGCGAAGTCCTCGATCACCTGCGCCAGGAACCAGGCCATCCACACCGATTCGCCCTTGCCCTCGTGGCCGACGCGGTTCATGCCGTCGTTCCAGTCGCCGGTGCCGAACAGCGGCAGGCCGTGCGGCCCGCTGCCCAGGCTGCGGTCGATCGCGCGGGCCGCGTGCTCGTAGACCGAGGCCATCGGACCGTCGGTGCGCGGGCTCTCGTAGATGTCCTCGGCGCCTTCGGGCACCTGCTGCCCGTTGAGGAAGGGGACCGCGTCCTCCAGCAGCGTCAGGTCGCCGGTCCGGGCCAGGTAATGCGCGAGCGCGTACGGCAGCCAGAGGCGGTCGTCCGAGAAATGCGTCCGCACGCCCGCGCCGCCCGGTTCGTGCCACCAGTGCTGCACGTCGCCTTCGGGGAACTGGCGCGCCGCGCTGCGCCGGATCTGGTCGGCCAGCAACTGCGGCGCGACGTCCGTCAGCGCCATCGCGTCCTGCAGCTGGTCGCGGTAGCCGAAGGCGCCGCCCGCCTGGTAGAAGCCGGCGCGCGCCCACATGCGGCAGACCAGCGTCTGGTACGGCAGCCAGTGGTTGGTCAGGGCGTCGAAGCGGGGGTCCGGCGTCGACACCTGCAGGCCGCCGAGCAGCGCCGGCCATTGCTCACGCTGCTGCGCCAGCCGCGTGACCGGATCCACCTTCCAGGCCGACTCCATCAGCGCGTGCGCGGCATCGGGGGACGGCGCATGGCCCAACAGGACCGTCAGTTCCGCCGGCTCCGAGGCATCGAGTTCCAGGCGCGCGGACAAGGCGGCGCAGGCGTCGAGACCGCCGCCCACGCGGCGGCCCAGCGCCTCCGGCAGCACCATGCGGCCGGCGCTGTCGAAGAACTCGCGCCGGTCGCAGGTCCAGTCCTGCTGGTCGAGCCGCACGCGCAGCGCGCCAGCCTCGGCGCCGCTGCGCGCCGGACCCCCGATGTCCCCCGGTTGCCGCGGGCGGATGCACAGCACCGCTGTCGCGTCGCCGAATCCACCGAGGTGGTCGAGCTGCGTCGCTTGCAACGCGAGCGCGCGTTCCGGCTGCGGCAGTCCGGCGCCGAGTTCACCGACCGTCAGCCAGTCGTTGTGCGTCGTCACCGACAGGCGCTCGCTGCGCGCGCTGCCGAGCTGCCACTCGGCCAGCGCCACGAGCCGCAGGCGCCGGCGCGATCGGGCGCCGGAGTCGATGCGCACCTGCACCTGCTTCACCGAGGCGTCGCGGTCCACGCACCAGCACAACTCGACCTGCAGGTCGTCCAGCCGCTGCCGGCTGCGCGAGTAGCCGATGCCGTGCTCGATCGAGAGCGGTGCTTCGCGGCGCAGCTGCCGGCCCAGCGGCCACACGCGGTCGTTGTCCAGGTCGTGCAGCAGCAGCCACTCGCCTGGCGGATCGATCAGCGGATCGTTGGACCACGGCGTGACCTGGTGCATCCGGCTGTTGCCGGCCCAGGTGTAGCCCGCGGCGATCTCGGTGACCTGGCAGCCGAAGTCGCGGTTCGCGAGCACGTTGACCCAGGGCTTGGACGGATGCCGGTCCGGCGAGACCTCGAAGGAGAAACCGCCGTGGTCCGGGTCGAAGCGGCCCTCCGGCGGACGCGGCGTGGCTTCCGGACGCGGACGCTCGGCCAGCGCATGCGCCACAGGGAGCCGCTCGGCGTTGAGGGTCGGCGCCGTGTCCTCGATCCAGCGTTCGAGCTGCTGCGAGAGCGGGCGGCCGTCGGCCTGCAGGCGCAGCCGCGTCAGCGTCTGCAAGGTGAAGCGTTCGTCGGGTTGCAGATCGCTCTCGCGCAGCACGTGCAGCGCCGAGCACAGGTGTCCCGGCCGACCCTGCGCCTGGCCCTGCAGGCGCGCCTGCAGGGCTTGAAGCGCCTGCTGCACCGGCGCGTTGTAGGAGGAGGGCTCCTCGTTGAGCACGACCAGGTCGATGCCCACCGCATGCGTGGTCCACATGCGCAGCGCCTTCTTCAGCGCGCGGATCAGGTCGATGCCTTCCTCGCCGGTGACCGTGACCATCAGGATGGGCCGGTCGCCGGAGATGCCGAAGCGGTACAGCGCGCGGCGGTCGCAGCGGCCCTGCGGCGCGCGGACGTGCGCGGGCTCGCGCACCGCCTGGCCGGTGACCAGCGTGTTGAGCTGCAGCAGCGCGCCCCAGGTCGCGGTGTCGAACTGCAGTTCGCGCAGCCGGATGCCGCCCATCGTGTGCGACATCGACGCGGACCGCTCCACGTGCGCCGCCTGGCGGTACTTGTCGACCAGCGCGCGCAGCAGGTCGCCGTCGCGCGAAGCCGCCGTGCAGAAGGTCAGCCGCACGGTCGCGCCCGGCGCCAGGTCCAGTCCCACCCGCAAGCCGGCGATCGGATCCAGTCCGGTGTCGAGCAGGCGACCCGGCTCGCCCGCGGCGGTCACGTCGGCCTCGTCATCGACGAACTCCGGCCGCGCGTCACCGACCGGACGCGTCGAGCTGCCGTAGCGGCCCAGCCAGCGCCCGCGATCGGCGATCGGCAGCACTTCGCGCACCGTGTAGTCCTCGGCGCGGAGGTCGCCCTCGGCGCTGTTGGCGCCGGGAGCGCCTTGTCCATCGGTCCCGCGCGCGCCGTCTCGACGCGCCGCCTTGCCGGAGGACGCCGAGCCGCCGTCGACGCCGGCCAGGAAGAACACCGCGCGCATCGCGGCCTCGTCGAAGAGTCGCGGCCGGCGCCGCAGATGCAGCGCATGTTCCGCCTCATCCCACCGGGCCTGGATGAACAGGTTGGAGAAGGCCGGATGCGCCTCGTCGCCGCGTTGCGGCGCCAGCGTGGCCTCGAAAGAGGACACCAGGTCCAGCACCAGCGGCTTCGCGCCGCGGTTGATGAGCTCGACCTGACGCAGCTCGCAGTCGTCCTCCGGGCTCACCCACACCGTGGTGCTGCTCTGCAGATCGGGCCACGCGGCTTCGAAGAGCACGCGCTCGGCCTGCATGCGGGTCTCGTAGCGGGCGCGCGGATCGGGCGCCGGCCGGGCGGTGTTGCTGAACCAGTCCTCCTCGCCGGCACGGCGCAGCATCGTGAAGCTGCCGTGCTGGTCGCGCAGCAGGTCGTCGCGCCAGCGCGTCACCGCCACGCCGTCCCAGTTGCTGTAGCCGCCGCCGTGGCTGCGCAACACCACCGAGTAGCGCCCGTTGGTCAGCATGTGCGTCAGCGGCAGCGTTTCCTCCAGCGGCGCGCTCTCGCGCACCATCCGCGTCTTGCGGACCTGGCGCGCGCGCGGTGTCGGATCGGTGATCCCGGTGGACAGCGGGGCCACCTCGCGCGGCGCGCGCTCGTGCAGCAGCGTGGCGACGGCCTTGACGTGCGGATCGCTCATCAGCCAGCGGCGCGGCGCGTCGTCGGCCAGCAGGTTGGTCAGCGCCACGAAGCCCATCGCCTGGTGGTGCGCCATGTAGGTCTGCACGAGCGTGAAGCCCGCGCCGGCGGTCTGCCGCTGCGGCGTGTAGTCGACCGCTTCGATGAAGCCGAACGCGCCGCGCGCGCCGAGCCGCTCGAACTCCTGCAGGTTGGCCACGACCCGCACCGGCGCCACGATCGCGGCCATCACCGTCGCATAGGGGGCCAGCACGCGTTCGTCGACGGCCAGCCGCGCCAGCGCCAGCGTCTGCACGCCCTGCGGTCCGTACTGGTAGGCGAGGGTGTGGTCCTGCCCGGCGATGGCCGATTCGGAGATGCCCCACGGCGTGCCCTTGCCGTGGGCCTCGAAACGCTGCTCGGCCACCGCCGTGCGGATGGCACGGCCCAAGGCGCTGTTGGCCGGCTCGCGCAGCACCAGCGAGGGCATGAGGTACTCGAACATCGAGCCGGTCCACGACTTCAGGCCGAGCGAATCGCCGGCGCCGTCGCGCGAGAAGAACGGCCGGCCCAGGGCGCGCCAGTGCTCGGGCGGGAGGTCGCCCTTGGCGATCGCGATCAGGCTGGTGAGGCGCGCCTCGCTGGCGAGCAGGTCGTAGTGGTTGTCGTCGAGCTGCTGGGCGTCGCCGCGCCAGCCGATGCGCAGCAGGCGCCGTTCGGGGTCGAACAGCGGGCGGTAGTCCGCCTCCAGGCCGAGCCGGCGCGCGCGTTGCGCGAGCTCGCGCAGCCGCAGGCGGGCCTCGGCGAAGCCCGCGCCGTGGTCGCGCCAGAACGATTCCAGCTGCGCGATCAGGTCGCGCAGCAGCCAATGCGCCGTGGTCGCTTCGTAGTGCTCCGCGGTGGCCAGGCCGTCGAGTTCCGCGCGCGCGGCGGCCACCTGGACGCGCAGCACGGCCTGCTGCTCTTCAGCGCCGGCGCCGGCGTTCTCGGGATCGATCAGGGACGCCACCAGCGCGGCGCCTGCGCTCAGCAAGCCGTCATTGGCCAGCGGCGGCTGCATCACGCGCAGCCGGCGCAGCGTCTTCGTCAAGGCGTCGCGCGGCGCGATGGCGAGCTGGTCCGGCGACATCTCGGCGGCCAACTCGCAGGCCCGCGCCACCGTCAGCAGATGCGCCGAGCAGTTGCCGCTGTCGACCGCCGACACGTACCCCGGCGCCAGCACGGCCAGCGACTCGGTGTCGTACCAGTTGTAGAAATGGCCGTGCCAGCGCGGCAGGCGCTCGAGCGTGGCCAGGGTCGCCGACAGCCGCTCCGTCATGCTCACGACGCCGATGAAGCCCATCTCGCGGGCGCAGGCGACGGTCAGCAGGTACAGGCCGATGTTGGTCGGCGAGGTGCGGTGCGCGACCAGCAGGTGCGGCGTCAGCTGCACGTTGTCCGGCGGCAGGTGGTTGTCGGCGGCGCCGACGTGGGTGTCGTAGAAGCGCCAGGTGTCGCGCGCGAGCTGCCAGAGGTAGTCGCGGCCCTGCGGGTCGAGCTCGGCCTCGCGGTGCAGCAGCGGCGCCCGCGGCGCGCTGGTCCACCAGATCCACAGCGGCGAGAGCGCCCACACGATCAGCAGGACGACCGCCACCGTGGCGTCGACCGGTGCCCCGGACAAGGCGGCCGCCGCCAGCAGGCCGCCGATGATCGCGGCCGCGACCGGCACGCGCAGGTGCTGGCGGACGAGCGCGGACAGGTCCCGCTTGGCCGCGGCCTGGGCGGCGGCCGCGGTGGTCCATTCGAGCATGCGGCGGCCCGACACGGTCTGCCGCCACAGGGCGCGACCGATCGCGTCGAGGTACAGCAGCGACAGGTGCAGCAACAGCGCGACATGCCAGGCCGCCAGGCCCAGCGCGCGGCGCAGGTCGAGCGCGGTCTCGCGGTAGAAGTGGCGCCGCGCCAGCCCGTCGCGGCTGGGCACCAGGCCGGCCAGCGCGCCGACCAGCGGCCCGATCGCGAAGGCGCCGGCGACGATCGCCAGCGTCAGCCCGAAGGGCAGCACCTCGGTGCCCAGCACCAGGAGCATCAGGCCCAGCGACATCGGCGCCACCAGCGAGCGGCGCAGGTTGTCGATCAGTTTCCAGCGGTTGATCGGCGCGATGCCGTAGCGGCCCGCGCGCGCGATGAAGGGCAGCAGCTGCCAGTCCCCGCGCGTCCAGCGATGCAGCCGCGCATGCGCGACGTCCGCGTGCATCGGCGAGTCCTCGACCAGCGTGATGTCGGAAACGCCGGCGCAACGCGCGATGCTGCCTTCCAGCAGGTCGTGGCTCAATACCTGACCCTCGGGGAGGCGTGCGTCCAGCACCGCATGGCAGGCGCGCACGTCCAGCAGGCCCTTGCCCGTGAAGCTGCCTTCGCCGAACAGGTCCTGGAAGATCTCCGAGCTGACCGCGCTGTACGGATCGATGCCGAACTGGCCGACGAACAGGCGGTGGTACGGGGTGCTCTCCTTGTCGTCGGGCATGGGCGCGAGCACGCGCGGTTGCAGGATGGCGTAGCCCTCGGCGACGCGGCGCCGCTGGACGTCGACGCGGGGGCGGTTCATCGGATGCGCGGCCGTGCCGACCAGCGCGCGCAGGCGGCCCGGCGGCATGTCGGTGTCCGCGTCCAGCGTGATCAGGTGGCGCACGCCGGGCGCGGGCTGCGACAGGGGACCGAAGTCGACGAAGGGCGAGGTGCCGGCGGGCGACGCCAGCAGGCGCAGCAGCAGCTCGATCTTGCCGCGCTTGCGTTCCCAGCCGATCCAGCGGCGCTCGGTCGAGGACCATTCGCGCTGGCGATGCAGCAGCAGGAAGCGCGGCTGGCCGTCGGCCAGCGGCCCGTGGCGCTCGTTGAGCGCCGAGATCGCGTCCGCGGCGGTGACGACGATCATCGTGTCGCCGGGCTGGTGTTCCTCGTAGGCATCGGCGTGATCGCTCAGCAGCGCGAACTGCACCAGGCGTTCCGGGTTGGCGAGGTGGTGCTGCTCCAACTGCGCGATGAGCGGCGCGATGGCGTCTTCATTGGGCAGCAGCACCGGCATCACGACCAGCGTGCGCTCCGCGTCGGGCAGGCCGGCGGAGAAGTCCAGGCGCGGCAGCCGCGCGGGGCGCGCGAGTTCGCTGATCCAGCGGTTCATCAACGCGACCACGGCCTCGCTGATCGGTCCGGCGGCGAGCACCGCGGTGGTCCACAGCAGCCAGGTCGCCGCGCCGGGGCGGGCCTGGCTCATCAGCCAGTACAGCCCGAGCAGCCCCAGCAGCGCCAGACTGCCCAGGTAGGCGACCGCCGCCCAGCGCTGGCCGGGCGCGGTGTCGTGCGGCGGCCAGCGGCGCTCGCGCAGGCCCAGCGCGGCCAGCAGCGTCGGCCGGCCGGCGCCGCGCCACCAGTAGACCGGCGCGCTGCGGCGGTCGGGCTCGCCGTCCTCCGGCGGGCCGGCGCGTTGTGTCAGTTCCAGCAGCTGGCGGGCGATGTCGAGCTCGCTCTTGTCGCATTTGCGCGCGAGCTCCTCGATCTCGTGCAGCGTCATGTCCTGCGTGTCCGCGGCTTCGGCGGCGAAGACCGGCGACTGCCCCAGCGTCTGCATCACCGGACTGACGGCCTGGATCAGCCGACGCCAGTCGGTCTGGTCGATGTGCCGCAGCGCGGTGATGGCGTTGCGGATGCTCTGCAGGTCCCGGATCGATTCGTCCTGCTGTCGCGCGAGCGCCTGCGCGGGCGCGGCCTGTCGCGTGCTGAGCCAGGCGGCCAGCTCACCCATCAGCGGCTGGGGCAATTCCTCGAGGCGATGGTCGAGCTGCAGCCAGAAGGCCTCGACGACGCCGCGTTCCTTCATGCGCGGCTCGAGCCGCGTGATCGCCTCGATGCCGGTCTGCGTCGGATGACCGTCGAACCAGTGGTGGACCACGTCGCGCGCGGCCTGCAGCGTCGCGAAGCGCTCCGCCAGCCGGCGCAGGTTCTCGACCAGCACCACGCGCAGCGTCGTCGGCAGCGCCCACAGCTCGGCCATCGACAGCGCGCGCTCTTCCTGGTAGGCCCGCAGGTAGGCTTTCAGCAGCTCGGTGTCGAAGCCGCCGTCGGTGTGCGCGACCCAGGCCCAGGCGACGCCGTAGATGCGGGGCAGACCGGCCAGCGGTTCGTCGCGCAGCCGCGGCAGCAGCCGGAAGAAGCCGCGCGGCAGGCCGCGACGCACCTGGTGGGTCTGCTCGTCGATCAGTGCGGCGTTGTCCAGCAGCCATTTGCCGGCGGCGCCGAGGTGGCGGAAGTCGCGATGACGCTTTTCGATCAGGCGCCGCGTCTGCTGCAGCATCGCGACGTTGTCGTCGAGCCGCGGGAAGAACTGGCCGGCGCCGGCCGTGCCTTGCACCGCCTGCGCCTGCGCGAGGCTGCGCCCGTGCTGCTCGAAGCGCGCCTGACCGAACAGCACGGACCGCACCGGCGGCTCGATCGTGCCGAGCGCCGGGTCGAGCAACGCAAGTTCTTCCGCAATTTCCGGGGAGCGATCGGCTCCCGGATCGGTAGAGCGGTCCGGCGGGGGCTCCGGCGAGGCCGCAGACGATCGGGGGAGGTCGTTCGCTCTCCGGACTTCGCTCATAGCCAATGGGCGAACAGACCGAGGGTGATGGCGCTCAGGGCGGCGGTGGTGGCCAGTCGTGGCAACACCAGGCCACGTGCACGTTCAGCGAACAAGGCAAGGCCGAACCATCGCCCTCGAGCCTTCGCGCACTGGATCAGGTGGCGCTGCAGCGCCTGTTCATAGAGGTGCGGGACGGCGGTGCCGACCGGGCCGACCTGGACGATCGGACGGAGCGGGCCGACTGGGCTGTTCATGGTGGGAACCTCTCTGCAAGTGGATGAAGCGGTCTGAAACCGGACGTGTCAGAGTGGCAAGCACCATGCCTGCGCAGGCATGTCGTCCGGACCGCAGCCGATGGCCTTCCCCCTACCCATGCCAAGGCATCAATTCGCGCGCGATGTCAACCGCGCGCGAAGACCCTTCGTGTCCCTGCCTTGTCCCTGGAGGGGACATCGGCCGTCCCTGACCTGTCCCCGGCTTGTCACCCGGCCGATGGTCGCGCCTGTCCCTTCCGCGCGCCGTCCGGCGCGCGCCGCTGGCTCGGCCGCCGAGGGCGTCGAGGCACCGTTCCAGAGGAGAGGCGACGTCCCGCAACCCCGATGGGCACGGGCTTCGGCGGCAGGCTGCCTCACTTGAGGGGGGCTGTCCCCGCTTAAGAGATAGGGGGTGCTGCGGCTGTGCATCGACTCCTAGACTTCGCAGCAATCGCATCGCAACAGGGGCGCCGTCGGCGCAGAGGAGGGTGATCATGCTCATGACGACCTGGTTCCAGGAAAGTCGACACATTGGCACGCGACTCTGGGCAAAAGGGGCGCTTCGCGCCGCCGCCGCCACGGTGGCCGGCCTGCTCGGACTGCTTGGCCTGCTTGGCCTCTGCGCGGCGCCCGCCGCGGCCGCGCCGATCACGCTGACGCCGACCCAGACCTCGGTGGTGCTGGACGCCGGCGACAGCATCGTCATCACCGGCCAGATCACCAACGTCAGCGGCGGCCCGCTGCTGACCACCGACTTCTTCCTGTCCCTGAGCGGATATCCCTTCCCGTTCGTGGATGTGACGCCGCTGCTGGGCGATCCCGAGGTCGTGATCCCGGACCGCACGATCAGCCCGGTGCTCGATCTGCTGATGATCGCGACGCTGCCCGATCTCCTCGCGGACCTGAACTTCAACCTCGCCATCCTGCTGTCGGACATCAACGGCAACTTCGCCGACGAGGTGTCCGTGGCGGTGACCGTGCGCGCCGCGGCGGCCAGCGAGGTGCCGGAACCCGGCACGTTGGCCCTGGCGCTGATCGCGCTGGTGCCGCTGGTGGCGGGACGCGCCGGACGTCGGCCGGGTTCTTCCGGCCCGTCCGCGACGCTGCTGTCGGCGCCACGCGTCGGCACCTGAGAACGGAGGGCCGGCGGCCCTCGCGCCGTCGACCGGTTTTCTCTCCCGTCTCCAGCAGCGACCGGCCATCAGGCATCAGGCGGACGCGCCCGGACACGACGGGTCCACATCGACTCTCTCTTCGAGACATCACAAGGGGCAGGCATGGCCACAGTCGTCTCCGCGCGCGTGACCCTCGGCGCGCCATTCATCCAGCGCTTCGCCGGTCAGGTGAGGCTGAACATCCCGTTGATGAACATCGGTGAATCGGCGCTGCAGGGCGTGCAGATCACCAGCATCACCTACGGCAACGCCACGCGGCAGAGCCCGCCCAACGCGCCCATCGTGCTGGGCACGCTCGGGGCCTCGTCGTCCACGACCTTCGCCGGACGTTTCTCCGACGCCGGCCTGGCCGACAACGCCAACCTGCTGCTGACGGTGCGCGGGTCCTACGTCGTCGCCGGCGTGGCCTACGGTTTGACCGTGAGCCGCTACGTGAAGGTGCCGCCGGCGGGAAGCTTCCCGGCCAGCGAGCTGCGCGCCTCGCTCGCGGTCACGACCACGCCCAGCTACTGGAGCTATGCGCTGACCAACAATGAGCCGGCGGGCAGCGGCCAGTACATCGCGACGCTGTCGCTGTCGGTGAACGCGCCGGTGACGGTGACCGGCACGCCGCCGGGATGGGAGGCGGACACCGACGGCATGACCTACGTGACCTGGGTCGCCTCGGACCTGGTGCCGCCGTATCCGAACCACGTGGCGCCGGGGGCGTCGCTGTCCGGGTTCCAGCTGATGAGCCCGCGCACGGGCTCCGAATCGACCGGCGCGAGCCTGGTCGCCTGGGACCACGCGGCGGACGACGCCGGCAAGGTGTCCGCCGACTACACGCTGACGCCGTCGCGCGCCTGAGCGGCGCCAGCAAGGAGTGATCCATGACAGAACGCACCTTCGGTTTCGGGCAACGCGTCGCGGCGCTCCTGCGGCGCGGCATGGGCGGTTTCTCCGCCAGCGATTCGCCCGCCCTGCGCTCGGAGGACGCCATCGATGTCCAGGGGCTCCAGGGACACCTGGCCGACAACGCCTTCGACAACTTCACCCGCTCGCTGGGCAGCCAGGGCTCTCGCCGCGACGTGCTGAAGGTGTCGGTGCTGGGCATGTTCTCCACGCTGGCCGGCGGCCTGCTGCCGCGCACGGCGCAGGCGGCGGCCGACTGCCTGTGCGGCCGCCAGCTCTACGACCCGGCGCTGCAGTGCTGCCTGCCCAGCGGCGCGATCGCGCCCAAGCACCCGGTGGCGGACCTCGCGGCCTGTCCCAACAAGGTCGCGCATCCCGGCTACAGCTGCACGCCCAACGGCTGCGGCGCCGCGGGCGGCACGCAGTACCCGTCGCAGTACGGGGCGGCCAGCTTCCTGGGCTGCTGCAACGGCCATGACTGCTGCTACGGCGAGTGCAACCAGGCCAAGGCCGGCTGCGACAACACCTTCTACAGCTGCATGACCGGCTCCTGCGACGCGGCGTATCCGGTCACCCTCGTGCAGGTCGGACCGATCACGGTGGACAGCAACAAGATCAAGCGCGCCGCCTGCAAGGCGGCCGCGGGCGCGTACTACCAGGCGGTCAACCAGGCCGGCGGCGATGCCTTCACGGCCGCGCAGCAGGCCGGATGCGATTGCTGCGGCACGCAGCCGTGCCCGACCTGCCCGGGCGGCACCTGCGGCGCGCTGCCGAGTTGCCAGGACCCCGGTTGCGTCTGCTTCCAGACCATCGAAGGTCGCGGCTTCTGCCACCTGCCGCAGTCCTGCGCGGGATTGCCGACCTGCTCGTCGTCGGCCGGTTGCCCGTCCGGATGGGCCTGCGTGAGCGTGACCTGCTGCGGCTCGACACCGATCTGCATCCGACCGTGCTTCGTCGTGGGATCGAGCCTGGCCAGCCGGTCGGCGTCGGTGCCCAGCTTCGGCATGACGACGGCCGGCCCGGCGCAAGGCTCCGGAGCAATGCGGGCGAAGTGACGCGGGGCCTTGTCATGTCGCCCGGCCGCTCGGCCGGGCGCAACCTTTGGTGGCGACACCGGAATCGGAACGGGAAGGGAGACGCATCGTGGACATCCTGATCGTGTTGGGGGGCTGGTTCCTGGCGGGCGTGTTCGCGCTCGCGGCGTGGTCCAAGCTGGCGGAGCCGGACGCGACCGCGCAGGCCTTGCGCAGCTTCGGCATGCCGGCGGCGGTGGCGCGTTCGGGCGCGTGGCTGCTGCCGCTGCTGGAATTCGCGGTGGCGCTGCTGGTGGTGCTGCCCTGGGCCCCCGCACTGGGCATCGCGCTGGCGGCCGGCCTGCTGACGGCGTTCGCCGCGGCAATGGCGGTGCAACTGGCGCAAGGCAACAAGCCGTCGTGCAATTGCTTCGGCCAGACGCGGTCGCAGCCGATCTCGTGGGCCAGCGTGGTGCGCAACGGCCTGCTGGTCGCGCTCGCGGCCTGGCTGCTGGCCAGTGCCTTGGCCGTCGACGGGGCGGCATCGTTGACCGGCACGCTGGTGTCGGGCGGGCGGGGGCAGGTCTTGCTCTCCACCGTGCTGGTGCTGGCGGTGGGACTGCTGGGCTGGCTGGTGCTGCACCTGGCGCGCCAGCAAGGCCGCCTGCTGCTGAAGATCGACCACCTGGAACTGCGGCTGCAGTCGCTGGGCATCGAGCCCGCGGGCGGCGTGCCCAGCCTGGAGACGCTGGTGTCCAACCAGGTGCTGCATGTCGGCCAGGCCGCGCCGGCCTTCGCCGCGCCGACGGTGGCGGGCAACACGCGCACGCTGGCGGACTATGTCGCGCAGTCGGGGTCCCAACTGCTGGTCTTCGTCGGGCCGCAATGCGCGCCGTGCCACGAGGTGATGAAGGAGATGGCGTCCTGGCGCCGCCAGGACGGCGAGCCGGTGCACTGGTTGACCATCAGCAGCGGCAGCCCTGAGTCGAACCGCACGACCTTCAACAACCTCGCGCCGGATCGCGTGGTGCTGCAGTCGGGGCAGGACATCAACCAGCTCTTCGGCGTGATCGCCACGCCGAGCGCGCTGTGGGTGGGCGCCGACGGCCGCATCCTGAGCACGGTGGCGGTGGGGCGCGACGCGATCCGCGCGCTGTATGACGCGCCGGTGCTGTCGCACGACGAGGGGCACGCGCTGCCGTTGGCCTCGGCGTGATCGGCAAGCCCCGGCGACTGCCGGGGCGGTCCTAGCGGATCACTGGATCACTGGATCACGCCGCAGGCGATGCGCGCGCCGCCACCGCCGAGCGGGGCGGGGTGGTCGGCATGGTTGTCGCCGCCCGCGTGGACCATCAGCGCATGTCCCTTGACGTCCGCGAGCTTCAGGCGAGGCGCGAGCACGGGCTGGCTCGCTTCGCCTTCCCCGTTGACGAACATCGGCGGCAGGTCGCCCAGGTGGCCGTCACCCCAGGGCTCGCCGTGCTTGCCCGATTTCTTCGGGTCGAAATGGCCGCCGGCGGCTTCGGCAGGCGAGGGCTTGCCGTCCTTGTCGGCCGCCGCGCAGGACGGATTCGCATGGACGTGGAAGCCGTGCAGCCCGGGCGGCAGGCCGGTGAGCTTGGGGGTGAACACGAGGCCGTACTTCGTGTCCTCCATCGTGACGGTGCCGACCGGGCCGCCTTCCCCCTGAGGGGTGGCGACCTTCAAGGTGACGGTGGCTTCGGCCGCGAACGCGGCGGTCACGGGCAGGCAGGCCACGAGGGCGGCGGCCAGCAGGGGGCGAAGGATCATGCGAATCTCCTGACTAGGGGGTAGGGGCGGGCGGCAATCCGTGTGCCGTCGATGCCGCCGGCTCCCCTGGCAGTGGACCGCCCCCATCGTTCGATTCCCTTTCCGGCGCGCTGCTCAGCGCGCCACGATCAAGCGCAGGCCCAGCGCCACGAACACCGCGCCGGCGACGCGGTCCAGCCAGAGTCCCGCGCGCGGCTTGCGCTGCAGCCACTGGCCGATCGCGCCGGCGAAGTAGCCGAGCAGTCCGAACAGCACCGCCGCCTGCAGCGTGAACGTCAGCCCGAGCAGGGCCGTCTGCGCCGCGACATGGCCTTGCGCAGGCACGACGAACTGCGGCAGGAAGGAGAGGAAGAACAGCACGACCTTCGGATTGATCGCGTTGGCGAAGACGCCCTTGAAGAACAGTCGCGAGAGCGAATCCTCGACCTGCGACGCGTCGCCGACCGTCGCCCCGCCGCGGCTGCGCAGCGCCTTGATGCCCAGCCAGATGAGGTAGAGCCCGCCGCAGACCTTCAGCGCGGTGAAGGCCACCGGCGACGCCGCGATCAGCGCGCTGACGCCGATCGCCGCCAGGACGGTGTGGCTCAGGCAGCCCAGCGCGCACCCGAGGCCGAAGGCCATGCCGTGGCGGCGTCCCTTGGAGATGCCCATGCCCAGCACCATCAGGTTGTCGGGGCCCGGCGACGCCGTGATCAGCGTGGCGGCGAGCAGGAAGCCGAAGAATTGTTCGAAGGTCAGCATGGGGCGGGATGATAGATCGCGTCCCCCAGATCACCAGGACGGACACGCTCGACTGCATCCCGAGGGACATTCCCAGGCGCGCCCTGAAAAGCAAACGGGCCTCGATCACTCGAGGCCCGTTGTACTGGATGTCTGGCGGAGAGAGAGGGATTCGAACCCTCGGTAGGCTATTAACCTACACACGCTTTCCAGGCGTGCGACTTAAACCGCTCATCCATCTCTCCGAAGCCCGCCATCATAGCGCAGATTTTCGGGTCCAAATCAAACTTGCGGAGCAAGCTGTCCGGCGGGGCTGGTCGACGCTCTCAGCGGCCCGGTTGGATCACCTTGTCGTTCTTGATCAGCGCCATCGCCGTGCCGATGAGTCCCGACACCTCGCTCATGTTGGCCGGCACGATCATCGTGTTGTTCTTCTGGGCCAGTTGCGAGAAGGCTTCGACCGCCTTCTCCGCGACCTTCAGCTGCACCGCGTCGCTGCCGCCCGGCTGCTGGATCGCCGCGGCGACCTTGCGGATCGCCTCCGCGCTGGCCTCGGCCACCGACAGGATGGCGGCAGCTTCGCCCTGCGCCTTGTTGATCTCGGCCTGTTTCTCGCCCTCGGAGCGGGCGATCGCGGCCTCGCGTTCGCCGGTCGCGATGTTGATCTGCTCCTGGCGGCGGCCTTCCGAGGCCGCGATCAGCGCGCGCTTCTCGCGCTCCGCCGTGATCTGCGCCTGCATCGAGCGCAGGATCTCCGCCGGCGGCGTCAGGTCCTTGATCTCATAGCGCAGCACCTTCACGCCCCAGTTCAGCGCGGCCTCGTCCAGCGCCTGCACGACGGAGCTGTTGATCACGTCGCGTTCCTCGAAGGTGCGGTCCAGCTCCATGCGGCCGATCACCGAGCGCAGGGTCGTCTGCGCCAGCTGGGTGATGGCGATGATGTAGTTGCTCGAGCCGTAGCTGGCGCGCATCGCGTCCGTCACCTGGAAGTACAGGATGCCGTCCACCGTCAGCTGGGTGTTGTCGCGCGTGATGCAGACCTGGCTGGGCACGTCCAGCGGGATCTCCTTGAGCGAATGCTTGTAGGCCAGCCGGTCCACGAAGGGCACCAGGATGTTCAAGCCGGGCGTCAGCGTGCCGTGGTACTTGCCGAGCCGTTCAACGACCCAGGCGTTCTGCTGGGGCACCACCTTCACCGACTGGATGACGAAGACGATGGCGACGATCAAGATGACCAGGGCGATGATTTCCATGAGCGGGTGTCTCCTCCGGGGATTGGGACCAGAAACGGGTTCGGGCAGGTTCGGGCGGGTTCAGGAAGGTTCAGGAAGGTTCAGGCAAGTTCAGGCGGGCTCGACGAGCAGGCAACTGCCCTCGATGGCGCGGATGACATGGCGACCGACCGCCGGCGCGCCCGTGCCGACGAAACGCGCCTGCCAGGCGGCGCCGCGATAACGGACTTCGGCGGTGCCGTCGGCGCGCCAGTGCGCCACCTCCAGGCTCTGGCCGATGTCGAGGTTGACGTTGGGGTTCTCCGCGGCCGGCAGTCTCGGATGGCGACGCAGGCGCAGATGCCACCAGGTCACCGCGCCGCCGCCGATCGCCGCGGCGATGACGAGTTGCGCCGAGAACGGCGCGCCGACATGGGCGGCCACTGCCGCCGCGGCGGCGCCGAGCGCCAGCATCAACAGGTAGAACGTCGTGCCCGTCGCGAGCTCCGCCGCCACCAGCACGCCGCAGATCACCCACCACCAGGTGGCGAGACTCCAGTCCATCGGTTCCTCCTAGCTGCACGCCGGGCGATCCGTGAATCGCCCGGTCCTTCGAGTCGGGTCAGTGTACGCCCGGGGTCGGTGCTTGCCAGGGCGCTCCAAAGGGGGCTTGCCTCCGGCTTTTCCGGGCTATCGCCGTGTCACGCGCGGGCCATTGACGGGGCGCGCACGGCATGGCCGTTCTGTTTCTGCGACAACGTCCGATCAACACTTGCGTGACACGGCTGTAGCCCTACACTTCGCGCCTTTCTTGTTTGACCTGCCCCGATCCGGAGGCCTCCATGACGCCGCGTTTCCGCTTTCCCATCGTCATCATCGACGAGGACTATCGCTCCGAGAACACCTCGGGTTTGGGCATCCGCGCGCTCGCGGAGGCCATACAGAAAGAGGGCTTCGAAGTCCTGGGCGTCACGAGCTACGGCGACCTGAGCCAGTTCGCGCAGCAGCAGAGCCGCGCCAGCGCGTTCATCCTGTCGATCGACGACGAGGAGTTCTCCGGCAACGGCGACGGCGCGGAACTCGACCCGGCGGTCCTGAACCTGCGCAAGTTCATCCAGGAGATCCGGTTCAAGAACGCGGACATCCCCATCTACGTGTACGGGGAGACGCGGACCTCGCAGCATCTGCCCAACGACGTCCTGCGCGAACTGCACGGCTTCATCCACATGTTCGAGGACACGCCGGAATTCGTGGCGCGTCACATCATCCGTGAGTCGAGGAGCTACCTCGACGGCCTGGCGCCGCCGTTCTTCAAGGCGTTGATGGCCTATGCGCAGGACGGCTCGTACTCGTGGCACTGCCCGGGGCACTCCGGCGGCGTGGCGTTCCTGAAGAGCCCCGTCGGCCAGATGTTCCACCAGTTCTTCGGCGAGAACATGCTGCGCGCCGACGTCTGCAACGCGGTCGAGGAGCTCGGCCAGCTGCTGGACCACACCGGCCCGGTCGCCGAGAGCGAGAAGAACGCCGCCCGCATCTTCAATGCGGACCACTGCTTCTTCGTCACCAACGGCACCTCGACGTCCAACAAGATGGTCTGGCACCACACGGTGGCGCCGGGCGACATCGTGGTCGTGGACCGCAACTGCCACAAGTCCATCCTGCACAGCATCATCATGACCGGCGCGGTGCCGGTCTTCATGACGCCCACGCGCAACCACTACGGCATCATCGGCCCGATCCCGGAGAGCGAGTTCTCGCCCGAGACCATCCGCAAGAAGATCGCGAAGAATCCGCTGCTCAAGGGCGTGGACGCGAAGAAGGCCAAGCCGCGGATCATGACGCTGACGCAGAGCACCTACGACGGCGTGCTCTACAACACCGAGACCATCAAGTCCAAGCTGGACGGCTGGATCGACACGCTGCACTTCGACGAGGCGTGGTTGCCGCACGCGGCCTTCCACAACTTCTACGGCTCGTACCATGCGATGGGCAAGCACCGCCCGCGTCCGAAGACCGCGATGGTCTACGCCACGCAGTCGACGCACAAGCTGCTGGCCGGCATCTCGCAGGCCTCGCAGGTGCTGGTGCAGGACTCGCAGAACGTCAAGCTGGACAAGCACCTGTTCAACGAGGCGTACCTGATGCACACCTCGACCAGCCCGCAGTACTCGATCATCGCCAGTTGCGACGTCGCGGCCGCGATGATGGAGCCCCCGGGCGGTACCGCGCTGGTGGAGGAATCCATCAGCGAGGCGCTGGACTTCCGCCGCGCGATGCGCAAGGTCGAGAAGGACTACGGCAAGGACTGGTGGTTCAAGGTCTGGGGTCCGGACAAGCTGGCGACCGACGGCATCGGCAAGGCGGCCGACTGGATGCTCAAGGCCAACGAGAAGTGGCACGGCTTCGGTCCGATCGAGGCCGGCTTCAACATGCTGGATCCGATCAAGTCCACGGTCATCACGCCGGGGCTGGACATGAGCGGCAAGTTCGCCAAGACCGGCATCCCGGCCAGCATCGTCACCAAGTTCCTGGCCGAGCACGGCGTGGTGGTGGAGAAGACGGGGCTGTACTCGTTCTTCATCATGTTCACCATCGGCATCACCAAGGGCCGCTGGAACACGCTGCTGACCGCGCTGCAGCAGTTCAAGGACGACTACGACCGCAACGCGCCGATCTGGCGCATCCTGCCGGACTTCGTGGCGGCGTTCCCGCGCTATGAGCGCATGGGTCTGCGCGACCTGAGCCAGAGCGTGCACGAGGCCTATGCGTCGGGCGACATCGCGCGCCTGACGACCGAGGTCTACCTGTCCGAGCTGGAGCCGGCGATGAAGCCGTCGGATGCGTATGCGCACATCGCGCATCGCAAGACGGAGCGCGTCGAGATCGACAAGCTGGAAGGCCGTGTCACGACCGCGCTGCTGACGCCGTATCCCCCGGGCATCCCGTTGCTGATCCCGGGCGAGCGCTTCAACAAGCGGATCGTGGACTACCTGAAGTTCACGAGAGACTTCAACGCCAAGTTCCCGGGCTTTGCCACCGACGTCCATGGACTGGTGGCGGAAAAGGGCGAGGACGGCGTCACGCGCTATTACGTGGACTGCGTGATCGACACCAAGCAATAATCTGCGCCCCACAAACGCCAACAGGCCCCAAGGGGCCTGTTGTCGCTCGCGAACCTCAGTCGGAGCCGGCGGAAGCCGGGCCGGGGTCGACGATTTGTGGAGCCTGCGAGACGTATGAGGAGACCCCGGCCCGGCTTCCGCCGGCGACCGGAGTCAGCCGACGCTTACTCCGTCCCCGCCATGGCTCCATGGCTGAAGCCGCCATCGACGTAGACGATTTCGGAACTGATGCCCCCTGCAAGATCAGACAGTAGGAAGGCGGCGGTATTGCCGACGTCCTCGATCGTGACGTTGCGCTTGATGGCGGCGCTGTCGGCGAACTGCTTGAGCAGCTTGCCGAAATCCTTGATGCCCGAGGCGGCCAGCGTCTTGATCGGGCCGGCGGAGATGCCGTTCACCCGGATGCCCTTGCCGCCCAGGCCGTAGGCGAGGTAGCGCACGCTGGCTTCCAGCGAGGCCTTGGCCAGGCCCATCGTGTTGTAGTTGGGAACGAAGCGATCCGCCCCCAGATACGACAGCGTCAACAGCGCCGCGCCCGCGCGCAGGCGCGGCTGGGCGGCCTTGGCCATGGCCGGGAAGCTGTAGGCGGAGATGTCGTGCGCGATGCGGAAGTTCTCGCGCGTCATGCCGTCCAGGAATTCGCCAGCGATCGCTTCGCGGGGCGCGAAACCGATCGAATGGACGAAGCCGTCGAATTCCGGCCAGTGCTGGCCGAGGTCCTCGAACAGGCGATCGATCTGGGTGTCGTCGCTCACGTCGCAGTCGAACACCAGTTTGGAGCCGAATTCGGCGGCGAATTCGGTGATGCGATCCTTGAAGCGCTCGCCCTGGTAGCTGAAGGCCAGTTCAGCGCCTTCGCGGTGGCAGGCCTTGGCGATGCCGTAGGCGATCGAGCGGTTGGACAGCACGCCCGTGATCAGCAGTCGCTTGCCAGCGAGAAATCCCATGTCTGCTCCTGGTATTCATAGATTCGAGGGAGGCCGGGATTCTCGCACGTCAGGCTGTGACAGATGACGCAGCCTTGTCGGCACGCTGTTTGCATAGTACACTTCTAGCTTCGCTGAAAAGTGAACGGTGGGCGGATTCATCCAGCCCATTTTTTTTGGCTGTTCCTACGAGCCTGTTACAAGGCAAATACCTTCGTCGATGAATTTGAGCTGGCAAGCCGTTGTTGAGAAAACCGTGACCGGGATGGGTTACGAGGTAGTGGGCTGCGAACGCAGCGCCGGGGGCTTGCTGCGCGTGTACATCGACAAGCCGCTCGTGAACGGCCAGGAGCCGGAGACGCCGGTCAACGTCGAGGATTGTGAGCGCGTCACGCGCCAGCTGCGCTACGTGATGGAGGTCGAGGAAGTCGACTACACGCGCCTGGAAGTGTCGACCCCCGGTCTCGACCGTCCGCTGAACAATGCCGGCGACTACGCCCGGTTCAGCGGTCACGAAGTGGAAATCACATTGCGCGAGGCTTTCCAGGGTCGCAAGAAGTACCGGGGTGTCCTGGTCGCGGCCGACGGCGTGGCGCAGGACGACTTTGACGCGCTGGCGAGCAACACCGCCTGGCGCGTGATCTTCATGGACGGCAAGACCGAGCAGGTGCTGGACTTCGCGCTCGACGAAGTGCGCTCGGCCAAGCTGGTGCCGGAGATCGTTTTCAAGGGTCGCACGCAGAAGCCTGCGGGCGACGCTGCCGCGGATGCCGCGGCGAAAAAGAACACGGGCTTGGCGCCCGGATCGGAATCGGCTGACGGAGCGGCTGCGAAGCCCAAGGCGTCGAAGAAGAAGAGCAATGCCAAGTCCCGGCAGACGGATGACAAGGTTGACGGAGGTCTCGATCAATGAACCGCGAACTGTTGATGCTGGTGGATGCCATCTCGCGCGAGAAGAGCGTGGAGCGCGATGTGGTGTTCGGCGCCGTTGAGGCGGCACTGGCTTCGGCCACCAAGAAGTTGTATGGCGGCGAGGTCGATATCCGCGTGGCCATCGATCGCGATACCGGCGAGTATGAGACCTTCCGCCGTTGGCACGTCGTGCCCAACGAGGCCGGCCTGCAGAACGCCGATTCCGAGATCCTGCTGTTCGAAGCGCAGGAGCAGATCGCCGACATCGAGGTCGACGACCACATCGAGGAAGGCGTCGAGTCCGTGCCGATCGGCCGCATCGGCGCCCAGGCCGCCAAGCAGGTCATCCTGCAGAAGATCCGCGACGCCGAGCGCGAACAGCTGCTGAACGACTTCATGTCGCGCGGCGAGCGCATCTTCGTCGGCACGGTCAAGCGCCTGGACAAGGGCGACATCATTGCCGAGTCGGGCCGCGTCGAAGGCCGCCTCAAGCGCAACGAGATGATCCCGAAGGAGAACCTGCGCACCGGCGACCGCGTCCGCGCGGTGATCCTGGGCATCGACCCGACGCAGCGCGGTCCGCAGATCATGCTGTCGCGTTCGTCCGGCGAGTTCATGAAGGAACTCTTCGCGCAGGAAGTGCCGGAGATCGAGCAGGGCCTGCTCGAGATCAAGAGCGCCGCCCGCGACGCCGGCAGCCGCGCCAAGATCGCCGTCGTGTCGTACGACAAGCGCGTCGACCCGATCGGCACCTGCGTCGGTGTCCGCGGTTCCCGCGTCAACGGCGTGACCAACGAGCTGGCCGGTGAACGGGTGGACATCGTGCTGTGGTCGGAAGATCCGGCGCAGTTCGTGATCGGCGCGCTGGCGCCGGCGAACGTGCAGTCCATCGTCGTGGACGAGGAGCGCCACGCGATGGACGTCGTCGTCGACGAGGAGAACCTCGCGATCGCGATCGGCCGCGGCGGCCAGAACGTGCGCCTGGCCTCGGAGCTGACCGGCTGGAAGATCAACATCATGACGGCCGAGGAATCCGCCGCCAAGCAGGCCGAGGAATCCGACGGCGTGCGCAAGCTGTTCGTCGAGAAGCTGGACGTGGACGAGGAAGTCGCCGACATCCTGATCGCCGAAGGTTTCGCCTCGCTGGAAGAGGTCGCCTACGTGCCGATGCAGGAAATGCTCGAGATCGAGTCCTTCGACGAAGAGACCGTGAACGAGCTGCGCACCCGCGCCAAGGATGCGCTGCTGACGATGGAAATCGCCCGCGAGGAAAAGGTGGAGGAGGTCTCCCAGGACCTGCGCGACCTGGACGGCGTGACCCCCGAGCTGATCGCCAAGCTGGCGGCCGGCGACATCCATACCCGTGACGACCTGGCAGACCTGGCCGTTGACGAACTGGTCGAGATTTCGTCCCTGGACGAGGCAGCGGCACGCGCTTTGATCATGAAGGCGCGCGAGCACTGGTTCAACGCATAACGCCCGAGCAGACACGCTCTGAAGCGAATTCAAGCGAAACCAGACCGCTCCGCCCCACACAAGATTTAAGGATTTCAACAATGGCCGTGACCACCGTCGCCCAACTGGCCGCAGAGCTCAACAGGCCTGCGACCACGTTGCTGGAGCAGCTCCAAGCTGCGGGCGTCAAGAAGGCGTCCGCCGAGGACACCTTGAACGAAAGCGACAAGGAACGTCTGCTGGATCACCTGCGCACCGCGCACGGGACCGCCGGCGGCGCCGAGCGCAAGAAGATCACGCTGACCCGCAAGTCCACCAGCGAGATCAAGCAGGCCGATGCCTCGGGCAAGGCGCGCACGATCCAGGTCGAGGTGCGCAAGAAGCGCGTCTTCGTGAAGCGCGAGGACGGTGTCGATGACGCCACCGCCGCCGCCGCCGAGGAAGCCGAACTGAAGCGCCGCGAGGAAGAAGTGCAGGCCCAGGCCGAAGCGCTGCGTCAGCAGGAAGAGGAACTCGCCCGCAAGGTCCGCGAGCGGGAGGACGCCGAGCGCGCTGCCCGCGAAGCCGAGGAGAAGCGTCGCGAGGAAGAGCGCGCCGCGCGTGAAGCGGCTGAACAGGCTGCTGCCGAAGCCGCGGCCAAGGCCGCCGCCGAAGCGGAAGCGCGCAAGATCGCCGACGCCGCCAAGTCCAAGGCCGAGAAGGCCGCCGACAAGGCCGCGGAGAAGGCTGCCGCCGCCGCCGCGGCACCCGCGCCGGCCCCGGTGGTCGCCGCGCCCGCCCCGGCACCGGTCGAGCCCGCCAAGCCCGTGCTGCGCGTGGTGAAGGCTGCGGACGTCGCCGCCGACGAGAAGGCCCGCCAGAGCGAGCTGGAGCGCCGCCGCAAGGCCGCCGAAGCCGAGGCCGCCGCCATCCGCGCGATGATGAATGCGCCCAAGAAGGTGCTCGTCGCGAAGAAGGAAGAACCCAAGCCTGAAGCCGCGCCGGCTGCCGGCATCAAGGGCACCATCCACAAGAAGCCGGGCGGCGCTCCGGGCGCTGCCGGCACGACGGCCGCCGCGGGTGCGAAGCCGGGCGACAAGAAGTCGGTCAAGTCCGAGAAGCTGTCGTCCAGCTGGGCCGATGACGCCAAGAAGCGTGGCGCCGCCGGCAAGCCGGGTGGCGGTCGCACCGACGGTCCGGCACGTCCGGGCGGTGGCACCAGCTGGCGCGCGCCGGGCCGTGGCGGTGCGTCGGGCCGCCGTGGCGGTCGCGACGATCGCGGCGCTTCGCCCTCGAATTTCCAGGCTCCGAACGAGCCGGTGGCGCAGGAAGTCCACGTCCCCGAAACCATCTCGGTCGCCGATCTGGCGCACAAGATGTCGGTGAAGGCCTCCGAGGTCATCAAGCAGCTGATGAAGCTGGGTCAGATGGTCACCATCAACCAGCAGCTGGACCAAGAGACGGCCATGATCCTGGTCGAGGAAATGGGCCACAAGGCGTTCGCCGCCAAGCTGGACGATCCGGACGCGTTCCTCGAGGAAGAGGGCGCCGCCGCCGAGGGCCAGCACGAGCTGCTGCCCCGCGCGCCGGTCGTCACCGTCATGGGTCACGTCGACCACGGCAAGACCTCGCTGCTGGACAGCATCCGCCGCGCCCGCGTGGCGGCTGGCGAAGCCGGCGGCATCACGCAGCACATCGGCGCTTATCACGTCGATACGCCGCGCGGCATGATCACCTTCCTCGACACCCCGGGTCACGAGGCCTTCACGGCCATGCGTGCCCGCGGCGCGCAGGCGACGGACATCGTGATCCTGGTCGTGGCCGCGGATGACGGCGTCATGCCGCAGACCAAGGAAGCGATCCACCACGCGAAGGCCGCTGGCGTGCCGATCGTGGTCGCGATGAACAAGATCGACAAGCCCGACGCCAACGCCGAGCGCGTCAAGAGCGAGCTGGTGGCCGAGCAGGTCGTGCCGGAAGAGTTCGGCGGCGAATCGCCGTTCGTCCCGGTGTCGGCCAAGACCGGCCAGGGCATCGATGCGCTGCTGGAGCAGGTCCTGCTGCAGGCCGAAGTGCTGGAACTGAAGGCCGCGAAGGATTCGATGGCCAAGGGTCTGGTCATCGAAGCCAAGCTGGACAAGGGCCGCGGCCCCGTCGCGACGGTGCTGGTGCAGTCCGGCACGCTCAAGCGCGGCGACGTGGTGCTGGCCGGCTCGACCTACGGTCGGGTCCGCGCCATGCTGGACGAGGACGGCAAGAACGCCACCGAAGCCGGCCCGTCCATCCCGGTCGAGATCCAGGGTCTGACGGAAGTGCCGCGCGCCGGTGACGAGTTCATGGTGCTGAGCGACGAACGCCGCGCCCGTGAAATCGCGACCTTCCGCGCCGGCAAGTACCGTGACGTCAAGCTGGCTCGCCAGCAGGCCTCGAAGCTGGAGAACATGTTCGCCGACATGACCGCCGGCGACGTGCAGACGCTGCCGCTGATCATCAAGGCCGACGTGCAAGGCTCGCAGGAAGCGCTGGCTTCCTCGCTGCTCAAGCTGTCGACCGACGAGGTCAAGGTGCAGATCGTGCACGCCGCGGTGGGTGCCATCAGCGAGTCCGACATCAACCTGGCGATCGCCTCCAAGGCCGTCGTGATCGGCTTCAACGTGCGCGCCGATGCCGGCGCGCGCAAGGTGGCCGAACACAACGACGTCGACCTGCGCTACTACAACATCATCTACGACGCCGTGGATGAGGTGAAGGCGGCGATGGCCGGCATGCTGGCTCCGGAGCAGCGCGAGGAGATCATCGGTACCGCCGAGATCCGCACCGTGTTCGTGGCGACCAAGATCGGCACCATCGCCGGTTCGATGATCACCAGCGGTCACGTGACGCGCAACGCGCGCTTCCGTCTGCTGCGCGACAACGTCGTGGTCTACACCGGCGAGATCGAGTCGCTCAAGCGCCTGAAGGACGACGTCAAGGAAGTCCGCGAAGGCTTCGAGTGCGGTATCAAGCTGAAGAACTACAGCGACATCAAGGAAGGCGACCAACTGGAAGTCTTCGAAATCAAGGAAGTGGCGCGCACGCTGTAACCCAGCCTGCCGTCGCTCCACGCCCGGCGGGTCGTACCGCCGGGCTTTGTTGTTTGAGAGAGTGAGGAAAGAGCCATGCGTCACAAGCGATCTATCCCCAACCGCGGTCTGCGCGTGGCGGACCAGATCCAGCGCGACCTGGCCGAGCTGATCCGGGACCTCAAGGACCCGCGCGTCGGCATGGTGACGATCAACGCGGTGGAGGTCACGCCCGACTATGCGCACGCGAAGGTCTACTTCTCGCTGCTGGTCGGCGATCCGGAGGCGACGGGCGCGGCGCTGAACGAGGCGGCGGGATTCCTGCGCAACGGCCTGTTCAAGCGGCTGCAGATCCACACCGTGCCCAGCCTGCATTTCCATTTCGACCGCACGATCGAGCGCGCCGCCGAGATGAGCGCGCTGATCAACCAAGCGAACCTGTCCCGAGCCAAGGACGACGAGACCACCGAGGACTGAAGTCCTCCGAGCCAGAAAGACGGCGTCCCGAGAGGGCCGCCGCGTAGTGATGAGCGCAGTAGCCCCCCGCCCCAAGATCGTGAAGCGCGCCGTGCACGGCGTGCTGATGCTGGACAAGCCCATCGGCCTGACCAGCAATGACGCATTGCAGAAGGTCAAGCGCCTGCTGCGCGCGGAGAAGGCCGGCCATACCGGCACGCTGGATCCGCTGGCGACCGGGCTGCTGCCGCTGACCTTCGGCGCCGCGACCAAGTTCAGCCAGGTCTCGCTGGAGGCCGACAAGGGCTACCGCGCGACGCTGCGCCTGGGCATCACGACCACGACCGGCGACGGCGAAGGCGAGATCCTCGAACAGCGCGACGAGGCCGCGAAGTCGCTGGACCTGGACGCGATCCGCGCCGCCTGCGAAGCTTTCCGCGGCGCGATCTCGCAGCTGCCGCCGATGTATTCGGCGCTGAAGCACCAGGGCCGCGCCCTGTACGAGCTCGCCCGCGAAGGCGTGACCGTCGAGCGCCAGCCGCGCAACGTGACGATTCATGCGCTGGACATCGTCGACTGGCATCCTGCCGAGCTGCTGCTGGTGATCGATGTGCGCTGCACCAAGGGCACCTACATCCGCACGCTGGGCGAGGACATCGGCGCGAAGCTGGGCTGCGGCGCGCACCTGGCCGGCCTGCGCCGCACGGCCAGCGGTCCGGTGTCGATCGAGCGCGCGGTGACGCTGGAGCAGATCGAGGCGCTGGACGAAAATGCCCGCCTGTCCTTGCTGACCGCGCCGGACAGCCTGCTCGGCGAGTGGCCCGAGGTCGAGCTGAGCAACGACGAAGCCGGCCGTTTCCTGTCCGGCATGCGCCGGCGCGTGACGCTGACCGACATGCCGCAGGTGCGTGTCTACGGCCAGGCGCCGCGCGCCTTCCTGGGCAGCGCCCACGTGGCCGGCGGCGAACTGATCGCCGACCGCCTGCTGAGCCCGACCGAAATCGCTTCCATGCTGATGCAGGCCGCCTGAGCCCGCATCGCCAAAAAGATCCGAGACACCCCGAGTTCCCCGACTTCCTCCGAATCCAGAGAAAGCCCCTAGCGAAAGCCGCCCCATGAGCAAGCAAATCCGCAACATCGCCATCATCGCCCACGTCGACCATGGCAAGACCACCATGGTGGACCAGCTCCTTCGCCAGAGCGGCACCTTCGCCGAGCACGAGAAGGTCGTCGACACCGTGATGGACAACAACGCCATCGAACGCGAGCGCGGCATCACCATCCTGGCGAAGAACTGCGCGGTCAGCTGGGAAGGCACGCACATCAACATCGTCGACACCCCGGGACACGCGGACTTCGGCGGTGAAGTCGAGCGCGCGCTGTCGATGGTCGACGGCGTGGTGCTGCTGATCGACGCCCAGGAAGGCCCGATGCCGCAGACGCGCTTCGTGACCAAGAAGGCGCTGGCGCTGGGCCTCAAGCCCATCGTCGTCGTGAACAAGGTCGACAAGCCGGGCGCCAAGCCGGACGCCGTCATCAACGCCGCGTTCGACCTGTTCGACAAGCTCGGCGCCACCGACGAGCAGCTGGACTTCCCGGTCGTGTACGCGTCGGGCATCAACGGCTGGTCGTCGCTGGAAGAGGGCGCGCCGGGCGAGAAGTGGGGCGAGGACATGTCCGCCCTGTTCAACACCGTGCTGAAGCACGTGCCGGCCCAGAAGGGCGATCCGGACGCGCCGCTGCAGCTGCAGATCTCCGCGCTGGACTTCTCGACCTTCGTCGGCCGCATCGGCGTGGGCCGCATCAGCCAGGGCACGATCAAGCCGTCGATGGACGTGGTCGTCATGGAAGGTCCGGACGGCAAGGCCACCAAGGGCCGCATCAACCAGGTGCTGACCTTCCAGGGTCTGGACCGCGTGCAGGCCACCGAAGCCGGCCCCGGCGACATCGTGCTGATCAACGGCATCGAGGAGATCGGCATCGGCGTGACCGTCACCAGCCCGAGCAACCCGGCTCCGCTGCCGATGCTCAAGGTCGACGAGCCGACGCTGACGATGAACTTCTGCGTCAACACCTCGCCGCTGGCCGGCCGTGAAGGCAAGTTCGTCACCAGCCGCCAGATCTGGGACCGTCTGCAGAAGGAACTGCAGGCCAACGTCGCGCTGCGCGTCAGCGAGACCGACGAGGACGGCATCTTCGAAGTGATGGGCCGCGGTGAACTGCACCTGACCATCCTGCTGGAAAACATGCGGCGCGAAGGCTACGAGCTGGCCGTGTCGAAGCCGCGCGTCGTGTTCCAGGACATCGACGGCGTGAAGTGCGAGCCGATCGAGCTGGTCACCGCCGACGTGGAAGAAACCCACCAGGGCGGCGTGATGCAGGCGCTGGGCGAGCGCAAGGGCGAACTGGTCAACATGGAACCGGACGGCCGTGGCCGTGTGCGCCTCGAATACCGCATCCCGGCCCGCGGCCTGATCGGCTTCTCGAACGAGTTCCTGAACCTGACGCGCGGTTCGGGCCTGATCTCCAACATCTTCGACGGCTACGAGCCCCACAAGGGCGACATCGCCGGCCGCAAGAACGGCGTGCTGATCTCGATGGACGCCGGTGAAATCTTCACCTACGCCCTGGGCAAGCTGGACGACCGCGGCCGCATGTTCGTGAAGCCGAACGATCCGGTCTACGAAGGCATGATCGTCGGCATCCACAACCGCGACAACGACCTGATCGTCAACGCCACCCGCACCAAGCAGCTGACCAACTTCCGCGTCAGCGGCAAGGAAGACGCCATCAAGGTGACGCCGCCCATCGATCTGACGCTGGAATACGGCGTTGAATTCATCGAGGACGACGAACTGGTCGAGATCACGCCGAAGTCGGTGCGGCTGCGCAAGCGCCACCTGTCGGAAAACGAGCGCAAGCGCGCGCTGCGGAGCTGATCTCCGGGGCGCCTGGACTGCGGAGGTCCGGGCGCTGGCCGCCAGTGCATGGGGCCTTGCCGGCAAGCGGCAAAACCCCAAGCACAGCCGTCCCCAACCACTGTCTCACTGCTTCGGTTTGCGACCGAGGACCTTGTGAAACGAAATCGCCCGGTGCATCAGTGCACCGGGCGTTTTCTTCAGCGCGAGTCAGGTTTTGCTTCGGCCAAAAGAAAAGCGACCCGTAGGTCGCCTTCCGCGGAGCAGGGAGGCTCAGCTTTGGGATTGCTTGCGGCGACGCACGCCAACCAGGCCGAGCAGGGCGACGGAAGCCAGAGCCAGCGAAGCGGGTTCCGGCACGTTGCCGTTGTTGGTGCCGCCAGGCGTCTTGTTGCCCGTCACGGAGTAGAGCTTGACGAAGTCATAGCCCTTGGCGACGTCGATGCCCAGGCCGCGCGTCAGGCCCGTGGTGCCGCCGTCCGCCTTGGTCGGCGAGCCGCCCAGCTGCGAGTTGTAGGCGGAGACCAGCCACCAGCTCGACGAGACCGAGGTGTTCAGGTTCAGCGCGGTCGTCCCGACGTCCGCGTAGCTGTTCACCAGCGACCAGCCGTTGGCCGACTTCAGGTTGCCCGCCGTCTTGTTGACGATCGTGCTGTTGACGTCCACACCGGAGGTGGAGCCCGTGTAGGCCAGCACCGTGATGTCGCTGTCGTATTGGGTCCAACCCAGCTTCAGCTGCGTCAGGTTCACGGCCGCGTCGAACTTCAGGAGGATCATGTCCTGATAGCCGTAGTTGTCCATCGAGTGCTGCGGCGAGCCGACGTCGTTGTTGCCGTCCGCCTGCACGCCGAAACCGCTGCCGCTGTAGTTGATCAACGTGCTCTGGTAGAAGCCGTTGGTACTGGAGTAGGTCTGGTTGGCGGTGCCCGCATTGGTGTAGTTCACCACCGCGGAGTAGGCCGAGAAACTGACGTTCGGCGCCGGATCGCCCGACTCGTTGCAGTTGGTCTGGCAGCTGCCGGACGTCCAGGTGGACAGCGCATGAGCGCTCATCGGCAGCGTCGCCGCCAGCGTCAGCGCAGCGATCGCCATCAGGCGTTGTTGAACTCTTTGCACGGTGTTCCCCTCGGTGCTCCGGCTCGGGCCGGAGTGTCAGATTCGATCAGCTTCTTCAAAGCAAGGGCTGGGCCAACCTCTTTAAATGCTTGTGGCACAAGCACTTGTCGGTAAATGCGTCTGCCATTGGAGAAGGAATGTAAGTTTTTCTGACACGCGCCGGAACCCCCTCCCCAGAGGGGGCACCGGGCCTTCAGCGCAAGGTCTGGCTCAGCGCGAGCGCTTCCTTGTGGCTTTCGAACGCCGTGCTGCGCAGTGCCGCGTCCAGCTCCTCCTTCGCCTCGGCCTTGCGGCCCGCCTTGGCCAGCGCCGCGGCCAGGTGATAGCGGATGTCCGGACTGGTGGGCTCGCGCAGCCGCGCGTCGCGCAGCAAGGGCAGCGCGCGGTCGAGGTTGCCCGCGAGATGGTAGGCCCAGCCCGCGGTGTCGATGACCGACGCGTTGCGGGGATCCTTGGTCAACGCGCGCTCCGCCACCACGGCGGCGGCCGCCGGTTCGCCCTGCCGGATCATCGTGCTGGCCAGGTTGTTGAGCGCTTCCACGTCGTCGGCGCGCAGCTTGAGCGCGGCCTCGTAACTGCGACGAGCGGCAGGGAAGGCCCCCGCGCGCGCCTGCGCGTCGCCCAGCGCCTTCCAAGCCGCAAGATCCGACGGATGGGTCTTGAGCCAGCGCTCGGCCAGGTCCTGGGCCGCCTTGCCGGCCGGATCCTGCTGGCCCAGGGCCCGCATCAGCGCCAGCAGGCTGCCGCTGCTGGGCTGCACCTCATGCGCCTTGCGCAGCGCCTCCAGCACCTGCGCCGGCTGACGCCGCGCCTGGGCGACATCGGCCAGCAGCGAATAGCCGATCGCCGCCTGCGGACGCAGTTGGATCACTTGCCGGGCCTGTTTCTCCGCCATCGCGGCATTGCCCTGCTGCAAGGCCACCGTCGACGACAGCGCCAGCGCCGACAAGTGCCGCGGCGACGACTGGAGCGCCTTGTCCAGGCTGTAGGCCGCGCCGGGCAGGTCGCGCGCGTCAAGCTGCAAGGCCGCGACCTGCGCCAGCGGATCGGCGCCGAACCCCGAGCGCCGGGCCGCGTTGGTCAGCGTCGAGCGCGCGCCGTTGAGATCGCGGTTGGCCAGTTGCGCCTGGGCGTACGTGATCATCGCCTGCGGCTCCTCGGGCGTCTTGGCCAGCAGCCGCTTGGCCGCCTCCAGCGCCGGACCGGGCTGACCCTGGCGCAGTTGCCAGGCCACCAGCGCCAGGTCGGCCCGCGTGTTGCGGGGTCCGCTGACATCGCTGGCCTTGGACAACCAGCGCGCCACCTCGGCCGTCTGGCCGCGCGCCTCGCTCAGCAAGGCCATCTCATAGAGCGCGTCGGCGTTCTTCTCGTCGGCCTTGATCACCGCCTCCAGACGTGCCTGCGCAGCGTCGAACTTCCGCTCGGCGATGTCGATGCGGACCTGGCCCAACTGGGCCTCGATCAGTCCCGTGTCGAGCTGGCCGGCCTTGACGTAGGCCTCGCGGGCACCGGCGAGGTTGCCGGCGCTGCGGCGCGCCAGGCCCAGCTGCAGCCACATCGTGGGGTTGTTGGGATCCTGCTTGACCAGCTTGTCGGCGATGCCGACCGCCTTGGCCGTCTGTCCGCTGCGCAGGTAGAGCGACGCCAGCGCCATGCCGGCGTAGATCTGGCGCGGGTCGCGCTGGAAGGCCTTTTCCAGTTCGCCAACCGCGTCGCCGGACTGGCCGCCGCGCATCAGCGACAGGCCGAGCGCGGTGCGGAACTCGGGCGCGTCGCGCGACTTCAGCGCCTCCTGCATCAGCGTGGCTGCGCGCGCGTGGCGGCCCTGCGCCATCTGCAGCGTGGCCATCATCACCAGCGCCTGACCGTCGCCGGGGTAGGCCTTGAGATAGGACTCCAGCACCTCGCCGGCGCGGTCGAGGTTGGGCTCGGCCACGTAGACCTGCGCCAGCAGCTTGGACAGCGGACTGTTGGGCGTCTGGCGCTGCGCGTATTCGAGGTAGGGCTTGGCCTTTTCCATCTCGCCCAGGCCGAAGTGGGCGAGGCCGTTGAGCATCAGCGCCTGCGGCCGGTAGCGGATGAACTCGATGGGGACCGGGTCCAGCGCGGTCGTGACGGCCTTGAGCGCGGTCTTGGCCGCGGCGCTGTCGCCGCGACGTTCGGCAAGCACCGCCGTCAGGTAGAGGGCGCGGGGTTCGGCCGGTGCCAGTTTCAGCGCGGACTGGACCTGGGTCAATGCGTCGGCGTCACGGTTGAGGTCGATCAGCAGACCGGCGCGGGCCATCTGCGCCTCCAGATGGCGGGGATCGGCCGCGATCGCGCGTTCATAGCCCTTGAGCGCCTCGTCCTGCTTCCCCTGCACGTGCGGCACGGTGGCGCGCTGGTAGAGCGCCTCGGCGTTGTCCGGCGCGAGCCGCAGCGCCTGATCGGCGGCGGCCGTGGCCTTGTCGAACTGCCGCGCGCGCAGGCGCAGCGGCACTTCGGCGAGCCAGGATTCGGCGTTGTCGGGGGGGATCGCGCGCGCCAGGTCGATCTGGGCCTGCGCCCGCGTCGGATCGCCGAGGTCCGACGCCGCCGCCGCGCGCACCAGCAGCAGCGATTTGCGGATGTTGTCGGGCAGGCCGTCGGGCACCAGCGCGGGCTGCTTGAACACCTCGGCCTGCTTGCCCTGTGCGACCAGCGCCTGCGCCAGCGGCACGGCCACTTCGGCGCGGTTGATGCCCTGGGAGAGCGCCTCGTTGAACTCGATCTCGGCGGCGGCGGCTTCGCTGCGCATCAGCAGCGCCTTGCCCAGCAGCACGTGCACGGTCAGCATCCGGGCGTCCTGCTGCAGCGCGTTCTTGAGCTGGATGACGGCGCCGTCGACGTCCTGACGCTCGAAGCGCTTGAGCGCGTCCTCGTAGTAGCGCGCGGCCTTGACGCTGTCCGCGTGCGCGGTCGAAACGCCCATCGCCAGCAGCGCCGCCGTGGCCAGCGTCGCCAGCCTGGTGAAGGCGGCGACGACGGGACGCCGCCGGCCGGTCCTGCCAAGAGTGTTCATCTCGTCCCCCGGGAATGTTGTTCTGACGCGCGGCCAATGCCGTCGCGGCGCTCACGCGGGCAGGGCGCCGGCGTGGCGGGCGGGACCGGCGTCAGTGCGACGCGCGGCCCGCGCCGACGCTCACTTGCGGTAGTTGTCGAAGCTCAGCGGCAGGTCGGGCAGCGCCTTGCGCAGCGCGGCCTGCGCACCCTGCAGGTCGTCCAGCGACTTGCCGGTGATGCGCACGATGTCGCCCTCGATCTGGGCCTGCACCTTGAGCTTGCTCTCCTTGATCGCGGCGACGACCTTCTTGGCCTCCGGCGCCTCCAGGCCGTTCTTGATCTTGTAGACCTGCTTGACGCGGTCGCCGCCGAGCTTCTCGATCTTGTCCTGCTTGTCGACGAAGCCGAGCACGACGCCCTGCTTGGTCAGTTTCGAATACAGCACGGCCTCGATCTGCTCGAGCTGGAACTCGGCGTCGCCGGTGGCGTGGACTTCCTTTTCCTTGTCCTTCCACTCGATGGCGGCGCTGGTGCCCTTGAAGTCGAAGCGGGTCGCGATCTCCTTGGCGCTGGCGTCCACGCTGTTGCGGACCTTCACCATGTCGGGTTCGAGGACGGTGTCAAAGCTGGGCATGTGTGTACGACTCTTTCAGAGGGACGGGCGACGACCGATTGTCGGGCGCCGGCCGCCGAGGGGTCCTGGGGGATATGGGCGAGAATTCTAGCCATGCAGTCTCCCGCCATCCCCCCCTCGACCGAGCGCCGCGACGGCGTCGTCATCGAGCACGACGTCAACCTCAAGCCGTACAACACCTTCGGCCTGCCCGCGACCGCGCGCCGGCTGGTGCGCATCCGCGAGGAACTCGACGTCCGTCGCGTCGTCGACCACCCCGAGCTGGGCCGCGCGCCGAAGTTCGTGCTGGGCGGCGGTTCGAACCTCGTCCTGACGAAGGACGTCGATGCGGTCGTGCTGAAGATGGAGATCCAGGGCCTGAGCGTCGAGGAACGCGACGACTGCTGGATCGTCGAGGCCGGCGCGGGCGTGCCCTGGCACGAGGCGGTGGCGGGCGCGCTGGCGCTGGGCGTGCCGGGACTGGAGAACATGGCCCTGATCCCCGGCACCGTCGGGGCGGCGCCGGTGCAGAACATCGGTGCGTACGGCGTCGAGCTGAAGGACCGGCTGGAGAACGTGGACGTCGTCGACCTGACTACCGGCCGGCGCGTCACGCTGCCCGCGGCGGTGTGCCGCTTCGGCTACCGCGACAGCGTCTTCAAGCAGACGGGCTACGGCGGCCTGGCGGGCAAGAGCGTGATCACCAAGGTGCGGCTGCGCTGCCCCAAGCCCTGGCAGCCGCAGCTGGGGTATCTGGATCTCGAACGCAAGATGGCGGAGACGGGCATCACCTCGCCCGACGCACGGCAGGTGTTCGACTGGGTCTGCGAGATCCGCCGCGCCAAGCTGCCGGATCCGGCGCGCATCGGCAACGCGGGCAGCTTCTTCAAGAACCCGGTGGTCAGCGCGGAGCAGTGCCGCGACATCATCGCCCGCGACCCGCACATCGTGCATTACCCGATGGCCGACGGCAGCTTCAAGCTGGCCGCGGGCTGGCTGATCGATGCTTGCGGATGGAAGGGCAAGAGCGTCGGCGGCGCGGCGGTCTACGAGAAGCAGGCGCTGGTGCTGGTGAACCGCGGCGAGGCGCGCGGCGCGGAGGTCGTCACGTTGGCGCGCGCGATCCAGGAAAGCGTCTACGGCCGTTTCGGCATCCGGCTGGAGCCGGAGCCGGTGGTCGTCTGATCAGATCCAGTGGAAGCCCTTGGCCATGACGGCGACGAGGCCGAGCGCCACGGTGATGAGCGCGCCGAACATCAACCGGAAGTCGTGGGTGCGAATCGCCGGGCGATCTCAAGCCTGAACCGCAACACCGAGTTATTGAATTGACCCAGAGGGCC
>CBIHMU010000051.1:0-41140 GCA_966211105.1 uncultured Burkholderiales bacterium
GGAGCCTGCGCCCGGTGCGCTCGACCTCGGGCTTCCTGGACGGCCACGGCCGGCCGGTCGACCTGCAGGCGCCGCTGAACGTGCTGTCGATGCGCGGCGAATGGAAGGCCGAACGCGGCGACGCCCGCGCGCGCTTCGACAGCTGGAAGCAGGCCGTGGTGCTGCGCGACGCGAGCGCGGGCGACGTGGTCGTGAACGAGGGCTGGCGCGCGATCACCACGGTGAACTGGGCCCGTCCTCAGGCCGGCCAGGCCTGCCGGTTGACCGCGCGCACGTCCAACGCGACGCTGCGCGTGCAGATCCGCGGCGAGAAGGGCATCGCCTTCGACACCGGCGACCTGGTCGACGGCAAGACCTCGAATTTCCGCTGGCCCGAACGCTTCGGCGGCGCGCGGCTGCTGGTGCGCGCCACCGGCGGCGGCGAGGTGTGGGCCGGCGGCGACCTGCTCGCGCAGAACGAATGAACGCGATGACCTCGACGAACGAGTCCACCTCCTTGCCCACCGCCTTGCCGTCCGACGCCGTTCCCCGTCATCCGCGCCTGGCCTACCTCGTCAACCACTACCCGAAGGTCAGCCACACCTTCATCCGCCGCGAGATCCTGGCGGTGGAGCAGCAGGGCCTGGACGTGCTGCGCCTGGCCGTCCGCGGCTGGGACGACGACGCGCCCGACCCGATCGACCAGGCTGAGAAGGCACGCACGCACTACCTGCTGAAGGACGGCGGGCTGGGGCTGCTGAAGGCGACGCTCGCGCAGGCGGCGCGCTCGCCGGGCCGCTTCTTCGCGGCGCTGACCCTGGCGCTGAAGATGAGCCGCCGGGCCGACCGCCCCTGGCCCTTCCACCTCGTCTACCTGATGGAAGCCTGTGCCGCCATGCCGGTGCTGCGAGACGCCCGGATCGAGCACCTGCACATCCACTTCGGCACCAACCCGGCCGAGCTCGGCATGCTGATCGAGGCGCTCGGCGGCCCCGGCTACAGCTTGACCGTCCACGGCCCCGAGGAATTCGACCGGCCGGACTTCCTGCACCTGGGCGCGAAGATCCGCGGCGCGCGTTTCGTCGCCGCAATCACGTCCTTCTGCCGCAGCCAGCTGTCGCGCTGGGTCGCCTACACCGAGTGGCCCAAGCTGCGCATCGTGCATTGCGGGCTGGACCGGGAGTTCCACGCGGTCGACGCGCCGCCGCCGCAAGGCAGGCGGCTGATCTGCATCGGCCGCATGACCGAGCAGAAGGGCCACCTGCTGCTGATCGAGGCCGCGGCCCAGGTCGCGCGCCAGGTGCCGGACTTCGAGCTGGTGCTGGCCGGCGACGGCGAGCTGCGCGCCACGATCGAGCAGCGCATCGCGCAGCTCGGCCTGCAGCGCAACGTCCGCATCACCGGCTGGATCTCCAGCGACACCGTGCGCAGCGAGCTGCTCGCGGCGCGGGCGCTGGTGCTGGCGAGCTTCGCCGAAGGCCTGCCGGTCGTGATCATGGAAGCGATGGCGCTGGGGCGACCTTGCGTGAGCACCTGCATCGCCGGCATCCCCGAACTGATCCGCGACGGCGAGAACGGCTGGCTGCTGCCCGCCGGCGATCCGGACGCGCTGGCGCAGGCGATGCTCGCCTGCCTGCGGCTGGACGACGCCGAACTCGCGCGCGTCGGTCAGCGGGCGCGGGCGGCGGCGCTGGAGCGGCACGACGTCGACCGCGAGGCGGCCAAGCTGGTGGCGCTGTTCGAGGAATACGCATCGCCCGCCAAGACCTATTCGAGCCAGCGCGCCGCCTCCGGCGCGAAGGGGAGCGCGCATGCCTGACGTCGTCTTCCTCGTGCTGTGGCTGCTGATGATCGCGGTCGGGCTGCTGCTGCTCGCGCCGGTGGCGCTGGTGCTGGCGCAGGTGCTGCTGGCGCTGCTGCCGGACCGGACGATTCCCGACATGCCGCGTCCGCGCCGCATCGCCGTGATCATGCCGGCGCACAACGAGGGCCGCGGCCTGCGGCCGACGCTGATGCAGGCGCTGGCGCAGCTCGGTCCCCAGGACCGGGTGCTCGTGGTCGCCGACAACTGCAGCGACGACACCGCGGCGCAGGCCCGCGAGTTCGACGTGACCGTCGTCGAGCGTTGCCACGAGACCGAGCGCGGCAAGGGCTATGCGCTGGACTTCGGCGTGCGCGCGCTGGAGGCGCTGGCCTTGAAGGAAGGTCATGCGCCCGACGTCGTCGTCATCCTCGATGCCGACTGTGTGCTCGGTCCGACGCTGCTCCCGCGCATCGCGTCGGTGGCGCACGGCACCGGCCGGCCGGTGCAGGCGACCTACCTGATGGAAGCGGCCAACGACGGCCTGAAGGCGCGCGTCGCGCAGTTCGCGATGCGCGTCAAGAACCTGGTGCGACCGCGCGGCATGCATCAGCTGGGACTGCCCTGCGGCCTCTACGGCACGGGCATGGCCTTCCCGTGGGACGTGGCTGTGCAGGCGCCGCTGGCCAGCGGCCACCTGGCCGAGGACATGCAGCTGGGCGTGCGCCTGGCCCAGCTGGGCGCGCCGCCGCTGCTGTGCGAGGACGCGCGGGTGACCAGCGTCTTCGCCAACAGCCGGGAAGGCGAGGCCAGCCAGCGCACGCGCTGGGAGCACGGCCACCTGGCGATGCTGGTCGGCGAAGGCCCGGGCCTGCTCTGGCGTTCGCTGCGGCCGGGCCGCGGCGCGCAGCTGCTGCAGGTGATGGACATGCTGGTGCCGCCGCTGGCGCTGCTGGCGATGTCGCTGGTCGGATGGACGTTCGTGACCTTGGTCGTGGCCGTCGCGGCCGGTTGGATGGCACCGTTCGTCCTGGCGCTGCTCACGCTGGCCCTGCTCGGCCTGGCGATCGTCGTGGCGCAGCAGCGCTGGGCGGCCGATGTGCTGAGCCTGGGCGAACTGGCCCGCGCGCCGTTCATCCTGCTGGCCAAGATCCCGCTGTACCTGCGCTTCGTGTTCAAGCGCCAGACCGACTGGGTGCGCACCAAGCGCGACTCCTGAGAAAGACCCGAGACCCTTCCGATGACCGTGCCGATGTCTGACACCGCCTCCTTCGCCGTCGGCGCCGCCGCCGGCGCACGCGCGGGGGCTGCCGCCGAGCTGCCCACCGTGCGCGTCGACGGGCTGGACTTCGTCGCCAGCACCGTGCCGCAGGTGTCGGCGCACATCGTCGCCGAGGCGGGCGCGGGCCGCGGCGGCTGGGTGGTCACGCCCAACATCGACATCCTGCGCCGCTGGCGCGTCGACGCGGCCTTCCGCGCGCTGGTCGATTCCGCGACGATCTTCACCGCCGACGGCCGCCCCATCGTCTGGGCCAGCCAGCTGCAGGGCACGCCGCTGCCGGCGCGGCTGACCGGTTCCGACCTGTTCATCCGGCTCATGAGCGAGGCCCATGCCGCCGGCCTGCGCATCGCGCTGATCGGCGGCAACGAAGGTGCCGCGGAGGCCGCTGCCGCGAAGCTGCTGCCCGAGGGCCACGCGGAGCGCGTGCGCTGCCTGTGCCCGCCCTTCGGCTTCGAGCAGCAGCCGGCCGAGATGGCCCGGCTGGAGCAGCTGCTGACCGACTGGCAGCCGCACATCGTGTTCATCGGCCTGGGCTCGCCCAAGCAGGAGAAGTTGATCGCCCGCCTGCGCCCGCTGGCGCCGCGCGCCTGGTACCTGGGCGTGGGCGTGAGCTTCAGCTTCGTCGCCGGCGACGTGAAGCGGGCGCCGGGCTGGATGCAGCGCTCCGGACTGGAGTGGGTGCACCGGCTGGTGCAGGAGCCGGGCCGGCTGGCGCGGCGCTACCTGGTGGACGGGATCCCGTTCGCCGTCGGCCTGCTGTGGCGCGCGCGCCTGGCCCGCGGACGCGCGGCGCAAGGCCGGGGAGCGGCGCGATGAACGGCCAGCAGAACGCCGCGACCAGCGACGCCCCGGGCGGGCCCGCGATCAGTGTCGTCATCCCGCTCTACAACAAGGAACACCACATCGCGCGCGCTGTCGATTCGGTGCTGGCGCAGACGTGGCGGGACTTCGAGCTCGTCGTCGTCGACGACGGCTCGCGCGACGGCGGCGCGGCCATCGTCGAAGGCTATGCCGACCGGCGCGTGCGGCTGCATCGCCAGGCCAACGCCGGCGTGTCGGTGGCGCGCAACCAGGGCGTGGCGTTGACGTCGGCGCCGCTGATCGCCTTCCTCGACGCCGACGATGCGTGGGAGCCCGACTTCCTCGACAACGTCCGGACGCTGCAGGCGCGACATCCGCAGGCGGTCGCCGTCGCGATGAACTACGAGGTCGTCGCGCCCAACGGCGCACGATCGCTCGGCGTGGACCCCGCGCGCGCACCGTCGCAGCTGCTGGACCCGCTGGCCTATTTCCGCATCGGCAAGCACGGCTCGCCGGTGTTCTCGTCATCGGTGGCGGTGCGGCGCGACGCCCTGATCGCGGCCGGCGGTTTCCCGGAAGGCGTGCGCCTGGGCGAGGACATCGACACCTGGATCCGGCTGCTGTTCCAGGGCCCGGTGGTCTTCGACGCGCGGCCTGGCGGCATGTACTTCAACGACGCGACGAACCGCGCGCTGAACACGCACGCGCCGCCGGCGCGCTACGTGTTCTTCGACACGATCGACCGGTGGCTGGCCGCGCATCCGGCGCAGGTCGAGGCGCGACGCGAGGCCGAGGAGTTCAAGAATTTCTTCCGGCTGCTGCACGCGCACCATCAGATCCGCTGGGGCGATGCCGCGGCCGGCCGACGGCTGCTCGGCCAGACCCGGACCCGGACCTTCCGCCGCGAGAAGCTGCGGCTGCAGCTGCTGAGCCGCGTGCCGCGCGCCTGCTACACGGGACTGTCGCGGCTGCGGCAGGCCCTGTTCCGCTGAGGGGGCGCGCATGAAGGAAAAGCTCGCCCGCGGCGTGCTGTGGCTCAGCGGCGCCAAGATCGTCGTCAACGTGCTGGGGCTGATCAGCACGCTGGTGCTGGCCCGGCTGCTCACGCCCGAGGACTTCGGGCTGGTGGCCATCGCGATGACGCTGATCGCGCTGCTGCAGTCGGTGACGGAGATGTCGCTGTCCGCCGCGCTGATCCACCACCAGGCGCCGACCGACGACCACTTCAACAGCGCGTGGACGATGAACGCGCTGCGCGCGCTGCTGCTGGCTTCGGTGCTGGGCATCGCGTCGCCTTTCGTCGCCGAGTTCTACAAGGACCCGCGTCTGCTGCCGGTGCTGCTGCTGCTGTCGGGCTCGATGGCACTGGCCGGACTGAACAACCCCAAGCAGGTGGTGCTCACGCGGCGCCTGGAGTTCTGGCAGGAATTCGCCGTGCTGGTCACGCAGAAGCTGGCCGGCTTCCTGGTCGGCGTCGGCATGGCGCTGGTGTTCCGCAGCTACTGGGCGCTGGTGGCCGGCACGCTCGCCACGCAGATCGCGGGGCTGATCGTGTCCTACTGCGTCGTGCCGTTCCGGCCGCGTCCCTCGCTGTCCAAGGTGCGCGAGCTGTGGTCGTTCTCCGCCTGGGTCACCCTGAGCTACATCCTCAACACGATCAACTGGAAGCTGGACCACCTGCTGATCGGCACCTTCATCAGCCCGAAGGCGCTGGGCATCTACACCGTCGGGGACAACCTCGCGGGACTGCCGACGCGCGAGACCATCGGTCCGCTCGAGCAGGCGCTGTTCCCCGGCCTGCGCCAGGTCACCGACGATCCCGAGCGGCTGCGGCGCACCTACGCGCGGGCGCAGGCGCTGATCACGATGATCGCGTTGCCGGTGGGCTTCGGCGTCGGCGCGCTGGCGCGACCGCTGGTCGAGCTGGTGCTCGGGCCGAAGTGGCTGGAGGCGGTGATCATCGTGCAGGTGCTGTCCTGCGTCTTCGCTGTGCAGACCATCAGCTCGGCCGTGCATCCGCTGGCCATGGCCAAGGGCAAGACGCGCATGATGTTCGGCCGCGACGTCTTCGGCTTCTGCCTGCGCGTGCCCATCATCCTGGTGGGCATGTGGTGGGCCGGCATGGTCGGCATCGTCTTCGGCCGCATGGTCTCGGGCACGCTGGGCGTGTTCATCAACGCGACGCTGGTGCGGCGCCTGATCGGCCTGACGATCCGCCAGCAGCTGTTCAACAGCTGGCGTTCGCTGCTGAGCGTGGCCGTGATGTGGAGCGCCTTGACCGCGACCGTGCACCACTGGCCGGTCTACGGCGGCGCCCTCGAGCGCGCCGGCTGGCTGGCCGGACTGGGACTGGCAGGCGGGGCGACCTACCTCGCCCTGCATTTCGCGCTCTGGGGCCTGGCGGGCAGACCCGCCGGCGCGGAGCAGGATTTCATCGAACTCGCCGGCAAGGCTGCCGGCAAGCTGGGCAAATTGATTCCGATCGGAAGGGAAGCGACGTGACGGACACGACCGACTACAGGCGTTTGATCGAGGACCAGGCCGCGCGCTCGGCGCAGGCGCTGTCGCGCTTCGTCAGGACGGGCCAGGACTTCGCGCTGGTGGATTTCCCCGACCACTACAACGTCGGCGACAGCGCCATCTGGCTGGGCGAAATCGCGCTGTTCAGGCGCCTGCTGGGCGGCGCGCCGAGCTACGTCAGCACCGTCGAGAGCTACTCGAAGGAAGCGCTGCGCCGCGCCGCGCCGACCGGCCCGATCTTCATCCACGGCGGCGGCAACTTCGGCGACATCTATCCGAAGCACCAGGACTTCCGCATCCGGCTGATGACGGACTTCCCGGACCGCGAGATCGTCCAGCTGCCGCAGTCCATCAGCTTCAGCGCGCCGGAGGCGGTGGCCGCCACCGCGCAGGCCATCGCGAAACACGGCCGCTTCACGCTGCTGGTGCGCGACCAGCCCAGCCTGAATTTCGCCCGCGAGCATTTCGTCTGCCCGGTCGAGCTGTTGCCCGACATGGCCTTCGGCATCGGCCCGATCGAGAAGCCGGTGTCGCCGAGCTCGGCGATCTTCATGCTGCTGCGCGAGGACACCGAGCGGGCCGCCTACGACCGCGAGCCGCTGCTGCGCCGTCCGGACGCGGTCGCCGCGGACTGGGTCACCGAGCCGCAGCGCTTCCACCGCCTGTGCACCTGGCGCAGCCGGATCGCGATGGCCGGCAAGGGCGGCCTGGCGTCGCCGCAGGGCACGCTGGACCTCTACAACCGCCTGGCGCAGGGGCGCGTGAAGCGCGGGCTCAAGATGCTGGCCTCGGGCCGCGTCGTCGTGACGGACCGGCTGCATGCCCACATCCTGTCGACGATGATGGACATCCCGCACGTGGTGCTGGACAACAGCTACGGCAAGATCGCCGGCTACATGGCCGCCTGGACCGGCGTCTATCCGAAGGTGCGCCGCGCCAGGACCTCCGACGACGTGCTGGCCCACCTCAAGGCATGGGGTCTGTGATGAGCCCGACGCCCACCGACCTCGACGTCAGCGTCGTCATCTGCACCCGCAACCGCGCGCGGCAGCTGGCGGAGGTGCTCGACTCGGCCACGCAGCTCGAGGTTCCCGACGGGCTGCGCTGGGAGCTGCTGGTCGTCGATAACGGCAGCAGCGACGACACCGAGGCGGTGATCCGCGGCTTCGCCGACCGGCTCCCGGTGCGCTACGCCCGCGAGGACACGCCGGGCCTGTCCAACGCGCGCAACCAGGGCGTGCGCGCGGCGCGCGGCGTCTACCTCTGCTGGACCGACGACGACGTGCGCATGGACCGCCGCTGGCTGGCCGCCTATGTCGAGGCCTTCCGCCGGCATCCCGAGGCGGCCGTCTTCGGCGGTCGCGTGCTGCCGCGGCTTGAGGGCGGTGGCGCGCCGCAATGGTTCATCGACGAGCACCTGAAGTACCCGATCGCCAGCCCCATGGCCTACCGCGACCTCGGCGACGAGGAATTGGCGCTGAGCTTCACCGGCAACCGCGTGCCTTACGGCGCCAACTTCGCGGTCCGGACCGCCGAACAGCGCCAGGCGCTGTACGACCCGGAGCTGGGCGTCTCGCCGACGCACAAGCGCCTGGGCGAGGAGGTCGACGCGCTCTACCGCATGATGAAGGCCGGCGCGACCGGCTGGTGGGTGCCGGGATCGCGGGTGCATCACCTGATCCCGCCGGGCCGCCAGACGGCCGCCTACATCTATGAGTACTACTTCCTCGCCGGCGCGACCACCGCCCACCTGAAGGCGCGCCGCCCGACGGACAACTACCTGATCGTCGACGGCGCCGTGCCGTCCGACCTTGGCCTGTCGCGCTGGCGCTGCTACCGGCGCGGGCTGCGCCGCTTCCTGGCCTATCGCACCGCGCGCCGGCGCGGCGACCTGCGCTGGATCTCCGACCTGGCCGACCTGGGCTACTACCTGGGCATGGGCTCCTACGGCGGGTCGGCCGAGAAGACCTTCCTCGGACTGAAGACCCGCTTCGAATGAGGACCGCCGCGTCATGACCCGCAAGATCCTGTTCGTGGCGCCGGTGCCGCCGTGGCCGGCCGACTCCGGCGGCGCGCAGCGCAGCTTCCTGCTGTACCAGGCGCTGAAGCGGCTCGGCGACGTCGACCTGGTGCTGATCACCGCCAACGCGCTCGCCGGCGACACGCTGCGCGTGCTGCGCGACGACTTCGGACTGAAGGCCGTGCTGCGGCCGGATCCTGGCCTGCTGACCTTGCGCCGCCTGCATTTCGGCTACGGCCGCATCGGCGTGAACGTGTTGCGCCTGACGCGCTGGCTGCTGGGCAGCCGCGACACGCTCTACCGCAGCGGCTCGCTGGCCCGCGAGCTGCGCGCGCTGGTGCGCGCCGGCGGCTACGACCTGGCCGTTGGGCGTTATCTGTGGACGGTCGTGCAAAGCGGCGTGATCGACGAGCTGCCGACCTGGCTGGATTTCGACGACCTCGAGTCCGAGGTCTGGCAGAGCCGCTCCGACGAGGCCGGCAGCCGCCTGCTGAAGGCCTACTACCGGCAGATCGCCGACAGCTACGCGACGCGGCAACGCCAGCTGGCGCGCCGGCTGGCCGGCGGCTGGGTCGCCAAGTCGCGCGACGCCGGCCGGCTCGACCGGGCCGAGCTCGGCGTGCTGCCCAACATTCCCTTCGCGAACTACCCGCGCCCGGCCGCGCCGCTGCCGTACGAGGGTGACGGCATCGGTGGCGGTGGCGGCGGCGGCGGCGGGACGCTGAACGTCATCGGCGTCGCCGCCTTCGACTACCGGCCCAACCTGCTGGGCTTCGATTGGTTCGTCACGCAGGTCTGGCCGCGCGTGGTGGAGCGCTTCCCGCAGGCGCGCCTGAACCTGGTCGGCAAGCTCAAGGACGAGGACGCCGCCGCGCGCTGGCGCCAGGTGCCCGGCGTCGTGCTGCACGGCCGCGTGCCGGAGCTGCCGCCGTACTACGCGTCCGCGCTGTTTGCGGTAGCGCCGGTGTTCCAGGGCGGCGGCACCAACATCAAGGTGATCGAGGCGCTGGTCTATGGCCGCTGCTGCGTGGGCACGCCGCACGCGCTCAAGGGCTTCGAGGGCCTGGGCGGCCTGCACGAGGGCGCCGACGCCGAGGCCTTCGCCGCCCGCTGCCTCGCGCTGCTGGCCGCGCCGGCCGATTGCGTCGAGGCCGGCCAGGCGGCGGCGCGCGGGGCGGCCGACCGGTTCTCGTTCGCGCACTTTGCCGATGAAGTCGCCCGGACGCTGGAGGCGCCGCAGGCGACTCCCGAGCTGGCCCACGCCGCCATGGCGGATCGCCTCAAACCGGTTCAAGACCCCCCCGGTTGAGGGACTCCGCGCCCTGAGGTGGTGCGGGGCCGGGCGATCTACTATGCGCGTGAAGACGCCATGAAGAGGGCGGCGCATCGCGCGCCGCAGCCGCACCCGGCCAGGCGCTGTCGGAGGTTCCCCGTGAACGCAGTGACCCCCGCGCCGGCCCCGGCAGGACACGACACCTTCGTCGCGCCGCAGCCGTTCCCGGCGCCGACGGGCGCGGTGCCGACCGTCAGCGTGGTGATCCCGCTCTTCAACAAGAAGCACCACGTCGGTCGCGCGATCGAGTCGGTGCTGACGCAGAGCTGGTCCGACCTCGAGCTGGTGGTCGTGGACGACGGTTCCAGCGACGGCGGCGCGGCGGTCGTCGCGGGTTACGCCGATCCGCGCCTGCGGCTGGAACGCCAGTCCAATGGCGGCGTGTCCGCCGCGCGCAACCGCGGCGTTGCGCTGGGTCGAGGACCGTGGGTCGCGTTCCTCGACGCCGACGATGCCTGGACGCCGACCTTTCTGGCCGAGGTGATGGCGCTGGCGGCCCGGCATCCGGAAGCCGCCGGCGTGGCGTTGAACTACGAGATCGTCTCCCCGGGCGGCGCCCGCGCGCTGGGCGTGAACCCGGCCCTCGCGCCTGCGCAACTCCTGGATCCGCTGGCTTACTTCCGCATCGGGCGGCACGCGCCGCCGCTGTCCTCGTCGTCGGTGGTCGTGCGCCGCGAGGCCTTGCTGGCGGCCGGCGGATTCCCGGTCGGCGTGCGCCTGGGCGAAGACATCGACACCTGGCTGCGGCTGCTTTTCCGGGGCGGGGTCTACTTCGATCCGCGACCGGGCGCGCAGTACTTCGTCGACGCCGCCAACCGGGCGCTGAACACGCATGCGCCGCCCGCGCGCTATGCCTTCTTCGACACGATCGAAGGCTGGCTCCGCGCCCATCCCGAGCGTGTCGAGGAGCGCCGCGAGGCCGAGGAGTTCATGAACTTCTTCCGCCTCCTGCATGCGCGCCACCAGATCCGCTGGGGCGACGCCGACCTCGGCCGGCGCCTGCTGGCGGAGATCCGCACCACCGTCCACCGCGGCGAGAAGCGCCGGCTGCAGGTGCTGAGCCACCTGCCGCGCGGCTGCTACGACGGGCTGGCAAGGCTGAAGCGCAGCCTGTTCTCCTGAGGCGGATGGTGCCGCGCGGCCATGTGTGGCCGTGTGCGGTCAGGTGTCGCGCATGCGGGGAACCCAGTCCCTGTCATGCGCACGAGGTATACAGCGCCCTGCATCGCGCGCCGGCAGGCCCCTGAACGAGCGGGGGCTACGGCACGGTGCACGGGCCGGGGTGGGGGAGAATCGGCGCCGTTCCACCCCGGAATTCATCGGAACCGGGCGCCGCGCGGCGCGTCGGTTCGACCCAGATTGCAGGAGTGCGCTTGAAAGTTCTCGTGACCGGAGCCGCCGGCTTCATCGGCATGCATGTCAGCCAGATCCTGCTGGCGCGCGGTGATCAGGTGGTCGGCCTGGACAACCTCAACGACTACTACGACCCGACCCTCAAACACGCCCGCCTGGCTCGTTTGAGCGGCCAGCCCGGCTTCGAGTTCGTGCAGATGGACGTCGCCGACCGGGCCGGCATCGCCGAGCTGTTCGCCAAGCAGAAGTTCGACCGCGTCGTGCACCTGGCCGCGCAGGCCGGCGTGCGTTACTCGCTGGTCAACCCGCATGCGTACATCGAATCCAACATCGTCGGCTTCACCAACATTCTCGAAGGCTGCCGCCATGCGGAGGTGAAGCACCTGGCCTACGCGTCCAGCTCCAGCGTCTACGGCGGCAACACGCACATGCCCTTCAGCGAGCACCACGGCGTGGACCATCCGGTCAGCCTGTATGCCGCGACGAAGAAGGCCAACGAGCTGATGGCCCACACCTACAGCCACCTGTTCAACCTGCCGACGACGGGGTTGCGCTTCTTCACCGTGTACGGGCCCTGGGGCCGGCCGGACATGGCGCTGTTCCTGTTCACGAAGGCGATCCTCGCGGGCGAGCCGATCAAGGTCTTCAACCACGGGAAGATGATCCGCGACTTCACGTACATCGACGACATCGCCGAAGGCGTGGTGCGCGTGCTGGACCGCACCGCCACCGCCGATCCGGCGTATGACCCGGTGTCAGCCGATCCGGCGCGCTCGAACGCGCCGTACCGCGTCTTCAACATCGGCAACCACGCCCCGATCCCGCTGATGGACTTCATCGGCGCGATCGAGCAGGCCGTCGGCCGCGAGGCGGTCAAGGAGTTCCTGCCGCTGCAGGACGGCGACGTGCCGGCCACGCACGCGGACGTCGAGGAACTCGCCGCCTGGACGGGCTTCCGGCCGGCGATGCCGGTGCCGGAGGGCATCCGCCGCTTCGTCGCGTGGTACCGCGATTACTACAAGGCCTGAACGCCATCCCGGCGGACAGCGCTGAGCTGGACACCTTCAAGAGAGACGCAAGATGAAAGTGACGACGATCGGCACCGGCTACGTGGGCCTGGTGACAGGCGCTTGCCTGGCCGAGATGGGCAATCACGTGGTCTGCCTGGACGTGAACGCCGAGAAGATCCAGGTCCTGAACGACGGCGGCATCCCCATCCACGAACCGGGCCTGGATGCGATCGTCGCGCGCAATGCGGCGGCGGGCCGGCTGCAGTTCACCACCGACGTGGACCTGGCCGTGAACCACGGCACCGTGCTGTTCATCGCGGTCGGCACGCCGCCCGGCGAGGACGGCTCGGCCGACCTGCAGTACGTGCTGGCGGCGGCGCGCTCGATCGGGGAGCGCATGACCGACTACAAGGTCATCGTCGACAAGAGCACCGTGCCGGTGGGCACCGCCGACAAGGTCCGCGCCGAGATCCGCGCGGCCCTGCAGGCGCGTGGCGCCGACATGAACTTCTCGGTCGTCTCCAACCCCGAGTTCCTGAAGGAAGGCGCGGCGATCGAGGACTTCATGAAGCCCGACCGCATCGTCGTCGGCTCGGACGACGAGCAGGCCACGCTGATGATGCGCGCCCTGTACGCGCCGTTCACGCGCAGCCACGACCGGCTGTTCGTGATGGACGTGCGCAGCGCCGAGTTCACCAAGTACGCCGCCAACGCGATGCTGGCCACGCGCATCAGCTTCATGAACGAGCTGGCGCTGCTGGCCGAGAAGGTCGGCGCCGACATCGAGCTGGTGCGCCGCGGCATCGGCTCCGATCCGCGCATCGGTTACCAGTTCCTGTACGCGGGCGCCGGTTACGGCGGCTCGTGTTTCCCCAAGGACGTGAAGGCGCTGGTGCGCACCGGGCGCGAGCACGGCCAGGACCTGAAGGTGCTGAACGCCGTCGAGGAGGCCAACGAGCATCAGAAGCGCGTGCTGGTCGACAAGGTCGTGCGCCGCTTCGGCGAGGACCTGTCCGGCCGGCGCTTCGCGCTGTGGGGCCTGGCCTTCAAGCCCAACACCGACGACATGCGCGAGGCGCCGGCGCTGGTGGTGATCGAGGAACTGACGCGGCGCGGCGCGGCCGTGGCGGCCTACGATCCGGTGGCGATGAGCGAGGCGGCCAAGCTGCTGAGCCAGGTGCCGGGCGTGAGCTTCTGCGAGCGCGCGGAGCATGCGCTGCAGGACTCCGACGCGCTGATCCTCATCACCGAATGGAAGGAGTTCCGCACGCCGGACTTCGACCGCATCAAGGCCGAGCTCAAGCAGCCGGTGGTCTTCGACGGTCGCAACCTGTACGAGCCCGCGCTGATGAAGACGCTGGGCATTGAGCACCATGCGATCGGCCGTGGCACGACGGCGCCGACGGACACCCCGCCCGTTTGAACCACGCATCCCTGCAGCAAATGCTGCAGGGCCGGTGACCCCCACGTTTGAAGCCACGAGGGGCGTGTCCCTGGCGTGCAGATTGCTGACTTCCAGGCACGCCTGAGCGTTGCCCAGGCGCATCCACCACGCCTGGGAGTCCGCGAGATGAGCCGTACAGCGAGCCTGGAGTCGAACGAGGAATTCGTCAGCATCCTGATGCTGACCTACAACGCACCGGAATACGTCGAGATCTCGGTGCGCAGCGTGCGCGAACGCACCCGGGGAGTGCGCTACGAGCTGGTCGTGCTCGACAACGACTCCCAGCCCGAGACCCAGGCGCTGGTGCAGCGCCTGCATGAAGAGGGCCTCATCGACAAGCTGCGGCTGCTCGATCGCAACTCTTTGTTCGCCGAGGGGAACAACCTCGCGGCGGAGATGGCCGATCCCGCGGCCACACACTACCTGCTCCTCAACAGCGACATCGAGGCCCAGGACCCCGATTGGCTTCGGCATCTGCTCGATGAGCACCAACGCGGCATCACCGCCTACGGCGTCGCGCCGGACCCCGATCGCGTCGACGGCTACTGCCTGCTGATCGACGCCGATCTCTACCGGCGCTTCAAACTGGACGAGGGTCACCAGTGGTGGTGGGCCGTCACCAAGATGCAGGCCCTGGTGCTGGGCGCCGGCTTCCCGGTGCGCGGCTTTGCCGAGCACGAGCGGTATCTCCACCACTTCGGCGGCAAGAGCGGCAGCGGCTTCAAGAACGCCAAGGGCATGAACGTGTCGCGTGAGGAAGTGATGGGATGGTTCGCCGACCTGCGGCCGGTCGTCCTGGACCGCAATGCCGACGGCAGCCTGCCTGGCCCGCGCCATGTGGCCGTTCCCGAGGCGCCCCGGTCGCTGTTCAGCCGCGCCAAGGGCAGGTTGCGCCGCCTGCTGGGAACGCCGACGTCGCGGTGATGCACCGGCGATGAACCGCTGATGCGGGTGACGCGCCGTTACCTGGGAAGGATCCGGTAACGGGTCCGGGAGCGCGCGTTGCTGGCCTCTTCCGCTTTGGCGGAGGAGCGGTAATGAGTACAACGACCGGCGGTGGCGCGGATCACCATGTCGGATCCCTGGACGGACTGCGCGCGCTGGCGGCGCTGTGGGTCTACCTGTCGCACGTGGCCTTGCTGACCGGGATGCGCATCCTGCCGGTGCTGTCCTGGGGCGACATGGCGGTGGACCTGTTCATGATGATCTCGGGCTTCCTGATGGCCCACCATTACCTGCACCGCCGCGATCGCGAGCCCTGGTCGGCACCGTCCACCTGGCGGGCCTTCTGGCTGCGGCGCTTCTTCCGGATCGCCCCGGCCTATTACCTGCTGCTGATCGTCGCGCTGCTGATCGGTCCGTGGCTCGGCGAATGCCGCATGCTGATCGCCGGGCCGTTCCCCGGCACGACGACGCCGGTCGAACGCTACACCGACGCCTCGCTCGCCAACGTCGCCGCGCATGCAAGCTTCGTGTTCGGCACCTTGCCCGCCTATGCATTCCGCACGCCGTTGCCGGATTGGTCGATCGGCCTGGAGATGCAGTTCTACGCGGTTTTCCCTTTCCTGATGCTGCTGATCGGCGTGCGCGGCCGCGCGGTCCGTCTGGCCTTGGCCGTCGCGCTGGCCTTCGCCGCCTTGTGGCTGTTCCGCGGCTACGGCGCGCGCTTCGAGATGCCGGCCTTCCTCGGCCTCAAGCTGCAGATCTTCCTGATCGGCGTGCTCCTGGCCTACGGGCGTCGCGGTGGCTTCTCGCCGGCGTCGTTGGCCTTGATCGCGGGCATCGTCCTTTTCGACGCGTGGCGCCAGGGCGGCGTGCATGGCGCCTGCTTCGCGCTGCTCGTGATCGGCTTCGGCCTGCTGGTCGCCGGACCGGCGCAGTTGCGGTCGCTCGCACGCGTGCGCGCTGCGCTGTCGACGCCGTTGGCCAGCCGGGCCGGCGAATACGCGTACTGCCTCTACCTGATCCACCTGCTGTGGCTGATCCCGGTCGCCGGCCTGCTGACCTTGCAGCCCTGGTACCTGGAACTCAAGGGCGTGCTGCGCTTCCTCACCTGCATCGCGCTGAGCCTGCCGCCCACCTTGCTGTGCTGCGCGGCGATCTACCGTTTCGTCGAGACGCCCGGCATCCGGCTGGGCAAGCGGCTGGTGGCCGGCCGACCGGCGCTCACTGCACCCGCCGCAGTGCATCCCTGACGCGCCAGCGCAGTTTGTCCGCGAAGGTCTGCGCCTGGATCGGCGCCGGCCGCGACCGGTGCGCATGGACCTCGGCGTGGCCGATCTGGCGCCAGCGGCCTTCGAGCGCCCGATGGGCGGTCTCGATGTCCGCGTCGACCACGGCCCGGTTCTCGGGAAACAGGTAGTAGGTGAAGCGCGGATCGCCCGCGGGCATCAGGTCGACGTTGGCGTACTGGAACGGATTCATGAAGCCGGACAGCGGCATGACGACGCGGTCCGCGCGCGACAGCCAACCCGCGAGCCAGGAAAAGGTGCTGACCGCCATCACGATGTGGCGCGACTTGGCGATCACCGAGAAGTCGTGCACCGCGCCGCGGCTCGCCACGAACTCGGCGCCGGCGAAGGCCTCGCGCAGGCTGCGCACGTAGCGGCTGTCGTCGAGCTGTCCGAGGAACACGGGCCGCAGCCCGCTCTCCGCAACCAGTTCGCGATAGAAAGACACGGGCAGCACCGTGTATTCGGGATGCACGGCCTGCAGGATTTCTCCCGCACGCACATTGATCAGCAGCACGTCCGCGCCGTAGCCTTCGGCCTGCGTCAGCAAGGGGAAGTGGGCGCGGGCCGCCTCGACCGGCGGCAGGTTGCCGACCTGGGATGAATAGAGGTTGAGCTCCACCCGATCCGTCCCGCGACGCACGACGTCCGCCGCGATGGCGTCGAAATCCAGGATGGCCGACCGGTTGGACGTGTAACGCAGCCGGTGGTGCCAGGTCTGCTGCGGGATCGCGGGCAGGTCGATCTGCCATTCGTCGATCCGGATGTTGGACAGCTCGAATCCCGGCAGTCGCTCGCGCAGCGACAAGGCCGCAAGGTACTGCAGCATCTTGTTCCCGAGGTTGCCCGGGGCGAAGTCCATCTCGATGACACCGCGCGGCGCCGTCGTCGTCTGTTTCATGGGAGCTCCCTGCCGTGCGCCCGATCTCGGCGATGCGTTGTCGCCGATACATCCGGTCACCAGCCCCAAGGATATGCAGGGATGCAGCGATTACCAACGCTGTCATCCCGTTGCCCCCTCAAACGGGTGAGCGGCGCGCCGGGCCCGCTCTCGGGGGGGCGCGCGTCCGCGTCGCGGGTCGCAATGGGATACTCCCTGCTTCCCCAGGAAGCGATTCACATGGTCAAGATCAACCACATCGAAGTCGACAACGCCAGGCCCTTCGTGCTGTTCGGCGGCGTCAACGTGCTGGAGTCGGAACAGTTTGCCGTCGACGTCTGCGGCGAGTACGTCCGCGTGACGAAGGAACTCGGCATCCCTTACGTCTTCAAGGCCTCCTTCGACAAGGCCAACCGCTCATCGATCAAGAGCTACCGCGGCCCCGGCCTCGAGGCCGGCCTGAAGATCTTCGAGGCGGTCAAGAAGGCGCACGGCGTGGCGGTGCTCACCGATGTGCACGAGCCGCATCAGGCGGCCGAGGTGGCGTCGGTGTGCGAGGTGCTGCAGCTGCCCGCCTTCCTGGCCCGCCAGACCGACCTGGTGATCGCGCTGGCCCAGACCGGCCGGGTCATCAACATCAAGAAGCCGCAGTTCGTCAGCCCGCCGCAGATGAAGAACATCGTCGAGAAGTTCCAGGAAGGCGGCAATCCGAACGTGATGTTGTGCGACCGCGGCGCGCAGTTCGGCTACGACAACCTGGTCGTCGACATGCTGGGCTTCGGCGTGATGAAGCAGGTCAGCGGCGGCAAGCCGGTGATCTTCGACGTGACGCATGCGCTGCAGCAGCGCGAGTCCGGCGCCGCCGCGTCCGGCGGCCGCCGCGGTCAGGTGACCGAGCTGGCGCGTGCCGGCATGGCCATCGGTCTGGCCGGGCTGTTCCTGGAAGCGCACCCGGATCCGGAGAAGGCGCTCTGCGACGGCCCCAGCGCGCTGCGGCTGTCGCAGCTCAAGCCCTTCCTGGAACAGGTCAAGGCGGTGGATGATCTGGTGAAGGGCTTCCCGGCGCTGGATACGCACTGAGCGTCGCGGCGACGGCGGGCAGGTCGCCGACCGCTGTGGCGGCCGTGGACGTCGCAGGTGCCCTGGCAGCCGCCGCGCCCGTCTGGATCTCCCGCAGCCACCGGCACAGCCGGTCGGCATAGTGCGCGAAGGTCATCTCCGCGGCCAGTTGCTGCCCCGCGCGCGCCATCGCGTCGCGCGCCTCGCGGTGGGCGGGGTCCTGCATCCAGTCGATCGCCGCGCGCATCGCGGCCGCGTCGCCGGGTGGCACCACCAGCGCATGCACGTCGGCCGACAAATGGTCTCGCACGCCGAGGGTGTCGGTCACGATCAGGGGCTTGCCCAGCGCCAGCGCGTTCAGGTAGGTCTGCTGGCCGACGCTGCGGCCGTCGACCGGCAGCAGCGGCACGATGACCACGTCGCTGCGCATCATCGACAGGAAGAAGTCGCGCTCGCTCAGCGGACCCACGCGCGCCTGAGGCGGCATGCCCGCCACGACGTTGGACGTCGCGACCGTGAACCTGCCGCCCGCTCCAGTCGCCGCGGCGGCCAAGGTGCCGTAGTCCCGCAGCGAATTGCCGCCGGCGAAAAATCGCGTCGGCGCGTCGATGGCGTGCGCGTCGGCGCCGGCGCCTTCCCGGGCGATCTGCTCGTGCAGCCCCGGCATCATTGCCAGCGGCAACTGCGAGCAGAAGGCGGTGAAGCGCGCCGCGCCGGGGCGCAGGCCGGCCTCGACGGTGACGATGTCCGCCTCGGCCGTCGACAGGAATCCGTAGTGCGTGTGCGGTCCGCGGGTCAGCCGCAGCAACGTGCGAAGGAACCAGGCGTAGAGGGGAAAGGCGAGTTTCGCGCGGCTGTTGAGCGGCACCGCCCGCGGATGCCAGGTCGCGTCGGAGATCAGCACGCCGACGGAAGGTGTCGCGACGCGCAGGTAGATCGCGAGCAGCATGTCGAACCACAGGTCGCGCGCGCCCAGCGCACCGTTCAGCAGGATGGCGTCGCCCGCCTTCAATCCGCGCACGGCGCGGAAGACACCGCGTCGGCCATCCCGCTCCCGGTGCAGGACGGTCACATCCGGGTGCAGCCCCGGTCTCTCATCGCACCAGATCGTGCTGTATAGCGCCATCGCCGGCTCCACGGAAATTCCGAAGGAAAACTCGCAACTTCCAGGCCATCGAGTGCGTCCTCAGGCACGTGGATCGCCGGCGCCCCGCGCTTGAGGGGGCCTGGAGCCGCGCTCAGACCGTGGCGCTCGGACCCGAGCGCTCACGCCGAGGCGTTGATGTGGGGCGTCGGACCGGTCTGCAGTGGCAGCTGCGACTGGATCTCGCGCAGCAGTGTGGACAGGCGCGCGGCGTAGTGCGCGAAGGTCATCTCCGAGGCGAGCGCCAGGCCGTTCTGCGCCATCGTCGCGCGCGCGGTCCTGTGCGCCGGTGCCAGCATCCGCGCCATCGCCTCGCGCAGCGCGGCGGGGTCGTGCGACGGGACGATCAGCGCATGCAAGTCGCCGACCAGGTGATCGCGCACGCCGATGACGTCGCTGACGATCAGCGGCTTGCCCAGGGCCAGCGCATTCAGGTAGGTCTGCTGGCCGACGCTGCGGCCTTCGGTGTGCCACATCGGCAGCACGACGATGTCGCTGCGCGCCATGTCGCGGAAGAAGTCGTGGTGGCTGCGTCCCGCCGCGCGCACGTTGGGCGGCAGCGGGCCGAGGTCCTTGGTCGTGGCGATCTCGATGTCCGCGTCCAGGCCGGTGGCGGCTTCGATCAGAGAAGGGTAGTCGCGCAACGCGTTGCCGCCGGAGAAGACACGCGGGCGACGGTGGCCTGCGCTCGCCTCGGTCTGCGCGCACAGGCTGCGCAGTTCGTCCAGGATCTCCAGCGGCAGCTGCGAGCAGAACGCGGTGAAGTGCGCCACGCCCGGTCGCAGAGCGGCTTCGCGCGCGACCAGGGCGACCTCGGCCGTCGACAGGAATCCGTAATGCGTGTGGCGGCCCCGGCTCAGCAGCAGCAGCACGCGGTGCAACAGCGCGTAGGCCGGGAACAGGACGCCGGCGCGACTGTCGCCGGGCAGCGCGCGCGCGTGCCAGGTCGCGTCCGCAATCAGCACGCCCACGCCGCGGCGGAACCAGCGGATGTAGATCGCCAGCAGCATGTCGAACCAGAGGTCGCGGGCACCGAGCGCCCCGTTGAGCAGGATGGCGTCGCCGGCCACCAGTCGGCGAACCTTGCGGAAGACGCCTCGGCGGCCGATCCGCTCGCGGTGCAGCACGTGCATGTCCAGCGGCAGGCCGGGCTTCTCGTCGCACCAGATGGTGCTGTACAGCGTCATCGTTCTCGCTCTCGGAGTGACGCCAGGGCAGGCGCGGTCGCGGTCACGGACCGTGCGGTCCGCGTGCCCGTCGCACTGGGGCGGTGCGATTCTTGGACGAAGCGGCGATTTTGGGGCGGTTTGAAGCGATTTCCTGCGACAACTTCACCGATCCGGTGCGATCACCCCTCAAGTGAAGGGGCGCCGTTCGGGGGGGGCGCCACGGTCGGATCGGCGAAACGCCGGGCGCCCGCGCTGAGGAAGACGTTCGAGGGAACGAAGATTCAGCGAAGCAGGTCGCTGGCGATCCGCGCGACGATGCGCGGGGCGGCTTGGCCGTCCCAGAGCGGGGGGCTGCCGACTTCCCCATGCGACTCGCCCTCGATGGCATCGAGTCGTCGCAGTGCGAAGGCCAGGATCTGCGCCGGATCGGTGCCGGCGATCTGGTTGGTGCCCAGGTCGACCGTGACGGGGCGTTCGGTGTTGTCGCGCAGCGTGAGGCAGGGGATGCCCAGCGCCGTGGTTTCTTCCTGCAGGCCGCCGCTGTCGGTGAGGACCAGCGCGGCGCGGCGCCACAGGGCCAGGAACGGGCGGTAGGGCAGGGGAGGCAGCAGGTGCAGCCCGGGCGCCGGCGCCACGCCGAGCGCCTCGAGGCGGGCGCGCGTGCGCGGATGCACCGGGAACAGCAACGGCAGTCGCGCCGCCAGCGTGCCCAGCGCGCCCATCAGCGCGGCAAGCTGCGCCGGATCGTCCACGTTGGCGGGGCGATGCAGCGTGACGACGCCGAAGCGGCCCGCCGTTGCGCCGTGTGCGCCGTGTGCCCCGTTTGCGCCGGCGGCCTCCAGCGCCGCCCGGGCAGCGGCTTCCGCGGCGTGCGCCTCGGCATCGCCGGCGTCGAGCCGCTGCAGCTGGAACAGCAGGTTGTCCACCATCACATGGCCGACCTCGGCGATGCGTGAGTCCGGATGGCCTTCACGGCGCAGATGCGCCGCGGCGCTGGGTTCGGTCGTGAAGAGCCAGTCCGCGATCGCGTCGGTCGCGCGCCGGTTGATCTCTTCGGGCATGGTCATGTCGCCGCTGCGCAGCCCCGCCTCGACATGCGCCACCGGCACGCCGAGCTTGCGCGCCGTCAGCGCGCAGGCCAGCGTGGAGTCGACGTCGCCGACGACGACGCAGACCGCCGGACGGTCCGCGATCACGTGGGGCTCATACGCCTGCATGATCCGCGCGGTCAGCTGCGCATGTCCGCCGCCGTGGCAGTCCAGCGAAACGTCGGGCGGCGGCAGGCCGAGCTCGTCGAAGAAGACGCCGCTCATCGCGGCGTCGTGGTGCTGCCCGGTGTGGATCAGCTTCCACGCGAGCCGGCCGTCGGCCCGCAGCGCCCGCACCAGCGGCGCGAGCTTCATGAAATTCGGCCGCGCGCCCGCGATGAGATGCAGCAGCGGCGCGGCCATCGGCGATTCAATCGAAGGACTTCGCGTCCGCGAGCAGCGGCGCCTTCGCGTCCTTCTCGGCGAGCTTGAATTCGACGGGCAGCGTCGGCCAGTCGATGCCGATCGCCGGATCGTCCCAGCGCACCGAGCCTTCGGCCTGCGGCGCATAGAGGTCGGTGGTCTTGTAGAGGAAGTCCGCCGTCTCGCTCAGCACCAGGAAGCCGTGCGCGAAGCCCGGCGGGATCCACAGCTGGCGATGGTTCTCGCCGGTCAGCTCCACGCCGACCCACTTGCCGAAGTTGGCGCTCGAGCGGCGCATGTCGACGGCGACGTCGAACACCGCGCCCGCCGTGCAGCGCACCAGCTTGCCCTGCGCGTGCGGGGGCAGCTGGAAGTGCAGGCCGCGCAGCACGCCCTGGCTGGAGCGCGAATGGTTGTCCTGCACGAAACGCACGTCGTCGCCGGCCGCCGCATTGAACTTCGGCTCGGTCCAGCTTTCCATGAAGAAGCCGCGCGCGTCGCCGAAAACCTTCGGTTCGATGATCAGCACTTCAGGCAGCGCGGTGGGGATCACGTTCATCAGAACACCTTCTCGTTGAGCACCTGCTTCAGGTATTGCCCGTAACCGTTCTTGAGCATCGGCTGCGCCAGCTTCTCGAGCTGCTCGGCCGTGATCCATCCCTTGCGGAAGGCGATCTCCTCCGGGCAGGCCACCTTCAGGCCCTGGCGCTTCTCCAGCGTCGCAATGAACTGGCCGGCTTCCATCAGGCTGTCGTGCGTGCCGGTGTCCAGCCACGCGTAGCCGCGGCCCATGATCTCGACGCGGAGCTGCTGCTGCGCGAGGTAGCGCGCGTTGACGTCGGTGATCTCGAGCTCGCCGCGCGGGCTGGGCTGGATGTCGGCGGCGATGTCGCAGACCTGGCGGTCGTAGAAGTACAGGCCGGTCACCGCGTAGTTGCTCTTGGGCGCCTTGGGCTTCTCCTCGATGCTGACGGCGCGCTTGGCCGCGTCGAACTCGACCACGCCGTAGCGCTCGGGATCGTGCACGTGGTAGGCGAAGACGGTGGCGCCGTCGGTCTGCGCATCGGCGCTGCCGAGCAGGCCGGCGAAGTCGTGGCCGTAGAAGATGTTGTCGCCCAGCACCAGCGCGCTCGGCGCGCCGCCGATGAAGTCCCGGCCCAGGATGAAGGCCTGCGCCAGGCCGTCCGGGCTGGGCTGCAGGCAGTACTGCAGGTTGATGCCCCAGCGCGAGCCGTCGCCCAGCAGCGCCTCGAAGCGCGGCAGGTCCTGCGGCGTGCTGATCAGCAGGATGTCGCGCATGCCGGCCAGCATCAGCGTGCTGAGCGGGTAATAGACCATCGGCTTGTCGTAGACCGGCAGCAGTTGCTTGCTGATCGCCAAGGTCGCCGGATGCAGCCGGGTACCGGAGCCGCCGGCCAGGATGATGCCCTTGCGGGTGTCGTTGCTCATCAGGGGTCTCCGATCAGAGGATCTCGTCCAGCAGCCGGTCCACGCCGGTCTGCCAGTGCGGCAGCACCAGGCCGAAACGGTCCTGCAGCTTGTGGTTGTCCAGGCGCGAGTTCAGCGGGCGCGGGGCCGGCGTCGGATAGGCGCTGCTGGCCAGGGCCTCGACCTGCTCGGGCTGGACCTTGAGCGTCACCCCCTTGTCCCGCGCGCGCGTCAGCACGTGCTGCGCGTACTGGTGCCAGCTGGTCTCGCCGCTGGCGACCGCATGGTAGGTGCCGCACCGGGCGCGGTCCTGGAGCGTCGCGCGGATCAGGTGCGCGGTGATGTCGGCCAGCAGGTCGGCACCGGTGGGCGCGCCGATCTGGTCGGCGACGACCTTCAACTGGTCGCGCTCCGACGCCAGCCGCAGCATGGTCTTGGCGAAATTGCCGCCGCGCGCCGCGTAGACCCAGCTCGTGCGCAGCACCAGCGCGTCCGCGCCGGCCGCGGCGATCAATTGCTCGCCTTCGAGCTTGGTCTTGCCGTAGACGCTCAGCGGACCGGTGGGCGCATCCTCGAAGCGCCAGTCGTCGCCGGCGCCGTCGAAGACATAGTCGGTCGAGTAATGCACCAGCAGCGCGCCGAGGGCCTTGGCTTCCTCGGCCAACACGCCGGTCGCGAGCGCGTTGATCTGGCGGGCGGCGTCGGGCTCGCTTTCGGCCTTGTCGACGGCGGTGTAGGCCGCGGCATTGACGATGACGTCGGGCGCGACGCGGCGCACGGTGGCGCGCAGCGTGTCGCTGTCGCCGAGGTCGCCGCCTTCGCTGCGATCCAGCGCGATCAGCGCACCCAGCGGGGCGAGCGCGCGTTGCAGCTCCCAGCCCAGCTGGCCGTTCTTTCCGAGGAGAAGGACTTTCATGGGGTCCCCGGCCTCAGGCGCCGTACTGCTTGGACACCCACTCGCGGTAGGCGCCCGAGAGCACGCGCGCGGACCATTCCTCGTTGGCGAGGTACCACTGCACCGTCTTGCGGATGCCGGTCTCGAAGGTCTCGGCGGGACGCCAGCCCAGGTCGCGCTCGATCTTGCGGGCGTCGATCGCGTAGCGGCGGTCGTGGCCGGGGCGGTCCTTGACGTAGGTGATCAGGCGGGCATAAGGGCCGGCCGGGTCGGGGCGCAGTTCGTCGAGCAGCGCGCACACCGTCTTCACGATGTCGATGTTGGCCTGCTCGTTCCAGCCGCCGATGTTGTAGGTCTCGCCCAGCGTGCCGCCGGCCAGCACCGCGCGGATCCCGGAGCAGTGGTCGGTGACGTAGAGCCAGTCGCGGATCTGCTGGCCGTCGCCGTACACGGGCAGCGGCTTGCCGGCCAGCGCGTTGACGATCATCAGCGGGATCAGCTTCTCGGGGAAGTGGTAGGGGCCGTAGTTGTTGCTGCAGTTGGTCGTGACCACCGGCAGGCCGTAGGTGTGGTGCCAGGCGCGCACCAGGTGGTCGCTGGCCGCCTTGGACGCCGAGTACGGGCTGTTGGGTTCGTACGCATTCGTCTCGGCGAAGGGCGGGTCTTCGGCCTTCAGCGAGCCGTAGACCTCGTCGGTCGAGACGTGGTGGAAGCGGAAGGCTGCCTTGGCGTCGCGTTCGAGCGCGGACCAGAACGCCCGCGCCGCCTCGAGCAGCGTGAAGGTGCCCTCGACGTTGGTGCGCATGAAGGCGCCGGGACCGTGGATGGAGCGGTCGACGTGAGATTCGGCGGCGAAGTGCACGATCGCGCGCGGCCGGTGCGTGCTCAGCAGCTGGTCGATGAGCGCGCGATCGCAGATGTCGCCCTGGACGAAGACATGACGCGGATCGTCCTTCAGCGAGGCCAGGTTCTCGAGGTTGCCCGCGTAGGTCAACGCGTCGAGGTTGACCACCGGTTCGTCCGAGGACTTGAACCAGTCGAGCACGAAATTGCTGCCGATGAAACCGGCACCGCCGGTGACGAGGATCGTCATGGAACTTCCCTGGAATGTCTGCGATCCGCGCGGATCGTCTGATGTGGAACTTGAGGCAGCGGCGGCCGGGCGCCGGCCGCCGTCAGAGCCGCCAGACCCGCAGGCCGGCGGCGCGCAGATTGTCGCCGTTAAATGCGGCCTTCACGTCGATGAAGGCGCCGCCGTCGACCAGCTTGGCGGCGAGTTCGCCGGCGCTCAGCGCCTTGTATTCGCGGTGGGCGACCGCCGCGACGATGGCGTCGGCGCGCGGCAGGTCGTCGTAGGCGTGCAGTTGCACGCCGTATTCGTGCATGGCCTCGTCGGCCTCGGCGGCGGGGTCGGTCACGAACACCTCCACGCCGTAGCTCTGCAGCTCATGGATGATGTCGATCACCTTGGAGTTGCGCAGGTCGCCGCAGTCCTCCTTGAAGGTCAGGCCCAGCACGTTGACCTTGGCGCCCTTGACGTGCGAGCCGGCGGCGATCATCTGCTTGATGGTCTGCTCGGCGATGAACTTGCCCATGCCGTCGTTGATGCGGCGGCCCGCCAGGATGACCTGCGGGTGGTAGCCGAGCATGTCGGCCTTGTGGGTCAGGTAGTACGGATCCACGCCGATGCAGTGGCCGCCGACCAGTCCCGGCTTGAACTTCAGGAAGTTCCACTTGGTGCCCGCGGCTTCCAGCACCTCGGAGGTGTCCAGGCCGATGCGCTCGAAGATGATCGCCAGCTCGTTCATCAGCGCGATGTTGAGGTCGCGCTGGGTGTTCTCGATGACCTTGGCCGCCTCGGCCGTCTTGATGCTCGAGGCCCGGTGCACGCCGGGCACGATGATCTTCTCGTAGGTCTTCGCGACGATGTCCAACGTCTCGGGCGTGTCGCCGGAGACGATCTTGAGGATCTTCGTCAGCGTGTGTTCCTTGTCGCCCGGGTTGATGCGCTCCGGGCTGTAACCGACAAAGAAGTCCCGTTTCCACGTCAGGCCGGACTCCCGCTCCAGCACCGGGATGCACACTTCCTCGGTCGCGCCGGGGTACACGGTCGATTCGTAGACGACGACCGCACCGCGCTTCATGTGGCGCCCGACGCTGGTCGACGAGCCCACCAGCGGCCTGAAATCCGGGATGTGGGCCTGGTCCACCGGCGTCGGCACGGCGACGATGATGACGTCGGCCTCGGCCAGGCAGGCCGGGTCGCTGTGGTACTCGGCGTGGACGGCCGCCTGGACTTCCGCGTCGGTCAGCTCGCGCGACGGATCGGTGCCGGCGCGGCACTTGGCGACCTTGTCGACGGCGATGTCGAACCCGATCGTGCGTCCGTGCTTGCCGAACTCGACCACCAGCGGCAGTCCCACATACCCCAACCCGACGACGGCGATCACGGACACGGTCTTCTCCAATTCTTTCCGAGGACGGCTTTGTATCCGAGTTTCAGCCGACTTTCGTGTCGTCGCCACCCTCGTCCCCCCGGGTGAGGGTCAGCGGTCCGTGGTCAATTGCGGCCGTAGGTGTCCTGGTAGCGGACGATGTCGTCCTCGCCGAGGTAGGAGCCGGACTGCACCTCGATGATCTCCAGCGGCACCTTGCCCGGGTTGGACAGGCGGTGCACCTGACCCAGCGGAATGTAGGTCGACTGGTTCTCGGTCAGCAGCAGCGTCTTGTCACCGTTGACGATCTCGGCCGTGCCCTGCACGACGATCCAGTGCTCGGCGCGGTGGTGGTGCATCTGCAGGCTCAGCGAGGCGCCGGGCTTGACCATGATGCGCTTGACCTGGAAACGCTCGCCCATGTCGATGCTGTCGTACCAGCCCCAGGGGCGGTGCACCTTGCGGTGCAGGTTCTGCTCGTCGCGCTGCGAGGCGGTCAGCTGGTTGACGATCTTCTTGACGTCCTGGCTCTTGCTGCGGTCGGCGACCAGCACCGCGTCCGGCGTCTCGACGACGACGATGTTGTCCAGCCCCACCGCCGACACCAGCCGGCTGGTCGCATGGACCAGCGTGTTGCGGCTGTCCGCGATGATCGCGTCGCCGCGGCTGGCGTTGCCGGAGTCGTCCTTGTCGGCGACCTGCCAGACGGCCTCCCAGGCGCCGAGGTCGTTCCAGCCGGCGTCCAGCGGCACCATGCGCAGCGAGATCGCGCTGCCGGGGCAGCGCTCCATCACGGCGTAGTCGATCGATTCCGACGGCACGGCCGCGAAGGCCTCCTTGGCCGGCCGCACGAAGGCGCCGTCCACGGCCTTGCCTTCGAAGGCGATCCGCGTGGCCTGGTCGATGTCGGGCCGGAACTGCTGCAAGGCCGTCAGCCAGACGCTGGCGCGCAGCACGAACATGCCGCTGTTCCAGTAGTAGCCGCCCTGGTCGAGGTATTTCTGCGCGGTGGCGGCGTCGGGCTTCTCGACGAAGGCCTCGACACGCAGGCCTGCGCCTTCGGCGCCGGCGCGGATGTAGCCGTAGCCGGTCTCCGGCCGGTCGGGCGTGATGCCCAGGATCACGATCGCGCCGTCCCGCGCCTGGCGCACGGCGTCCTGCAGCGCGGCGGTGAAGGCCGGGCTGTCGGTGACGGTCTGGTCCGCCGGGGTGACGACGAGCACCGGGTCCTCGCCGCCTTCGAGCGCCTGCAGTGCCGCCAGCGTGATGGCCGGCGCGGTGTTGCGGCCGACCGGCTCCAGCACCACGGCGCCGGGCGCGAGCTTCTGTTCGCGCAGCTGGTCCAGCACCATGAAGCGGTGCTCCTCGTTGCCGACGACGATGGGCGCGTTCACCGCGATGTCCTCGGCGGACAGCGCGGCCAGGCGCTCGGCGGCCTGCTGGAACAGGCTGCTGTTGCCGCTCAGCACGAGGAACTGCTTCGGATAACCGGCGCGCGACAGCGGCCAGAGGCGGGTGCCGCTGCCGCCGGCCATGATCACCGGTTGCACATCGATCTTGTTCGAGGTCTTGCTCAAGTTACTGCTCCCTGCCAGTCGCGCGTCCGGGTCGGGCCGCGCCAGTTGAATTGGAAAGTCGAATTGGAAATCGGATTGTCGTGGAGGCCGTCGGGGTCGCGGCAACCGCTCAGCCGTCGAAGCCGTTGGGATTGGCCGACTGCCAGCGCCAGCTGTCTTCGCACATGCGCTGCAGGTCGAAGCGCGCGGTCCAGCCGAGTTTGTCGCGCGCCAGCGCCGGATCGGCGTAGCAGGCGGCGACGTCGCCGGGGCGGCGGGCGACGATCTCGTAGGGGATCTCGCGGCCGCTGGCGGCGGCGAAGGCGTTCACCAGTTCCAGCACGCTGTAGCCGCGGCCGGTGCCGAGGTTGACCCAGATCGACTCGTCGCCGCGCAGCAGGAAGTCCAGCGCCGCGACATGGCCCTCGGCCAGGTCGACGACGTGGATGTAGTCGCGCACGCCGGTGCCGTCGGGGGTGTCGTAGTCGTCGCCGAAGACCGACAGCTTCGCGCGACGGCCCACGGCCACCTGCGTCACGTAGGGCATCAGGTTGTTGGGGATGCCGCGCGGGTCCTCGCCGATGCGGCCGCTTTCATGGGCTCCGACCGGATTGAAGTAACGCAGGCAGGCGGTCTGCCAGCGCGGATCCGACGCGCCCAGGTCGCGCAGGATGCCTTCGCCGATCAGCTTGGTCGCGCCGTACGGATTGACGGCCATCAGGTCGGCGTCCTCGCGCAGCGGCAAGGTCTTCGGCTGCCCGTAGACGGTCGCGCTGGACGAGAAGACGATGCGCTTGCACTCGTGGCGCCGCATCGTCTCGCAGACGGTCAGCAGGCCGTCGAGGTTGTTGCGGTAGTAGCTCAACGGCTTGGTCGTGGATTCGCCGACCGCCTTGTAGGCGGCGAAGTGGACCACGGCCGCAGGCTGGTACTCGTTGAAGACCGCGTCCAGCGCCGCGCCGTCGCAGACGTCGAGCTTCTCGAACAGCGGCGTCTGGCCGCTGAGCTCGGTCAGGCGTTCCAGCACCTTGGGCGAGCTGTTGCTGAAGTTGTCCACGCCCACCACGCGATACCCCGCCGCCTGCAGCGCGAGCCAGGTGTGGGAGGCGATGTAGCCGGTCGCGCCGGTCAGCAGGATGGTCTCGTTGGCCATGGAGTCAGGGCTCGCGCGGGTCGCGTGCGGGAAGGTGGCGATGGATCGGAGGGAGGGGCGGTCAGTATGCGCCGGGCGGGGCGGCGCGTCAGCGCAGCATCCCCTGCACGTAGCAGCCGGCGGTGTAGGCGCCGTAGGCGTAGAGCACATTGGTGGTGTCGCGGCTCTGGTGGCTGTACTGGCAGCCCACGGTGACGTTGCGCAGCGCCTGCCAGGCCAGTCCCAGGCTGTACTGCTTGGTGTTGTCCTTGTAGCTGGTGCCGAACTGGTCGTCGTGGCGGTTCAGGCGGGTGTAGCCGGCGCCCAGCTGCGCGGTGATCTTGCCGGTGAGCTGGTAGTTGAACTGCGTCTGCACCGCCGTCTGCACGCGGTTGAAGTCGGACACGCCGTTGGTGATGCCCTGGTAGTAGGTCTCGATGCCGGTGTCGCGCGAGAACTGGGTACTCATCGACCAGCGGCCGCCCGGGCGCCATTCCCAGTTCAGCGCGCCGGTGACGCCGCTGAAGCTGTCGGACGTGCTGCGGCTGATGCGCGCGTTCAGGTTGCTGGAGCCGGTGGCGCGCCACAGCGCGGTGAGGTCGATGTCCTTGCGGTCGTACTCGAAGCCGTTGAACGGCACCTTGCCCTTGGTGTAGCGGCCCGCGACGCCGAAGCGCCACGCGCTGCTGGCGTTGTAGAGCAGGCCCAGCGACTGCGCGTCCTGACGGAATTCCTGGGTGTCGAAGTCCGCCAGCGAATAGTCCCGCGCGCGGTGGATCCAGGAGGCCTCGATCGAGTATGAGCTCAGCGTCGGCAGGCCCAGCCGCGCGGTCGCGGTGGCGCTCTGGTCGGTCTGCAGGTTCTTCTCGGTCGTGGGCGCGACGGCGGTGGTGCTGTTGAAGTCGGCCAGCGTGCGCTTGCGGGTGTACTCCAGCGTGCCCGACAGGTTGCCCACGGTCTCCCAGTTGAGGCCGGTGCCCAGGTCGTAGCCGTTGTTGTTGAGCCGGCTGTTGTCGTTGTAGCGGGTGTCGTTGAGCCGCAGGTTGCCGTAGACGCGCTGGCGGCCCAGGCGCTGGTCGACGCCGCCCAGCAGGCTGATCGAGGTCAGGCGGTCGCTGTTCTCGCCGGCGGCGGAACGGAACACGTTGCTGGTGTAGTAGTGGCCCAGCGAGCCGCCGACGTACCAGGGGCTGCCGACGTCGCTCTGCGCCCAGCAGGGCGCGGCCAGGGTGGCGGAGGCCAGCAGCACGAACGGCAATGGCAGGCGGTGGAGTCGCTTCATCGAGGGGGTCCCCTTCTTGTCGTCAATAGGCATGGCGGTCGAACAGCACCAGCCGGACGGTCCGAACGATGATCTGGAGATCCAGCCCCAGCGACCAGTTGCGCAGGTATTCGAGATCGTATTCGACGCGCGCCTTCATCTTGTCCACGGTGTCGGTCTCGCCGCGCAGGCCGTTGACCTGCGCCCAGCCGGTGATGCCCGGCTTGACCTTGTGGCGCACCATGTAGGCCTTGATGATCTGGCGGTATTCCTCGTTGTGCGCGACCGCATGCGGACGCGGCCCGACGATGCTCATGCGGCCCTGCAGCACGTTGATGAACTGCGGCAGCTCGTCCAGCGAGGTCCTGCGGATGAAGGCGCCGAAGGGCGTGATGCGCGGATCGCCCTTGGTCGCCTGCTTCACGACCGTGCCGTTGTCCATCGCGCGCATCGAGCGGAACTTGTAGACCATGATCTCCTCGCCGTCCAGGCCGTTGCGGCGCTGCCGGAAGATCACCGGTCCGGGCGAGCTCAGCTTCACGCCGATCGCCAGGATGAGCAGGATCGGCGAGATCAGCACCAGGATCAGCGAGGCCAGGATGATGTCGCTGATCCGCTTGACGACTTCGTTCACGCCGGTGAAGGGGGTCTCCAGGATGCCGACCACGGGCACGCCGTTCACGTCCTGCAGCCGGCCCTGGATGATGCTGATGCCGAACACGTCGGGGACGAAGAAGAGCGAGGCCGTCGTGCCCTGCAGCTGCTCCAGCAGGCGCAGGATGCGCGGCTGCGAGCCCAGCGGCAGCGTGATGTAGACCTCGCGCACGCCGTGCGTGCGGACGTAGTCGCTGAGCTGCGGCAGCGTGCCCAGCACCCGGCCCAGGCAGTCGGGATGCAGCCGGTCGTCGGTGCGGTCCTCGAAGAATCCCAGGCAGTCGGCGCCGCCGACCGTGCCGAACTGCAGCGCCCGCGCGACCTTCGCGCCCAGCGGCCCCGCGCCGACGATCACCGCGGTGCGCCGGATCCACGGCTGGCGCGAACGCCAGCGCAGCACGCGCCGGCCGATCTCGACCGCGGCGATCTGCGCCAGCGGCGTGACCGCGGCCCACCACATCAGCACCGGGCGCTCGAAGTAATGGAAGCTGCTGGTCGCGTAGGCGAACATGCCCAGGATCAGCAGCAGCATCAGCCAGGAGCCGACGATGTCGGTGACGGCGCTCGCGGGATGGTCCGCGAAGCGGTTGCGCCCCGGGAAGGTCAGCGCGAACACCAGCATGCACAGCGTGTAGGTCGACCGCATGACCGGCTCGTCGAACCAGGCCAGCAACACCAGGTAGACCAGGACGATCAGCGTCGGTTCCAGGAAGGCCGCGATGAAGGATTGGACCGACTGCGGCGCGCTGTAGAAGGTTCTCTTGTAATTTCGGTCCTCAAACATCACCCAGTGGTCCTTCCCCGGCCAGAGCCGGAAATTCTCGCTCAATTCGATTCGCGGACTCGTAACGGGAGCCCCTAGCTTGTCACCGGTTCCGACCTGGCCGGGCCGCGGTCGCGGCCTGCCTACAATCCGCCCCATGCTTCAAGAATGGTCCAAGCTCCTCGCGCCCGCAGTCCAGGATCGCATCACGCTGTTGCTCAACCATGTCATGTCCCGCGAGCCCGTCGCCACCGCGCGCCTGGCCCCGCACACGGGCAAGACATTGCGGTTGCGGCTGGCCGGTTGGCCGGCCCTGCTGCCGGCGGCCCCCGACCTGCGCCTGCGCATCACCCCCGCCGGTCTGCTGGAACGGATGGGGGACGAGGATGCCCCTAGGCAAGAACCGGACCTGCTCATCGAGCTGGATGCGTCCAACCCCGCCGCCGCCGCCTTCGCGGCGCTGTCGGGCGCGCGTCCCGACGTGCGGGTGCAGGGCGATGCGCAACTGGCCGGCGACTTCAACTGGCTGATCGACCACGTGCGCTGGGACATCGAGGACGACCTGGCCGCCATCACCGGCCCGGCCGTGGCGCATCAGCTCGGCCGCTTCGGCCGGGCCGCGGCCGCGGCGATGGCGACGCTGGCCCGCACGGCGGGCCGCTTCATGCCCGACGGCCAAGGCCGGGCATGAGGTCCTGAATGAGGTACCTGTCCCGCCTGCTGGTCATCGTCTGGACCCTCTATCGACACGGGCTGGACGACCTGGCGTTGTCCACGCTCAAGCGTCGCCGCTTCCGCTTCCTGCGCCGGCTGATCACGGTCGGCCGGGCCTGGGACCAGCCGCGCGGCATGCGCCTGCGTCTGGCGCTGGAACGGCTGGGGCCGATCTTCGTCAAGTTCGGCCAGCTGCTGTCCACGCGCCGCGATCTGGTTCCGCCCGACATGATCGAGGAGCTGTCGCGGTTGCAGGACAACGTCCCGCCGTTCCCCGCCGAGCTCTCGCGTGAACTGATCGAGCGCGCCTTCGGCCGCCGCATCGAGGAACTGTTCGCCACCTTCGACGCCGAGCCGGTGGCCAGCGCCTCGATCGCGCAGGTGCACTTCGCGACGCTGCACGACGGGCGTGAAGTCGCCGTCAAGGTGCTGCGGCCGGGCATGCTCGACATCATCGAGGACGACCTGGCGCTGATGCGCACGCTGGCGGGCTGGGTGGAGCGTTTCTCCGCCGACGGCCGACGGCTGAAGCCGCGCGAGGTCGTCGGCGAGTTCAACACCTACCTGCACGACGAGCTGGACCTGGTGCGCGAGGCCGCCAACGCCGCGCAACTGCGCCGCAACATGCAGGACCTGCAGCTGGTGATGGTGCCGGAGATGATCTGGGAGCTCTGCCGCAGCGAGGTCATCGTCATGGAGCGCATGCGCGGCGTGCCGATCTCGCAGCTCGAGCGGCTGCGCGAGGCGGGCGTCGACATCAGGAAGCTGGCCCGCGACGGCGTGACGATCTTCTTCACGCAGGTCTTCCGCGACGGTTTCTTCCATGCCGACATGCATCCCGGCAACATCCAGGTCAGCCTGGAGGCACAGACCTTCGGCCGTTACATCGCGCTGGACTTCGGCATCATCGGCACGCTGACCGAGGTCGACAAGGACTACCTGGCGCAGAACTTCATCGCCTTCTTCCGCCGCGACTACAAGCGTGTGGCCGAATTGCACATCGAGTCCGGCTGGGTGCCGCCCGAGACGCGCGTCGATGAACTCGAGGGCGCGGTGCGGACCGTCTGCGAGCCGCATTTCGACAAGCCGCTCAAGGACATCTCGCTGGGCCAGGTGTTGATGCGCCTGTTCCAGATCTCCCGCCGATTCAACGTCGAGATCCAGCCGCAGCTGGTTTTGCTGCAAAAAACGCTGCTCAACATTGAAGGATTGGGCAGGCAGCTCGATCCCGAGCTGGACCTGTGGGCCACGGCCAAGCCCTTCCTCGAACGCTGGATGGACGAGCAGATCGGCTGGCGCGCCTTCCTGCGCCAGCTGAAGAAGGAGGCGCCGCGCTTCGCGCAGATGGTGCCGGAGTTCCCCCGGCTGATGCACGAGGTCCTGCGCCAGCGCGCCGAGGACGGCCACGCCGACCTGACGCGTCAACTGCTGGTGGAGCAGCGCCGCACCAACCACCTGCTGCAGGCACTGCTGTGGGGCGTCGGCGGGTTCATGCTTGCCCTGGTGGTGACCCAGCTGGCCTTGCGCTGGATCGACTGACGGCGCGTGGACGGCGCGTGGACGCCGCCCCTCGCGAGGAGCGGCGGCCGGGAACGCTCAGGTCGCGTAGTCGGCGAAGCCCTGCTTCAGTCGGGAGCGCAACAGCGTGCGGACCCGGTTCACGCGCGAGCGCACCGTGCCGATCGGGATGGCCTGGATCTCGGCGACGTCGCGGTAGGACTCTTCCTGGAGACAGGCCAGGTCGAAGGTGCCGCGCAGGTCCGGGGACAGCCCCGACAGCGTCACGTCCACGATGCCGGCCAACTGCCGGTAGGCGACCTGCTGACTGACGTCCATCGACGAGTCGCGAGGCCGATGGGCCGATTCGGCGTCCATCATGTGAGGCGACTCGTCCAGGCTCTCCATCTGGCCGCTGCGCTTGGAGCAGCGCGCGACGTGGTTGCGTGCCACGTTCGCGGCGATCCCGAAGAACCAGGTCTCCACCGACGAGCGCGCCTGGAAGCGGTCGGCGCAGCGCGTCGCCTCGAGCATCGCATCCTGGATGATGTCGTCGAGCTCGCCCGGCGAGCGCTCATAGCGTCGCAGGAAGCGCTTGAGCTTGCTGGAATCGCTGCGCGAGTCCCGCGCGATCTTGACGATGTGGGTCAGCACCAGCTGCTGGCGTTGCCGCACGAGCTCCGGGTCCACGGCCTCGACGGCCTCGACGGCTTCGTTCTGCTCGGCCGCCTCGGCCGTGTCCGCGGGATCGCCCTGTTCGATCAGTTCGACGGGCTCGACGGCCGGGTCGGCGTCCGTGTTGTCGTCATTGGCATCGGTGGAGTGGTTCATAGACAGACTCGAAGTAGGTCCGGGTCCCCGTCCGGCTCGGTGACGGGCGCGTGCCCGGCGGGGTGCTTCCGGAGCCGGGGGCTCCCTGGGACACAGGAGAGGTCGCGCCGCGCCAGGCGCGTGACAGGAAAGGGGGGCGGTGCGGCGCTCATGGCCGACCGCCGAAGGTGGCCAGCGCCGCGAGGGCCTGGTCGCCCAGCGCCAGCAGCTGCAGCGCCATCCAGCGGCCGGTCATCGCCAGCACCAGGCCGACGGCCAGCAGCTTCACGGCGAAGGGAATGCTCTGGTCCTGCATGGACAGGACGGTCTGCACCAGCGAGACCAGCACGCCCGCCACCACCGCCACGATCAGCGGCGGGAGCGAGAGCCAGATCACCATGAGCAGGCCCTTCTGGAAGAACGCGATGGTTTCGATCACGGCGCGCGCCTCAGGCGTAGGAACGGACCAGGCCGTCGAAGAGCCGCGTCCAGCCGTCGAGCAGCACGAACAGCAGGATCTTGAGCGGCAGCGACACCACCATCGGCGACACCATCTGCATGCCCAGCGCGAGCAGCAGGTTGGACAGCAGCAGGTCGATGACGACGAAGGGCACGTAGAGCACGAAGCCGGCCTTCAGCGCCAGTTCGAGCTCGCTGACCACGAAGCAGGGGATCAGCACGACGTAGTCGCTGTCCTGCGGCGCGGCCATCCGGTCCCCCCATTGCTGGCGGGCCAGGTCGACGAATTTCTGCCGCTTCTCGGGCAGCGTGTTGGCCAGCATGAAACCGCGCATCGGCTCGAAGGCATGGGCCAGATCGCTCATGCCCAGACGCGCGGACGCGGGGCGCCGGGGCGTCGGCGCCGAGCCGTCCTCCGCATCGGACCAGGGGGCGACGTTGACGGGCAGCCGGGACACGACCTCGTTGAGCACGGGGGCCATCACGAACAGCGTGGCGGCGAGCGCCATGCCGTTGAGGGCCATCGTCGGCGGGACCTGTTGCACGCCCAGCGCGTTGCGCACGATCATCAGGACGACGGAGATCTTCAGATAGCTCGTCGTGCAGACCAGCAGCAGCGGGAGCAGCGTCAGGCCCACCAGCAGGAATGCCAGCGAGATCGGATCGACGCCGCCCCCGTTCACCGCGGGCTCCCCCACTGCAGGATCTCGACGGCCAGGCGCCCCTCGACCTCGACCAGTTGCCCCGCGCCGAGTTCGGTGCCGTGCGCGACGATGCGCACGGCCGCCGGCGTCAGCGCCTGCAGGGGCACGATCTGGCCCGCCGCGAGCGCGCTGAGTTCGCCGACGGTCATGGCGACGCGGCCCACGATGAAGTCCAGGTCTACGGTCAGGGCATCCACGTTGCGGGGCTCCATTGAAGGTGAAAAGGCATGAGGAGAATTGGACGGCGAGCCCCCCGTCGAGCCCCATCCCTGGAACTCGCGTGTGAGGGGGTCGACCTGACCTAAATGGACTAGCCCGCTTGCACAAATGAAGCAGAGCGGACCGTTTTGATCGCGGGCCTCGGCGGGGAGCCACACGGCATCCCCGGGCCGCAGGGTCGGCAGCCGCGCCACCGGCAACGCGACCCGCGCCAGCCAGAGGCCGGCCTGCATCACGATCGCGGCGACGGCCGCAGGGACCGGTCCCGTCGCGCGAAGCGGGTGCCAGCCCGGTGCCGACGCGCACGCCAGCAGCGTGCGCGCCGACGCGCGGAGGGTCACGCCTTGCCTGCCGCCGTCGCGACTGACGAGCGTCAAGAGCGCGGCGTGGGTCGGGTCCGCGGCCACCGCCACGGGACCCTGGCGATGCGCGGGATGCGCCGGATCCACCGGATCCACCGGATCCATGCGGCGCTGGTCGCGCGCGGCCGGCAGCGGGACCGGGGCGGCGCCGAGCGCGCGGGAGAGGGCCGGGGGCCAGGCCGTGCACGCCAGGCGCAGCAGGCCGTCATGCACCCGGTCGTCCGTGTCCCGGGGCAGGTGGGCGCCGGTCGCGATCGCGATCAGCGTGTCGTCTTCGAGGAAGAGGATGCCGTGCGGCAGGCCGAGGGCGAGGCCGTCGGCGGCGGGCGTGGTGGCCCTGTCTCTGTCTCTCTCCGGCGGTGCGAGCGTGAGCTCGAAGGCGGCCCACGGGGAACTCGTGTCGTCGACCTGCCACTCGACGCCTCGCCGCAGCCGCTGACGCAGGTGCATGTCTTCGGCTTGCCGTGCCGGCAGGCGCAGCGGCGCGGGTGAGGCCCGGGCGGAGGCGGGCGGGACGAGCGGAACGGAGGCTTTGGCGGTCGGAACGGCAAGCATCGGAGCAGGCCGCCGGTGGCGCCGGCGGCGGGGAAAGCGGAGGTGCCGGTCAGTGCGATGTCGACGGCATGCCGTTCTCGCGAGGCCGCGCGGCTCGCGGAACCCGGTCCGACTGTTCGCGCACTAGCGCCGCAATGAACCCCGCCTGGATCTCCCGACGTCTGCTGCTGAACGCGCTCGCCCTCCGCCTCGAGGAAGGCGAGGGCGCGGACGCGCTCGTGCTGAGCCGCGAGTCGCTGGACGTGGTGCGCTCGGCCGACGACGTCGTCCGGGCCTCCCGCCGGGCCTGCGCGCGCCGGCTGCGTGCCGCGCGCGAGCGCGCGCGCCGGTGGCGGCAACGGGCGCGCGAGCAGTGCCTGGACCAGCTCGCCCGCGAATCGATCGACCTGCGCGATCAGGCGCTGGTCGACGCGACGCGGATCGCGATCGCGCTGAACGACGAGCGTGAACAATGGCGCGCCGCCGCCGAGATCTTCCTGGTCGAGATCGCCCATCGCGCGGCGCGACGTCTGCTGCTCGAGCTGCCCGCCGACCAGCAGGCGCGATCCAGTGCCTGCCTGCTGCGCGACGAATGGCGCGCGATGCGCGCCGAGGGCCAGCCTCAACTGCGCGCGCACCCCGAGGACCTCGTGGTCCTCCAGGACATCGCCGCCGATGCCGGCTGGTCGCTGGCGCCCGATGCGCTGCTGGACCGCGGCCATTGCGTGCTCTCACACCCCGCGGGCAGCCTTCACGCCCGCTACGACGACAACGTCCACGCCTTGCTGAAGGCGCTGCCCGGCGCCCGGGACTGCGCGACGCCCGCCCCGCCTTCCGCTGACAACCTCCCTTCCCCGTTCCTGCAGGAGACCCCGCATGACCTCGATCACTTCCGCCTCCCGACAACTGACGGCCTCGTTGGCGACCTCGACACGCCTGTCCCAGGCCATGGCGGCCATCGGCCCCGGTGAGCTCCAGCGCGCGATCGCGATCAAGCGCCAGATGCAGGTGGAACTCGCGGTGCAGAAGGTCGAGGTCCAGGAGCACCGGCATGTCGAGCGCAAGCTCCTCAACGAAGTGCTGAGATGAGCGCGCTGGCGACGCTGGCGACGCTGCCGGGTCCCGGATGGCGTGCGGCGCTCTGCACGGCGGCCTTGCTCGGTCCCTTCGGTCCCGCGCTCACGGAGGCCGGCGCCGTGGCTCCGGCCGCCTGGCGCGACACGCTCTACAGCTATCGCGCCGACGAAGAGCTGTCGCTGACGCAAGTCCTCGATCGCTTCTCGACCACCCTGGGCCTGGAAGTGAAGCTGGCCGATCCGTCGCTGGGCCGGCGCAAGGTGCGCCTGGGCGGCAAGGGGGCGTCGCCCGCGGCCTTCCTCGACCGGCTCGGCGACGCCGCGGGGCTGGACTGGTTCGTCTACCAGGGCGTGCTGCACCTGTCGGCGCGGTCCACCGCCATCAGCGAGCGCATCTCCCTCGGCCCGCAGAGTCCGTCCGACGCCAAGGAAGCCCTCGCCGGGATCGGACTGCTCGAGAGCCGCTTCGGCTGGGGCGAATTCGATTCCGATCCGCCCACCGTCCTGGTCTCCGGTCCGCCCGCCTATGTGGCCGAAGTGCGTCGGGTCCTGGCCGTTCCGCCCGAACGGCCGCGCCGGGAACGCCCGCGGCTGATGGTGTTCCGCCTGAAGCATGCCTCCGCGGCCGATCGCGAGATGCGCACGCGCGATCGCAGCGTCGCCGTGCCGGGACTGGTGACCACCCTCAACCAGGTCCTGCCGAACGCCCGCAGCCTCCAGGTCCAGACTGCTTTCAAGACCGGGCGCGGCGCCGGCGCCAACGCCCTGGCGACCGCCGCCGAGGACCCCTGGGCCGCGCTGGCGAGGGAGCTGGCCGGCGGGGAGGCGCCGCCCGGCGCGGCATGGCCCGGGCTGGCGGCCGCACGCCTGCCGACGACGCCGTCGACCGGCGGCGCCTCCGCACGCCCTGGCGCGGCGGACGCGGCGTCCTCGGCCTTCGCGGAGCCGGCCGGCGCCCGCAAGCCCGCCGCCCGCGGCGCCGATCCGGAGGATGCCGAGGTCGTCCCGTCGATCGCCGCCTACACGCCGCTCAATGCCGTGCTGGTCTGGGACCTGCCGTCACGTCGCGACGAGTACCGCGAGCTCATCGAGGCGCTCGACCTGCCCAGCCGCCTGATCGAGATCAACGTGACCATCCTCGACATCAGCGCGGATGCCTTGCGCGACTGGTCGGTCGACCTCGCGGCCGGATCAGGTGCCGGGAGCGTGGCGCTGAGCGCCGACGGGAAGATCGACGCACGGTCCGCGGACACCGGCGTCAAGGGCTCGACCATGGTGCTCTGGTCGTCCAACCGCCTCGAGCTGCGGGTGCGCGCGCTGGAATCGCGCGGCCAGGCGCAGGTGCTGTCGCGCCCGTCGGTCCTGACCCTGAACAACGTGGGCGCCTTGCTGGACATGAACCAGTCGGCCTATGTGAAGCTGGTCGGTGAGCGCAGCACCGACCTGCGCACGGTCACGGCGGGCACCTTGCTCAAGGTGACGCCGAGCATCGTCGGCGACGACGCCGCCGGGGCGGACGCGCGCGGGATCCGCGTGACCCTGGACATCGAGGACGGCCAGCTGACCCGGGCCAGCAGCGAGCAGGGCACCCCCAGCGTCGGCAACAGCGCGGTCAGCACCGAGGCCGTCGTGAAGCCGGGCGAATCGCTGGTCGTCGGCGGTTATCGGCGACAGGATCGCCAGGTGTCCAACACGCGCGTGCCGGGCCTGGCCTCCATCCCGCTGATCGGCGCGCTCTTCCGCAGCGACAGCGCCGTGAACAACGAGCGCGAGCGCCTCTTCATCCTCACGGCGCGCGCGCTGCCGTGACGCTTCCTCTTCCCATTGCCAGAGTCCCGCCATGAACCCGATCACCGCTCGTCCAGGCCCGGTCGCCTTTGAAACTCCCCCGGAGACCGGCTTCCAGAATCCGGCGGCGCTCAGCCGGACGGTCTCCCGCCCGCCCGTGTCGGAGCGCCCGTCGGGATCGACGATCCGCGAGCAGGAGCAGCTCTCCGAGCGTCGGGCCGCGGTGTCGGCCCTGGCCGCCGCGGCCGCGGCCAACGCCGCGTCGAATGCGGGCGGACTCGGCGCCAGCGCGGAGGAGATCACCTTCGGCGCGAGCGAGCGGGTCGAGCAGGAGACGCACGACGAGGCGCGCGACGCGCGCGAGGGCCAGGACGTGCGCGTCGACGCGCTGAAGCGCATCGAGACCATCGAGCAGATGATGCGACAGCTCGCCGGGGATCAGGCCTTTGCGTCGATCCGGCAGCGCGCGGAACAGTTCGCGTCGCTGTGGATGCAAGGCAGGACGTCCATGGCGATCGACACCCTGGACAGCGACGCCTACGGCGCGGCCGAGCGCCAGGCCTTGCTGTCGCTGGCGCTGCGTCGTCTGCCCAGCGGCGCGGAGGCGGCGCAGCTGGAAGCCCGACTCGCCCTGCTGGCGGACGACCCCGAACAGGAGATCCGGCAGCTGATGCGCACCGCCGTCGCGCAGAAGCCGACGGGCGCGGCGCAGGCCCTCGTGCCCGGGTCGCCGATGTGGGCCCTCCTGCAATCCACGCCGTCGTTGAAGCAGATGGTGGAACTGGACGACGCCGGGCTCACCCGGCTGGCGGAGATGTCCGTGCTGCGCAGTCGCATGGACACGCGGCTGGGCGGCGGGCAGGTCGTGTTCCTCCATGTCGTGCTGGGACGGATGGCGCGGCAGGCGCATCAGGTGGGAGAGTCCGGTGTCCGTGTGATGAAGACGGGCGCCTGCCCGGGCATCGACAAGCCGGACGAGGTGCGCAAGACCGCGCGATGGATCCTGGAGTTCTCGTTCGCCACCGCGCCGCAGGGCCCGCTCGGCCGGATGGGACCGGTCCTGAAGCTCAGCGGCGGCGGGCTGGCGAGCGCGCGCCGGCAGCTGCAACGGGAGCTGGCGATCCTGCCGGAGGCGGTCTGGCTCAACGGCGACACCAAGCAGCTCGTCAATGCCGAGCTGAGCAACGCCAACACCGCCGACCTGACGCGCCTCGGCCTGCTGGACCGGACGGCTGGCATGCAGTCCGGTGAACGCCTGGCCCGTCGCGTAGAGGGTTAACAAAGCCTGCAAATTCAGGTGGCGAACCCCGCGCGGTGGGCGGCGACTGAACAGTCACCATGTCCGCGCCTTCCTCCAGAACCGCCCCTCGCCACGC
>CBIHMU010000052.1:0-40857 GCA_966211105.1 uncultured Burkholderiales bacterium
GACCCCCGGCGTGACAGGCCGGTATTCTAACCAACTGAACTACCACTCCAGATACTCAAGATCTTTCGATCCGTCGCATCAAACTCATGTCGCTTTGATTCCACCAATTGCTTGATGTCATCGTGGCGTCGATTTCGTTACTGTACCTGAGTTTTACAACGATCAAATCGAAATTCAAAGAATTTTTCGATTTGATCGTTCAATCTCTGGTCAGTAACCAAGTTCGAAACTTGGCGTCCCCTAGGGGATTCGAACCCCTGTAGCCACCGTGAAAGGGTGGTGTCCTAGGCCTCTAGACGAAGGGGACTGAACCTTCTTCTCTTGAACCGCGCGCCACGCAAACTGAAGTTTGGTGGAGGTAAGCGGGATCGAACCGCTGACCTCTTGCATGCCATGCAAGCGCTCTCCCAGCTGAGCTATACCCCCTTCGGGGATTCGATCCGGCTTCTTTTCGGCTCTTGAATTTCATCGGGGAGCTCGCGCTCCCCGTTTTGATTCATCGTCTGCCGCTTCGAAGTTCGTTTCGAACGTCGCGCTGTTCAAGCGAGAACGAGAGTATAGATCGAGTTTTAAACGGAACGCAAGCGGTTCAACAAAATTTCTTTGTCGAAAAGTTCCAGCACCGCGTCCACCGACGGGGTCTGCGAACGACCGCAGGCCAGCACCCGCACGGGAATCGCCAATTGCGGCATCTTCAAGCCATGCCCGCCGATGGTTTCCTTGATGGCCGCGCTGATGGCGGCCTTGTCCCAGACCGGCAGCGCTTCGAGTTTGTCGGCGAAGGCCAGCACGGCGGGCTTCACCGCATCGGTCAGGTGCTGGGCGCGATCGGCCTCGGTCGGCGTCACCGGCGACACATACATCGCCAGCCAGTCCGCCAGGGCCACCGTGGTGCTGCAACGATCCTTGAACAGCGCGCACATCGCTTCCAGGCGCTCCGGCGCGGCAAGCCCGCGCTTGGCGAGTTGCGCAGCAACCAGCGACGCCAGGCGCCCATCGTCCGCCTGCTTGATGTAGTGCGCGTTGACCCACTCCAGCTTGGCCGGATCCCACTGCGCCGGGCTCTTGGAAATGTGGCTGCCGTCGAACCAGGACACCAGTTGCGCCACGCTGTAGAGCTCGTCGTCGCCGTGGCTCCAGCCCAGGCGAGACAGGTAGTTCAGCATCGCCTCGGGCAGGTAGCCGTTCTCCTCGTATGCGGTCACGCTGACCGCGCCGCGGCGCTTGGACAGCTTCAGGCCGTCGTCGCCCAGGATCACCGGAATGTGCCCGAACGACGGCAGCGGCGCGCCCAGCGCGTTGAAGAGGTTGATCTGCCAGGGCGTGTTGTTGATGTGTTCGTCGCCGCGGAAGACGTGGGTGATCTTCATGTCCCAGTCGTCGATCACCACCGCGAAGTTGTAGGTCGGCACGCCGTCCGGACGCAGCAGGATCAGGTCGTCGATCTCGCGGTTGTTGATCGTGATCGGCCCCTTGACGAGGTCGTCCCAGGTCACGTCGCCGTCGACCGGATTCTTGAAACGCACGACCGGCTCAATCCCCGCGGGAATCGCCGGCAAGCTCTTGCCCGCTTCCGGACGCCAGGTGCCGTCGTAGCGACGCTTCTCGCCGCGCGCTTCCTGGCCGGCCTTCATCGTCGCGAGTTCCTCGGGCGAGCAGTAGCAGCGGTAGGCCGTGCCGGCCGCGATCATCTGCTCGATCACCGCGTGATAGCGCGCCAGGCGCTGCATCTGGTAGATCGGGCCCTCGTCGTACTCGAGGCCCAGCCACTTCATCGAGGCGAGGATCTGGTCGACCGAATCCTGCGTCGAGCGCGCGACGTCGGTGTCCTCGACGCGCAGCACGAACTCGCCGCCGTGATGGCGCGCGTAGGCCCACGAGAACAGCGCCGTGCGCGCCGTGCCGAGGTGCAGGAAACCCGTCGGCGACGGGGCGATGCGGGTGCGGACCGGGGTGGAGGGAGTCGTCATAGGGAATTCAAACCGCGGGCCAGGTCGGCCTTGATGTCTTCGATGTCTTCCAGGCCGACCGCGACGCGGATCAGGCCCTGCGTGATGCCGGCCGCCTGGCGCTGCGGCTCGGTGAGCCGGCCGTGCGAGGTGCTGGCCGGATGCGTGATGGTGGTCTTGGTGTCGCCGAGGTTGGTGGTGATCGAGCAGACCTTCGTGTGGTCGATGACGTGGAAGGCGGCGGCGCGGCCCTTGTCGTCCGCGTGACTCTTCACGATGAACGACACCACCGCCCCACCCTGCCCGCCGTGCTGGCGCATCGCGAGCTCATGCTGCGGGTGCGACTTCAGGCCCGGGTAGTAGACGCGCTCGACGCCAGGATGCGCTTCCAGCCATTCGGCCAGCACGGCGGCGCTGGCGGTCTGCGCCTTCATGCGCACCGACAGCGTCTCCATGCCCTTGAGCACGACCCAGGCGTTGAACGGCGACAGCGACATGCCCACCGAGCGCATCACCGGGGTGAACACTTCCTCGACGTGTTTCGCGGAAGCGCAGATGGCGCCCGCGATCACACGGCCCTGGCCATCGAGGTACTTGGTGCCGGAGTGGATGATGAAGTCCGCGCCCATCTTCGTCGGCTGCTGCAGCGCGGGCGAGGCGAAGCAGTTGTCGACGGCCAGCAGCGCGCCGTGCGCGTGCGCGATCTCCGCCAGCGCGGCGACGTCGCAGACCTCGGTCAGCGGATTGGTCGGTGTCTCGGCGAACAGCAGCTTCGTGTTGGGCTGCAGCGCGTTCTTCCATTCGGCCAGATCGGTCTGCGACACGAAGGTCGTCTGGACGCCGAACTTGCCGAACTCGCCCTGCAGCAGCTTGATGGTCGAGCCGAACACCGAGCGCGAGCACACCACGTGATCGCCCGACTTCAGCAGGCCCATGACCAGCAGCATGATCGCGGACATGCCGGACGAGGTCCCGATGCAGGCCTCGGTGCCTTCGAGCGCGGCGAGCCGGCGCTCCATCATCATGACCGTCGGATTCGTGAAGCGGCTGTAGACGAAGGCCTCCTCCTCGTTGGCGAAGCGGCGCGCGGCGGTGGCCGCGTCCGGATGCACGAAGGAGCTGGTCAGGTACAGCGCTTCCGAGTTCTCGCCCCAGGGCGACGGCGGCAGGCCTTCGCGGACTGCGAGCGTGTCCATCCGGACGTCGGCCGGCAGGTCCACGCGCGGGAGGCGGCCCTTCTTGTCATCGCTCATCACTGGTCTCCTCCGCTCTGCAGCGCCAGACGGCTGCGCGCCGGCAGGTCCTCTTCCTCGGGCTGCGACTTGCGCTGCGCCTGCATGGTCGCGAAGTCCTCGACCGACACGTCGCCGGTGATGTAGCTCCCGTCGAAGCAGGAGGCCTCGAAGCCGTTCAGCCCCGGACGCAGCTGGCCGACCACGCGCTTCATCGCGTCGACGTCCTGGTAGATCAGCGCGTCGGCGCCGATGAACTGGCGGATCTCCTCGATCGAGCGGCCGTGGGCGATCAGCTCTTCCTTGGTCGGCATGTCGATGCCGTAGACGTTGGGGAAGCGCACCGGCGGCGCGGCCGAGGCCAGGTAAACCTTGTTGGCGCCGGCCTCGCGGGCCATCTGGACGATTTCCTTGGAGGTCGTGCCGCGCACGATGGAGTCGTCGACCAGCAGCACGTTGCGACCCTTGAATTCAAGGCCGATCGCGTTGAGCTTCTGGCGTACCGACTTCTTGCGCGTGGACTGGCCCGGCATGATGAAGGTCCGGCCGACGTAGCGGTTCTTGACGAAGCCCTCGCGGTACGGCTTGCCGATGCGGTGCGCGAGCTGCATCGCCGACGGGCGGCTGGATTCGGGGATGGGGATGACGACGTCGATCTCGCTCGGCGGGATGGTCGAGATCAGGCGCTGGGCCAGCGTCTCGCCCATGTTCAGGCGGGCCTGGTAGACCGAGATGCCATCCATCACCGAGTCCGGGCGCGCCAGGTAGACGAACTCGAACATGCAGGGATTCAGCGTCGGGTGCTCGGCGCACTGCTGCGTGTGGACCGTGCCGGCGGTGTCGATGAACAGGGCCTCGCCGGGCGCGAGGTCGCGCGTGAGCACGTGACCGGTGCCTTCCAGCGCCACGCTCTCGCTGGCGACCATGACCTCGCCGTCCGCCGCCTGCCCGAAGCACAGCGGGCGGATGCCGTAGGGGTCGCGGAACGCGAGCAGACCGTGGCCGGCGATCAACGCGATCACGGCGTAGGAGCCCTTGATGCGCTTGTGCACGGTGCCCACGGCCTTGAAGATCTGCGCCGGCGTCAGCGGCAGGTCGCGGCCGGCCATCTCGAGCTCATGCGCGAGCACGTTGATCAGGACCTCGGTGTCGCTCTCGGTGTTGATGTGACGGCGGTCGACGTCGAACAGCTCGGCCTTCAGCGCATGCGCGTTGGTCAGGTTGCCGTTGTGGACCAGCACGATGCCGTAGGGCGCGTTGACGTAGAACGGCTGCGCCTCTTCCTCGGAATAGGCGTTGCCGGCCGTCGGATAACGGACCTGGCCGAGGCCGACGCTGCCGGGCAGCCCGCGCATGTTGCGGGTGCGGAACACGTCGCGCACCATGCCGCGCGCCTTGTGCATGAAGCACTTCTGACCCTGCATCGTGACGATGCCGGCCGCGTCCTGGCCGCGATGCTGCAGCAGCAGCAGCGCGTCATAGATCAGCTGGTTGACCGGCGCCTTGGAAATCACACCGACGATGCCGCACATGGGGAGGTCCTTAATGCTTCGGGAACAGGAGGAAAACGACGAAAAAACGCGAGAAAGGCAACGGCCGGAGCGCTTGTGACGCTCAGGCCGGAATGTAGTCGTGCAAGGCCGCGGGCAACAGCGGCTTCACCTGCGCGAGGGTGGCTTGCAGCCAGGGAGCGATCTGGGATTCCGTCCATGGGCGCGACCGCACGGCCGGGGTCATGTCGACGATGACGGTCGCCAGCAGCGCCAGCAGCGCCGCGCGCAGCACGCCGAAGGCCGCGCCGCCGAGCCGGTCCAGCACGCCCAACGGCGTCGCATGGATCAACGCCCGGATCAGCTTCGCGCCCAGGCCCCAGATCAGCAGCACCAGGATGAAGGCCAGCACCAGGCCGACCGCGTGGATCAGCGCCGGGCCGATCTTCTCCGCCGGCAGCAGGCCTTCGATGAACGGTGCCACGAAGGGCGAGGCCGCATAGGCCACCAGCCAGCCGGCGATGGTCATCAATTCGAACACCAGCCCCCGCCACGCGCCCAGCAGGACGGAGATGACGAGCAGGCTCAGCAGCGCGAGGTCGACCCAGTTCATCGCGGAGATCGGAGGTGCGCTGAGGCGGGTTCATGCTCGTGCATCGTGACGTGCTCCGTGCCGGCCCGTCAGAGCGTCAGCACGGCCGACGACAGGCCGCCACCGCGGACCTTCGCCGCGACCTTGTCCGCCTCGTCCCGCGAGTTGAACGGTCCCACCCGCACGCGGATGCGCTTGCCGTCCGCCGTGTCGACCGCCTGCGTGTAGGTCTTCAGTCCCATGCGCTCGACCTTCGCCCGCACGTCCTGAGCGGCCTTGCCGTCGGCATAGGCGCCGACCTGCACGATGAAACGCGCGCCGCCGGCGGCAGCGTCAGGCTTCCGGTCCGACGACGGGCGACCGTCCAGCAGCGCCTGCGCGCGGGCCGCATCGGCCGAACGCGTGTCGGGCTTCGTTTCAGGCTTCGTTTCCGGCTTGCGCTCCGGCTTGGCCTCGACCTTGGGCTCGGGCTTGCGTTCCGGCTTGGCCTCGGCTCGGGTCTCGGGCTTGTGATCGGGTCTGGATTCCGGCTTCGGCTCGACGCGTGCCGGGCGGGCCGGTTCGGCGATCGTGGCGCGCTCGTCCGGCTTGGTGTCCATGCGCGTGGGGGGCATGGCCTGGGCCACCTGGTCGGCCACCGGGTCGTGCGGCACCTCACGTGGCACGTCACGTGAGGTTTCAGGCGACGGGACCGCCCGGTCGGCGGCGGCCTGCTCGGCGGACTCTGTGATGATGCCGCGACCGGCGTCGCCCCCGGCGGTCTGGCCGCGGGAGGTGGGCGCCGTCGGCGCGGGGATGGTCAGCGGCGTCGCGCCGTCCTTGCGCGGGATGTCGATCGGCAGGTCGACCGGGATCGGACGCGGCTGGGTCTCGAACAGCAGCGGGAACACGATCACCGCGACGCCCACCAGCACCGCGGCGCCGATCAGGCGCCGGCGTGCCCGCAGGCGCAGCTGCTGGACATCGTCGACGGCCTCCGCGCCGCCGCGGGAACGCCCCCGTCCGCCATCGCCGGAACGGCCCCGTTCACCACGATCGCCGCCTCGGTCGCCGGAGTCGTTCGCTTCGCCGCGCTTCAGGAAGGACAGAAAACCCATGTACTCGGAGAACCTGGTTGATGCCGCGCCGTCGCCGCGGGAGTGCCCTCGGGACCCACGGCCCCGGAGCGGAAAGCGGCCCCTCCGTAGGTACGGACAGGGCCGCCGACTTCAACTGCGAGAGATTCGAATGCAGCGTTGCAATGCGCTCATTGCCGCGCCCCTCAAGCGTCGGATTCCGGCTGGACGCCGCCGCCCAGTCTCGGGATGCCGTTCTTGAGCACGCCGCCCACGGTGAAGAACGAACCGAAGACCAAAATTCTATCAGCGGGGTCCGCCTCGGCCGCCGCTGCGGCCAGGGCCGACGCGGGGTCCGGATGCAGCGAGGCGCCCACCGCCTTCGGCGTCTGCAGCGTGCCGGCCGCCCGCGCCTCGTCGAAACGCGTCCGCAGCGCCTGGGCGCTCGCCGCACGCGCGATCGGCAAGTCGCAGAAATGCCAGTGGTCGATCAGCGGGGAAATGCGCGCCAGGATGTTGGCGAGGTCCTTGTCCGCCATCGCGCCGAAGACCGCACGGGTGCGCGGGTAGAAACCCATCTGGTCGAGGTTCTGCGCCAGCGCGGCCACGGCGTGCGGGTTGTGCGCGACGTCCAGCACCAGCATCGGCGAGCCGGGGATCACCTGGAAGCGCCCCGGCAGCTCGACCAGCGCCAGACCCGCGCGCACGGCCTGCGCGGAGATCGGAAGACGCTCGTACAGGGCCTCGAAGACAGCCAGCACGCCGGAGGCGTTCAGCAACTGGTTGACGCCGCGCAGCGCCGGGTAGGACATGCCGCTGTAGCGCCGCGCACGGCCGGCCCACTGCCATTGCTGGCGATCGCCCGAATAGCTGAAATCGCGCCCGAGCTGGCGCACTTCGGCGCCGATGGATTCGGCGTACGCCGCGATCGAGGCCGGCGGCATCGGATCGGACACGATCGCCGGCTTGCCCGGCCGCATGATGTGCGCCTTCTCGCGGCCGACGGACTCGCGGTCCGGGCCAAGGTACTCGGTGTGATCCAGGTCGATGCTGGTGATGACGCTGCAGTCCGCGTCGATGACGTTCACCGCGTCCAGACGCCCGCCCAGGCCGACCTCCAGGATCACCAGGTCCAGCGGCTCCGACGCCAGCTTGTGCAGGATCGCCAGCGTCGTGAACTCGAAATAGGTCAGCGCCAGCTCGCCGCGGGCCTGCTCCACGGCTTCGAAGTGCGGCAGCAGCGCTGCGGCTTCGACCGGACGGCCACCGACGCGGCAGCGCTCCTGGAAGTGCACCAGATGCGGCTTGATATAGAGCCCGACGCGGTACCCGGCCTGGAGCGCGACGCTTTCCAGCATCGCGCAGGTCGAGCCCTTGCCGTTCGTGCCCGCGACCATCACCACCGGTGTGTCCGGGCCGAAGTGCAGGTCCAGGCGCTGGCGCATCTCGGCGACGCGCGCCAGCGTCATGTCGATCTCCTTCGGATGCAGCCGCTCGCAGCGGGCCAGCCAGGCGTCGAGCACCTGCTGCGCGTCGCCGCCGGGGGTCAGCACGGGAATGGACAGATCGTTCGAAATGGTGGACATCAGGAATTCCAAGGCTCAAATGAAGACGGCCAGACCGGGCGTGGTCTGGCCGTGCTGAGTGCCGTCACCACCCCCGGGGTGGTTCGCCGTCGCGACGTCAGGCGACCGCGTCGGAGCTCTGCCGCTGCAGGATGGCCAGGTTGCGGGCGATGACCTCGCGCAGCTTGCGGCGGTCGACGATCATGTCGATGGCGCCCTTCTCCATCAGGAACTCGGCGCGCTGGAAGCCGGGGGGCAGCTTCTCGCGCACGGTGTTCTCGATGACGCGCGGGCCGGCGAAGCCGATCAGCGCCTTGGGTTCGGCGATGACGATGTCGCCGACGAATGCGAAGCTCGCCGACACACCGCCCATGGTCGGATCGGTCAGCACGCTGACATAGGGCAGCTTCGCCTTGGCCAGGCGCGTGAGCGCGGCGTTGGACTTGGCCATCTGCATCAGCGACAGCAGGCCTTCCTGCATCCGCGCGCCGCCGGTGGCGGTGAAGCAGATGAAGGGGGTCTTCTGCTCCAGCGCAGTCTCGACGCCGCGCGCGAAGCGCTCGCCGACCACGGAGCCCATCGAGCCGCCCATGAAGTCGAACTCGAAGCAGGCCGCCACGACCGGGATGCTCATCACGGCGCCGCCCATGACGACCAGCGCGTCGGTCTCGCCGGTCGATTCCAGCGCTTCCTTGAGCCGGTCCGGATACTTCTTGCTGTCCTTGAACTTCAGCGCGTCCACGGGCAGCACTTCCTGGCCGACCTCGTAGCGGCCCTCGCCATCCAGGAAGGCGTCCAGCCGGGCGCGGGCGCCGATGCGGTGATGGTGACCGCACTTCGGGCAGACGTTGACGTTCTGCTCCAGGTCGGTCTTGTACAGCACCGTTTCGCAGGACGGGCACTTGATCCACAGGCCTTCCGGCACCGTGCGGCGCTGGTCGGGGTCGGTCTGCTGGATCTTCGGGGGAAGCAGTTTCTCAAGCCAACTCATGGCGGGCTCCTATGTCTATCGCCAGGCGCGCAACGGGGCCGCTCGCCCCGTCAGGCGTCCAGCGCGGCGCGGATGTCTCGGATGAAGGCCGCTGCCTGGGTCGCGACATTATCCCTTGTCTGGGACTCGATCAGCTGGACGAGGGCCGAACCGATCACCACCGCGTCCGCATGGCGCGCCACGGCGGCTGCGGTGGCCCCGTCGCGGATGCCGAAACCGACGCCCAGCGGAATGCGCACATGCTTGCGCAGGCGGGGCATCGCGTCGGCGACGGCGCCGGTGTCCAGGTGGCCGGCGCCGGTCACGCCCTTGAGGGAGACGTAGTAGACGTAGCCGCTGGCGAGCTGACCGATGCGGGCGACGCGCTCGTCGGTCGAGGTCGGCGCCAGCAGGAAGATCGGATCCAGCCCCTGCCCCTTGAGCGCGGCGGCGAACACCTCGGACTCCTCGGGCGGGTAGTCGACGATCAGCACGCCGTCGACGCCCGCGGCCTTGGCCTCGGCGACGAAGCGCGTCAGGCCGAAGCGCTCGACCGGGTTCGCGTAGCCCATCAGCACGACCGGCGTCGCATCATCCCGCCGGCGGAAGTCGCGGACGATCTCCAGCACATGCGTCAGCGTGATGCCCTTGGCCAGCGCCCGTTCGCTGGCCTTCTGGATCACCGGGCCGTCGGCCATCGGGTCGGAGAACGGCACGCCGAGCTCGATCACGTCGGCGCCGGCCTGGGCCATCGCCAGCATCAGCTCGACGGTGACGTCCGCGTACGGGTCGCCGGCGGTGACATAGGGGATCAATGCCTTGCGGCTTTCGGCGCCCAGCCGGGCGAAGGTGGCGGCGATGCGGCTCATTGCGCACCTCCCTTCACGGCGTGGCCGGCCATCGAAGGCCGGTCGAAGTACTCGGCGCCCGACAGGTCGGCGACGGTGCCGATGTCCTTGTCCCCGCGGCCGGACAGGTTGATCAGCAGGTGCTGGTCGGGCCGCATCGTCGGCGCGAGCTTGATCGCATGCGCCAGCGCGTGGCTCGACTCGAGCGCGGGGATGATGCCCTCGGTGCGGCACAGCCGGTGGAAGGCGGCGAGCGCCTCGGCGTCGGTGGCGCCGACGTACTCGGCGCGGCCGATGTCCTTCAGGTAGGCGTGCTCGGGGCCGACGCCGGGGTAGTCCAGGCCGGCGGAGATCGAGTGCGTCTCGATGATCTGGCCCGCGCCGTCCTGCAGCAGGTAGGTGCGGTTGCCGTGCAGCACGCCGGGAGACCCGGCGCTCAGCGTCGCCGCATGCTTGGGCGTGTCGACGCCCTGCCCCGCGGCCTCGACGCCGATCAGGCGCACGTCCGCGTGCGGGATGTACGGGTAGAAGATCCCGATCGCATTGCTGCCGCCGCCGACGCAGGCGATGACGGCGTCGGGCTGTCTGCCGCCGGTCATCTCGGGCATCTGCACGAGGCACTCGTCCCCGATGACGCGCTGGAAGTCGCGGACCATCATCGGATAAGGATGCGGGCCGGCCACGGTGCCGATGATGTAGAAGGTCGACTCGATGTGGGTGACCCAGTCGCGCATCGCCTCGTTGAGCGCGTCCTTCAGCGTCTTCGAGCCCGACTCCACCGGCACGACCCGCGCGCCCAGCAGGTTCATCCGGTAGACGTTGGGCGACTGGCGCTTCACGTCCTCGGAGCCCATGTACACCACGCACTCCATGCCGTAGCGGGCGCAGATCGTCGCGGTGGCGACGCCGTGCTGGCCGGCGCCGGTTTCCGCGATGACACGCTTCTTGCCCATGCGGCGGGCCAGCAGCGCCTGGCCGATGGTGTTGTTGACCTTGTGCGCGCCGGTGTGGTTCAGGTCCTCGCGCTTGAGGAAGATCTGCGCGCCGCCGAGCTCGCTGCTCAGTCGCCTGGCGTGGTAGATCGGACTCGGCCGGCCGACGAAGTGCGCCAGCTCGTACTGGAACTCGCGGATGAACTCCGGGTCCTGGCTGTAGCGGGCGTAGGCCTGGTTGAGTTCGTCGAGCGCGTGGATCAGCGTCTCGGCGACGAAGCGGCCGCCGTAGTAGCCGTGAGCGTTCTCCGTGGACACGGGGCCGAAACGGCCTTGCGCGTCAGGCTGCGCATAGCCCGCGAGCGGGCCGGTCACGAATGGGGTCACGAACGGGGTCGCGGAGGGGGTCGCGGAGGGATTCAAAGTCTTGGACATGAGGGGTCCTCAATGAGGAGGCCCGCGCGTGAATCCGCCGGGATCGCAGGAAGCGACGGGAAGCAGGGATTCAAGCCGACTTCAGGCGGTCGGCCTCGCGCACGGCATCGCAGAACTGGCGGATCTTGCCGGCGTCCTTGAGGCCCTTGGAGGCCTCCACGCCGGAGCTGACGTCAACGGCCCAGGGCCGCACCTTCAGCACGCCATCGATCACGTTGGCTGCACTCAACCCACCAGACAAAACGACCGGAGAGGGAACGCTTGGAGGCAGCAGTGACCAATCGAAGACCTTTCCGCCGCCACCGTAGCCGTCGACGAAGGCGTCGACCAGCACGGCCTGGGCGTGGGAGAACCGAGATGCGAAGTCTAGCAAATCGAAGCCCGGCGCCATCCGTGCCGCGCGCAGATAGGGCCGCGCCCAGCGATCGCAGTCCTCCGGCGTCTCATCGCCGTGGAACTGCAGCGCCAGCGTCGGGATCGCGGTCAGCGCTGCCTGGATGGCCTCGGGCGACGCGTTGACGAACAGCCCCACCGGCGTCACGAACGGCGGCAGGCGCCGCGCCAGTTCGGCAGCGCGCTCGATGCTGACGGCGCGCGGGCTGTTCTCGTAGAAGACCAGGCCGATCGCGTCGGCACCCGCCTCGACGGCAGCATCGACATCGGCTTCGCGGGTCAGTCCGCAGATCTTGATTCGGGTGCGGGTCATGTCGGATTCATTCGATTCGTTCGATTCGTTCGATTCGCTCGGTACGGCCTCAAGGCAGCCAGTCCATCGCCGCCGTGTGGCGCGGCAGGTTCAGGTGATCGTCGTAGCTCGGGCCGACGAAGTACAGCCCGTCCGGCGGGAAGGTCGGCGCCGCGGCATCGCGGGAGCGCGCGGCCAGCACCTGGTCCATCCACGACGGCGGCTTCTGCCCGGCGCCGACGGCGATCAGGCAGCCCATGATGTTGCGGATCATGTGATGCAGGAAGGCGATGCCGTCGAACTCGAAGCGCCAGTACGGGCCCCGCTTGTGGATCTCGATGCCGCGCAGGATCTTCACCGGCGACGCCGCCTGGCACTCGGCGGACCGGAAGGAGCTGAAGTCGTGCTCGCCGACCAGCCGCGAGGCCGCGTCGCGCATCGCGTCGCCGTCCAGCGGGCGGAAGGTCCAGCCGACCCCGCCGGCCTGGATGGAAGGCCGCACGTTCGACTCCAGCAGCAGGTACCAGTAGCGGCGGCCGCGCGCCAGGTTGCGCGCATGGAAGTCCTCGCCAGGGAACGCCGCCCACTGGACCGCGATGTCGCGCGGCAGGTAGCGGTTGACGCCGCGGACCCACGAGAACACCTCGCGCGCCACCGGCGAGTCGAAGTGGACGACCTGGTTCAGGCCGTGCACCCCGGTGTCGGTGCGGCCGGCGCAGATGGTGCGGACCGGTTGCGCGACGAACTGCGCGAGCGCCGCCTCCAGCGCGTCCTGGACAGTGCCGCCGCCGGGCTGGCTCTGCCAGCCCTTGTAGGCCTCGCCGCGGTAACTCACGCCCAGCGCCACGCGCATGCAGGTCTCCGGATCTCAGGGGAAAGTGAACGCCAAAAAGAAAAGGCGCCCGGCCAGGCCGAGCGCCTTGTCGTGAACCGCTCGCAGTTTAGCGAAGCTGGTCCAGCATCTGCTGGGCGCGGGCGCGCATCGGACCGTCGGCCTTGCCGACCAGCTCCTGCAGCACGTCGCGAGCGCCTTCGGTGTCGCCGATCTGGCGGAACTCCTCGGCCAGTTCCAGCTGACGCTGCAGCGCCTCGTCGTCGTTCGGGTCGATGCTGTCGAGGTCGACGCCCAGGTCGTCCAGGCTCATCGTGTCCCGTGCCACCGGCTTGGCCTCGGGCAGTGCATCCAGATCCGGCAGATCGATCGACGTGACGTCCTCGATCTCGTCCACCTTGCCGAGGGTGCGCTCGTCACGGCTGGCGGGCGCGTCGGTCGGCAGATCCAGGTCGATGCTCGACAGGTCGAAGTCCAGCGACGAGGGATCCTGCGCAGGGGCCGAGGCCGGCGTGCTGCCGCCCAGGTCGTCCAGATCGCCGAGGTCGAACTCGAGTTCTCGGGCGCTGGCGGCGGTCGGCGCCGGCGGCGGCGTGCTCAGGTCCAGGTCCATGTTCATCGGCGCCTGGCTGGCGGCCGACGGCAGCGCCTGCGTGGCGGCCATCGCCGGCGCGGGCGCGGGCGGCGACCCCAGGTCCAGATCGAGGTCCAGGTCCATCAGGCTGGACGGACCGCTGTCGCGCGGGGCGGCCGCGACACCCGCCGCGGCGGTCGCCGCCGCGCGGGCCAGCGCGCCACCGCCGGGATGCGCCAGACCGGTCGCGGGCAAGGTGCTCGCGTTCATCGGTTCGGGACGCTCGTCGTCGTTCTCGAACATCGTCGGCGCACCGCCGGGCTGGTACAGCGGATTTTCCGGATCGGCCTGGCGGCCGAGTTCCTGGACCTTCGCCCAGTCCTCGCCCTGCCCCTTCGTCTCGGCATACAGCTGCACGGCCAGTTGCTCGAAGCCCTTGATGTCGCGGCGCTTGCCGTAGACCTCCAGCAGCTTCAGGCGGATGGCCAGACGCTCCGGATTGGCGCGCAGCGCTTCCTTCAGGATTTCCTCGGCCTGCAGGTCGCGGCCATAGGCCAGGTAGACGTCGGCTTCGGCGACCGGATCGACATCGCCGATCGCATCGAGCTGGCTCAGCGAATAGCTCATCGACGACTGGCCGGTCGTCGACGCATCGCGCGTGTCGACGCGTTGACCGCCGCTGTGACCGAAGAACGAATCCGGCGCCAGACGGCTTTCCGCGAAGGCGGTCTCGGAACGCGAGGCCGCGTCGCGGCGCGCGCGCCAGCGGTTGTAGCCGATGCCGCCGGCGATCACGGCCAAGGCGGCGACGAGCGCGGGCAGGTAGTCACTCAGCGAGTCGAGGAAGCCGGGCTCTTCAGGCTCGGCCTTGGGCGCCGGGACGGCGCGCGGTGCCGAGGCGGCGACCGGGCGCGACGCCGCGGCGTCAGCCATGGCAGCGGACGCCGGTGTGGACGCGGCGGGCGCCTCCGATGCAGCCGCCGGCACGTTGGCGGCGACGGTCACCGGCGGCACCACCGCCGGGGCCGGGGCCGGTGCAGGCGTCGGCGCCGGCGTGGGAGCAGGCGCCGGCGCGGCGGCCGTGGTCGGCGCGGTGGTCGGCGCGGTACTCGGCTTCGAGGCGGCGCTCGACAGCTTCTTCAGCTCTTCGACGTTGCGCGTCAGCTCGGCCACTCTGGCCGCCGAATCCTTCTTCTCGGTGTCCTTCGACACCTTGGACTCGACGCCGGGCACGCCGCTGGGCTTGCTCAGGGTCAGCTTGTCCGGTGCCGCCGAGTTGGCAGGCTTGCGGTCTTCGACGGCTGCCTGCACCGAGCCCTTGGCTTGACGGCTGTTCTCGTCGGCCTTCAGGGCCGGCGCGCCTTCCGCAAGACGCTGGCGGTAACCGCCGAAATCGCTGCTCTGCGCCTGGATGACGCGGCGCGCTTCCTGCGGCGTGATCGACTGGACGGACTCGCTGCCCGGCACCGACAGGACGGCGCCCGACTTCAGCCGGTTCATGTTCTGGTTGATGAACGCGTCCGGATTGCTGCGGTACAGGCCGACCAGCATCTGGTCCAGCGAGACGCCGGAGGGCTGGGTGCGACCCGCGATGCGCGACAGCGTATCGCCGGGTTGAACGGTGTATTCGGAGCCCGGCGTGGCCGGCGCGGCGGGCGACGGAGCCGGCGGCGACGGACGCGGCGCGCGGGCCGTGGCGGGCGCGGGCGGCTGGCTCACCGGCGCGGCGGGCGCGGACGACACCGGGGCCTGCGTGCGGGCCACGGGCGGCGGCGCGACGACGGTCGGCGTGGAGGCCGGCGCGGGGGCCGAGATCACCGGGGACGTGGTGGGCTCGCTCGAACGGGCGACGTTGGTGTTGCTCGGCGGATCGAACAGCAGCGTGAACTCGCGGGTCAGGCGGCCGCTGGACCAGTTGACTTCGAGGATGACGTCGACGAACGGTTCCTGGACCGCGCGATCGCTGCTCAGGCGCAGGTAAGGCCGGCCGTCGGGACGGCGGGCCAGTTGCACCTGCGTGCTGGCCAGCACCGCGTTGTAGTCCAGACCGGAAGCCCGGTAGGACTCAGGCGGCGCGACGCGCAGCTTGAGCGAGCTGGCTTCCTCCGGCGTCAGGCTGCTGACGTCGATCTCCGCGCGCAGCGTTTCGCCGAGCGCGGATTGCACCGTCAGTTTCCCAAGCCCGAGGCCGTAAGCGGAACCCGCCGCCAGTCCCAACACAGTGACCGCGGCCACCTGGCTCAGCGCAAATCGCGCATATGCGCTCGCATGTTTTTTCAAGGCGTCCCCCAAAGCAACAAGGCGGCCCATCCAAAGGACCGCCTGTCTGACGTATTGTTGTTGTGCGACTGATGCGCCCGGGCAGGCTCCCAGCCATTCCCGCGGTAGAAAATCACAACGGTGGCAAGCATATACGCATCGTTGCTGAGGTAGCTCATGAATAACATCGATGAGCTAGCCTTGATTCACAGGTCGTTACGGGCTTGTCGCTAGAAGGCAACGCGCCCCACTCCTGGCATTCCCTAGTCCCCATGAAAAAAAGCGGTGGCACCGCCACCGCTTTCGGCATGCCGGGCGCCAGCCGGCGTTTCAGCCACGACGGCCGGCCAGGGCCGTCGACGACCGGATCAACGATCCAGCAGGATGCGCAGCATCCGGCGCAGCGGTTCCGCCGCGCCCCACAGCAACTGGTCACCGACCGTGAACGCGCCGACGTACTCCGGCCCCATCGCCAGCTTGCGGATGCGACCGACCGGGATCGTCATCGTGCCGGTGACGGCGACGGGGGTCAGGTCCTTGATCGTGGCCTCGCGGGTGTTGGGCACCACCTTCACCCACTCGTTGTCCGCGGCGATCATGGCTTCGATCTCGTCCAGCGGCACGTCCTTGCGCAGCTTGAGGGTCAGGGCCTGCGAGTGGCAGCGCATCGCACCGACGCGCACGCAGAAGCCGTCGACCGGGATGGCGGCGGTCCCGAAACCCTCGCCCTGGCCGAGGATCTTGTTGGTCTCGGCCATGCCCTTCCACTCCTCCTTGGAGGTGCCATTGCCCAGGTCCTTGTCGATCCACGGGATCAGCGAGCCGCCCAGCGGCACGCCGAAGTTGACGATCTCGTCGGCGGACAGCGCGCGCTGCTTGGCGATGACCTTGCGGTCGATCTCGAGGATGGCGCTCTTCGGATCGTCCAGCAGCGCCTTCACTTCCGCGTTCAGCGTGCCGTACTGGGTCAGCAGCTCGCGCATGTGCTGCGCGCCGCCGCCGGACGCGGCCTGGTAGGTCTGCGTGGACATCCACTCGACCAGGCCGGCCTTGTACAGCGCGCCCACGCCCATGAGCATGCAGCTGACGGTGCAGTTGCCGCCGATCCAGTCGCGGCCCCCCTTGGACAGCGCGTTCTTGATGACCGGCATGTTGACCGGGTCCAGCACGATCACGGCGTTGTCGGCCATGCGCAGCGAGGACGCGGCATCGATCCAGTGGCCGTTCCAGCCCGCGGCGCGCAGCTTGGGATAGACCTCGCTCGTGTAGTCGCCGCCCTGGCAGGTGATGATGATCTCGCAGCGCTTGAGCTGCGCGATGTCGAAGGCGTTCTGCAGCGCCGTCTCGTTCTTCGCGAACGCCGGGGCGGTGCCGCCCGCGTTCGAAGTGCTGAAGAACAGCGGCTCGATCAGATCGAAATCGCGCTCCTGCGCCATGCGGTCCATCAGCACCGAGCCGACCATCCCGCGCCATCCCACCAAACCAACCAATGTCGTCATTTGCGTACCTTCGTTCATTGAAAGGCCCGGCACTGCTGGCCGGGCATCGCCCAAACACCGTCACCCACCCGGGGAGCCTGCCCGGCTCGCTTCGCCGGGTGTGTGAGTGGGGCGAGACGAACCGGAGCGGACTAGCTCTTGATGGTTTTGGTCGTGGTCGCAATGGTCGAAGCGGTCGTGGTCACGCCTTTGCCCGAAGCAATGGCGGCGACGACGGCATCACCCATCTCGCGGGTGCTCACCTTCTGGGTGCCCTCGCTCCAGATGTCCGCGGTACGCAGACCCTGGGCCAGCACGGACTGAACCGCCGACTCGATGCGAGCGGCGGCTTCGGGCTGGTTGAGGGAGAACTTGAGCATCATGGCAGCGGAGAGGATTGTAGCCAGCGGATTGGCGATCCCCTTGCCCGCGATGTCCGGCGCGCTGCCATGACTCGGTTCGTAGAGCCCCTTGTTGTGCTTGTCCAACGAGGCGCTGGGCAACATGCCGATCGAGCCGGTCAGCATCGCCGCCTCATCCGACAGGATGTCGCCGAACATGTTGCCGGTGACGACGACGTCGAACTTCTTGGGCGCCTTGACGAGCTGCATGGCGGCGTTGTCGACGTACATGTGGTCGAGCTCGACGTCCGGATAGTCCTTGTGGACCTCGGTGACGACGTCCTTCCAGAACTGGAAGGTCTCCAGCACGTTGGCCTTGTCGACCGAGGTGACCTTCCTGTTGCGCTTGCGCGCCGCCTGGAAGGCGACGTGGGCGATGCGCTCGATCTCGGGACGCGAGTAGCGCATCGTGTCGAAGGCCTCCTCGCTGCCCGGGAAGTGGCCGTCGACGGCGGTGCGGCGGCCGCGCGGCTGGCCGAAGTAGATGTCGCCGGTGAGCTCGCGGATGATCAGGATGTCCAGGCCAGCGACCAGCTCAGGTTTGAGGCTGGACGCATGGGTGAGCTGCTCGTAGCAGATCGCGGGGCGGAAGTTGGCGAACAGGCCCAGCGCCTTGCGCAGGCCGAGGATGGCCTGCTCCGGGCGCAGCGCGCGTTCGAGCTTGTCGTACTTCCAGTCGCCGACGGCGCCGAACAGCACCGCGTCCGCGTCCTGCGCGAGCTTGAGCGTCGCTTCGGGCAACGGGTGGCCGGCGGCCTCGTAGGCGGCGCCGCCGACGGGCGCGGTCTCGAGCTCGAACGGGAGCTCGAGCACGTTCAGGACCTTGACGGCCTCCGCGACGATTTCGGTGCCAATGCCGTCACCAGGCAGGACTGCGATCTTCATGAGGTCCTCAGCGAGTAATTCGATTGTTCAGCCACGGCTTGGTGGCAATGCGTTCGGCTTCAAAGGCCTTGATCTTGTCGGCGTGACGCAGCGTCAGCGCGATGTCGTCGAAGCCGTTGAGCAGGCAGTACTTGCGGAACGGCTGGACATCGAAGGGCAGCTCCTCGCCGTCGGGCTTGACGACGACCTGGCGCTCCAGGTCCACCGTCAGCTGGTAGCCGGGAAAGGCGAAGACCTCGTCGAACAGGCGCGCGACCTGGCTCTCCGGCAGCACGATCGGCAGCACGCCGTTCTTGAAGGTGTTGTTGAAGAAGATGTCGGCGAAGCTCGGCGCGATCAGCGCGCGGAAGCCGTACTGCTGCAGCGCCCAGGGCGCGTGCTCGCGGCTGGAACCGCAGCCGAAGTTGCTGCGCGCGATCAGGATCGAAGCGCCCTGGTAACGCGGCTGGTTCAGCACGAAGTCCGGATTCGGCTGGCGGCTGGCCGGATCCTGGCCGGGCTCGCCGTGATCGAGGTAGCGCCACTCGTCGAAGAGATTCGGGCCGAAGCCGCTGCGCTTGATCGACTTCAGGAATTGCTTGGGGATGATCGCGTCGGTGTCGACGTTCTCGCGATCCATCGGGGCCACGAGGCCCTTGTGCACGGTGAACTTGTCCATCACTCGTTCCTTCTCATTTCTGGATGCTCAACGCTGGCCGCATTGACCCAGCGGGCACCGACGACCGGCTTTGCCGGGCGGCCGGTGACGCCCCCTTGAGGGGGCGCGCGAAGCGCGTACGGGGTGGGTCATGACACTCGGCGCACGTCGACGAAGTGCCCTTCCATCGCGGCGGCGGCAGCCATCGCGGGGCTCACCAGGTGGGTGCGGCCGCCGGCGCCCTGCCGGCCTTCGAAATTGCGGTTGCTGGTGGAGGCGCAGCGCTCGCCCGGCTCCAGCCGGTCGGCGTTCATCGCCAGGCACATCGAGCAACCCGGCTCGCGCCATTCGAAGCCTGCGGCCTTGAAGATCTGGTCGAGTCCTTCGGCCTCGGCCTGCGCCTTCACCAGGCCCGAGCCCGGCACCACCATCGCCAGCTTCACGTTGCCGGCGACGCGGCCGCCCAGGCGCTTCACGACGGCCGCGGCCTCGCGCATGTCCTCGATGCGGCTGTTGGTGCAGCTGCCGATGAAGACCTTGTCGATGCGGATGTCGTTGATCGCCTTGTTGGGCTCCAGCGCCATGTACTGCAGGGCGCGCTCGATGGCGCCGCGCTTGACGGCGTCCTTCTCCTTGTCGGGATCGGGCACGCGGTCGTCGATGGACAGGACCATCTCGGGCGAGGTGCCCCAGGTGACCTGCGGCCGGATCTGCGCGGCGTCGAGCTCGACGACCGCGTCGAACGTCGCGCCGGCGTCCGTGTGCAGCGTGCGCCAGTACTGCACGGCCTGGTCCCATTCGACGCCCGTCGGCGTGAACGGACGGCCCTTGACGTACTGCAGCGTCGTCTCGTCGACGGCGATCAGGCCGGCGCGCGCGCCCGCCTCGATCGCCATGTTGCAGACGGTCATGCGGCCTTCCATCGACAGGGCGCGGATGGCGCTGCCGGCGAACTCGATCGTGTAGCCGGTGCCGCCGGCGGTGCCGATGCGGCCGATGATCGCCAGCACGATGTCCTTGGCGCCGACGCCGGGCATGACCTGACCCTCGACCTTGATCAGCAGGTTCTTCGCCTTCTTGGCCAGCAGCGTCTGCGTGGCCAGCACATGCTCGACCTCGGACGTGCCGATGCCGTGGGCCAGCGCGCCGAAGGCGCCGTGCGTGGACGTGTGGCTGTCGCCGCAGACCACGGTCATGCCGGGCAGCGTGGCGCCCTGCTCCGGTCCGATCACGTGGACGATGCCCTGGCGCTTGTCGTTCATCTTGAACTGCGTGATGCCGAAGCGGTCGCAGTTCCTGTCCAGCGTGTCGACCTGCAGGCGCGACACCGGATCGGCGATGCCCTGGCTGCGATCGGTCGTGGGCACGTTGTGGTCGCTGACGGCCAGGTTGGCCGACAGGCGCCAGACCTTGCGGCCGGCCAGGTCCAGGCCTTCGAAGGCCTGGGGGCTGGTGACCTCGTGGACGAGGTGGCGGTCGATGTAGAGGACGGACGTGCCGTCTTCCTCGGTGTGCACCACGTGCTCGTCCCAGAGCTTGTCGTAGAGGGTGCGCGGCGCACCGGCGTGGGCGGCGTTGGAGATGTTGGCGGTCATGGGAGGGCTCTCCATCACTTCAGGGAAAACTTCAGGGGAAACTTTGAGCAAGGGCGGCTCAACCGGCTGCGGACGATGGAGCGCTCACTTCGAGCCGGCCTTGGCAACGGGAATGGCCGGGGTTGCGGTCGCCCCCGCGGCGGCGGCCTCCTTGGCGGCCGGGCACAGCGCGTCGACGAAGCGCTGGACGACGGTCGGCAGGCGCTCCTGGCGGGCCACCCCCAGAACATAGTCGCGCTGGGCCCAGGCTTCATCCAGGGTCAGGCGCTTGACGTCGAAGACCTGCGCGAAGCGGCGCGACGGCGCGTCGGGCAGCACCGCGACGCCCAGGCCGGCCTCGACCAGCTGCGCGATCGCGTCGAAGCCGCGCACCTGCAGCCGCGCCTTGAGCGTGCGGCCGCGGGTCATGGCTTCCTGCATCATCAATTCCTGCGCCGCGGCGCCGCCGTGCAGACCGACGAGGTCATGGTCCAGCAAGTCGTCGAAGCTGACGGACTCGCGCCCGGCGAGTTCGTGTCCGGCCGGCACCAGCACGGCGAGGCGGCCGGTGCGGTAGGACCAGGTCTGCAGGCGGTTGTCGAGCAGCGGCGTCGTGAAGACGCCGACATCGGCGCGACCTTCCGCGACGGCGGCCTGCACCTCGGCGCTGGTCTGGTCCTCGAGGCTGATGCGGATCTGCGGATGGGCTTGCGAGAACGCGGCCAGGTCGGGCGGCAGCGCTTCAGCGATCGCGCCGGCGTTCGCGGCGATGCGCAGGTGTCCCTTGATGCCGCGGGCGAATTCGACGACTTCGCTCTCGAGCGCATGCAGCGACGCATGCAGCGACCGGATGTGGCGGACCAGCGCGCGGCAGGCCTCGGTGGGCTCGACGCCGCGGGCGCGACGCTCGAACAGCTGCACCCCCAGGCGCGTCTCCAGGTCCGAGATCCGCTTGCTGGCCGCGGCCAGCGCCAGGTGCTCGCGCTCGGCCCCGCGGGTCATGGATCGAGTCTGTTCGATCGCCAGCACGAGATTCAAGGTGGTGAGGTCGAGGCGCATGGTATGGCGGCAGCTGGGTTGAACTGTAGCCTTCGCTCAGAGAGCAAGACTGCGGCCGTTCATGATAATCCCTTCGCCTGAAACGAAAGCTAGAAAATCTTCAGCGACGGCCGTTACGCAGATGTGGCTTGTTTTGGTATTTATCAGGTCCTATGGTGGTACTTCTTTGGTGCGATGTCGGGCCCATCGCACTGAAGCGTTCATCCCAACACTTCAGGAGACTTGAATGACTGTCCGAGCCCGATCCGCCGGTGCCGCCGCGCTGGCCACACTCTCGACCGCCCTGACCGCTGGCCTGGCCGCCGTGCTGACACCCAGCGCTGTGTTCGCCCACGGCGCGCCGGAGTTCCCGATTTCGCGCCAGTACAACTGCTACAAGAACCCGTCGCTGCCGGCCTGTCAGGCCGCGATCGCGTTCGGCGGGGAGCAGGCGATCTACGACTGGAACGGCGTCAACCAGGCCGCCGCCAACGGCAACCACAAGGCGGTGGTGCCCGACCTCAAGATCTGCGCCGGCGGGCAGGAGAAGTTCAAGGGCTTCGACCTGGCCCGCGCCGATTGGCCGAGCACGGCCTACTCGCCGGGGGCCGACGGCAAGTACGAGTACCGCTACAACGCCACCGCACCGCACAGCTCGTTGAACTGGACCTTCTTCATGACGCGCGACGGCTGGAATCCGACCAGCTCGCCCTTGCGCTGGTCGGATCTGGAACAGGTGCAGCAACTCGGCCCGGACCAGATCGTCACGGTGGGCAAGACCTACACGATGAAGCTGAGCCTGCCGCGCCGCACCGGCAAGCACGTGCTGTTCTCGGCCTGGCAGCGGGCGGACAGCACCGAAGCCTTCTACGCCTGCTCGGACGTGGACTTCGGCGGCGGCACGACGCCGCCCGGCACGCCGTCGGGACTGAAGCAGATCGGCCAGGTCTCGGCGGCGCAGGACCTGCCGTCGGGCAGCCAGGTCAAGCTGCGCGTGTTCAACAGCGCGGGCAACGACCTGGAGACCATCTCGGTGGCGCTGACCACGGCGGCGACCAAGGCCGCGTGGTTGGGCCAGATCGCGACCAAGGTCAACCAGACATCGGGCTACCTGAAGGTCGGCACCCTGCAAGGCGGCAGCGTCGTCGTTCCAGGAGGCGCGACGGTGATGGACGTCTATCTGCAGAACGCCAGTTCGGGCGCAAGCTACGCGCTGGACGTGATCCTGCCGGCGACGCCCCCGACCAACCCGCCGGGCGGCACGCCTGCATGGGCGGAAGGGTCGAGCTACACCGCCGGGCAGATCGTGAGCTATCAGGGCAAGCAGTACCGCTGTCTGCAGGCGCACACGGCCTGGGCCGGCGCAGGCTGGAATCCGGCGTCGTCGCCGACACTCTGGCAGGCGGTCTGAGCGTGTAGCTCCGGTGCGTGTCAGGAGTCCGCGGGACCGGACTTCTGATTCGTCGGGCACACGATGTCCAGCCATCCACCCGCCAGACGTTGGATGTGCGGGTGGACGCTGGAGCCTGCGGCGCGGACATCGAACAGCACCTCCTCGCGACGCTGAACACGCGCGAGCGAAAAGCCAAGTCGGCCGTCGAGGCTGTTGTCGAACATCAAGGTCGCATCGGCCAGCGGTGCCGCGTGCCCGATCGCCGCACGCGTGCGCGGGAATCGCGTCTGAAGCTTGCGGAGCGGCACGTTGTGCCCACCCTGCTCGACGCGTTGCGCCACCCGCGTCACGGACAGATTCACATGCGCCAGGCCGACGAAGACCAGCACCACGAAATAGCCCTCGTTCTGCATCTCCGCGATGTCGTCTGCCTTCGACTCGATCCGTCCATCGGGATGTCGGACGTAGTGCGAGAACACCGTTTCGAAAGCGAAGGGCAAGCCGTCGCGCATGACGAGCGTCTTGAAGGCGCGAACGCCTTCCTGCGACAGGCGAGCCCAACGGTCGTCGTCGTTGCGCAGCCTCTGCGCCCACGCCGGGAGCGGCGATTCATTGGGCAGGATCGACGAGGTCAGGTTATCCGCATTGATCAGCGGCATCTGCAGGGTCGGCCCCAGTTTGTCGCGCCACAGCGTGGACTTCCCCGATCCGTTGTGTCCGGCCAGCACGATGGCCATGGGCTTTGTCTGCCCTTTTCCCAGACCTTTGAGCAGCCCGGACAAGGACGGCGGAACCTGTCCGGTCACTTGTTCGTCAGAGCCTGGAAACGGCCATGGACCAGACGACCTCGCTCGCGTTTGCCATCGGCCGACTTCCGCACCAGGATCGACGGATCACTGGGGTCGGCGGAATAGACGAAGCTGATGTTGGCACCCGGCGGGAACACCGTCTTGCGCGACACCCCCGGCTTTTCCAGCGCCTCACCGACCTTCTTCATCAAGCTGCTGGTCTGCTCGTCGCGCTTGGTGCGCTTGACGGGGATGAAGCTGCCGCTGGAGGTATCAACGAGCGCCATGCCGCCCGAGAACACGGCTACGGCCGTGCCCTTGACCGTCAACGGCTTGACAGACTTCTGCGGATCGGACTTCTTGAGAGAGGTGGTAGCCATGGCGTGCGGCGAGAGTGCCAGGAATTGTGCCACTGCGGCCGGCGCGCCGGATCGGGGGACCGGACGCCCAGCCCCGCCATCGGCTCAGAGCCCCAGCAGCGACTTCCCCACCGCCTCGGCCACCTCGATGCCGTCGACCCCGGCGGACATGATGCCGCCGGCGTAGCCGGCGCCCTCGCCGGCCGGATACAGGCCGCGGACGTTCAGGCTCTGGTAGTCCTTGCCGCGCGTGATGCGCAGCGGCGAGGACGTGCGCGTCTCGACGCCCGTCAGCACCGCATCGTTCATCGCGAAACCGCGGATCTGGCGCTCGAAGGCGGGCAGCGCCTCGCGGATCGCGTCGAGCGCGTACTTCGGCAGGCTGCCCAAGCCCTTCTGCTGCAGGTCGGTCATCGTGACGCCAGGCTTGTAGCTCGGCTCGACGCTGCCGAGCGCCGTGCTGCGCTGGCGCTTGATGAAGTCGCCCACCAGCGCGGCCGGCGCCCGGTAGTCGCCTTCGCCGAGCTCATAGGCGCGCGACTCCCAGAAGCGCTGGAACGCGAAGCCGTCGAGCGGGTTGACGGCGCTGCCGTCCTTCTTGCCGTCCTGCCGGTAGTCCTCGGGCGTGATGCCGACCACGATGCCCGCATTCGCGTTGCGCTCGTTGCGGGAGTACTGGCTCATGCCGTTGGTGACGACGCGGTTCGGCTCCGACGTCGCCGCGACCACCGTGCCGCCGGGGCACATGCAGAAGCTGTAGACCGCGCGGCCGTTGCCCGCGTGATGGACCAGCTTGTAGTCCGCCGCGCCGAGGATCGGATGCCCCGCGTTCGGGCCGAAGCGGGCCTTGTCGATGATGGACTGCGGATGCTCGATGCGGTAGCCGATGGAGAAGGGCTTGGCCTCCATGTGGACGCCGCGCTCGTGGAGCATCGTGAAGGTGTCGCGCGCGCTGTGGCCGAGCGCGATGACGACGTGGTCGGCGCGGAGCTGCTCGCCGGACGCGAGCGTCACGCCGCGCACGTGCCGCTGGCCGTCGGCATCGGGCTCGATGAGCAGGTCGGTGACCTTCTGCTGGAAGCGGATCTCGCCGCCCAGGCGCTCGATGTCCGCCCGCATCTTGATGATCATGCTCACCAGGCGGAAGGTGCCGATGTGCGGCTTGCTGACGAAGAGGATCTCCTCCGGCGCGCCGGCCTTGACGAACTCGGTCAGGACCTTGCGCGTGAGGAAGCGCGGATCGGAGATCTGGCTGTAGAGCTTGCCGTCGGAGAAGGTGCCGGCGCCGCCTTCGCCGAACTGGACGTTGGACTCGGGGTCCAGCACGCTTTCGCGCCACAGGCCCCAGGTGTCCTTGGTGCGTTCGCGGACCTGCTTGCCGCGTTCGAGCACGATGGGCCGCAGGCCCATCTGCGCCAGGATCAGCGCGGCGAAGAGGCCGCAGGGACCGAAGCCGATGACGACGGGACGCAGGCGGCCGCCGACCTCACCGGCGCCGCCAGCGGCAGGGGCGTAGAAGTCGGCCGGCGCCTGTCCGGCGAACTGGTAGTCGGTGTCGGGCGAGGGCTTGATGTGCGTGTCGCCGGCGTGGCGCTGGAGCAGCGCGGCTTCGGCGGCGGCATCGCCCCCTCCGTTGATTTCGCAGTCGACGGAATAGATCAGGACCATCGCGGTCTTCTTGCGGGCGTCGTAGCTGCGCTTGAAGACGGTGAAGGCGGTGAGTTGCGCGTCGGGGATGCCGAGCCGTTCGACGACGGCCGGGCGCAGCGCGTCCTCGGGGTGGTTGAGGGGCAGGCGGAGTTCGTTGATGCGGATCATGGCGATTGATCGGGCGTCGGTGCGAGGGTCACGGGGTGCGCCTCGCTGAAAGCAAAACAGGCCCCGCCGGGTGGCATGGGCCTGTTGTCGGATCGATGGGGAGGAACTCCCCGCGACCTCAACCCGAGTGCGGACGCTTGCCCGGGTTCTTCTTCGAACGGGTGTGCGAACCGCGCTCGAGGCTGCTCTTCTGACCGCGATGCGAAGTCACGGTCACGCCCTTGGGCGCGACGGGACGGGGTGCCGCCTTGCGATCGGCTTCGGTGATGATCTTGTTGCCCATGTTGGCTCCGGTAATGAACTGAGAAACACCCGCCCGAAGTCACAGACTCGCCGGCCTCGGACCCGAAGGGGCGACCGGTTGCCTGGAGCAGCGTCGGAAATACGGTGAAGGGCGGGAGTTTACACGCGCCGGAGGACTCCCCGCTCTCCCCCTCCCCGGGGACGGCGGCCTGTCAACCCTCCCCCCTCGCGCCCGTTGACCGTCGAGCAGGTCGTCGCGACGATGATCCGCATCGGCCGGGACGGCGCCCGCAGCGCCGGTCGGCTGCACCACAGAGGGAGAAACCATGTCATTTCCGTCCCGCTCCGCGGTCGCGCAGGCCGTCCTTCTGACGGCGTCGATCGCCACGCTCCTCGGCTGTTCCACCATCCCGCGGCAAGCAGGCAACCCGTCCGTCGAGCAGCAGGCACCCGCCGAGCACCGACCGACCTCACCTGTCGCCACCACGCCGGCTCCGACACCGACACCGATCCCGATGCCGATGCCGGCTCCAGCGAACCCCGCCTACGCGCCGCCTTCACCCTCCCCGGCGGCGGCGGCCTCGGTCGCGGACTACCGGTCGCGCGCGGCGATCACTGTCCCGGCCTATGCCCCTCACTGGACACCTCCGCCACCTGACTCGACGGCCAAGTACACCGCCTTCTCCGACAACCCCTGGCAGCGCGCCACCGAGCAGCCGGTCTCCACCTTCAGCGCCAGCGTCGACACCGGCAGCTACGCCAACGTGCGCCGTTTCATCAACCGCGGCCAGCTGCCGCCGCAGGACGCCGTGCGGGTCGAGGAACTGGTCAACTACTTCGGCTTCGACGCCCCCGGCCCCGAGGCCGGCGATCGGCATCCGTTCAAGGTCCGCGCACAGGTGCTGGCGTCGCCGTGGCACGCCGAACGCGGACTGATCCGCATCGCGATCAAGGGCAAGGACGTGGCCAAGGCGAGCCTGCCGCCGGCGAACCTGGTGTTCCTGGTCGACGTGTCGGGGTCCATGGGGCCCGAGGACCGCTTGCCGCTGGTGAAGTCGGCGCTGAAGCTGCTGACCGCGCAGCTGCGTCCGGTGGACCGCGTGAGCGTCGTGACCTACGCCAGCGGAACGCGCGTCGCGCTGCCGCCGACGCCGGGCGACCACAAGACGGCCATCAACGACGCGATCGACCAGCTCCAGGCTGGCGGCGGCACCTACGGCGCAGGCGGTCTGAGGCTCGCCTACGCGCAGGCGCGCGAGTCCTTCATCCCGGAAGGCATCAACCGCGTGCTGCTGGCCACCGACGGCGACCTGAACATCGGCGAGACCCGCCAGGAGGCGCTCAGGACGATGATCGAGGGCGAGCGCAAGAGCGGCGTCACGCTGACGGCGCTGGGCGTGGGCCAGTCCAATTTCAATGAAGCGCTGATGAAGAAGCTGGCCGATACCGGCAACGGCAGCTACCACTACCTGGACTCGCTGCAGGAAGCGCACAAGGTGCTGGTCAACGAGATGACCTCGACGCTCGCCACGATCGCGCACGACCTGAAGCTGCAGGTCGAGTTCAACCCGGCGACGGTGCAGGAATACCGGCTGATCGGCTACGAGCTGCATGCGCTCCAGCGCGAGGACTTCAACAACGACAAGGTCGACGCGGGCGACATCGGCGCCGGCCACCAGGTCACGGCGCTGTACGAATTCGTGCCTGCGGGCGCGAAGGGCAATGTCGATCCGCTGCGCTACGGCGGTGAGGACAAGGCGGCAAAGCAAGACACGCGCGCCGGCAGGAATGGCGAACTGGCGTGGATCAAGCTGCGCTACAAGCCGCCCGGCCAGGAGGCGAGCCAGCTGGTGGAACTGCCGGTCGTGAAGCCCGCGACGATGCCGGCGCTCGCCGCGCAGGACGCCGACACGCGGTTCGCGGTGGCGGTGGCCGCCTGGGGCCAGTGGTTGCGGGGCAGCACGCTGATCGGCGACTACGGTCCGGACCAGTTCGTGCCGCTGGCCCGCGGCGCGCGCGGCGAGGACCGGTACGGCCACCGCGCGGAGTTCGCCAGACTGGCCGAGCTGTCGGCCAGCCTGAAGCGCTGAGGCTTATTCGACCGCGTGACCGCCGGCGTCCAGGGCCGGCGGGCGCAGCAGGTCCACGTCCACGCCCATCGCCTCGCTGGCGCGCTCGACGGCCTGCCAGAGGTCGGCCGGCATCTGCAGGATCTCCTCCGGCGAGCTGGCTCTCGCGATCCACGCATCGATCTCCTGGTGCTGCGCCACCGTGATCAGGTCCAGGTTCAACATCTCGTCGATCGTCTTCACTGCACTTCCTTCTTGTAGGGGTCGGCGGCGGAAGACGCCTGGCGCCCTGGCGGGATGGCCATGGCACTCCGTCTGCCGTTCCGCGACACCGACCGGTGAATAGTATGCGGGACGATCCGTTCCGGATCACACCGCGTCCGTCATCCGGATGGCGCTCCTTCCTACAGATTTCGCCGCGCCCATCGCCTACTGTGAGGGGATGAAGCCGACCGTCCCTTCCCCCGACAGCAAGCCGATCTCCTCCGACGAAGACACCGTCCCGCTGCTGCTGCGCGGCTTCTCGGTGGTGCACGCCGCGTTGGCGCTGCTCTTCACGGCGATGGCGCTGCTGCTGCTGGCCATCTCGGCGAAGGAAGCCTGGATGGCGCTCCACCTGGACTGGGACGACAAGGCCGCGCAGATGGTCATCGAGGCCATGGGCGTGCTTGCCGCCGCGGTGGTCGCGCTGCAGATCGCCCAGACGGTCACCGAAGAGGAGGTCATCCGAACCGCCCACATCAGCGCCCCCACCCGCGTGCGGCGCTTCCTGTCCCGGTTCATGGTGGTCATCGTCGTCGCGCTCGCCATCGAGGCGCTGGTGGCCACCTTCCGCGCCGCGCATTCGGATTCGACCTTGCTGCTGCACGCTGCGGCGATGGTCTTCGCGGTCGGCGCGCTGCTCACCGGCTGGGGCCTGTTCATCCACCTGAACCGCTCCGCCGAAGAGCTCGAGCCCGAGGCCATGCAGGAGGCCAAGGGCGAGGATCACAAGCTGCAGTGATCGTCCGGCCCCGGGGCATGGCATGTCCGCTCGTCCGGGCCTCCACTCGGCGGTACCTCCCGGATCCAAGTCGGCGCCCCCACTGATCCCAGGCATCGGACCTCCGACTTGCACTGAAGTCGGTCATGGCGCGGAGGGTCGTCATTCGCGACGATAGGTCCCAGGTGTTCGAAGCACCTTCATGCAGCGGTCGGTCGCCCCGAAAGCGCGGCCACTGTCGCCCTCACGCTGCGTGTTCATTGGGCGAGATGGGCCACTCCGCGAGGACGGCCACACGGACCTGCATCACGTGTTTCGACATCTCGCCCACCCGATCGCGCGGATCAACCCGTCCGTCCCATGAGCTCATCATGCTGAACCGCAAGATCACGACACGCGCCGCCTTCGACGGCCTCTGCGACCGCATCCACCTGCTGCAACAGCACGTGCAGGTGATGCGCACCGACGACACCAGCTCCCGGCAGGCCCACGACCATGCCGTGATCGTCCAGGTGCTCGAGGAACTCGATATCCTGCTGCGCGTCGTCGCGCTGGCCGCCTTCGAGGAACAGCTCTATCGCTGGGCACCGCCGCGGTCCGACCTCAAGTCCTGACCCGGGCCCTGCGCTCAAGACGCGTGCGTGAGCCGGTACAGCCCCACATCCACCCGACCGGAGCGGAAGCCGGCCTCGCAGTAGCAGAGGTAGTACTCCCACAGCCGCTTGAACGGCAGGTCGAAGCCCTGCGCCTCGATGGCCGGCCATTCGGCGAGGAAACGGCGGCGCCATTCGACCAGCGTGGCCGCGTAGCCTCGCCCGAAGCGCGCCTGCGTCGAGAAGCCCAGGCCCGCCTTGCGCGCCTCTTCGGCCATGCGCTCCGGCGTCGGCAGCATGCCGCCCGGGAAGATGCAGCGCTGGATGAAGTCCGGATTGGCGCGATAGCGCTCGAAGTGCTGCTCGTCGATCGTGATGGCCTGCAACACGGCCAGGCCGTCGGGCTTGAGCCGGTCCCGCAGCGTCGAGAAGTAGACCGGCCAATAGGCCTCGCCCACGGCCTCGATCATCTCGATCGACACGATGCGGTCGAAGCGGCCCTCGACGTCGCGGTAGTCCTGCAACCGCAGGTCGACCTGATCGGCCACGCCCCATTGCTGGGCGCGCGCCTGCGCGAAGCGCAGCTGCTCGGTCGACAGCGTGAGACCGACCACCTGCACGCCGCAGCGCTTCGCCAAGGTCGCCGCCAGCGTGCCCCAGCCGCAGCCGATCTCCAGCACCCGCTGGCCCGCCCGCAGGTCGAGCAGCTCGACGATGCGATCGAGCCGCCGCGCCTGCGCCTGCTCCAGTGAGCCGACGTCGACCCGGAAGTCCGCGTCATCGGTGACCGCGCCCTTCCCCTCATGCAGTTCGTCGTACATCGCGCTCGAATACAGCATGCTGTCGTCGAGCCACCGCTCGTAGAAGCGGTTGCCGAGGTCGTAGTGGGCGGAGATGTTGTGCCTGCTGCCGCGACGCGTGTTGGCGTTCGCGCGATGCAGCAGCCGGGAGATCCAGCGCGCCGGGCCGCGCGTCTCGGCCACCTTGCCCAGCGCGGCCTCGTTGGCGATGCCGAAGCACAGCAGCGCCGTCAGGTCGGGCGTGCTCCAGTCGCCATCCCGGTAGGAGAAGGCCAGCCCCAGATCGCCCTGCAGCAGCAGCCGAAGCGCCGGCCGCCATCGATGCAGATGCAGCGCCGCGGCCGGACCGGGATACGGGCCGACGGCCTCGACGCAGCGTCCGTCGGGCAGCGTCAGCGCCAGTCGGCCCGCCTGGACGCGCGACAGCAGGCGCCGCAGCGTGTCATGGCGCGCGCCGAGCCGGTCGCCGCTCACGGTCGCGGGGGTGATCTCGAGGACCGCGGGCGCGGTCATGAACGAGCTCTCTTCATGCATGCAAGCTTGCCTCGGAGGGATCGGCCGGTGGGGCCATGTGGGCTGTGTTGGCCGGTTGGGCCGGTTGGGCCGGTTGGGCCGCGTGGACGGATTCAGATCGGATCGACCCGGACCGCGTGGGCGAGCCGGCACGGACGATGGTCATCAGGTGATCCGGTGCGGTGGGCCGCTCATGCAGCCGGGCGCCTTTGAGCCACAGCCGCAGCGCCTCCCAATGGATGCCGACCACCACCTTGAGCGTCAGCAACGGATGCGTCACGAGCAGCCGCAGCAGCGCGCCGTCGCTCAGCGGCGCGCGGGTCGCGTCGAGCCGCGCGTTGAGGACGGCCGCGCCGTCGCTGCCACTGCTGCTGCCGTTGCTGCCATCCCCGCCATTCTCGTGAACGCTGATCCCGATCGAGAGCCGCTCGCGCGGCGGCTCGATCCGGAACCGGTAGTTCAAGGCCATGCCGAGGAACGGCGACACGTACAGCTGCTTGCCGCTGCGCTGTTCGACGATGGCAGCGGCGCGTTGCGCCTCGTCGACCTCGATCAGGTAGCTGTGCCGCTCGCCGAAAGTGTTGTTGACCTCGTAGACGATGGCGCGCAGCGTGCCGTCGGGCGCGTCGCAGAACCAGACGCTCAGCGGATTGAACGCATAACCGAACAGGCGCGGCATCGCGAGCAGCCGGATCGCGCCGCCGATCGGCAGTCCGGCCTGCGCCAGGCGCGCCTCCATGGAGGCGCGCAGGCCGGCAACGTCCGTGGCCTTGCCGTCGCCGTGATCGGCCGGCCGGAAGCTGAAAAGGTTGAAGCGCCCCACCGAGAACCACCGCAGCCGCGCGTCCAGCGCGGGCAGCTCGTCGATGTCGAGCAGCAGCGTGAACATGCGGTACTGCAGCCGATGCCGCAGCGGCTTCAGCCGCTGGTGCATCACCCGACCCCGGTAGATCGCGGAGTGCAGGACCGCATCCGGCTGTGCGCTCATGCGGACACCGTCCCCGGCAGGTGGATGCGCCCGGACTCGTTCTCGACGGTCCACGGCCGGCGCACGCCGCCCAACGCTTCGGCCACCGCGAGCCCGGCCTGCAGGCCATCCTCGTGGAAGCCGGAGCCGAAGTACGCGCCGCAGAACCAGGTGCGCTGCCGCCCCTGCAGCGACCAGAGTTCGCGCTGCGCGGCGATCGAGCCGGCGTCGAAGCGCGGATGCTCGTAGACGTCGGTGCGGATGAGGTGCTCGGGGCGCGGCGCCACCGACGGATTCAGCGACACGAACAGCGGCACCGCGCTGCGGCCCTGAGGCAGATGCGGCTGCAGCCGGTTCATCCAGTAGGTCACCGTCGGCGGCAGCCGGATCGGGTCGTCCGCCTGCCCCGCGAGGTAATTCCAACTCGACCACACGGCCCGGCGGCGCGGCATCAGCGCGGGATCGCGGTGCAGCACCGCGAGGTTGCGGGTGTAGGGGAAGGCGCCCAGCAGCCGCTGCTCCTGCGCCGTCGGTGCCGTCAGCATGCGCAGCGACTGGTCCGCGTGCGTGGCCAGCACCACGTGGTCGAAGCTCGGCGTCCACGACCCGCGCCGCGTGCGCAGGCGCACGCCGTCGGGCTCGCGCGCGACGGCGATGACCGGCTCGTCGCGGTGGAGGCGGTCCTCGAAGTTGCGCACCAGGCGCCGCACGTACTCGCGGCTGCCGCCCTCGACGGTGCGCCAGACCGGGCGGTCGGTCAGTTTCAGCAGCCCGTGGTTCTCGCAGAAGCGCACGAAGGCGGCCACCGGATAACGCCCGATGTCCGCCGCCGACGACGACCAGATCGCCGCGCCCATCGGGTACAGGTGGTCGTCGCGGAAGGCGCGGCCGTAGCCTCGCGCGTCGAGGTAGTCGTCGAGCGGCAGATCGCCGCATGCGGCGGCGTCGCGCGGGGCCTCGCGGTAGAAGCGCATCAGGTCGCGCAGCATGCCCCAGAAGCGCGGCCGGATCAGGTTGCCGCGCTGGGCGAACAGGCCGTTGAGGTCGGTGCCCGCGTACTCCAGCGCCCCGTCGTTGAGGCTCACCGCGAAGGACATGTCCGACGCCCGCGTCGGCACGTCCAGGTGGCGGAACAGCGCGCTGAGGTTGGGATAGGCGGGTTCGTTGTAGACGATGAAACCGGTATCGACCGGCACCTGCAGCAGCCCGCAGGGCGCGTCCACCGTGTGGCTGTGCCCGCCGACGCGCCCGTCGGCCTCGAACACCTGGACCTCGTGCCGCTGGGACAGCAGCCACGCGCAGGACAATCCGGAGATGCCGGCGCCGACGACGGCCACCCGCAAGCGGCGTCCTTCGTCGAGGAGCGGCGTGGGCAGGCTGGAGGGGGTGTCGGGGCGGTCCATGGGCGCGTCCAATGCTTTCTTGTGTTTTCTTGTCGTTACGCGCTTCTACGCGCGGGTCTGCGATTTGGATTCTTCGCCCGTGAAGGAACTCCCGACCGCCCGGGCGAGGGTCGCCCGCCTGGTGGGCCTGCGCGGAACGAGCGATGATCCAGCACGCCGTTCGCCGCGTAAGAGCGCCCATGGGCACCCTTCGACGCGACGACACCTCCTCGACCCCGGCCATCCGGCCGGCGGCCGTGCCAGTGTCCGTCTCCTTGAACGTCGCGTCGACCACCGTGTCGACCGCCGTCCCTGCCCCGAAAGTCCGTCACTTGAAGATCGTCCCGATCGATCCTGACCGCAGCGCGCCGCCGTCCCCGGCCGGGGACGACTGGGCGGCGCTGATGCGTCGCGTCGCTGACCAGCGGGATCGGGAAGCCTTCGGCCGGCTGTTCTCGCACTTCGCCCCGCGGGTGAAGAGCTACCTGATCCGCACCGGCAGCACCGACGGCGCCGCCGAGGACCTGGCGCAGGACGCGCTGGTGATGGTGTGGCGCAAGGCGGCGCTCTTCGATCCGGCGCAGGCGGCGGTGTCGACCTGGATCTTCACGATCGCGCGCCGGCTGCGCATCGATGCCGCGCGGCGCCATCAGCTGGACGGCGCCGGCGACGAGTGTTTCGAATTCGACCGCCTCGAGGCCGACCAGCCCGGCGTCGCCGAACATGCGGATGCGACGCGCCAGGCGCGCCGCGTCCGCGAGGCGCTGGACCGTCTCCCGCCCGAGCAGGCGCAGGTGCTGCGCCTGTCCTTCTACGACGACGAACCGCATGCCCGCATCGCTGCGGAACTCGGCCTGCCGCTGGGCACCGTCAAGTCCCGGATCCGGCTGGCCGTCGCGCACCTGCGCCGGATGATCGATCTGTGATGTCCCGACTCCTGCTGCCCTCCCCGACCATGCTGCCGTCCCCCGAGATCCGCCACCACCCCGCCGACGAGCTGTTGCTGTCGCTCGCCAGCGGCGCCTTGCCGATCGGCATGCGGCTGGTGACGGAGACCCACCTGGAGCTGTGCCCGGCCTGCCGGGAGCGCATGGCGATGCTGCGCGCGCTCGGCGGCGCGGTGCTGGAGGAGCAGCCCGAGGCCACGATGCGCGAGGACGCGCTGGCGCGGGCCTTCGATCGCGTCGATCAGCTGGAGCGGACCGGGCGGGCCGACGGCGCGCCTGTGCCGCGCAAGGTGCCCGCCCCGCCGCCGCTGCCGGCCGGCGCGGTCTGGCCGAAGGCCCTGGCAGGCTGCCGCGCGACGCGCTGGCGCTGGCTGGGCCCCGGCATGCGCTGGAGCCGCGTGACGGTGCCGGATGCGCCCGAAGCCAACGTCTTCCTGCTGCGCATCGGCGCCGGCAAGTACCTGCCGCAGCACACGCACCGCGGCACCGAGCTGACGCAGATCATCTACGGCCGCTTCCATGACGGCCGTGCGCTGTTCGGGCCGGGGGACTTCGACCTCGCCGACGACGACGTCCACCATCAACCGGTGGTGCAGGAGGGCAGCGAGTGCATCTGCGTGGCGGCCGTCGAGGGCCGCCTGCATTTCGACGGGCTCATCGCCCGATGGTTCGGGTCGCTCGTCGGCATGTGACGGCGGTGAGCGCCGAAGCGGCCGCGGCGGACACGCCGCTGACGGTCGCGCCCCACACGAGGTCGATGACCGTGATGTGCCAGGGCCAGTCGCGCAGCGTCGCCTGGTTGGTGAAGTCGTAGGTCGCATAGGCGAGGAAGCCGAACAGCGCGCCGCGACCGAGCGCGCCTGCGAACGGACGACTCGCCAAGGCCGGCGCCACCGCAAAGAACACCAGCCCGCCGACATAGAGCGGATAGAACACCGCGACGGCGCGCCAGTCGAAGTCGGCCGCCATCAGGTGACCGATGGCGGGTCGGTACAGCGCGCTCGCACTGAGGCTCAGCCAGACGCCGTCCAGCGCCAGGAAGACGAGCAGCGTCAGGACATAGGCCAGCGGCCAGCGCCAGGCCGGTGCGCGGGTGGGAATCGGGTCGTCGCGAAAGTGCATGGGGGTCTCCGGATCAAGGCAGGCGGTAGGTCAACAGGCGATCGCCCTTCACTTGCGCGTCGAGGCCGATCCAGCGGCCGTCCGCGCGATCGCGCCACAGCGTGAGCACCTGACGGGCGGGGGCGGGCTTGCCGGTCGATGTCGATGTGGCCGTCGACGTGATGCGCCACCGCGAGGCGTCCACGTCCCGACCACCGACCGGGATCGTCGCATCGGGCAAGCGCTCGATGCGGACCTCGTCCACCTCGCCGGTCTGAGGATTCAGCAGCCGCTGCTGCCGGATCAACGCCGGATGCCAGTACGCGTAGCTCATGAGGCAGGCCGAGTCAGCCGCAGCGCCGGTTCCAGCGGCGCCGGTCGCACCGGTCGCACCGGTCGCGGCGGTAGCCGTAGAAGCAGTCGGCGCAGCGAGCTCCCATCGACGATCGACCTGGACAGGCTTGCCGTCGTCGTCGGTGCTGCTGCGGATCTCCTGCAGGCAATCGCCACGCCAGCGTTCGCGCGCCTCGTGGCGGTAGCGGAAGACGGTGATGCCGAGCAGCTTCACATCGAACGCCGCGGTGCTCGAGACCACGCGCGCCTCGGCCGGTCCGTCGACGACGAAGCGGTGCGTGCCGATCGGCTTGCCGTCCAGGCGCACGTCGAAGTTCCAGGTCTCGGCCCAGGCCGGCGCGGCGAGCCCGACGCAGCAGAGCATGGCGGCGCCGACGAAGGCCGCGACACGCGCGCCCACGGCGCTCGATGCCGGCGACGAGGCCGCGGTCATCGCGCCGCTCCGCGCTTCGGCGGCCATGGGATGAAGGCGCTCGTGCGGGCGATGTAGTCGCGATACGCGGGACGACGCTCGCCGATGTCCTGCTCCAGCAAGGTGACGCCGGAGACCTTCAACAGCAGGACCGTCATCAGCAGCGGCGATACCAGCAACCACACCCCCGCCCATCTGCCGGCGGCCAGGCCCATCACGCCGAGGCCCCACCAGACGCAGGTCTCGCCGAAGTAGTTGGGGTGGCGCGAGTAGCGCCACAGGCCGCCGTCCATCACCTGGCCACGGTTGGCAGGCTCACGGCGGAAGCGCGCCAGCTGCGCGTCCGCCACCGTCTCGATCAGGAGGCCGCCCGCGGCGAGCGCGGCACCGAGGCCATCCCACACGCTCCAAGACGCCCTGTCCGGCGCGGTCGCCACCAGCATCGGCCAGCCCACGATCCATCCGAGCACCGCCTGGAGCAGGAACACCAGCCACAGGCTCTTGAGCGCGAAGTTCGGCTGATTGCGCGCACGGATCGCCTGATAGCGGCGGTCCTCGCCATGGCCCCAGTTGCGGACCGTGACGTAGAGGCCGAGCCGCAGCGCCCACGCGAGTGTGATCGCCAGCATGACGAACGCGCGCGCGTCGCCGCCGGTCTTCCAGACGTAGAACGCGACGGGCACGGCGATGAAGGCCGACCAGACCCGATCGGCGAGGCTCGCATCGCGCAGCGGGAGGCTCGCGAGCCAGGTCGGCACCGCGATCGCGGCGGCGATCAGCAGGCCGGTGATCGCCAGCGCGGGGGTGGCGGGGAGCGTGTCGAGGAAGCTCATGGCGACGGCCTCAACGCCGCGGCGCGAAAAGGTAGTGGCTGACCCACCACTGCTGCCCGCGGTCGTAGCCGAAGAGTTCCTCGACGGACAGCAGGAAGAGGCGCCAGCGCTGCCACCACATCGGCGCGGCGGCGGCGCCGTAGACCGACTCGAAGACCGGCCACAGCGCGGTGCGATGCGCGTCGAAGCGCTCCAGCCAGGCGGCGGCGGTGCGCGCGTAGTGGCGTCCGTCCCAGCGCCAGCGTTCCAGCAGGGCGAGGTCGTCCTGGCACAGCAGCGCGAGGTCGTCGCTGGGCATCATGCCGCCGGAGAAGAAGTGCTGGCTCATCCAGTCGGTGGCGTCGCGGACTTCGAAAGCGTACGGCGCCTCGCGGTGAGCGAAGACGTGCATGAAGAAGCGGCCGTCGTCGCGCAGCCAGCCGGCCACCTTGCGGAACGCGCGCGGCCAGTTGCGCAGGTGTTCGAACATCTCGACGGACACGACGCGGTCGAAGCGGCGATCGAGGCTGCCGTCCTCGCCGAACGCGTTGAAGTCGCAAGTCAGCACGCGCAGGTTGCGCAGTCCGCGCGCCTGGGCCTGGCCCTCGATGAAGGCGCGCTGTGAGGCCGAATTGGACACGGCGAGGATGTCCGCCGCAGGAAAGCGCGCCGCCATCCACAGGCTCAGCGAGCCCCAGCCGCAACCGAGCTCGAGGATGCGTTGCCCGTCGGCGAGCCCGGCGCGTGCGGCGGTGGCCTCAAGCGCGGCTTCCTCGGCGGCTTCGAGCGTCTCGACGCCCTCTGGCCACCAGCAGCAGCTGTACTTGCGCTGGGGGCCGAGCATCGCCTCGAACAGCGAGGCGGGCAGCTCATAGTGCTGCTCGTTGGCCTTCTCGGTCTGCACGGCCAGCGGCGCGGCGCGCAGCGAGGCCAGGAAGGCCTGCGTCAACGCGGCGGCGGTTTCGTGGTCGTGGTGATGCGATTCGTCCAGGCGCTGGCGGAGCAGACGCCGGATGCCCAGCCGCAAGGCGGCCTCCGGCAGCAGGCCGCGCTCGGCGAGCCGGACGGCGATCGAGGAAAGGTCGAGATCCATGGGGACGCCTGTAAGCGGAGGACGCGGCTTGTACGCAGGCGGGGGCGATCTGGATCTTCGGGCGCCGATGCAATTGCCGGCGGATTCGCATGCTCAGCAGGTAACGCTCCAAGGCTCGTTCCTGGCTAACATCGACGCCTTGAGCAGTCGGATCGCGCCGACCGTTGCCGTGAAGTCGCGGTGATCGCATTTGACCGAGGTGATGACCTCGGTCAATGTGAGCGTCGCGGGGAATTCGAAACGGCTTGCGCAATCGGCCTGCAGCCGGTTGAACGCCGCTCAGCCGATGAGCGGAACGAACGCCTCACGCCCGGTCGAGCCGATACAGAGGATCTTCGGCGCGAGCGGATAGAAGTTCGTCGCTGCCGGAAGCCGGACCAGCGACCGTGCATCAGGTTCGAAGTGCACCACGCCGTCGATGTCGACGTTGTTTGGGCCCCGCTCTTCGCCTTCAGGATCGCGATCGAACTCCAGCACGAGGTGCGCCAGTCAGCGTGATGCGCCCTCGCCAGCGTGCCAGCGTGCCTGTGGCGTACCAATCGGACCGTTCGACCAGCCGGAGCGCTGGATCCCAGCGCGTGACGACTGTGTGAGGTGGTGCCGAAAGGTCGGAAGCGGTCGCCATTGCGGCTGCTAATGTGGCGGCGACGAAGGCAAGAAGCGGGATGCGATCCAAGCGTCGGAGGGTAACGAACATGTGCGTCCAGATCCTGGGAAATGCCCAATGGGGCGATTCAGGACGCACGTTGGATGACCACCTCATCAGCTGGAATAACCCAAGCCCCAATAGTCCCACCACAAATGCGGATGCCACTCGAACATCTCATGCCCTTAATCCGCTTGGTCAAAGACCTCGGAAAACCAGAATGTATTTGGATCTCGGAACCATTCCGCAAACTCAGGGCGATCAAAATGAGCCAACTGACGCTTCTCGATACTGTAGCGATGAAACAAGGCCAGCAACTCCCTTAGTGCATCTTCGTCAATGGCGCTCGGTCGGACGGCGACGTACAATGTGAGACCTCGCCCTTCGAGCTTCTCCACACAAGGGAGACTGCGAAACCAATTGAAGAGGACCGATTCATCGTATTGCGAGTAGAAGCGCACCCCTGTCGCCTCAAGAAAAACCGTATCTACCTTTGTCATCGACGTGCTCCATCCGGATAAACATTCACATAACCTCCACCGGGAAGCTCCACATCCCAGTGAGGCCCGCCATGCGCCAAGTCACCTGGGTTTGTCGGCACCCAGACATTGCCCTTCGAATCTCGCCAGCCATAACCCCGACCATTTGGATTTCTCACCCAATCCTCTCCACCCTTCGGATCTTCGAATCCTTCCGCTGTCCCAGGTTTACCAGGTGCCTTTGGGCCTTTAGGATCTTTCGCATCTGCAGGCGGGGCTGCATAAATGTTGCCATCGCTCTCGTTGGGACTGCGCATCGGGGCCCCGGCCGCCGATTCCGGAGGTGGAATTACTACCGGAGCGCGAGGGCCCCGCAATCGGCTTACGGCTGGGCCAACAACATCCCGGCCGATCCAGGCGCCGATACCAACGCCCGCAACCGCTCCTGCTGCACCGCACACTGGGCCGCATATAAGCGTGCCGCCCACCAATCCTTCTTCGCCACCTGCCACAGGATTCAATCCGTTCGGATCTAATTTACTCAGCGGGCTACCAGTGACATAAACATAAGTATTGATCCCTCCATTCAGTCCAACTGGATCACTTTGAACATACCTCCCCGTCGTCCCGTCATAGTCCCGGAAGTAGTTGTAGCTCAGCCCCGAATCCTTGTCGAAGTACTGGCCGGGGAAGCGCAGGTTGAGGGCGACGGGCGTGAGGCCGCCGGGCGCTTCTTCCGCAATGGTCGTTCCGAACGGCTCGCTGATCCACCGCCAGCGCCCGCCGTTGTTCTTGTCCACGAGCACGCGCGCGCGCCGAGGCGGTCCGAGAAGACGTAGAGCACCCACAGCCACCTCGCTGGGCTCGGAGACCCAGCGTCTCCCGTCGTCGCCCCTGTTCGCTGTCGCGCCCAGGGGCTCAGGAGCGCCGCTGCCTGCACGCCACACCGCCTTCGTCGGCGCGTCGCGCAGGAAGCCACCCCGGCTGTCGGGCGCCTGTGCAAAGTGCCGTTGCGCTGGCTCTGCGCTGGACGCTTCGCCGCCATCCAGGGTGGCTTCCTGCGCTGGCGCTTGGTCAGCGGCAGACCTCACGCCTGGCGGCTGCGGTCCCGGCTCAGGTCGTGCGGCTGGGGCCGCATCGGCGCTTGGACCGCGCCTCGACCTGCCCGGCTCCCCCGGCGCCCTGCAGCGACCCCACTGGGGTGGGGCGCGCTTACGGGTCAGCCCCGGCGCCTGCCGGTGCTGCCCGCTGTCCTCACGGCAGCGGCTCCAACCCATCCCCCCGCCCTTCCGAGGAAGGGAGCGAGTCGCCCTCTGCCGTCACCGGGGCCTGCCACTTCGTCTGCATGCCCCGCCGAACGGCGAGCGTCAGGTGTTGCGCCGCCGCGTCAAGGCCGAGCCCTTCGGGTGGCCTGGCGGCCAGCCTGGACCCGGCTGCACCCCTACAAGCAGGCTACTTCTCAGCTCCAGGTGGCAGGCGACGCTCGTAGTCCGCCAGCATCGCGGCTAGCTTTTCGGATTCGCCCGCGCCAGGCTCAATGCCACCGCCATCGACTATCCCTTTGACCAGGTAATACTCATTGAGCGTGAAGCCTCCTTGATTTCCTGTGCCAGTCAGAACTAGAGGTCAGGGAATCGTTTTATACGGTACTCGACTGGCGGCACGCGACCCAGCG
>CBIHMU010000053.1:0-40018 GCA_966211105.1 uncultured Burkholderiales bacterium
CAGGTGCCCCAGACCGACGCGCCGGCCGCGCCGGCCGCCGCCGCCGCGCCCGCCTCGGAAGCCTCCGCGCCCGTGGCCAATTCCGACCTCGACGCGCCGATGTTCTATCAGCTGCTGATCGGCGAGATGGAGCTCCAGGGCGGCGAACCCGGCGTCGCCTACCAGGTGCTGCTCGACGCCGCCCGCCGCAGCGGCGACGAGGAGCTCTTCCGCCGCGTCGTCCAGATCGCGCTGCAATCGCGCGCCGGCGACCAGGCCCTCATCGCCGCCCGCGCCTGGCGCGACGCGATCCCGACCTCGCTGGAGGCGCACCGCACCCAGATCCAGCTGCTCGCGCTGCTGAACCGGCCGGCGGAGATCCCGCCCGTGCTGCGCTCGCTGATGGCGATGACGCCTGCCGACGGCCGCGGCGCGCTGATCGCGGCGCTGCCGGCGCTGTTCCAGCGCGCGCCAGAGCCGGTGCGCGTCCAGGAAGCCTTCGAGCCGATGCTGCGCGAGACCGCCGCGAAGCCCGAGACCCGCTTCGCCTCGCTGCTGGTGCTGGCCGAGTTCGCCAAGAAGGCCGAGCGCTACGAGACCGCGCTGATCCACGTCCGCGCCGCCGCCAAGGACTTCCCGGAACGCGAGGAGCCGCTGCTGCTGGCGCTGGAGCTGCTGCCGCACCGGCCCGAGGCCGAGGCGCTGATCACCGCCGAGCTGCAGGCCAAGCCCGACCGGCAGTCGTTGCGCCTGGCCTATGCCCGCGCGCTGGCCCGTGCCCAGCGCCCCGGCGACGCGGCGCGCGAGTTCCGCATGCTGACCGAACAGTCGCCCGACGAACCCGGCCATTGGCTGGCGCTCGGCTCGCTGGAGCTGGACCTGCAGCATCCCGACGTCGCCGAGGCGGCGCTGCAGCGCTACATGAAGCTGGTCGAGCGGCCGGGCGTGTCGCCGCTGGCCGAGCGCGCGATCGCCGCCGCCGGCCTGGACAAGGCCGACCGGGAAGCGAAGCAGCAGGGTCAGTTGTTGCTCGCCCAGGCCGCGGAGATGCGCGGCGATTTCCAGACCGCCGAGAAGCGCCTGTCCGCGATCGACGCGGCGCCGGGCAACCTCGACATCGCCTACCGGCGCGCGTCGCTGCTGGCGCGCCAGGGCAAGCTCGAGGAAGGCCGCAAGCTGCTGCACCAGCTGCCCGCCGACCGCGAGCAGGACCGCCGCGCCCGCACGCTGGCCGAGTCGCAGCTGCTGCGCGACAACAAGCAGTGGCAGGCCGCCTATGACCTGCTCGGCCAGGCGATCACGCAGGCGCCCGAGGACGCCGACCTGCTCTACGAACAGTCGATGATGGCCGAGAAGCTCGGCCGCGCGCAGGAGATGGAGACGCTGCTGCAGAAGGTGATCCAGCTCAAGCCGCAGCACTACCACGCGTACAACGCGCTGGGCTATTCGCTGGCCGATCGCAACGAGCGGCTGCAGGAGGCGCGCGACCTGATCTCGAAGGCGCTGAGCTTCGCCCCGGGCGAGCCCTTCATCGTCGACAGCATGGGCTGGGTGGAGTTCAGACTGGGCCGCCTCGGCGAGGCCGAGCGGCTGCTGCGCCAGGCCTACGGCTCGCGCCCGGATCCCGAGATCGGCGCCCATCTGGGCGAGGTGCTCTGGGCCGCCGGCCAGCAGGACGAGGCGCGCCGCATCTTCGCCGACGCCGCGCGCCGCGACCCGCGCAACGAGGCGCTGCAAGCGGCGATGCAACGCCTGCAGGTCCGCCCCTGATGCGGCGGCGACAGTTCCATGCGGGCGCCCTCGCGGTCCTCGGCACGGCCGCGCTGGCCGGATGCAGCGCGCTGCCGAAGGCGGCGGGGACCGATGCCGCCGCGCTCGCCGACGCGCCGCGACTGACCGGCAAGTTCGGACTCATCGTGCCGGCGGGTGCCGGCGGTCAGTCGCGCGGGCAGAACGTCAACGCCAATTTCGAGCTGCTCGGCGATCCGCGCCGCGGACAGCTCGAGATGAGCACCCCGCTGGGCAGCCTGGTGGCCCGCGTGACGTGGCAGCCCGGTTCGGCCTGGGTCAAGACGCCCGACGGCGACCGGGCCTATGACGACATCGACGCGCTGACGCAGGAGCTGCTCGGCGAGACGCTGCCGCTGCAGGCGCTGTTCGACTGGCTGCGCGGACGCCCGTGGCCGCAGGCGCCGTCGCGATCGGCCGGGGAGTCCGGCTTCCAGCAGCTCGGCTGGCAGGTGGACCTGCGGCGCTTCGACGTGCAGTTGATCTCGGCCCAGCGGCTCAATCCGAACGGCCCTGAGCCGCTGGCGACGCTGCGCCTGAAACTCGACGCGCCGGCTTCGCCCTGACCCCTGACGTCTCCTGATTCCCCACGCCCACGTCCCACGTCCACGACGTCCATGACCTCCTCCCTTTCCGCCCCGCCGACCCCTGCGCTCAAGGCGCTCTACGACGTGCCGGCGCCGGCCAAGCTCAACCTGTTCCTGCACGTGGTGGGCAAGCGGCCGGACGGCTATCACCTGCTGCAATCGCTGTTCGTGCTGATCGACTGGGCCGACACGCTGCACTTCGAGCGCCGCGACGACGGCGCGCTGCATCGCCATGACCGCGGCGACGCCCTGCCCGAGGACGACCTGTGCCTGCGCGCCGCGCGCGCGCTGCGGCAGGCCAGCGGCAGCGCGTTCGGCGCGGACATCCACATCGAGAAGCGGCTGCCTTCGGGCGCGGGCATGGGCGGGGGCTCGTCGGACGCGGCCAGCACGCTGCTGGCGCTCAACCGGCTGTGGGGCTTGAACTGGTCGCGCGAGCGCCTCCTGCCGATCGCGCTGAAGCTGGGGGCGGACGTGCCCTTCTTCGTCGGCGGGCGCAACGCCTTCGTCGAAGGCATCGGGGAGGTGCTCACCCCGATCGAGGTGCCGGAGCTGCAGCTCGCGGTGGTCAAGCCGGGGGCGAGCATCGCCACCAAGGACATTTTTTCCAGTCCGCTGTTGCAAAGGTCTGAAAGCGTGGCTATAGTAGCGGGCTTTCCTGCAGCGAACGGCAGACGCAGCGAAGGGGTACTGGAAACAGATTCCCGGAGCGACGAAACCAATAGCTGGGGTGGACGCAAAGGCAATATGGCCCGCGATCACCAAACGCCGGAAATACTCGTTGAGCAGTTGTTTGAAGGATGGGGCAGAAATGATCTGCAACCTCCTGCGGAAGCTGCCAGCAACGAAGTATCGAAAGCGCTTGAATGGTTGCAAACCCGCTACGAAAATTCTCGTATGACGGGTTCAGGCAGTGGAGTTTTTGCTATAGTTCGACCCTCGCTGAATGCAGCGGAAGAAATAGATGCAGTTTCCGGCCTGGAGAGCAATCTCAAGGCGACACCGGCAGGCGGGTTCCAGGAACTCCCCGAAGGTTGGGTCGGAAGAATGTGTCGCAGTCTGTCGGTTCACCCTTTGCGGGGCTGGGCCGAAGATTGAAGGTTGTAGGGTGCTGTTCCACGAACAGTGTCCGGTGTAGGGGAGTCGCCAAGTTGGTCAAGGCATCGGATTTTGATTCCGACATGCGAGGGTTCGAGTCCTTCCTCCCCTGCCAAATTTTCAGTTTCAATCCGGGACCCGCTGGGTTGGCCACCGGGCCATAAGTCTAAGGATGGCCCGCTGTGCTGCTCAATACCGTCCTCTTCACGGGTAACGCAAACCCGACCCTCTCCAAAGAAATCGCCACGCACCTGGGCCTCGAGCTCGGCAAGGCCGTGGTCGGTCGGTTTTCCGACGGCGAGGTGGCTGTTGAGATCCAGCAGAACGTCCGCGCCCGCGACGTGTTCATCGTCCAGCCCACCTGCGCGCCGACGAACGAGAACCTGATGGAGCTGCTGATCATGGTCGATGCGATGAAGCGCGCCAGCGCGCGCCGCATCACCGCCGTGATCCCCTACTTCGGTTATGCGCGCCAGGATCGCCGCCCACGCTCGACGCGCGTGCCGATCTCGGCCAAGGTCGTGGCCAACCTGCTGGAGACCGTCGGCGTCGAGCGCGTCCTGACGATGGACCTGCACGCGGACCAGATCCAGGGCTTCTTCGACATCCCGGTCGACAACATCTACGCCTCCCCGGTGCTGCTGTCGGACCTGAAGGCCCGCAACTACAGCGACCTGGTGGTGGTCAGCCCCGACGTCGGCGGCGTGGTCCGCGCCCGTGCGCTGGCCAAGCAACTGGGCTGCGACCTGGCGATCATCGACAAGCGCCGTCCGTCGGCCAACGTCTCCGAGGTGATGCACGTCATCGGCGAGATCGACGGCCGCAATTGCGTGATCATGGACGACATGATCGACACGGCCGGCACGCTGGTGAAGGCGGCCGAGGTGCTGAAGGAACGTGGCGCCAGAAGCGTCTTCGCCTACTGCACCCACCCCATCCTGTCGGGCCCGGCGATCGAGCGCATCGCCGGTTCGATGCTGGACGAGGTCGTCATCACCAACACGATCCCGCTGTCGGAGACGGCCAAGGCCTGCGGCAAGATCCGCCAGCTGTCGGTCGCTTTCCTGTTCGCCGAGACCATCCGCCGCATTTCGGACGGCGAGTCGGTGACCTCCCTCTTCTCGGAACAGAACAACAACTTCTGATCGCCCCCTGAGTTCCGGCCGCGGTCCGCAAGGACGGCGGCTGTTTCGCGAAGGCGCCTGGTCGCGGGGCCTTCACCCGGAGCGTCAATCCTGGCGCTCCGTCCATTCTTGGAGATTGATATGAAATTCGTCGCTTTCGAGCGCAAGCTGCAGGGGACCGGAGCGAGCCGCCGCCTGCGCCACGCTGGCAAGGTTCCTGGCATCGTTTACGGTGCTGGCGAGCCGGCCGTCATCGAGCTGGATCACAACGCGCTGTTCCACGCCATGAAGAAGGAAGCTTTCCACAGCTCCATCCTCGACATGGAAGTGGACGGCAAGACCACGCAAGTGCTGCTGCGTGACTTCCAGATGCACCCGTACAAGCAGCAAGTGCTGCACGTGGACTTCCAGCGCGTCGACGCCACGACCAGGATCACCAAGAAGGTGCCGCTGCACTTTGTCGGTGAAGCCGAGTCGCCGGCCGTCAAGACCGACAAGGGCACCGTGAACCACGTGCTGACCCAGCTGGAAATCACCTGCCTGGCGCAACAGCTGCCCGAGTTCATCGAAGTCGACCTGAGCGGTCTGACGATGGGTCACTCGATCCACGTGAACGACCTGAAGCTGGCCGATCACATCAAGATCGTCACGCACGGCAAGCCGAACCCGGTGGTCGCCACCCCGGTTCCGGCCGCGGCTGAAGAAGTCATCGTCGTGGCTGCCGCTCCGGCCGCCGACGACAAGAAGAAGAAGAAGAAGTAATTCTTCTTCCTCGACGGACGCGCGCCTGACGAGGATCGCGTCCGTTGTCTGGAATGCCCCCTTCGGGGTGGCATCTCCCCCCGAAGAAGGCCCCGCTCGCGGGGCCTTCTGCTTTTGCGCTCGGCACTGATAATCGCGCCCCATGATTCGTCTCTTTGTCGGCCTGGGCAATCCCGGCCCTGAATACGAGGACACCCGCCACAACGCCGGGTTCTGGTGGATCGATGCGCTCGCGCGCGGCCTGAAGGCGTCGCCGCAGCTGGACACGAAGTACTCGGGCCTGGTCGCCCGGGTGAACGATGCGCCGGGCGCGCCCGGCCCGATCTGGCTGCTGCAGCCGATGACCTACATGAACCTCTCCGGCAAGTCGGTGGCGGCGCTGGCGCGCTTCTTCAAGATCGCGCCGGAGGAGATCCTCGCCATCCACGACGAGCTCGAGATCGCCCCCGGCGAGTTCAAGCTCAAGCAGGGTGGCGGCAACGCCGGCCACAACGGGCTCAAGGACATGCAGGCCCAGCTGGGCAGCGGCAACTTCTGGCGCCTGCGGCTGGGCATCGGCCATCCGGGCCATCGCGACGAGGTCGCCGGCTACGTGCTGCGCAAGCCGCCGCTGGCGGAGCGCCAGGCGGTCGAGGACAGCATCGGCAAATCGCTCGAAGCCTTCAAGCTGATGACCGGCGGCGACATGGCCAAGGCGGTGGCGCTGCTGCACGCCAAGCCGCCGCGGCCCAAGCCGCCCAGACCGGCCCATCTGCCGCCCAAGCCGGGCGCCCCCGTTGCCGACGCTGCAACACCTGCCTCAACGATTCCTCCTGCCCCACCCCCTTCCTCCGGAGACTGACATGTCCGCGCGCGCCGCCCTGATCCTGACGACTGCTGTTCTGGTCCTCATGTCTGGCGCGGCCCGCGCGCAGGACCGGCAGGAGGCGACCAAGCCTGCGCCGGCGCAGGAGCGCACCCTCGGCTACTACCGGTGCGGCCCGGAGGGTCACGACTTGCGCGAGACGCCCTGCCCCGACGGCCAGGGCCGGACGGCCGAAGTGGCCAAGGACAAGGTCGATCCCCAGGAGGCCGACGCCGCGCGCAAGCGCACGGCCGCCGAGACCCGCGACCTGGCCGCGCGCGAACGGGACCGTGAACGCCAGTCGGCGAAGGCGCCGTCCAAGGCGATCGGCATCGACGGCCGCCTGCCCGGGCAGCGCGCGACCAAGCCGGCCAAACCCGCGGATCCGAAGAAGCCCAAGCCCAAGGATCCGAAGAAGCCGCCGAAGAAGAAGCCCAAGGCGCCGAAGACCCCCGATCCGGCCTCGCCGCCGACGCCGACCACGTCCTCGACGGGCACGAGCGCCACACCTCGCTAGAATGCGCGCCGTTGGTGCTCGTGCGGACATTGCGTCCGTGCAGTTAAACGGGAATCAGGAAGCGGTCGCATCCCCGATGCGCGAACCAACCTGAGCTGTCCCCGCAACGGTAAGTGGCCGCCGGTCGCGCGCCCGGGATCCTGACGAAGGACCCCCGGGCGGCAGCCGGCACTGCCTGTCCCCATGTCCACTGGCGCATCCGCGCTGGGAAGGACACAGGCAGCGGCCACCAGCCCGGATACCGGCCAACAGGTGGCGTCTCCAGCCGATCGCGACGCGTCCGCCGTGAGTTTCACGAGGACGACCCGACGACGAGCCGGCGACGCCGTTTCTCAGAGGTCCTGCGGGTGAGCAGGCGTCTGAACTCCGTCGTTGGTCCCTTCCTCATGCTTCCGTTCGTTTCGCGCGCGCGCGCTGGTGCCCGCTCGCTGCCCGTCCTCACCCCGATGGCCGTCGCCCTGTCGACGCTCGTCGCACTCTCTCCCGCCGCGTCCGCGCAGTCGACCGCCCCCGCCAGCCGGCTCGACGACGTCACCGTCACCGGCACGCGCAGCCCGATGAAGCTGTCCGACGTCGCCGCCGACCTCACCGTCATCCACCGCGACACCATCGAGCGCCAGGGCTTCGGCAACCTCGCCACCCTGCTGCGCAATGTCGCCGGCCTGCAGATGACGAGCAACGGCGGTCCGGGCAACGCGACCTCGGTCTTCGTGCGTGGCGCCGAGACCCGCCACACCGTGGTCCTCATCGACGGCGTGCGCGTGGATGGCCAGTCTTCCGGCGGCGCCAGCTGGCAGAACCTGCCGGTCTCGCAGATCGAGCGCATCGAGGTCCTCAAGGGCCCCGCCAGCGCGCTCTACGGTTCCGACGCGATCGGCGGCGTCGTGCAGATCTTCACCCGCAAGGGCGCGGGCCGCACGCAGCTGGACCTGGGCATCGGCGGCGGCAAGCTCGGGCAGGTGAAGGCCGATGTCGGCATCAGCGGCGGCACGGCGGACTTCGACTACGCCGGCGCGCTCGCCATGGACCGTGGCACCGGCTTCAACGCCTACCTGAACACGGCGGCCAAGAGCTACAACCCCGACGCCGACGGCTGGCGCAACTACAGCGGCAGCCTGCGCCTGGGCGGCCGGGTGGCCGAAGGCCAGCGCCTCGAGTTCCTCGGCCTGAAGAGCCGCAGCAACGCCGGCTACGACGCCGGCAAGAACGCCGACGACCGCGGCATCACCGAAACGCTCGCGGGCAAGCTGAGCCTGAATTCCACCTGGTCCGCGGCGCTGTCCACCCAGCTGTCGGCGGGCCAGTCCGAAGAGAACTACGAGACCAAGCCGAGTTCGCCCTACCTGACGAAGACGCGCATCCGCAGCGCCTCGCTGCAGGGCTTCTACCGGATCAACGAGCAGCATCAGCTCAACGGCCTGCTGGAGCGTCGGGAAGACCGCCTGGTCAACACCGACCTGGTCGGCGGCGGCAAGGGCACGCGCGACCAGAACGCGATCGGCCTGAGCTACCTCGGCACGCTGGGCGCCTTCAGCCTGCAGGCACACGGCCGGCATGACGACGACAGCGAATTCGGCGGCATCGACACCGGCAGCCTCGCGGCCGGCGTCCGGCTCGGCGGCGGCTGGCGCGTGACGGCCTCGGCCGGCAACGCCTTCCGCGCGCCCACGCTGTACCAGCGCGGCAGCGTCTACGGTCCCGACACGACGAAGCCGGGCGTGGCGGAACTCCGCCCCGAGCGCGCGCAGAACCGCGAAGCCGGCCTCGCCTGGGCGCAGGGCGGCTTCGACTTCGCGGTCACCACCTTCCACAACCGCGTCACCGACCTGATCGCCTTCGGCGCGGCCGGCAGCTGCCGCTCGACGACCGGCTGCTACAGCAACGTCGCCCGGGCGCTGCTCAAGGGCACCAGCCTGAAGGGCGGCGCACGGCTGGGTCCGGTGACCCTGAGCGCCACCGCGGACTTCCTGGATCCCACCGACGCCAACAGCGGCCGGCAGCTGCAACGCCGCGCCAAACGCTTCGGCACGCTGCGCGCGGAGACCGCGCTGCAGGCCTGGACGCTGGGCGCGAGCGTCGTCGGCTCCGGACAGCGCTTCGACGATGCCGCCAACAAGACCCGGCTGGGCGGCTACGGCCTGCTCAACCTGGACGCGCAGTACGCGTTCGCCAAGGATTGGCGCCTGCAGCTGAACGTCGACAACGCCTTCAACCGCCACTACCAGACGGCCAACTTCTACCAGCAGGCGCCGCGCACCTGGTTCGTCGCGCTGCGTTATTCGCCGTCGCTCTGATCCGAGGCGGCAGGCCTTGGCGCCAAGATCTGCCCTTCGACCCACCCTGGAGATCCCGGATGTCCGCACATCACCTGATCGTCGGCGGCCAGCGCAGCGGCAAGTCGCGCCACGCCGAGCGCCTCGCGCTGCGCTGGGCGCGCACGCCGGGCCACCGCGTCACCGTCGTCGCGACCGCCGAGGCCCATGACGACGAGATGCGCGATCGCATCGCCCGCCATCGCGCCGACCGGCCCGCGGGCTTCGACACCGTCGAAGCGCCGCTGCGTCTGTGCGAGGCTTTGCAAGCTGCGTCCTCGCCGCAGCGACTGCTGGTCGTCGACTGCCTGACGCTGTGGCTGACGAACTGGCTGATGCCGATGGACGGCGCGCCGCGCCTCGAGGACTGGCGCGGCGAATGCGCCGACCTGCAGCGCCTGCTGCCGCAACTCGCCTCGCCGGTGGTCTTCGTCTCCAACGAGGTCGGCTGGGGCGTGATGCCGATGGGGCGCGAGGTGCGCGCCTACGTGGATGAACTCGGTCGGCTCAACCAGCTCGTCGCGCGCCACTGCGCCGAGCTCACCTTGATGGTGGCGGGACAGCCGTGGACACGAGCAGTCGAAGACCTGGACGACGAGGAGAACAACAGATGAGGTCGATGCAACGCTGGAGGCGCCGCGCGCTTGAAGCTGCCCTGGGCGGGGCACTGCTGGGGATGCTTGCGACGAGCGCCGTCGCCGCGCCGATCTCGTTGAAGGACGACCGCGGCCATACCGTGACGCTGCCGGACGTCCCGCGCCGCATCGTCAGCCTGCTGCCGTCGCTGACCGAGACCGTCTGCGAGCTCGGCGACTGTGCCAAGGTGGTCGGCGTGGACCGTTTCTCCAACTTCCCGGTCAGCGTGCAGAAGCTGCCGCGCCTGGGCGGTCTCGACGACACCAGCATCGAGGCGCTGGTCGCGCTCAAGCCCGACGTCGTCGTGCTGGGCGTCTCCGCGCGCGTCATCGACCGGCTCGAAGGGTTGGGGGTGAAGGTCGTCGCGCTCGAGCCCAAGAGCATGAACGACGTCCAGCGCGTGCTGGGCAAGGTGGGACAGATCCTCGGCAAGGAAGACGAGGCGCGCCGGCTGTGGAACCGCATCGACGGCCACATCGCGCAGAGCGCCGCCACGCTGCCGCCCGGCGCGCGCGGCCTGAGCGTCTATTACGAGGTCGACGCCGGCCCCTACGGCGCGGGCACCGCGTCCTTCATGGGCGAGATCCTGACCCGGCTCGGCGCCAAGAACATCATCCCGGCCGAACTCGGTCCCTTCCCCAAGCTGAACCCCGAATTCATCGTCCGCGCCGACCCGCAGGTCATCATGGTCGGCCAGCGCAACGCGGCCGGCCTGCCGCAGCGCCCCGGCTGGTCCGCGATCCGCGCGGTCAAGCATCAGCGCCTGTGCGTGTGGATCCCGTCGGAGTCCGACGTGCTCGTCCGTCCCGGTCCGCGCATGTCGGAGGCGGCCGCGCTGATGGCGCGCTGCCTGCGCGAGGCGGCCGCCGGTCCCGTGCCGCTGCCCACCGTGCCCTTCAACGCGCCGCCCGGGGGCATGCGGTGAGGCGGACCGCGGCGCAGCTGACGGCGCTGCTGCTGCTCGGCGCGGTGCTGCTCGCGCTGGGCCTGGCCATCGGCAGCATGGGCTGGAGCCCGTGGACCGAGGGCGGCGACACCATGCGCATGATCCTCTGGGACATCCGCGCCCCCCGTTCCCTGGGTGCCTGGCTCGCCGGCGCCCTGCTGGCGCTGGCCGGCGCCATCGCGCAAGGCCTGTTCCGCAATCCGCTCGCCGATCCCTATCTGCTCGGCTGCTCCGCGGGCGCTTCGTTGGGGGTCGCGGCGCTGCTCTTCGTCATGGGCGTCTCGCCCGCCGCGGCCGCGCTCGCGCTGCGCGTCGGCATGACCGGCGCCGCCTTCGCCGGCGCCATCGGCGCCGTGCTGCTCACGCTGCTGCTGGCGCGCGGCGTCACGCAGAGCCTGCGCCTGCTGCTGGCCGGCGTCGTCGTCGGCGTCGTGCTCGGCTCGGGTTCCGCACTGCTCACGCTGATGAATCCGGACATCCTGCGCGCCATGCAGGCCTTCATGCTCGGCAGCACCGGCTACGTCGGCTGGAGCGCGGTGCAGGTCATGGTCGTCGCCATGGTGCTGTGCCTGCTGGTCGCGCTCGGCTGCAGCCGCACGCTCGATGCCCTGACGCTGGGCGAGGACACCGCCCGCTCCCTCGGACAACGGCTCACGCTCATCCGCCTGCTGCTCATCGCCGCGCTCTCGCTGGCCACCGGCGCGGCGGTGGCGCAATGCGGCCTGATCGCCTTCGTCGGCCTCGTCGCGCCCCACCTCGTGCGCAGCTGGGGACCGACGACGCACGGCGCGCTGCTGCTGCTGTCCGCACTCACGGGCGGCGCGCTGCTGCTCGCCGCCGACATCGCCGCGCGCTGGGTCATCGCGCCACAGGAACTGCCCGTCGGCATCATCACCGCGCTGCTCGGCGGCAGCTATCTGCTGTGGCTGATGCACAGGCGCAAGGCGCATCTGGGCGGCACCGGAGGTGCGCGATGAGCGCGGCCGGAATCAACGAGGCCATCCGACCTGCCGACCGCGCCGCGGTCGACGGCAGCGGCCCCCTGGCCCTCGGCCACGTGCCGTCGCTGCGCATCGACTTGACGTCGCTCTCGCTGGGCCATCGCCCAGTGCTGCACGCGTTGACGCTCGCGCCCGCGCCGCGCGCGTGGACCGCGATCGTCGGACCGAACGGCGCGGGCAAGTCGACCTTGCTGCGCGCGATCGCCGGACTGCTCCCCTTCGACGGCGTCCTGACCCTGGATGACAAGCCATGGACCGCGTGGCCCGCCAAGGCGCGTGCGCGCCAGATCGCGTGGCTCGGCCAGAACGAGGCGGCGTCCGAGGACCTCACTGCCTACGACATCGCGATGCTCGGCCGTCTGCCGCATCAACCGTGGCTCGCACCGGCGAGCGCCGCCGATCACGAAGCGGTCGAACACGCGATGCGCCAGACGCAGAGCTGGGACTGGAAAGACCGCCCGCTGGGCAGCCTGTCCGGCGGCGAGCGCCAACGCGTCCTGCTGGCGCGCGCGCTGGCCGTGCGTGCCGGCGTGCTGCTGATGGATGAACCGCTCGCGCACCTGGACCCGCCGCACCAGAGCGACTGGGCGCGCATCGTGCGCGAGCGCGTCGCGGCGGGCGGCGCCGTCATCAGCGTGCTGCATGAACTCAATGTCGCGCTGCAGGCCGACACCGTGGTCGTGATGGACGGCGGTCGCATCGTCCACCAAGGCCAGCCGCACGACCCCGCCACGCACGACGCCCTGCAACGCGTCTTCCACCACCGGCTGCTGATCCTCCAGGTGCAGGGACGCTGGATCGCGCTCAACGAATGAGCGACACCAACATCGCCATCGCCATCGCCATCGCCGTCGACATCGACATCGACATCGACATCGACATCGACCTGATCCTGCTCTTCCCACGATGACTGCCTGCCCTGCTTTCCTCATCAGTGCTCCCGCTTCCGGCCAGGGAAAGACGAGCGTCACCGCCGCGATCGCGCGTGCGGCGCGACGGCGCGGCCTGCGGGTGCGTGTCTTCAAGACCGGGCCGGATTACCTCGACCCGATGGTGCTGGAGCGCGCGAGCGGCCACACCGTCTACCAGCTCGACCTGTTCATGGGCGGCGAAGCGCATTGCAGGGAACTGCTCGCGCGGGCGGCGGAGAGCGCCGACCTGATCCTCGTCGAAGGGGTGATGGGGCTTTTCGACGGCAAGCCGAGCAGTGCGGATCTGGCGGCGACGTTTGGACTGCCGGTGATCGTGGTGTTGGATGCGTCGGCGATGGCGCAGACCTTTGCGGCGTTGGCGACGGGTCTGGCGCGATTCCGCGATGACATCCGGGTAGCCGGCGTGATTGCCAATCGGGTGGGCAGCGATGCGCACGCGCGCATGGTGGGTGAAGGCCTGCCGGAGGCCTTGCCGTTGATTGCGGCGTTGAAGCGTGATGCGTCGCTTTCGCTTCCCGAGCGGCATCTGGGTCTGGTGCAGGCGCTGGAGCTCCCGGACATCGACAAGCAACTGGATGCCTGGGCGGACGCCTGGGAATCCAGCGCCCTGCCCGATCTTTTCCAGAGTGCCTCGGAGACCGCCGGGCGGTGGCCCCTTTTCGGAGGTCAAGGAGGGAATTCAGTTGCCGGCAGGCAACTGAAGGAGGGACACGGAGAAAAGGGGCCACCGCCCGGCGGTCTCGCGCTCGGTCACCCATTGACGGGCAAGCGCCTCGCCATCGCCACCGACGCCTGTTTCTCCTTCATCTACCCCGCGAACCTCGACCTGCTGCGTGAGCTGGGTGCGGAGGTTCGCTTATTCAGCCCCATCGCGGGCGACGACCTTCCCGAGTGCGACGCTCTGTGGCTGCCGGGCGGTTATCCCGAACTGCATGCTGAGGTGCTCCGCGAGCACCCGCGCTTCTTCGGCGCGCTGCGATCGCACCTGGAGGCGGCCAAGCCGCTGCTGGCCGAATGCGGCGGCATGCTGGTGCTGCTTGATGAGCTGAGCGATGCCGAGGGTGGTGCGCAGGCGATGGCGGGGCTGATGCCGGGCCGCGGCTCGATGCAGAAGCGCCTGGCGGCGCTGGGCCTGCAGACGATCGTGTGGCCCGAGGGTGAGCTGCGCGGCCACACCTTCCACTATTCCACGATGGAGACGCCGCTGTCGCCCATCGCCACGGCCACCAATCCCAACGCTGGCCGCGCCGCCGAGCGGCTGTATGCCTTCGGCTCGCTGCGCGCGAGCTATGTCCACCACTACTTCCCGTCGAACCCCGGCGCCATCGCGGCGTTCTTCGGTGGTGCCGATGCTTCTTCCAGTCATTGAGTCCAACGACCATGTTCCTCGAATCCGGATTTGCCCACATCGCGCAGGCCCTGTTGTGGCCGGTGCTGATCCTTGTTGCCCTTGGCTTCGTCTATGCGCTGTGGACGGCGGGCGCCACCGTGATGGAGGCGGTGCAGCGCCGCCGCCCCGGTTACCGCCAGCTGAAGGTGCATGCGACCAGCACCCTGGAGGCGCTGGAGCTGCAGATCGTCCGCAGCCTGGAGGCGCCGCGCCTGCTGGGCCGCGTCGCGCCGCTGCTGGGACTGATCGCCACGATGGTCCCGCTCGGGCCGGCGCTGCAGAGCGTCGCCGCGGGTCAGGGGCAGGCGGCGCTGGCGGTGTTCAGCTCGGCGTTCTCGGGCGTGGTGCTCGCGCTGGCGGCGGCCGCGATTGCGTTGGTCGTGTATTCGATCCGTCGCCGCTGGCTGCTGGCTGAGCTGCTGGTCATCAAGGCCGAACAGGGCTGGGCATGAGCACCGGCCGCCGCCTCTCCATCCTCGCTGAAGAGGATGACGATCCGATGCTGTCCGCCGTGAACCTGGTGGATGTGTTCCTCGTGCTGGTGGTCGCGCTGCTGACTGCGGTCGCCCTGCAGCAGCAGTCGCACGCGGACGAGACGGTGATCCGCAATCCCGGCCAGCCGGGGATGGAGATCATCGTGCGCAAGGACGGCCAGGAGATCAAGTACCGCGGCAACGGCGGCAACGCCGAGGGCCAGGGCGAGCGTGCCGGCGTCGCGTACAAGATGAAGGACGGGTCCATCATCTACGTGCCCGAGGCCGGGGAAGCGCCGCCGCCATGAGGATCGCGTCCCTGATGGTTCGCGGCCTCGCGGCCGCGGCCCTGTGGCTATGCGTACCGCTGGCAGCGAACGCCGCGAACACGTCGAACAGGACGGACGCGGCCAGCGCGACGAAGTCCGCGAACACGGCGTCCCGCGTGCTCTTCCTCAGCGTCGACATCACGCCGGCCGCCAAGCATGCGCTGATGGCACGCGAGGGCAAGGCGCTCGGCTTCGACGTGCGGCAGATCGAGTACCCGCTGCGCGGCGCGCCGGTCGACATGGATCCGGCGCTCGATCGCGCGTTGCGCGAGGCGGACCTCGTGTGGATCGACATCCCGCACCCGACGGCGGAAGCGCGGCTGCATCAGATCCTCGACGCCGCGCTGCAGCGTGCCGCCCTGCCCGCCCAGCGCGTGTTGTGGATCCCCGCCGGCGAGCCCGCGGCGAGCGATCGCAGCCTGCGCGGCTATCTGCAGGCCGGCGGTCCGGTCAACACCCGTGCGGCATTCGCGATCGCGCGGGCGCAACTCGATGGGAAGCAGGCGCCGGAGCTCGGTCCGCCGCAGTTGATTCCGCAGCGCGGCATCCACTATCCCGGCGCGCCCAAGCTCTTCGCCGACGCGGCGGAGTTCCGCGCCTGGGCCGCGCAGCAGGGACTGCGCGGCGAGCCCGTCGCGATCCTGCTGCACCGCTATCACTTCGTCCAAGGCAACACCGCGTGGGTGGATCGCTGGCTGGCGATGTTCCGCCAGCAGGGGCTGCTGGCATACGCCGCCTTCAGCAGCCAGCTCAGCGACAAGCCGCTGTCCGAGCTGCTCGAGCGCGACGGCCAGGTGCAGGCCCGCGTGATCGTCAACCACAGCCTGCTGCCGCAGGGCGCGTCGCTGCAGCCGACCTTCGAGCGCTGGGGCGTGCCAGTGCTGCAGACGCAGCCCTACCGGCAGGACGAGGCGGCCGTGTGGGAAGGCAGCGAAACCGGTCTCGCGCAGGCCGACATCCCGTTCTACTTCGCGCAGCCGGAGGCCGCCGGGCTCATCGACCCGGTCGTCGTCGTCGCGCATCCGAAGCGCGGCGAGCCCGAGCTGATCGAGCGTCAGGCCGCCAGCGTCGCCGGCAAGGCCGCACGCTGGGTCGCGCTGCAGACCAAGGCGAACGCCGACAAGCGCCTGGTCGCCTTCGTCTACAACTACCCGCCGGGCGGCAGCAACTTCGGCGCGTCCTTCCTCAACGTGCCGCGCAGTCTCGCGCGCGTCAGCACCGGGTTGAAGGACGCAGGCTACGGCGTCACGCCGATGGCGGAGGCCGATTGGATCTCCGGGCTGAAGCCGATGCTGTCGGCTTACTACCCGGGCACCGACCTGCAGGCGCTGCTCGATGCCGACGAGGCCGAGGCCTTCCCGCTCGCGCGCTACACGGCGTGGTTCGACGCGCTGCCCAAGGCGGTGCGCGATCCCATCGTCGCGCGCTGGGGCGCGCCCGCCAGCAGCCGCTACGTGCTGCGCGTGCGCGGCGAGCCGGTCTTCGTGATCCCGCGCCTGAAGCTGGGCGCGCTCACCGTGCTGCCGCAGCCGCCGCGCGAGGAGACGCTGCGCAACGGGCAGGACCCGTTCATGCATCGCAGCAAGACGCCGCTGTCGCACCACTACCTGGCCACCTACCTGTGGGCCCGGCAGGCCGACGCGATCATCCACTTCGGCACGCACGGCACGCAGGAATGGGCGCCGGGAAAAATCCGCGGGCCGGACGTGATGGACCCCGTGTGGCTGCCGCTCGGCGACACGCCGGTGATCTATCCGTACATCGTCGACAACCTCGGCGAGGCGCTCACCGCCAAGCGTCGCGGCCGCGCGCTGATGGTGAGCCATCGCACGCCGAGCTTCGCGCCGGCCGGATTCAACGCGCAGATGGCCCACATGCATGAGCTGATGCATGAGTGGGAGACCGTCGACCCCGGTCCGACGCGCCAGGGCCTGGAGCGGCAGATGATCCAGCAGTTCGTCGAACACAACCTGCATCGCGACCTGGGCTGGAGCGCCGAGCAGATCGCGGCGAACTTCAGCGGCTATCTGGAACTGCTGCATCCCTACCTGGACCGGCTCGCGCAGAGCTCGCAACCCAAGGGGCTTGCGGTGTTCGGCGTCGTGCCCGACGAGGACCAGCGCCGCGGGTCCCTCCTGCAGCTGCTGCGCGTGCCGCTGATCGAGGCGCTCGGCGAGGACATCGACGAGGCCTTCCTCATCAACCATGAAGGCGTCGCGAAGGCGCGGCCCGCGCGGTGGCTGGACCTCGCGCTGAAGGACGCGGAGGCGGCGAGCCATCTCGACCTGCGGCCGTCGGCCTGCATCGCAGCTGGAACGGCGGCAGCGGCCTCCGCGGCCTCCGCCGTCGCGGCCGAGCTCAAGCACGCGGCGTCGGCACCAGGCGCCGCTTCGAGCGCCCCGGCCGTCACCTGCGGCGACGGCTTCGTTCCCAACCGCGCCGCGCGCAAGCCGATCGACCAGGCCGCGCTGTACCAGCTCGCGCTGCGCGCGCAGGAGATGTCGGCGCGGCTGTCGACCGAAGGCGAGATGCCCGGCCTGCTGCGTGCGCTCGATGGGCGCTTCATTCCCGCCGCCTACGGCGGCGACCTGCTGCGCAATCCGGAGAGCCTGCCGACGGGCCGCAATCTCACGGGCCTCGATCCCAACCGTCTGCCGACGAAGCAGGCCTTCGAGGCCGCGCAGGCGCTCTTCAAGCGCTGGTACGAGGAGCAGGCCAAGGCCGGCACCGCGCCGCAGCGACTGGCGCTGTCGCTGTGGGCCGGCGAGACGCTCCGCCATCAAGGCGTCATGGAAGCGCAGGCGCTGGTGGCGCTCGGCGCCACGCCGGTGTGGGACGCGACGGGACGGCCGACGGCCATCAAGCTGCTCAGCCCCCAGGAACTTGGCCGTCCGCGCGTGGACGTGCTGCTGTCGATCACCGGCTCCTACCGCGACCAGTTCCCGGCGCTGATGAAGCTCATCGACCAGGCGGTCGCCGCGGCCGGCGAGGCCGAATCCGACAACGCCATCGCCAGCAACAACCGCGCGATCGCCGGCGAGCTGCGCAAGGCCGGGCTGAAGCCCGCGCAGGCGCAAGCCCTGGCGCAGGCGCGCGTGTTCGGCAACCCGGCCGGGGACTACGGCACCGGCATCGCCGACGCGGTGCAGGACAACGGCCTGAAGGGCCAGGACGGGCGGACCGATCCGCGGCTGGGCCAGCTGTTCCTGTCCACGATGAGCCAGCCCTACGTCGACGGCGAGCCGCTCAGCGTGCCGCCGGCACAGGCGCAGCAGGCGCTCGGCGCGCACCTGCGTCACACCGACGCCGCGCTGATGTCGCGCAGCAGCCATCTCTACGCGATGGTCAGCAGCGACGACCCGTTCCAGTACCTCGGCGGCCTGGCCGCGGCGGCGAAGGTCGCGGGCGGCACGAAGGACATCGCGCTGCACGTGAGCCAGCTGCAGGACGCCACCGAGCAGCATACCGAGACCGCCGCGCAGGCCATCGCACTGGAGATGCAGAGCCGCTACCTGCACCCCGGCTGGCTGAAGGCGCAGCAGGCGGAGGGCTGGTCCGGCGCGCTGCAGGTGCTCAAGGCGGTGCAGTACAGCTTCGGCTGGCAGAGCATCGCGCCGGGCACCGTGCGGGCGGACCACTGGCAGAGCTTCTACGACGTGCTGGTCAAGGACAAGCACCAGCTCGGCGTGCCGGCCTGGCTCAAGCAGAACCCGCAGGCCTACGCGCAGGCGCTGGAGCGGCTGGTGCAGGCCGAGCGCATGGGCTACTGGAAGCCGGACGCGCAGACGAGGCAGGAGATCGCCTCGCTGTACCGCGACCTGACGAAGGCGGCGCCGTTGAACAACGAGCTGGCGGACGTGCGTCGCTGGACGGCGGATCAATTGCCGCTGGACGTGCCTGCCGTCCGGCCGGCCTCGCCTGCGGCGCCGCAGCCCGCGGACAAGGCGCAGAAGCCTCCGGAACAACGCGCGCAGCCGGCAGTGCCGCCGGTGCCCACCGTGCGCGGCCTGGCGCTGCAGCGCGTGCCGGAACCGCCGAGGCCGACACCGACCGCGCCGATCGCGCAGCGCCTCGAGCAGGCGCTCGCCTGGGTCGCGATGGCGCTGCTGATGTGCGCCGGCGCGATCTGGCAATCGCGTCGACCGAATCCGCCGCGTGGCGCGGGTCTGACTCCCCATAACGACAACAACTTGATCCCCCAGGGAACCGCATGAACTCGAAGAACAGCATCACCCTGATCGCCAGCGCGATCTCGCTGCTGGCAGGCGCCGCGCAGGCGCAGGAGGCCAACAAGCTCGACACCGTCCGCATCAGCAGCCGCGCGCAGCTCGGCGAAGCGGAGAGCGCCTCCGCGGGCGAAGTCGGCGTCGAGCGCCTGGCGCTGCGCCCGCTGCTGCGACCGGCCGAGCTGCTCGAAGCGATGCCCGGCATGACCGTCACCCAGCACAGCGGCGACGGCAAGGCCAACCAGTATTTCCTGCGCGGCTACAACCTCGACCACGGCAGCGACTTCGCGACTTTCGTCCTGGGCATGCCGGTGAACATGGCCAGCCACGCGCACGGCCAGGGCTACATGGACCTGAACTTCCTGATCCCGGAGCTGGTCGACAGCCTGCGCTACCGCAAGGGCGCGTTCAACGCCGAGGACGGCGACTTCGCGACGACGGGCGCCGCGCGCATCGGCTACCTGAGCGAGATCGAGCGCCCCTTCGCGCAAGTGACGGCCGGTCCCTACGGATACCGCCGCGCGCTGACGGCGGGCAGTGCGAAGCTCGGCGGCGGCTGGTCGTTGCTGGGCGCGGCCGAAGGCAGCGTCTACGACGGTCCGTGGGACCAGGCGGAGGACCTGCATCGCCGCAACGCGGTGCTCCGTCTGACGCGCGGCGACGAGCGCAACGGCGCGCACGTCGACCTGCTGAGCTACAGCGCCTCCTGGCGCGCCAGTGAGCACGTGCCCGAGCGCGCCATCGACAGCGGCGAGATCGGCCGCTACGGCACGCTGGTGGCCAACGACGGCGGCCGCACGCATCGCCACAGCCTGAGCGGCGGCTTCGCCTACAACCAGGGTGGCGGCCAGTGGACCGCCGACGCCTGGGTGGTGGACTACGCGTTGAACTTGTTCTCCGCGCCCTCGGGTTTCATCAACGGCCCCGACGGCGACCAGCATGAGCAGGCCGACCACCGCAAGCTCTGGGGCGGCTCGCTGAAGCATCAGCTGCCCGCCGCCTGGCTGCCGGCCGATCAGCAGCTGACCTGGGGCCTGCAGTGGCGTCACGACAAGATCGGCACGCTCGGCCTGTACGACACCGTGGACCGCGTGCGCACGCACATCGTGCGCGAGGACCGCGTCAGCCAGGACAGCGCCGGCGTCTTCGTCGAGCTGGGCAGCCGCTGGACCGACTGGCTGCGCAGCACCGTGGGCGGGCGCTGGGACACGATGCGGGCGACGGTCTCGCCGACCGGTGGCGAGTTCAACATGAGCAACGGCGGCAAGGCCAGCCAGTCGCAGTTCAGCCCGAAGCTGGGCCTGATCGCGCGCGTCGCGGCGGACACGGAGCTGTATCTGCATTGGGCGCGGGCGTTCCGCTCGAACGATGCGCGCGGCGCGACATCGACGATGAATCCGGCCGACGGCAGCGAGGTCGATCGCCTGCCGCTGCTGGCGCGCACCAAGAGCACCGAGTTGGGATTGCGTACGAAGCCGGTGAAGGGCTGGACCACCAGCCTGGCGCTGTGGCAGGCCAACCTGGCCTCGGAGCTGGTCTTCGTCGGCGACGAGGGGGTGACCGAGGCGCGCGGTGCGTCCAAGCGCGTGGGGCTGGAATGGTCCAACGATGTGCAGGTCGGTCGCGACTGGCTGATCGACGCGGACGTGGCCTGGTCGCGAGCGCGCTTCGTCGAGGCGACGGCGACGGAGTTCGGCAGCGGCAAGCGCGTGCCCAACGCGGTGCCCTGGTCCGCCTCGATGTCGGCGAACTGGGCGCCGGCGGGCCCGTGGTCGAGCGGCTTCAAGCTGCGCTACCTGGGCGCGTATGCGCTCGAGGAAACCGGCAAGCAGAAGTCCAAGGCGGTGTTCACCGCCAACTGGCGGTTGGGCTACCAGCTCAGCGACCGCTGGCAGCTCGGCCTGGACGTGCTCAACCTCTTCGACACCAAGGCCAACGACATCGAGTACTGGGGCGCGGCCTGCACGCGCGCCGAAGGCGCGGGCTGCAACAACGGCGAAGGCATCAACGGGCGCCTCGTGCATCCGATGGAGCCGCGCACCTTCCGACTGAGCCTGCGCGCGCGGATCTGAAAAAGCTTCCGTACTGCCACCGCCGCTGGCCCTCACCCCTGCCCTCTCCCGCAGTGCGGGAGAGGGAGTAGACCGAGTAGATCCTCGATAGGTCCCATTCTCCGGAGCACCGACATGGAAATCGAACAACCGCCCGTCGACCGCGTGCGCATCATTCCCGACGGCGAACGCCGGGGGCTGGTGATCGTCCACACCGGCAACGGCAAAGGCAAGAGCACGGCCGCCTTCGGGCTGGCGCTGCGCGCGCACGGGCGCGGCAAGCGCGTCCACATCTACCAGTTCATGAAGGTGCCGAGCGCGCGCTTCGGCGAGCACCGGCTGTTCGAGCAGATCGGCGTGCCCATCGAGGGTCTGGGCGACGGCTTCTCGTGGAAGAGCAAGGACCTGGACCATTCGGCGCAGCTCGCACGCGACGGCTGGGAACGCGCGAAGGCCACCATCCTCGGCGGCGAGCACTTCCTCGTCGTGCTCGACGAGATCATGTATCCGCTGCGCTACGGCTGGCTGCCGCTGGAGCCGGTGCTGGAGACGCTGCGCGAGCGGCCCGCGCATGTGCACGTCTGCCTGACGGGCCGCAATGCGCCGCAGGAATTGATGGATCTGGCAGACACGGTGACAGAAATGACCATGATCAAACATCACTTCAAGGCAGGAGTGCCGGCCCAGCGCGGAATTGAGGATTGACTTCCCTCCGACCGCCTTCTGAAGGCTAAGCTGCGCGCCAGTTTTCATCGTCGCCCTTTCCGTCATCCGGCGCCTCGCCAGCGCCCTCGCCGCCGGACGACGTTCTTCGACGCTTCACGACGCCTCACGACGCATCCCGCCGCCCGTCCCATGAGTCCGATGTCCTGGCTGCCCGCCCTCGCCATCCCGATCGCGCTGCTGTTCGACCGCTGCTTCGGCGAGCCGCCCGCCGCCGTGCATCCGGTCGTCGGCATGGGGCGTTTCCTGGGGCTTTTCGGCGACCGGCTCTGCGGCATGTCGGCGAAGGCGGCCTTCCTCGGCGGCGCGCTCGCGTGGAGCGCGGGCATCACGCTGTCCGCCGTCATCGCCTGGGCGATCGAGCACGCGATCATCGCGGGGCTCGAGCCGTGGTTCGGCGGCTGGCGGCTGGCGGCCGCGGCGCTGCTGCTGGGACTGGCGCTGAAGCCGATGCTGGCGTGGCGCATGCTGCGCGACGAGGTCGGCGCCGTCGAGACCGCGCTGTCGCGCTCGCTCGACGAGGGCCGCGCGCGGCTGTCGCGTCTGGTCAGCCGCGACACGACGCAGCTCAGCGCGCGCGAGGTCCGCGAGACCGCCATCGAGACGCTTGCGGAGAACCTCAACGACTCCGTCATCGCGCCGCTCTTCTGGTTCATGATCGCCGGCCTGCCGGGCGCGGCGGTCTACCGCTTCGCCAACACCGCCGACGCGATGTGGGGCTATCGCGGTCGCTGGGAATGGGCCGGCAAGTGGGCCGCGCGCGCCGACGACGTGCTGTCGTGGATCCCGGCGCGGCTCACGGGCCTGGCGCTCGTCGCGTGGCGGCCGGCGCTGCTCGCGCCGCTGCTGCGCGAGGCCGCGCGCACGCCCTCGCCCAACGGCGGCTGGCCGATGGGCGCGATGGCGCTGCGCCTGGGCCGCGTGCTGAGCAAGCCCGGCCACTACCGGCTCAATCCGTCCGGCGGCGACGTGATCGCCGAGGACATGCTCACCGCGCACCGCCTCGCCGCCGGCGCGATGCTGGGCCTGGCCGCGTTGCTGGCGCTGGGCGCGGCGGCGCTGCGCGGCGGCTTCGCGGTCGTGAGGAGCACGCTGTGAGCCGCTTCCAGTCGCTCATGCACGGCGGCACCGACGCCGGGCCGCCGGTGCGCCACGATTTCTCGACCAACGCCCACCCGCTCGGCCCGCCGCCGGCCGCGCTCGACGCGGTGCTGCGCGCCGACCGCCTGTGTTATCCGGATCCCGCCTACGCCGCGCTGCGCGCCCGGCTGGGCGACTGGCACGGCGTCGAACCCGACCGCGTGCTGCCAGCCTCCGGCGGCTCGGAAGCGATCCGCCGCCTGACGCTCGCCGCGATGCTGTCCGGCGTGACCCGCGTCTGCGTGCCGCAACCCGGCTTCGGCGACTACGCGGCCGCCGCGCACGCGCTCGGCCTGCAGGTGACCGGTTACGACGACGCCTTCCAGCTCGCCGACTCGCTGACCCTGCCCTCGCTGGTCTGGGTCTGCGATCCCAACAACCCGACCGGCGCGAGCTTCGGCCCCGCCGAATGGGCGGCCGTGGCCCTCGCGCTCGGACAGAGCGGCTCGCAGCTCGTCGTCGACCAGGCCTACGACGCGCTGCGCCTGGCCGGCGCCTGCGCGCTGCCGCAGTCGATCGCCGATGGCGCCTGGCGGCTGGCCTGCCCCAACAAGGCCTTCGGGCTGACCGGCGTGCGCGGCGCCTACCTGATCGGACCGCGCGACGGACTCTGGATCGACCGCGTCGCGGAACTCGCGCCGAGCTGGGTGCTGTCGTCCGAGGGTCAGGCCTTGCTCGAAGCGTGGACCACGCCGTCGATCCGCAACGAACTCGAAGCCTCGCTCCCGCTGCTGCGCGAATGGCGCGCGGCGCAATGGGCCCGGATGGCGGGACTGGGCTTCGACCAGATCGACGGCGGCGTCGCCAACTTCTGGCTCGCCGCCCTGCCGTCACCGTGGCACGGCGTGCCGGAACCACTGCTCGAAGGCCTGCGCGCACTCGGCATCAAACTGCGCGACGCCAGCTCCTTCGGGCTGCCAGGACTGGTCCGGGTGTCGGTGCAATCGCCGGAAGCAGTCGACGCGCTGGCCACCGCGATGTCCACCTACGGCGGTCACACGCCGCTGCCGTCGCCGCCGTCGCGCCATGGCGCGTTCGATACGACGCATCCGTTCGACACGGCGATGGGAGAAACGCTGTGAGCGATCCTGCGTCGGATGATGTCGGCCGTCCGGCCAAGCGCGGGCTCTCCACGGGGCATGGGGGATCCCTCCAGGACCCCCAAGCCCCATTCCGGCCCCACGATGACTCGCTGACCCCGGATCCAGCGTCCGGGCAGCGCCGGGGGCGGGCCGTCATGGTGCTGGGCACCACGAGCGGGGCGGGCAAGAGCTTCCTCACCACGGCGCTGTGCCGCTGGTACGCGCGACAGGGGCTGCGCGTCGCGCCGTACAAGGCGCAGAACATGAGCAACAACGCGCGCGTCGTGCCGGGCCTCGACGGGCGCCAGGGCGAGATCGGCTCGGCGCAGTACTTCCAGGCGCTCGCCGCCCGCGCGCGGCCCGAGGTGCGCATGAACCCGGTGCTGCTGAAGCCGGAGAAGGACACCGCCTCGCAGGTCGTCGTGCTCGGCGACGTCGACGCGGCGCTCAGCCGCGCGCCGTGGCGCGAGCGCAGCGAGACGCTCTGGACCCGCGCGCGCGGCGCGCTGCACGCGCTGCTGGCCGAGAACGACGTCGTCGTCATCGAGGGCGCCGGCTCACCCGCCGAGATCAACCTGCACAGCAGCGACTACGTGAACATGCGCACCGCGCGCGAGGCCGATGCCGCCTGCCTGCTGGTCACCGACATCGACCGCGGCGGCGCCTTCGCGCACCTGTACGGCACGCACGCGCTGCTGCCCCCGGACGAGCGTGCGCTGATCCGCGGCTTCGTGCTGAACCGCTTCCGCGGCGACGCGGCACTGCTGTCGCCGGGCCCGGAGATGCTCCAGCAGATGACCGGCGTGCCCACGCTCGCGACGCTGCCGATGTGGCGCGGGCACGGGCTGCCCGAGGAAGACGGCGTCTTCGACGACCGCACGACCGGCGGCCTGGGCACCGATGACGGCACGGGCGGCGGCACGCGCGCGCCGGTCCGCGTCGCCGTGATCGCCTATCCGCGGCTGTCCAACCTCGACGAATTCCAGCCGCTGCGCAACCTGCCCGGCGTGCGCCTGAGCTGGGCCCGCACGCCGGCCGAGCTGGACGGCGTGGACTGGATCATCCTGCCGGGTTCGAAGGCGGTGGCGGCCGATCTCGCGTGGCTGCGCGCGCAGCGGCTCGATGTCGCAGTGGCGGCGCACGCCGCTGCGGGCGGACGGGTGCTGGGCATCTGCGGCGGCCTGCAGATGCTGGGCGAGGCGCTGGTCGATCCGCACGGTCTCGACGGCAACGCACCGGGCCTCGGACTGCTGCCGCTGGTGACGCTCTTCGAGCGCGAGAAGCTGCTGCGCGAGGCCGAGTGCCGCTTCGCGCCCACGCTGGACGCGCCGTGGTCGTCGCTCAACGGCCAGGTGGCGCGCGGCTACGAGATCCACCACGGCCGCACCGCTCAGCACCCCGGCCTGCCCGCGGCGCGACCGGTGCTGTTCGACGGCCTCGGCGAGCCGGTCGGCTGGCAGCACGGGCCGGTGCTCGGCCATTACCTGCACGGCCTGTTCGAGGACGACCGCGTGCTGGCCGCGCTGTTCGACCGCCCGGCGCGCCCGCTCGACCAGGTCTTCGACGAACTGGCCGACTACGTCGACCGCCACTTCGCGCCCGGCGTGCTGATGGGCCTGCTGTCGCCCTCCGCGACGCGGGCATCGCCGTAGCCGTCCTCGCAGGTTGCGCCGCTCCTTTTCCTCCTGATCTCCAAGACGTCCCCATGACCAAGCAAGACCTGATTCCTTCGATCCCTTCGCTGCAGGACGCGGCGCTGGCGTCGGCGCTGCAGCACCGCATCGACCGCAAGACCAAGCCGCTGGGCTCGCTGGGCCGGCTGGAGGGTCTGATGCTGCGCCTGGGGCTGATCCAGGGCACGGAGCAGCCCACGCTGGTGGAGCCGCAGATGATGGTCTTCGCGGCCGATCACGGCGTGGCGGCGCACGGCGTGTCGGCCTTCCCGTCGGACGTGACCTGGCAGATGGTCGAGAACTTCCTGGCGGGCGGCGCGGCGGTGTCCGTGCTGGCGCGCCAGCACGGGCTGCAGTTGAGCGTCGTCGATGCCGGCGTGCGTCACACCTTCGTGCCGCGGCCGGGCCTGCTGATCGCGAAGATCGCGATGGGCAGCCGCGACATGCTGGAAGGGCCGGCGATGACGGCGGACGAGTGCGCGACCGCGATCGCCGCGGGCAAGACGCTGCTGCAGAAGCGGCCGGGCAATGCGCTGCTGCTGGGCGAGATGGGCATCGGCAACACCTCGTCGGCGGCGCTGCTGCTGTCGCGGCTGGGCGGGTATCCGCTGGCGGACTGCGTGGGACGCGGCACGGGGCTGGACGACGCGCAGCTGCGTCACAAGCTGGCCGTGCTGGCGCGCGTGCTGGAGAAGCATCCGCGCGCCATCGAGCCGCTGGCGGCGCTGGCCGCGCTGGGCGGGCTGGAGATCGCGATGATGGTCGGCGCGGTGCTGCAGGCGGCGCTGGAGCGCCGGGTGATCGTCGTCGACGGGTTCATCACCGGCGCGGCGGTGCTGGTGGCGGCGAAGCTGCAGCCGGCGGTGCTGGAGCGCTGCATCTTCGCGCACCGTTCCAACGAGCAGGGTCACCGGCTGATGCTGGACACGCTGCAGGCGCAGCCGCTGCTGGACCTGGGTCTGCGCCTGGGCGAAGGCTCCGGCGCGGCGCTGGCCTGGCCGCTGCTGGAATCGGCCTGCCGCGTGCTGGCGGAGATGGCGAGCTTCGATTCGGCGGGCGTGAGCGACAAGCGCTGATCCGGATGGAAACGCAGCCGCGTCAAACGCTGCTGCGGTGGAAGGACAGCGGCTTCTTGCTCTCTCTTCCGCTTGCGGGAGAGGGTGGGGTGAGGGCCAGCGGCGGTGGCAGTGCCGCAGCCCCTGCGCCCTGTCCGCATCGCGCAAGCGCAGCGCCGCTATGCTCACTACACCCCCTCGTCCTTCACGATTCCGCTCCGCCATGTCCGACACCGAACGCTCACTGCTGGACACGCTCCGCGCGCTGGAGGTCGAGCTGCACCATCCCGGCGTGCGCTGCAGCGCCGATCGGCTAGCGCAGCTGCTGCATCCGGACTTCCACGAGGTCGGCCGTTCCGGCCGTCAGTACGACCGCGAGACCATCATCCGCTGGCTCGCCGACGACCACGAGCCGCCGAAGGTCGTGCCCGACGAGTTCCGCATCGCGCCGCTGGCGCCCGATGCGGCGCTGCTGACCTACCGGTCGGCACACCGGCAGGAGGACGGCGCGCTGGTCCACCACACGTTGCGGTCTTCGCTGTGGCTGAAGACGGCACAGGGCTGGCAGATGCGTTACCACCAGGGCACGCCGGCCGCACAGGTCTGGTGAGGCGTTTGGCGTCGGGGTCGACGTGGTGCAGGCACGCACGTTTCGCGTGCGACGCCGGGTCAGGGGACATGGTCGCGGGAGTGGACGAAGGTCACGTTCCGAGAACCGCGATGGGCGCTAGATTCGCGACGGCTCCCCTGCTGTCCAGAGCAGCGGGGCTGGCCGGGTCCAGCCGGTCGTTGTACCGACTCCCCCGCCCCTCCCATGATCGATCCGACCGACTTCGCCGCGCCCTTCGGCGACCTGCCTGTTCCCGAGTCCCTGCTCGCGCTGCTGCGCTTCCAGAATGACATCGGCTACGGCAACTACTCCGCCGCGCTGACCTTGACCGACGACGACCACGACGGCCTGCGATACGGCTGGTCGGAGGATCCCGCCTTCCTGTCGCGGCTGATCCCGTTTGCGCGAGCGACGGCATCGGGGTCGTTCTATGCGCTGTGGAATCCCGACCCGTCGCAGCCGCCGATGCCCGATCGCTGGCCGGTGGTGGCCTTCGGCGACGAAGGCGGCGAGTGGATCGTTGCGCGCGACGTGCGCGAGCTGCTGCGGGTCAGCACCTGCGACGCGGAGCCGCGCATCGACTTCGACCGCATCCACTACTTCCGCAGCGAGCACCACTATCGGAAGAGCGACGGGCTCGACGCCTACATCGAGTGGCTGCGGGTGCAACTGCAGCTGGCGCCGGTCGACGATCCGGAACCCATTCTTGCGGCCGCGCAGCGGGAGTGGCAGGACGACTTCGAACGGTGGATCGAGCCGTTCCTGCAAGGATGAGGGCGCGGGCGAAGGCTTGTGTTCAGCCGGGAAAGGGCGCACCGAGAGCGTTGCGGCTATGCCGGCATCGTCCGCAGTCGTGGCAACGATCGCGGGTGCAGAGTCGACACAGCGCATTCGCACGACACGTGGCTCCGGCCCTTCGTGCGAGCCGAGGCGACACGCGAGACTTCTGATCGAGACGCGGGACGGATCTCCGACGCGGTCTACTCTCCCTGCCTCGGACTGAACGTCCGCGGAAACACCACCGCGCTCTTGCGGTCCCGCAGGCGATAGCCCATCGCCGCGCGGTTGGCATCGCCGGCCATGGGTCCTGCTTCTTCGAGGAAGCCAGCCGCGAGCATCCGCGTGCGGAAGCCGCTCTTGTCGACCGGACGTCCCAGCACCACCTCGTACATGCGCTGCAGCTGCGGCAACGTGAAGGCTTCGGGCAACAGGAACGCCGGCAGCGACGTGTACTCCACCTTCCCGCGCAGCCGCTCGACGGCGGTCTTCAGGATCGCGGCGTGGTCGAAAGCCAGACGCGGGCGCTTCAGCAGCGTCTCGACCTCGAACCAGCCAACGTCCGCCGCATTCGCGCCCTTGGCCAGCTTCACGCCATCGGCGGGAATCAGCGCGAAGTACACGTGGGTCGCCGACCACCCGCGTGGATCGCGGTCCCTGCCGCCCCAGCTGCCGAGTTGCTCCAGATACGGACTGGCGACGCCCGTCTTCTCCGACAGCTTGCGCCGCGCGCAGGCCTCCAGATCGCGGTCGCGATCAATGTCCACGAAGCCGCCCGGCAGGGCCCAGCGATCGGGGAATGGCTCGTCCGCCTTCGAAGGTCGCTGTACCAGCAGCGCGCGCAGTTGATCCTCGACGACGGAGAAGATCACGACGTCGACCGTCGTGAACGGCAGGGGAAAGGACAGGCTCGCCGAAGCGGGCTGTGGTTTCCGGCGCGAAGGTTCGGTCGTCATCGTCGTTCGGAGCTTGATCGGATCGTTGGAGAGTTGTATTGTGCAACCTTCGAGGAGTTGCACTGTACAACTCATATGACTTCTGGGAGAACAACAATGAAGCAAGCCAGCGAAACCCGGGACCTCCGCAGCCTGATCGAGTCCGTGCAGGCAGGGCAACCGGTCGAGTACGTCCTTTTCTGGGGGCACCGCCCTCCCAAGGATGGCGGCGTGAGTGCCGCCTGCTTCAGCCAGTGGTACGACGCGTCGTTCCAGGTCGGCAAGGAGACCTTCCGCACGGCGGAGCACTTCATGATGGCCGGCAAGGCCGAGCTCTTCGGCGATCTCGCATTGCGCCAGCAGATCCTGGAGGCGAAGACGCCCGATCTGGCGAAGCAGCTGGGTCGCAAGGTCGCCGGCTTCGACGAGCGTCGTTGGGCCGAGCACCGCTTCGACATCGTCGTGGCCGCCAACATGGGCAAGTTCGGTGGCAATGGCGCGCTGCGTCGATTCCTCTTGAGCACCGGCGATCAGGTGCTGGTCGAGGCCAGCCCCGTCGATCCCGTCTGGGGCATCGGGCTGGCGGCGAACGACGCCGACGCCCGCCACCCGGCGCGGTGGAAAGGACTGAACCTGCTCGGCTTCGCGCTGATGGAAGTCCGCGCGCAGTTGAAGGCCGCCAAGGAGGCGACCGTCCACCCGACCCTTTGAAAGTACTGCCATGACCTCCCCCACCGTCACCCTCTTCCGGCCGACGGGCCCGCAAGAGTTGGCGCTTGTGGCGCTATCGGGCTACCGCCGGTGGCCGCCGCGCCTGCCGGATCAGCCGATCTTCTATCCGGTCACGAACGAGCAGTACGCCGTCGAGATCGCGCGCGACTGGAACGTGCCGGCCAGCGGCGAAGGCTTCGTCACCCGATTCGAAGTCCGCAAGGACTTCATGGACCGCTATCCGGTCCAGCAGGTCGGCGGCGGCCATCACACCGAGTGGTGGGTGCCCGCGGAGGAGCTGGACGCGCTCAACGATCACATCGTCGGCACGATCGTCGTGCTGACGCGTTTCGATCGGGACGGCGCGCATCCGGTGGCGCCTCCCACCGAGGCGCCGGCCTCCGCGAACTGACCCCGCCAGCGGGCCCCACCCGACGTCTCGATAGAATGACGCCTGTGACCCGCTGGTTCCGCATCCTTGTCCTGACGATCCTTGTCCCCGCGTACGGCATCGCCGCCGCCGGCGTGACGATGTTCGCCGCGGGCGTCGCGCATGCGCAGCACCTGCTGGTCGACGGGCAACCGGACCATCCTGCCGCCGCCCTCGCCGCAACACAGGCGGCACAGGCCGGCGTCGACGACGATCACGCCGCGGAAAGATCCGCCGCGGTCGCCGCCCTGCTCTTCGAGCTCGGCGACACCTCGGACGACATGCCCGATCACTGCAAGCCCGACGCGCGCCCGCTGCGCATCGCGCCGCCGCCGGCGAGCCCGCTCCCCACGCCCCAGCTGCACGAGCCTCAGCGCTGCACGCAGCCGCTGCTGCGGCCGCCGCGGGTCTGACGCGACCCGTGTAGCCCGCTTCGAGGCGCCTCGCCGCCTCCACCACGCCCCTGCCCTTCCCCTTCGGCACGCGCCGCGCCTCCCGCGCACGCGTGCGATTGCGCCGTCCCGTCGCGCGCCTCGTCCTCGAGGTCCGGCGAGCCCGCGTTCCTTCCTCATCCATCATGGAAATCGCCTTACTTTTCTTCCTCATCCTGCTCAACGGCCTGTTCGCCATGTCCGAGATCGGACTGGTCACCGCGCGCCGAGCGCGCCTGCAGAAACTCATCGACGACGGCGACAGCGCCGCCGCCGCAGCCGTCAAGCTGGGCGAGGACCCCACCCGCTTCCTGTCCACGATCCAGATCGGCATCACCTCGATCGGCGTGCTGAACGGCATCGTCGGCGAGGCCGCGCTTGCCGGGCCGCTGGCGCTCTGGATCACTTCGCACGGCGTGCCGGCGGAATACGCCAGCGGCGCAGCGACCGGCCTGGTCGTCGTGCTGATCACCTATTTCTCGATCGTGCTCGGCGAGCTCGTGCCCAAGCGCTTGGGACAGTCCAACCCCGAGGCCGTCGCGCGACTGGTCGCGCGCCCGATCGCAGCGCTCGCCGTGGCGACCAAACCCTTCGTGCGGCTGCTGTCGGGCTCGACGAACGCGCTGCTGCGCCTGCTCGGCGTGAAGCAGTCGGCCGCCTTCAACGTCACCGAGGAGGAGATCCACGCCGTGCTCGCCGAAGGCACCAGCGCCGGCGTGATCGAGTCGCACGAGCACGCGATGGTGCGCAACGTCTTCCGCCTGGACGACCGCCAGATCGGATCGCTGATGGTGTCCCGCCGCGACGTGGTCTGCCTGGACCTGAACGATCCGATGGAGACGACGCTCGCGCGCATCGAGGCCTCGGACCACGCGCTGTTCCCGGTCGTGCGCGGCGGGCTGCATGACATCGTCGGCGTCGTGAACGCGCGCCAGGTGCTGTCGGAGATGCTGCGACAGCGCCAGCCGCGCCTGGACCAGCACCTCGCGCCCCCGCTGTACGTGCCGGAGACGCTGACCGGCATGGAGCTGCTGGCCAACTTCCGCCTGTCGGCCGTGCACATGGCCTTCGTCATCGACGAGTACGGCGAGGTGCAGGGCCTGGTCACGCTGCACGACCTGGTCGAGGCGATCACCGGCGAGTTCCAGCCGCGCGATCCGGCCACGGCCTGGGCGGTGCAGCGCGAGGACGGCTCCTGGCTGCTCGACGGCCACATCCCGGTGCCGGAGCTCAAGGACCGCCTGAACCTCGACGAGGTGCCGGAGGAAGAGCGCGGCCGGTATCACACGCTCAGCGGGATGATGATGCTGCTCACCGGCCGGCTGCCGCGCGAGGCGGACACGGTGGACTGGGAAGGCTGGCGCTTCGAGATCGTCGACATGGACGGCAAGACGATCGACAAGGTGCTGGCGTCTCGTGTCGTGGAGGTCGGGGAGGTCGCCGATGTCATGGCGTGACGCCGCGCGGGTGGCGGTCGTGCTGATCCTGGGGCCGCTGCTCGTGTCGTGCTCGGAGGGCTATCCCGGCGAGGATCGGCCGCTGGTCAGTCCCTTCGACATGAACAACGCCGAGCGCGTCGCCGAGCTCAACGTCGTCGGCCGCGACTCGCCCGGCCCGCGCTGGCGCTACGCGCTGCGCGACGGCTGCGCGCTGGAGGTCGAGCAAGGCAGCGGGAAGGACCAGCGGCGCGTGGCGGTGACGTTGAAGCGATCGATGGATGCGGAGGTCGTCTTCGACGACGCGACGAAGACCTACGACGTCGCGTTGATCGATCGCTCGGTCGATGCCGGCAAGCCCGTCGCCACCCTGCTCAAGACGGACAAGTGGACCTATGCGACGCAGGGAAGCTTGCTCGTCGACCTGTTGATCAGGGATTGCGCAGCAGGGTCCACCGCACGGCGGCTTCAAACGACGGGAACGTTGCCATTCCCCGGTCGGTCGCCAACGTGAGCAGGTAGTACTGGATCCCCTGCCCGTACGAGACTTCCAGTTGGAGGTCACGAACGCGCGGGGGTCCCTGAACGAACAGGTCCTCGCGGGGCGCACCGTCGCGATCGACGAGGTCGCCGTGAATGGGCTGGATCGCGAACAGCTCGATCTCGATGCGCGCCTGCAGCGAGATCCGCTCCGCGGCGCGTCGCAGACCGAGCGCCGCCAGCAGGCGCTTCTTCCGGCCCGGCCAGCTCGATGGGGCCAGCGTGCAGTCGATGGCGAGCCGGAAGTGATTCCCCTGCTCGTCCTCGAACGGTCCGAGCGACCGCAAGCACCGATCCGGCGCCATTGGCGGCAGCCCTGCGAGAACGTCGTCGCTCATTCGCGGCCTACTTCGAATAACCCTGATCCTTGATGAACACCGCGCGCTGCTTGTCGCCGTTGAACGCGAAGAGCACGCGCTCCTGCTCGCCGTTCTCGCGCTCGACGACCATGGCCCAGCGGTCGAGCCGGTAGCGGCCGACGAAGTCGCCGCCGTTGCGCCGCTGTCGCTGCGCCCCGCCCGCACCGGCGCCGACGGCGCTGACGGACGAGGTCGTCGTGCTGCCGCCGCGCGAGTAGGTGCTGGTCGCCATCCCCGCCACGCCATTCGCCGCGGCCATGGCGCCGGTACCGAAGACCGACTTGCCGGTCTGCTCGAAAGTGCCGTCCGGCTGGAAGTGGAAGCGGTTCTGCGAACTGCCGCCGCCGAGGATCGAGTACCAGGCGTGCGTGAACGTGCCTTCGATCTTCTGACCCGCAGAGGCCGGCGTCGCGGGCCTGCCGCTGATCGTGCGCCAGTCCTTGTCGTCGTGCTCCCTGATCTGCCAGTCGTCGCCGCTGCGGCGCCACTGGATGACGCGCTCCGGCCTGAAGCGACGCGCCGCGGCCATGTCGAACTCGTCCGGCGGCAGGTCGAGGTTGCGATACCCCGTGCCGTCCTTCAGCAGCAGGTGCAGGTTCTCCACCAGGCTCTCGCCGCTGGGCTGGTACCAGGTCCAGAGCATGACGGCGATGTCGCGCTCCGCCACGCCCTTGCCCGGCGCCACGTGGATCGCACGATCGGCGGCGGCGCGGCGTTCCAGCGCGGCGGTGCGCTCAGCTTCTTCGCGACGTTTGCGCTCGTCCCCGGCGAGCGCCTTCAGCGCGGGCCAGAGTTCGTTCGACTTCGAGGACAGCGTCTTCAAGCCACCGCCGTAGCGCTGCAGCAGCGCTTCATCCTGCGAGAACGCAATCCGCAGCCACTCGACCTGACCCCCGCGCGCCGGGCGAAGGTAGACCTGTGTCTCGATGGGCGCGCCGTTCACGGTCGCCACGCAGTTCTGGAGCACCACGCCGGCCTGCAGCATCTGCGGCGGCTTGCAGGTGGGCTGGCCCGCGGCGCCCAGTCCACGCATCGGGTCCTTGAGGCGCGCGAGCGCGGCCAGCCCCTCGTCGCGGCCGACGTCCATCGGTGGCGCGACCCACAACTGCATCACCTTGCCCGGCGGCAGGTCGGCGGGCTGCAGCAGCAGGCCGTCCTCGTGCACGCGCTGCGTCCAGCCGGACGGGACGTCGAGGGCCAGCGCGCACGCCGCCGGGCTCAGCAGCACGGCGACCAATGCGGCGACAGATGCAGCGGGAGACGCGCCACGATCAAGGATCGATGAACGACGGCGGACGAGGTCGAGACGGCGCATGGACTTCCTGCGTGAATGCGATCGGCTACGCGAAGCGCGCAGTGTCCCGGCGATGCGCCCGAATGCGTCCCCCAAGGGCTAGGGAGTCCGACCGGGCCACGGGGGTCCAGGTCTTGCCCCACCCGCACGGGCGATCCACGTTTCCGACCCCCCAATGCAAAGCGGACCCGAAGGTCCGCTTGCTCACCAGGATCCGGAGGGATCGCTCAGATCGAATAACCCAGCAGCATCGCCACGCCGGCTTCGCGGTTCGGACGCTTGAAGCCGTCGCGCGTCAGGCGGTTCATCGGGATCGACAGCGCCGCCGTCTGGAACCACTTGTTGTAGAGCTGCTCGATCTCGCCGCTGCCGTAGACGCGGCTCAGCGCGCGGTCCACGGCCGCCGCCAGCTTGGCGTCGCCCTTGCGCATCATGATGCCGTAGGGCTCCACCGAGAAGGCCATCTGGCCCAGGCTCAGGCTGTCCAGCGCCTTGTCCTTGGACGCCAGGCCCAGCAGCAGCGCATCGTCCTGCGCGAACGCGCGGGCCTTGCCCTCGCGCAGCGCCTTGAACGCGTCCGTGTTGTTGGGGTACTGGACCAGCTGCATCTTGGCCTCGCCGGAGTTGTTCAGCTGCGTGAACAGCTTCTCCGAGGTCGTGCCCTTGGCCAGCGCGATCGTCATGCCGTCCAGGTCCTTGATCGAGTCGACCTTGGCACCGCTCGGGATCAGCACGCGCATGCCCGCGACGAAGATCGTGTAGCTGAAGTCGACCTGCTCCTGACGCGCCTTGGTGTTGGTCGTCGAGCCGCATTCCAGGTCGATCTCGCCCTTCTGCAGCTTCGGGATCCGGTCCGCGCCGGACACGACGACGTAGTTGACCTTCAGCTCGGGCAGCTTCAGTTCCTTCTTGATCTCGTCGACGGCCGCCAGGCACAGGTCGACCGAGTAGCCCTGACCCTGCTTCTGCTCGTTGACGAACGAGAACGGCCGCGATGCTTCGCGCACGCCCAGCGTGATCGACTTGGACTCCTTGATGCGGGCCATCGTGTCGACGGCCGGTCCGGCGGCGCGGGCCGACAGCGCGGTCAGCGCCACGGCGGACAGGACAAAAGCGCCGCTCAGGCGCCGGATCGCGGAGGACATGATCGAATTCCGGGTCGGTGAAAACCCTGAATTCTAGGGAGCGGATGTTCCGCACTTGTAACCAATGCCCCCCGCTCGAGGGCCCACTCTAGACGGATCGACAAGAAGCGCGCGCCCTCCGTGACTTCGGTCACGGATCGCCAATCGAACTCAGCCGGCCTTGACGGCGGCGGGCACGCCCGCTGCGCGCCCGCCGCGCACCAGCTGGCGCATCAGCAGCGCCGCGACCAGCGTCGACGCGATGACCACATAGCCCACGTACGGGAAGTCGTTCACGTGTCCGTCCGGACCGATGTGCACGATGTGCCCGGCCACCAGCGAGGCCAGGCCGCCGGCCAGCTGCTGCAGCGCCGAATTGATCGCGTTGAACGAGCCGCGCTGCTCCGGCGCCGGCACGCCCGCGAGCGTCACCTGGGCCGGGATCATGCGCGAGAAGATGCCCACGAACATCACCACGTTGACGACGATCAGCACCCACAGCGGCGAGGTGCCCAGGTGCGTGTAGAACGCGACCGTCGCGATCGTGATCGCGCAGCCGGCGTAGAACACCGGCATCGCGCCGATGCGGTCGGACAGGCGGCCGATCAGCGGCGAGAACACCAGGGTGCAGATGCCGGTGATCAGATAGATGATCGGCAGGTGGTCCAGCGGGATGCCGACGTTGTGCACGACGAAGGCGCTGGCGAAGGGCATCAGCATGAAGCCGCCGGTGGTCAGCAGCGCGGTCAGCGCGAAGGCCAGTTGCTGGCGCGGGATGCGCACCGTCTGGAACAGGTGCCGCGCCGCGCTGTGCTGTCCGGTGCCGGCCGCGCCGAGGTGGGCATTCACCGGTTGCAGCTTGAAGGCGATCACCAGCGCGGCGAGCAGCCCGAACAGCACGATCGCGATGAACGGCGCGTGCCAGTCGAAGCGCGAGGCCAGGAAGATCGAGAACGGCAGCCCCAGCACCTGGCTGGCCGCGAAACCGCCCTGCAGCAGGCCCATCACACGGCCGCGCTGCGCCGGCGGGAACAGGTCCGCGGCGATCGCCATGACGATGGAGCCGATGACGCCGCCGAACAGGCCGGTCACGATGCGCGCCGCCAGCAGCGAGGCGAAGCTCGTCGCCAGCCCGCACCACAGCGTGCCCAGCAGGAAGCCGCAGAAGAAGAACAGCAGCAGCCGCTTGCGGTCGAAGCGGTCGGCGAATCCGGCCGTCAGGAGCCCGGCGATGCCGGCGCTGAAGGCATAGGCGGAGACGGCCAGGCCGAACTCGCCGGCGCTCATCCGCAGCGCCGGCATGATCATCACGCCCAGCGGCGACATGATCATGAAGTCCAGCACCACGGAGAACTGCAGCAGCGCCATCAGCCCGGCGGCCAGCTTCTGGTAGGACGTGAACGGCACGATCGCCGCGGGAGCGGCGGGAGCGGCCGGCGCCCCGGTCGCGGGGTGCGCCGGCGAAGCGCCGGCGGGGGCTGCGTCGGCAGCCGGGGACGATTTGTTTTCTGGCATGGGGCGCGATTCTGCGCATGCCCCGTATCCGCAGCGTAAAGACATGCCCCTCATCGGGAGATTCCCCGAGGGCGGCGGTGCCGCCTCGCAACGTCACCGGAAAGAGGGGATGAATCGCGCAGGCCCCCGGTCTAGACTGGCGACAACGACGGCAGGTGGTCCCGCGCATCGACGCACCCAGTGCGCGCGCGGCGGTGGCCGGCGCGGGCCAGGGAGCGGGTCTTTTCGGGGCGGTCGATGCCGAGCCGGGACGCACTCCTGCGCATCATCGAGATCCACAGCCAGGTCGCCCAGCTCGGGCTGGACCTGGCGGGCGTGATGTCGCTGTCGGTCCACGGCACGCTGGAACTCGTCGACGCCGACGGCGCCGCCATCGAGCTGGCCGAGGGCGAGGACCTGGTGTACCGCGCCGTCGCCGGCGCCGCCAGCCACCAGCTCGGCGTGCGCGTGCGCCGCGACGGCAGCCTCTCCGGCACCTGCCTGCGCCAGGGCATCCCGCTGATCTGCGACGACGTCGACGTCGACAGCCGCGTCGACCTCGAGGCCTGCCGGCGCGTGGGCCTGCGCTCGATGGTCGTGCTGCCGCTGGCGCACCAGGGCACGCCGGTCGGCGTGCTCAAGGCCTTCTCGTCGCGCACGGGCAACTTCGGCAACGGCGAGGTGCAGGTGCTGTCGCTGATGTCCAAGGTGCTGGGCGCCGCGATGTACTGGGCGACCCGCTACGGCCGCGACGACCTCTTCCACCGCGCCACGCACGATGACATGACCGGTCTGGCCAACCGCTCGCTGTTCATGGACCGGTTGCGCCACGCCATCGCGGAGGTCGAGCGCGGCGATCCGCCGATCGCCATCGTGCTGCTGGACATGGACGGCCTCAAGCACATCAACGATACGCTCGGCCACGCGGCCGGCGACGCCGCGCTGATCGAGTTCAGCCGCCGGCTCGCCGGCACCACGCGCGAGTCGGACACGGTCGCGCGGCTGGGCGGCGACGAGTTCGCCATCCTCCTGACCCCTGCGGGATCGTCGACGACGCTGGAGGCGACGCTGGCGCGCATCCATGCGGCGGTGGAGGGGGCCTTCCCCTACCTGGATCGTGTGCTGCCGCTGCGGGCCAGCATGGGGGCGTCCCGCTGCCCGGAGGACTGGCGCGACGCGACGGCGCTGATGGAATGCGCCGACATGCGGATGTACGAGGCCAAGCGCACGCGCCAGGGCCGGGATCGCTCCGGGCCGATGCCGCTGGAGCCGTCCTGCTGAAGGCCAGGCTTCCCAGGTCGCCCCGGCTGTTGATAATGGCCCGCGACAAAATCAAGCAGGGAGGAACCGATGACCGACATGGTGTTCGCCGACGAGCTGCCCGATCCCGCCGAGGACGCCCGCACGCGCACGCTCGATCCGTGGCTGGTGATGATCGTCGACGACGATCCGGCGGTGCATCAGGTGACCCAGCTGGTCATGGCGGACTTCGAATTCGCCGGACGCAAGCTGCAGTTCCTCAATGCCTACAACGGCGCGGAAGCGCGCGACCTGCTGCGCGACCGCCACGACATCGCGCTCATCCTGCTGGACGTGGTGATGGAGTCGGAACACGCGGGGCTGGACGTGGCCCGCTTCATCCGCGAGGAGTTGCGCAACAGCCAGGTGCGCATCGTGCTGCGCACCGGGCAGCCGGGCCAGGCGCCCGAGGAACACGTCATCAAGACCTACGACATCAACGACTACAAGGAGAAGACCGAGCTGACCAAGCGCAAGCTGATCACGGTCTTCTACTCGGCGCTGCGCTCGTACCGCGACATCGTGATCCTGTCGCAGTCGCGCGCGGCGCTGCGGCGCTCGATCGACGCGATCACGCAGATCCACGACTCGAGCAACCTGCGCCATTTCGCGTCGGCGCTGCTGGAGCAGGTCGGGCACATGCTCGGCTACCAGGCCCAGGGGCTGTGCGCGAGCCGCATGTACGCCGCCTCTCACGCGCAAGGCCACCTGCAGGTGCTGGCCGCGACCTCGGAGTACCAGGGGCTGCTCGCCGACGCGCAGGTCTCGAACCTGCCCGCCGACGTGCGCGAGGCGCTGGACCGCGCACTGGCGACCCGGCAGAGCCGCTTCGAGGACGGCCGCTTCATCGGCTACTACCGGACGCACTCGGGCAACGAGAGCCTGCTGTACATGGTGATGTCGGATCCGCTCGACGAGGAGGGGCGGGAGATGCTCGACATCTTCTGCGCCAATGTCGCGATCGCGTATGAGGGCCTGCTGGAACGGGATAGCGCGCGCTAGGCGTCCTATCATCGCGGCCGGTTTCCCGGTCCGCGTCCATGCATCAAGTCCGCCTCTTCTTCGTCGCCCTGCAGTTCTTCACCCGCGTGCCCGTGCCGCGCTGGGTCGGGTTCGAGCCCGCGTGGCTGCAGCAATGCGCGCGCTTCTTCCCGCTCGTCGGCGCGGTCGTCGGCGGCTTCTCGGCCCTGGTGCTGTGGGGCGCGCTGCAGCTCTTTCCGGCCACGGTCGCCGTGGGGCTCGCGATGGCGGCCAGCGTCTGGCTGACCGGCGGCTTCCATGAGGACGGCCTGGCCGACAGCTGTGATGCGCTCGGCGGCGCGGTCACGCGCGAGAAGGCGCTGACGATCATGAAGGACTCGCGCATCGGCAGCTACGGCGCGCTGGGGCTGATCCTGGTGCTGGGCCTGAAGGCCACGGTGCTGCTGGGGCTCGCGGACATCGACCCGACGCTCGCGATGCTGGCCCTGGTGTGGGCGCACGTCGCCTCGCGCGCGGCGCCGGTGTGGCTGCTGCACGCGCTGCCGTACGCCGGCGACGCCGAACACGCGAAGGCGAAACCCCTGGCGATGCAGATCGGCGGGCCGGGTCTTGCCATTGCGCTGGCCCTGGTGGTGCTCGCGACGCTCGCCGGCGCATGGATCACGCCGGAGAACGTGCCGGAGATGCTGGCGGCGGTGGTGGTCTGCGCCGGATTGACCTTCTACATGCAGTCGATGCTGGAACGGCGACTGGGCGGCTACACCGGCGACACGCTCGGCGCGACGCAGCAGATCGTCGAGCTGGGCGCGTTGCTGGCGTTCCTGGCGATGGCGCCGCTGTTCCCGGCGGACTGAGCATGAGCGGCCGCGCCAGTGCCAGTGCCAGTGCCAGTGCCAGTGCCAGTGCCAGTGCCAGTGCCAGTGCCAGTG
>CBIHMU010000054.1:0-39815 GCA_966211105.1 uncultured Burkholderiales bacterium
GCGCCGTCGTTCCCGTGCCCTAAACTTGCCCGCTTTCGTTGCTCTCTGGGCCCTGGGCCCGTCGCTGTTTTGGACAAGATCCTGCTTCAGATTGCCGCCGAATTGAAGGTTCGCCCGGCTCAGGTCAACGCGGCCGTGGAACTGCTCGACGGCGGCGCCACCGTCCCGTTCATCGCCCGCTACCGCAAGGAGGCCACCGACGGCCTCGATGACATCCAGTTGCGCGAACTCGAGGCGCGCCTGAGCTATCTGCGCGAGCTCGAGGACCGCCGCGAAGCCGTGCTGAAGAGCATCGAGGAGCAGGGCAAGCTGACGCCCGAACTCGCCGCCGCGATCGCCGCCGCGCCGACCAAGCAGGAACTGGAAGACCTCTACCTGCCGTACAAGCAGAAGCGCCGCACCAAGGGTCTCATCGCCCGCGAGGCCGGCCTGGAGCCGCTCGCCGACAAGCTGTTCGCCGATCCGTCGCTGGATCCGATGGCCGAGGCCGGCGCCTTCCTCAACCCGGACGCCGGCTTCGCCGATGACTTCGCGGTGCTGGACGGCGTGCGCGACCTGCTGTCGGAGCGCTGGGCCGAGGACGCCCTGCTGATCGGCAAGCTGCGCGAGTGGCTGTGGGAGGAGGGGCTCTTCAAGTCCAAGCTGATGGAGGGCAAGGACGAGAACCACCCCGACGTCGCCAAGTTCCGCGACTACTTCGACTACGCCGAGCCCATCCGTACCGTGCCTTCGCACCGCGCGCTGGCCGTCTTCCGCGGGCGCACGCAGGAGTTCCTCGATGCCAAGCTGGCGCTCGACGAGGAAGTCGTCCTCGGCCAGCCTTCGCTCGCCGAAGGCCGCATCGCGCGCCACCTCGGCTGGAGCCATGCGAAGCGCGCCGGCGACGAGCTGATCCGCAAGACCGTCGCCTGGACCTGGAAGGTCAAGCTCTCGCTGAGCCTGGAGCGCGATCTCTTCGGGCGTCTCCGGGAAGAAGCCGAGAAGGTCGCCACCAAGGTCTTCGCCGAGAACCTGCGCGACCTGCTGCTGGCCGCGCCGGCCGGCAAGCGCGTCGTCATGGGCCTGGACCCGGGCATCCGCACCGGCGTGAAGGTCGCGGTCGTCAGCGACACCGGCCGCGTGCTGGACACCTCGACGGTCTATCCGCATGAGCCCAAGCGCGACTGGGAGGGCTCGATCCACACACTGGGCCGGCTGTGCGCCACGCACGGCGTCAACCTCATCGCGATCGGCAACGGCACCGCCTCGCGCGAGACCGACAAGCTCGCCGCCGACCTGATCAAGCGCATCCAGTCGATGGCGCCCGACACGGTCATCGACAAGGTCGTCGTCAGCGAAGCCGGCGCGTCGGTGTACTCGGCGTCCGAATTCGCGTCCAAGGAACTGCCCGACCTGGACGTCTCGCTGCGCGGCGCCGTGTCGATCGCACGCCGTCTGCAGGATCCGCTGGCCGAGCTGGTGAAGATCGATCCGAAGTCGATCGGCGTCGGCCAGTACCAGCACGACGTCAACCAGAGCGAGCTCGCGCGCACCTTGGACACGGTGGTCGAAGACTGCGTCAATTCCGTCGGCGTGGACCTGAACACGGCGTCCGCGCCCTTGCTGTCGCGCGTGTCGGGCCTGTCGGCGAGCGTGGCGAACTCGATCGTGCGCTGGCGCGACGCCAACGGCGCGTTCCGCAATCGCCAGCAGCTGCTGGACGTCACCGGCCTCGGCCCGAAGACCTTCGAGCAGGCGGCCGGTTTCCTGCGCATCCGCGACGGCGACAACCCGCTGGACGTCAGCGGCGTGCATCCCGAGACCTACCCGGTCATCCAGCGCATCCTGGCGACGGTCGATCGTCCCATCGCCGACGTGATGGGCAAGTCCGACGTCATCCGCGCGCTGAAGCCGGAGGCCTTTGCCGACGAGCGCTTCGGTGCGATCACGGTCAAGGACATCCTCGGCGAACTGGAGAAACCCGGACGCGATCCGCGCCCGGACTTCAAGGTCGCGCGTTTCAACGACGGTGTCGAGGACCTCAAGGACCTGAAGGAGGGCATGGTGCTGGAGGGCACGGTGTCCAACGTCGCGCAGTTCGGGGCCTTCGTCGACCTGGGCGTGCACCAGGACGGCCTGGTCCACGTCAGCCAACTGGCCAACAAGTTCGTCAACGATGCGCGCGAGGTCGTCAAGACCGGCGACATCGTCAAGGTGAAGGTGCTGGAGGTCGACCTGGCCCGCAAGCGCATCTCGCTGACGATGAAGATGGACGCGCAGGCGCCGCGTGGCGGTTCCAAGCCCGACAACAGCTTCCGTCCGGCCAATCGCAACGAGCGCGCGGGCGGTGCTCGCCCGTCCGGCGCGCGTGACGCCCAGCCCACTGGCGGCAACGCGATGGCGGCGGCCTTCGCCAAGCTCAAGCGCTGACGACCTCGGTGCCTCGGATCGGGACGACCGGGGCCCCTTTTCGGAGGTCAGGGAGGGAATTCGCTTGCCGGGAGGCAAGCGAAGGAGGGACACGGAGAAAAGGGGCCCCGGTTGTCCCGATCGTGCTCCGTCGTCGCCATCCACGGCGCCGATTCGCGTTTGATCCCACTTTTTTCGCGGCTGGTCGCACCTGAGGTGTCGAAACGGGCGGCGCACGGCTACGCTGCGCGCCGTTTACCGTCAAAGACAAAAGTCGACACGACACACACGGTGTCGACACCAATTCCTCGGGAGCCCGTTTTGAAGATCCACGCCATCGCCAGGGCCAGCGCCCTTGTCTGCCTGTCCGCGCTTGCGCCCGCGACTGCCGTGCTCGCGCAAGGCGCGCCTCCGGAGCTGGGCAGCGAGCCGACGTCGGGCAAGCGCCTGGACCGCGTGGAGATCACCGGCCGGAACACCGATTCCGAGCTGCGCCGCCGCGCGCCGGTGGCCAAGCAGATCTACGGCCGCGACGAGCTCGACAAGTACGGCGACACCAGCGTCGCCGACGTCCTCAAGCGTTTGCCGGGTGTGAACGTTGCCGACGGTGCGCCGCGCATGCGCGGGCTGGGCTCGGGCTACACGCTGATCCTGATCAACGGTGATCCGGCGCCGCCCGGCTTCAAGCTGGACCAGCTGGATCCCGCGCAGGTCGAGCGCATCGAGATCACCAAGGGTCCCAGTGCCGACCAGAGCGCGCAGGCGGTCGCCGGCGCCATCAACATCATCCTGAAGGAAGCGCCGAAGATGTCGCAGCGCGACCTGCGCGTCGGGGCGGGCTACAACATCAACCACCCGGTGCCGTCCGCCACCTTCACCTACGGCGAGCGCTTCGGACCGGTGTCGGTGTCGGTGCCGCTGTCGGCGTTCCAGTGGCTGCAGGAGATGAAGTCCACGACCGAGCGCAACGGCACCGACCTGGACGGTCAGCCGGTCGTCGCTTCCCAGCACGGGAAGATGCGCAACTGGGGGCACGGCTTCAATTCCGCGCCGCGCGCGACCTGGAAGATCAGCGACGACGAGACCGTGTCGCTGATCGGCTTCGCGCAGAAGGGCTTCTGGAACAACTCGGTGCGGCTCACGCCCGACGCGGTCTACAGCCCCGGCACGCGACTGGACGACAACGCCGACAACCGGGGCACGTGGCAGATGCTGCGCGCCAACGCGCAGTGGAACAACCGCTTCAGCGAGACCCAGAAGTGGGAACTGAAGGCCGGCGTGCAGGACGCCAAGAACCACATCGAGAACCACACGCTCACCGGCAGGCCGGTCGATGCGCTGCTCGACAGCCGCGACCGCAGCCTGACGCAGGCCGGCAAGTACAGCCAGATCCTCGGCGAGGAGCACACGCTGACCGTCGGCTGGGACTTCGAGTTCCGCAAGCGCGACGAGATCCGCAACACCCTGGTCGCCGGCGACGAGCAGAGCCCCGGACTCAACGGCGAGAACTTCGGCGCCCGCATCCGCCGCCAGGCCTTCTTCGTCCAGGACGAGTGGGAGATCAACCCGCAGTGGTCCACCTATTTCGGCCTGCGGCACGAGCAGATCGTGACCACCAGCCGCGGCATCGCCACCGACGCGCGCAACAGTTCCAGCGTGCTGTCGCCGCTGTGGCACCTGACCTACAAGCTGGACCCGAAGGGGCGCGACATGATCCGCGCCAGCATCACCCGCAGCTACAAGGCGCCGGAGCTGACGCAGATGCTGGGCCGCTACACGCCCAACAGCAAGTTCCCGAGCCCCGCCACGGGCGAGCAGAACGACGAGTTCAATCCCGACCGCATCGGCAATCCGGGCCTGAAGCCGGAACTCGCGACCGGCTTCGATGTCGCGTACGAAAAGTACCTCACCGGCGGCAGCCTCTTCAGCGTGGGCCTCTTCCACCGCAACATCAGCCAGCTGATCCGCAACGTCGTGACCCTGGATGCGGCCAATCCGCCGCTGTCCACGGTGCCGCGTTACGTGATCCGGCCGATGAACTTCTCCAGCGCCACCACCAGCGGCATCGAGATGGAGCTCAAGGGCCGTGCGGGCGAGCTGTTCCCGTCGCTGTTCGATCCGAAGCTGCCGTTGAACCTGCGCAGCTCCGTGAGCGTCTACCGTTCGCGGGTGAAAGCGGTGGACGGCCCGGACAACCGGCTCGACCAGCAGCAGCCCTGGACCGCCAACCTCGGCTTCGACTACCGGTTCAGCAGCGTGCCGGTCACCACCGGCGCCAACCTGAACTACACGCCGGTCTACACGGTGCGTCAGACCGATCGTCAGAGCGTCGAGTACTCGCGCAACCGCGGCCTGGACGTTTTCGCCCAGTGGATGCTCAGCCCGAAGACCTCGGTGCGCTTCTCGGCCAATAATCTGTTCCCGCTCGACGCCCGGGCCGAGACCCAGCTCCCCGGTGATCAGTTCTACGCCACCGGTCGCGGTCTGAAGCCGTGGTTCCAGCTCAACCTGGAGATGAAGCTCTGAGCCTTCTCCGGAGCGAGGGCCTTCAGCTCCGAGTCGGGCGTTTCCGATTCTTGAAAGGACGACCCGCCCGATGCAGGCCTTGCAGATCCTCGCCGGACCCCGTGCGCGCCAACGGCTGCGCGACCATGGCCTGCGTGCCGCCGACGTGCGCGTCGTGCCCGGCGCCGCCGGCGGTCCGAAGGGGCTGGTGCTCAGCGCGCTCGACGCGCATCTCTTCGGCGAGTTCCTGCCGTCGGGCGGTCAGGAGGTCCATCTGCTGGGCGCCTCCATCGGCGCCTGGCGCATGGCCACCGCCTGCCTGACCCGCGACGCCGCGCAGGCGAAGGTGGAGTTCGAGCGCCTCGCCCACGATTACGCCCATCAGGATTACGAGTCGGCGCCCGGCAAGCGGCCGACCGCGGCGACGGTCTCGCGCGCATTCGCCGGCAAGCTCGGTGAGATCTTTGGCGGCCGCGAGGCCGAGGTGCTGTCGCATCCGCAGTTCCGCCTGCATGTGTTCACCTCGCGCGGCAAGCACGTGCTCGGGCGGGAAGGGCGCTTGCGCACGCCGCTCGGCTATCTGGGCGCGTTCGCCGCCAATGCGATGTCGCGCCGCGCGATGGGTGCGTGGCTGGAACGGGTGGTGTTCTCCGACAAGCGGTCCCCGTTGCCGATGCCGCTGGCCGATTACCGAAGCCGGCAGGTGGCGCTGGACGCGACCAACCTCAAGCCGAGCATCCTGGCGAGCTGCTCGATCCCGTTCTGGCTGCAGGCCGTGCACGACATCGCAGGCGCCCCGGCCGGCGCCTACTGGGACGGCGGCATCACCGACTATCACCTGCACCTGAACTACGCGGCGATGGTCGGCGACGGCATCGCGCTGTACCCGCACTTCCAGGCCAGCGTCGTGCCGGGCTGGCTCGACAAGGCGCTCAAGCACCGGCATCGGACCAGCGCCTTCCTCGACAACGTCGTGCTGCTGACGCCCAACCCCGAGTGGGTGAAGACGCTGCCCAACGGCAAGCTGCCCGATCGCAACGACTTCCAGCGCTACCTCAACGACGTCCCCGGCCGCGCCCGCGACTGGCTCAAGGCCGTCCGCGAAGGCGAGCGGCTGAGGGACGAGTTCCGCGAGGCCTGCGCCCGGCCGTCCCTCGACATCCAGGCGCTCTGAGCTACACTGGCGACCTCATATTTCTTTTTCCAACAAGGACCGGGAAAGGCGACATGGTTATGACACCGCGGACTACCCCCTCCACTGCGAAGGTTTGAGCGACCGCGGCTCGTCACGTCTTTCATCAGCTGTCCGGAAAAAGTCAGCACCCCAGAAAAAGCGCGGCACGTGGTCGCGCTTTTTTGTTTTCTGGAGTTCCCCCTCATGTCCCACATCTCCATCCAACTGCCCGACGGCTCCAAGCGCGAGTTCCCGCACCCGGTGACCGTCGCCGACGTCGCGGCGTCCATCGGCACGGGCCTGGCGAAGGCGGCGCTCGCCGGCCGCGTCGGCTCGGGCGACGCCGCCAAGGTCGTCGACACCAGCTTCCTCATCGACAAGGACACGCAGCTGGCCATCGTCACGGACAAGGATCCGGACGGGCTGGACGTCATCCGCCATTCGACGGCCCACTTGCTGGCCTATGCCGTCAAGGAGCTGTTCCCGGACGCGCAGGTCACGATCGGCCCGGTCATCGAGCACGGCTTCTACTACGACTTCTCCTACAAGCGCCCGTTCACGCCCGAGGATCTGGCGGCGATCGAGGCCAAGATGGGCGAACTCGCGAAGAAGGACGAGAAGGTCACGCGCTCGGTGCTGCCGCGCGATGAGGCCGTCGCGTACTTCAAGGGCATCGGCGAGGCCTACAAGGCCGAGATCATCGCCAGCATCCCGGCGGACCAGGAGGTCTCGCTGTATGCCGAGGGCGGTTTCACCGACCTGTGCCGCGGCCCGCACGTGCCGTCCACGGGCAAGCTGAAGTTCTTCAAGCTGATGAAGGTGGCCGGCGCCTACTGGCGCGGCGACCACCGCAACGAGCAGCTGCAGCGCATCTACGGCACGGCCTGGGCGACCAAGGACGACCTGGCGAACTACCTGCGCATGCTGGAGGAGGCGGAGAAGCGCGACCACCGCAAGCTCGGCAAGGACCTGGAGCTGTTCCACATCGACGAACACGCGCCGGGCGTGGTGTTCTGGCATCCCAAGGGCTGGACGATCTGGCAGGAGGTCGAGCAGTACATGCGCCGCGTGTACCGCGACAACGGCTACCAGGAGGTCAAGGGCCCGCAGCTGCTGGACAAGACGCTGTGGGAGGCCACCGGCCACTGGGACAAGTACCGCGACAACATGTTCACGACGGAATCGGAAAAGCGCGACTACGCGCTCAAGCCGATGAACTGTCCCGGGCACATCCTGATCTTCAAGCACGGCATCAAGAGCTACCGGGACCTGCCGCTGCGCTTCGGCGAGTTCGGCCAGTGCCACCGCAACGAGCCCACGGGCGGGCTGCACGGCATCATGCGCGTGCGCGGCTTCACGCAGGACGACGGCCACATCTTCTGCACGGAAGACCAGATCCTGGCCGAGTGCGTGGCGTACACCGCGCTGTTGCAGAAGGTCTACAAGGACTTCGGCTTCGACAACATCATCTACAAGGTCGCCACGCGCCCCGACGCGCGGATCGGTTCGGACGAGGTCTGGGACAAGGCCGAGTTCGCGCTGATGGAGTCGCTGCGCGCCTCGGGCGTGGAGTTCATCATCGCCCCGGGCGACGGCGCCTTCTACGGTCCGAAGATCGAATACACGCTCAAGGACGCGATCGGCCGCCAGTGGCAGTGCGGCACGATGCAGGTCGATTTCTCGATGCCTGCGCGCCTGGGCGCCGAGTACGTGGCCGAGGACGGCGAGCGCCACACCCCCGTCATGCTGCACCGCGCGATCGTCGGCAGCCTGGAGCGTTTCATCGGGATCCTGATCGAGCAACATGCCGGCGCGCTGCCGGTTTGGCTCGCTCCGACGCAGGTCGTTGTCGCCAATATCACCGACGCCCAATCGGACTACGTTTCCAGCATTGTGAAAACGCTGCAAAAACAAGGGGTTAGGGTCCACGCAGATTTGCGGAACGAGAAAATCACGTATAAAATCCGCGAGCATTCACTGCAAAAGGTGCCGTTCATCCTTGTCGTCGGCGACAAGGAAAAGGCGAACGGCGCAGTCGCAGTGCGCGCCCGAGGCAACCAGGATCTGGGCGTGATGTCGGTGGAGGACTTCGTTGCGAAGCTCTCGACCGCCATCGCGGACAAGGCTTGAGTCGGGCGCTTTTTGCGTTGTACTGATCAACACGGACCCTTGCCAAGGCCCGCCTAAAGGTAACCACCATCGCTACTTTTGCTGACCGTCGTGCGATTCCCGAGCGCAAGCACCGCCTGAATCGCGAAATCATCGCTTCTGAAGTCCGTCTCAATGGCCCGGAGAACGAGCCGATCGGCATCGTCTCGATCCAGGAAGCGCTCCGGATGGCCGGTGAGCTGGACGTCGATCTGGTCGAAATCGCCGCCACGGCCGTTCCGCCGGTGTGCCGGCTGATGGACTACGGCAGGTTCAAGTACCAGGAGCAGAAGCGCGCCGCGGAAGCCAAGTCCAAGCAGAAGGTCATCGAGGTCAAGGAAGTCAAGTTCCGTCCGGGCACGGACGAGGGCGACTACCAGATCAAGATGCGCAACCTGCGCCGCTTCATCGCGGAGGACGGCGACAAGGGCAAGGTCACGCTGCGCTACCGCGGCCGCGAGATCACCCACCAGGACATCGGCATGCGCATGCTGGAGCGCATCCGCGACGAACTGGCGGACGTGGCGGTGGTCGAGCACATGCCCAAGCTCGAGGGCCGTCAGATGATCATGGTGCTTGCACCGAAGAAGCGTTGATTCCGAGGCCTTGAGCCTCTGAATCCTCGCCTCGGCGGGACCGGAAGGCCCCGCCACACTTTCAGCCCGCCGATCTGGTCGTCGGCGGGCTCATTAGTCTCCTGCAGGCCGGTCAAGTACCGCGGTCACCCGCGGTCGCCTGGAGGGACGCACATAGAAGGAGCAGTCATGCCCAAGATGAAGACCAAGAGCAGCGCGAAAAAGCGTTTTCGCGTTCGTCCGGGTGGCACCGTCAAGCGCGGTCAGGCGTTCAAGCGCCACATCCTGACCAAGAAGACCACGAAGAACAAGCGCCAGCTTCGCGGCGCCACGACCGTGCATGAGACCAACATGGGCCACATCGCTTCGATGCTGCCCTTCGCTGGTCTGTAATCCAGCAGTAGACAAGGAGATACAACATGCCTCGCGTCAAACGTGGTGTAACCGCACGTGCTCGTCACAAGAAGGTCCTGGCTCTGGCCAAGGGCTTCCGTGGTCGTCGCAAGAACGTCTTCCGCATCGCCAAGCAGGCGGTGATGAAGGCGGGCCAGTACGCCTACCGTGACCGCCGTGCCAAGAAGCGCGTGTTCCGCCAGCTGTGGATTGCCCGTATCAACGCGGCAAGCCGTGGCCTGGGTCTGAGCTACAGCAAGTTCGTGGCCGGTCTGAAGAAGGCCGAGATCGACATCGACCGCAAGGTCCTGGCCGACCTCGCCGTCAACGACCCTGCTGGTTTCGCCAGCATCTTCGCCAAGGTGAAGGCCGCTCTGGCTTGATAGCCAAGGTCTGCCCGCCGGTGCTCGCCGGCGGGCGGACTGGCCGCTCCGGCCCTGCCGGGGCTGCCTTTTTCAAAGGCCGACACCCCGGTGTGCGGCCTTTTTTCATTCCGGCGCAAGGGTGCGTGAGGGTGCGATGTGCGCCATTCCACCGCTGTGCCTTCCGACTTCCGCCAACGACGCCGACGCCCCGTCGACGCCCCGCGATGAACGACCTCGATCAATTGCTGCACCAGGCGACCGGCGAATTCGCCGCCGCCACGACTCCCGCCGACCTGGAGAACGCCAAGGCGCGTTTCCTGGGCAAGACCGGCCAGGTCACCGAGCTGATGAAGGGCATGGCCAGCCTGCCGGTCGAGGAGAAGAAGACCCGCGGCGCGCAGATCAACCAGCTCAAGCAAGGCATCGAGGCGGCGCTGACCGCGCGCCGCCAGGCGCTGGCGGACGCGGAGCTCGAGAAGCAGCTCAAGGCCGAGGCGCTGGACGTCACGCTGCCCGGCCGCCAGCGCGGCACCGGCGGCCTGCACCCGATCACGCGGGCGATGGAACGCATCGAGGCGATCTTCGGCTCGATGGGCTTCGACGTCGCCGACGGCCCGGAGATCGAGAACGACTGGTTCAACTTCACCGCGCTGAACACGCCGGAGGACCATCCGGCGCGCTCGATGCACGACACCTTCTACATCGAAGGGGGTCATGTCTTGCGCACCCACACCAGCCCGATGCAGATCCGCTACGCGGTCCAGCATGTCAAGAAGCATCGCGCGTTGATCGACGCCGGTCAGCCGATGCCCGAGATCCGCGTGATCGCGCCGGGCCGCACCTACCGCGTGGACAGCGACGCGACACATTCGCCGATGTTCCACCAGGTCGAAGGCCTGTGGGTCGGCGAGAACATCAGCTTCAAGGACCTGAAGTCCGTCTACGTGAACTTCATGCAGCAGTTCTTCGAGACGACGGACATGGAGATCCGTTTCCGTCCGAGCTACTTCCCGTTCACCGAGCCCAGCGCCGAGATCGACATGATGTTCGGCTCCGGTCCGTTGAAGGGCCGCTGGCTCGAAGTCTCCGGCTCCGGTCAGGTGCATCCACAGGTGATCCGCAACATGGGCCTCGATCCCGAGCGCTACATCGGTTTCGCCTTCGGCTCGGGCATCGACCGCCTGGCCATGCTGCGCTATGGCGTCAGCGACTTGCGGCTGTTCTTCGACGGCGACCTGCGCTTCCTGTCGCAGTTCAAGTAATTCGAGCCCCCGGTCGCCTAGAGAGCAAGAGAGAACCCCATGCAATTCCCTGAGTCCTGGCTGCGGGCCTTCTGCAACCCCGCGCTGAACACCCAAGAACTGGCCGAACTGCTGACGATGTCCGGCCTCGAAGTGGAAGAGCTGCGCCCGGTGGCGCCGCCGTTCCACGGCATCGTCGTGGCCGAGATCGTCGAGGCTGTGCAGCATCCGGACGCTGACCGCCTGCGCGTGTGCAAGGTCAACGCCGGCGGTCCGGAGCTGCTGCAGATCGTCTGCGGCGCGCCGAACGCACGCGTCGGCATCCGCGTGCCGCTGGCCACCATCGGCGCCGAACTGCCCCCGGGCGATGACGGCAAGCCGTTCAAGATCGGCAAGGGCAAGCTGCGCGGCGTCGAGAGCTTCGGCATGCTGTGCTCGGCCCGCGAGTTGAAGCTGGCGGAGGACCATGGCGGTCTGCTGGAACTGGCCGCGGACGCGCCCATCGGCGAAGACATCCGCAAGCACCTGAACCTGGACGACACGCTGTTCACGCTGAAGCTGACGCCGAACCTGGCGCATGCGCTGAGCGTGTACGGTGTCGCGCGTGAAGTGTTCGCGCTGACCGGTGCGCCGCTGCTCGCGCCCGAGATCCGGCCCGCCGCCGTCGCCACCGAGGCGAAGCTCCCGGTGCGCATCGAGGCGGCGGACTTGTGCGGCCGCTTCTCAGGCCGCGTGATCCGCAACGTCGACACGACCGCGAAGACGCCGCAGTGGATGGTCGACCGTCTGGCCCGCTGTGGTCAGCGCTCGGTGTCGCCGCTGGTGGACATTTCGAACTACGTGATGTTCGAGCTGGGTCGTCCGTCGCACATCTTCGACCTCGACAAGATCCACGGCGAACTGGTCGTCCGCTGGGGCAAGCCGGGTGAGCAACTCAAGCTGTTGAACGGCAACACGATCGAGGTCGACGCGACCGTCGGCGTGATCGCCGACCGCGAGCAGGTCGAATCGCTGGCCGGCATCATGGGCGGCGACGCCACCGCCGTCTCCGACGACACGAAGAACATCTACGTCGAAGCCGCGTTCTGGTGGCCGAAGGCGGTGATGGGGCGCTCGCGCCGCTTCAATTTCTCGACCGACGCGGGCCACCGCTTCGAGCGCGGCGTCGATCCCGCCGGGACTGTCGATCACATCGAACGCATCACGGCGTTGATCCTGTCGATCTGCGGCGGCCCGGACACGGCGTGCGGCCCGATGGACGACCAGACCACGCAACTGCCCGAGCGCAAGCCGGTCGCACTGCGCGTCGAGCGCGCCGCCAAGGTGATCGGCATGCCGGTGACGCAGGCGGACTGCGAAGGCGTGTTCAAGCGGCTGGGCCTGGAATTCACGTCGGCGCCCGGCGTGATCACGGTGACGCCGCCCACCTTCCGCTTCGACATCCAGATCGAGGAAGACCTGATCGAGGAAGTCATCCGCGTGCTGGGTTATCCGAAGCTGCCGTCGACGCCGCCGTTGGCGCCGGTGGTCGGCAAGGTGGGCTCGGAGTCGCGCCGCGCGACGCACGCGCTGCGCCACGCCATGGCCGGCCTGGGCTACTTCGAGACGATCAACTTCAGCTTCGTCGAAGCGCGCTGGGAGCAGGAGCTCGCCGGCAACGCGAATCCCATCCAGCTGCTGAATCCGATCGCCGCGCCGCTGGCGGTCATGCGCAGCTCGCTGATGGGCTCGCTGGTCCAGGTGCTGCGCAACAACCTGGCGCGTAAGTCGCCGCGCGTGCGCGTGTTCGAGATCGGTCGCGTGTTCCTGCGCGACGCGTCGGTGCAGGAAAGCGACACCACGATCGCCGGTATCGCGCAGCCGATGCGTCTGTCGGGCCTCGCCTGGGGTCCGGCCGACCAGCAGCAATGGGCTCAGAAGGACCGCGCGGTCGACTTCTTCGACGTGAAGGGCGACCTCGAGGCGCTGTTCGCGCCGCGCGTGCTGAGCTTTGAAGCCGCCGAACATCCGGCGCTGCATCCCGGCCGCAGTGCCCGCGTGCTGCTGGACGGCGCGGCCATCGGCGTGGTCGGCGAACTGCATCCGAAGTGGCGCCAGGGCTACGAACTGCCGAGCGCGCCGGTCCTGTTCGAGCTGTCGCTGGATGCCGTGCTGGCGCGCACGCTGCCGCAGGGTCAGGGCGTGCCTCGCCTCCAGGCGGTTCAACGCGATCTGGCGCTGATCGTCAATGAGCAAGTGACCTATGCCTCCCTCATCCGGGCGATCGAAGCCAGCGGCGAAGCCCTGGTACGCTCTGCGCGTCTGTTCGACGTCTTCAAGCCGGCCCAGCCGACGGCGGAGCTGAAGGCGAACGAGCGCAGCCTGGCCGTGCGCCTGGAGCTGCTCGATGACGAGAACACGCTGACCGACGAACGCATCGAGCAGGCGGTGGCGAAGGTGGTGGCGCAGCTGGGCGAGAGTCTCGGCGCGCGCCTGCGAGGCTGAGGGAGGGGAGGACACCCATGAGTGATGACGATCTGAAGGAGCAGGCGCGCGTGCTGCTCGGCAGCCTGGAGACGCCCACGCTGACCAAGGCTGAGCTGGCGGAGCTGTTGTTCGACAAGCTCGGCCTGAACAAGCGCGAGTCCAAGGACATGGTCGAGGCCTTCTTCGACATCATTCATCAGAGCCTCTCCAGCGGCCGCGAAGTGAAGCTGTCTGGCTTCGGCAACTTCAACATCCGGCGCAAGGCGCCGAGACCCGGCCGCAACCCGCGCACCGGCGAAGCGATCCCGATCAAGGCCCGCAACGTCGTGACGTTTCATGCGAGTCACAAATTGAAAGAAGCCGTCCAGGGCAACACGCCTTCGGGTGGTGACTTCGAGTAGAGTCTGACCCTTCCCGCTGCTGCCGGAGCCGCTGATTCCCATGGACGTCCAGCTTCCCGCCATCCCTGCCAAGCGCTACTTCACCATCGGTGAGGTGAGCGAGCTGTGCGGCGTGAAGCCCTACGTGCTCCGCTATTGGGAACAGGAGTTCACGCAACTCAAGCCGATGAAGCGGCGCGGCAACCGGCGCTATTACCAGCACCATGAAGTGCTGCTGATCCGCCGCATCCGCGATCTGCTCTACGACCAGGGCTTCACGATCAGCGGCGCACGCAATCAGCTGATCGACTCGACCCACATCTCGACCAACGCGCAGGAGTTCCGCGCGGAAGCGCTGGCGTCGGCGCAGCGCGAGGTGTATCGCGAAGCCTCGCGCGCCTTGGCGGCGGAGGTCGCGCACAGCGCGGCGCACACCACCGTCTCGCTCGAGAAGCTCACGCTGGAGCAGGTCCGGGACGAGTTGTTGGCGATTCGAGAGAGTTTGCTTGCATGAGGCTCTCGATTACGTATAGAATCTAAGGCTTAGTCGGGGCGTAGCGCAGCCTGGTAGCGCACTTGCATGGGGTGCAAGGGGTCGCGAGTTCGAATCCCGCCGCCCCGACCATTTATAAGAAGAATCAGGAAGCCCGGTATCGCAAGATGCCGGGCTTTTTGCTTTCCGGGCTCAGCCCCATCCACGGGCGCAGCAGGTTCACGCGCATGGCCAACAGCGCGGCGAGCAGGCAACCCAGCGCCGTGGTCATGACGAGCACGGCGGCCTCGATGGCCAACGGCCACTGCAGCGGCGCCAGCAGATGGCCCACGATCACCGTCACGGTCTGGTGAACCAGATAGAACGGGAACACGGCCAGCGTCAGCCAGCGCAGCAACGGCGAATCGCGGTCGGCCAGCCACTGCCTGCCGAAGCCCAGCACCGCCACGATCGGCAGCCACTGCTTGCCCGCGTTGAGCGCGCGCAGCGCCATGATCAGCCACTCCGGGAAGTCATCGCCGTGCCCGAGGCGCCACTCGCCGGTGATCGCCTGCGAGAGCAACTGCACCATGACATACGCGAGGAGCGCGATCCAGCGCAGACGTCGCGCGGCCTCCCAGGCGCCCTGGCGATCGTCGCGGCTGCCGTAGAGGGTGAAGCCCAGGAGGAACACCGCGAAGTACACGCCGTGCTGGTACCAGTCGTGGACGAGGTCGTGCGTGCTGGGGAAGCGCTCCAGCAGATGCTGGCGCAGCAGCGCGAACCCGAGCCATGGCACCCACAGCAACCGGCCTCCAGCCACGATCCGGCGCCATGCCGCATGGGCGAAGAGACCGCGCACGGCGCGCAGGCGCAACGCCAGCAGCACGATCACGGTGTAGGCCCACAGGTAGGGCAGGAACCACAGGTGATTCCAGGTCGGCAGCTTGAGACAGTCGTCGCCGCGGCAGAAGCCGTGATACGCCCGGAAATAGAGCGCCAGGAAGTCCACGTAGCTGCCGGCGTAGTGAAGTTTCTCGACGACCTCCAGATAAGCCTGGGGCGGGACGATCACCGTCATGCCGAACAGCAGCGGCAGCAGCAGCCGCCTGCTGCGCGAAGCGATCAATCCGTCGGCCCCGTCGGCCCGCCCCGCCATCAACGCGGTGGCCGCGCCGGAGATGAGGAACAGCAGCGACATGCGCCACGGGTTCAGCCAGAGCATCCAGGACTCGAGCGCGGGGACGAGTCGCGGCGACTTCACGTGCCAGTCCCAGCTCACGTAGAACATGCCCGAGTGGTAGAGGATCAGCAGGCCGAAGGCGATGACGCGCAGCCAGTCGAGTTCGGTCAGGCGGGGGCTGGAGGCCGCGACGCGTGCGGAGAGGGCGGTGGGAGTCATGAGACGCAGCTTCGTCGCTGCGGAGAGGCGTGCGCACGGAATGTGACGAGCCGCCCCCGTCCGGTGACGACCCGCTGCGTCCCAGGGGCCGTTCGCGCGGGCCCCGAGCCCCGCGCACGCCTACACTGCGCCGCCATGACAGAGGACAAGTGGCTGGGAATCTATCTGAAGCGGCGGCGATGGGTCGAGTGCGCGATCTGGAGCGGACTGCTGCTCGGCTCGGCGGGCGCGAACACGATCACGACCAACCTGGACATCCGTCGCGCCGGCCTGTCTTTCGAGACCTGGGAGCCGGCGGTCTGGGAGTTCTCCAGTGCCCTCGTCTGGATGGCGCTGGTCCCCTGGATCGTCCGCGCGGCGGATGCCAGGCCGTTGCGATGGGGCCAACTGCGGCGTCATCTGCCGTGGCATGCGCTGTTCGCACTCATGACCAGTCTTGCGCATGTGCTGGGCATGGTCGCGTTGCGCAAGCTGGCGTACGCGACGCAGGGCGCCGTCTACGATTTCGGCAACTGGCCGATCGAGCTGTTCTACGAAGCCTTGAAGGACGTGCGCAGCTACGCCTTCATCCTGGTGATCGTCGGGGCGTACCGCTTGTTCGTGTGGCGTTGGCAGGGCGAGGCGAGCCTGCTGGCCGAACCGCCGGAGCCTGCTCCCAAGTCCTTGCCCATGCCCACGCCCATGCTCGCGGCGGCGCCAGTGCCCGTGCCCGCGCTGCCCGAGCGCCTGCTGGTGAAGAAGCTCGGCAAGGAGTTCCTGTTGCCGATGGACGAGATCGAGTGGGTGCAGGCCTGCGGCAACTACGTGAACCTGCGCCGGCAGCAGCACGACTATCCGTTGCGCAGCAGCCTGGGCGCCTTCGAGCAACGCCTGGATCCGGCCGCTTTTGTGCGCGTGCATCGCGGCTATCTGGTGCGACTGAGCCTGATCGAAGCCATCGAGCCCACCGAGGCCGGTGACGCCCATCTCCGCCTGCGGGACGGCAGCCGCGTGCCCTGCAGCCGCACCTATCTGGAGCGTCTGCGACAGCGTCTTGTCTGACTGGGCGAACTCCTGTCCGCCGGGTTCACCGGACCGGCCTCCCGCGGCTATGCTCTGACCCCAATGGACGCCCCTCTGGAAAACCACGACGTCAACGACCCGTCACCGCGCCTGCTGCGCGAGTCCGGCGAGGGCGGACGCATCCTGGCACGGCTGGAAGGCGACTGGACGCTGCTGGCGCTGCGCGAGCGTGTCGAGGCGCTGCGCGGCGAACTCGGCGAGGTGCCGACCGCCAACGTGTCCTGGGACCTCAGCGCGGTGCGCCGGCTCGATCCCACCGGCGCGCTGCTGCTGTGGCAAGCCTGGGGGCGCCGCCAGCCGGACGACCTGCGCTGGCCGCCGGCGCCGATGGCGGACATGTTCCAGGCGCTGTTCGCGCGTCTGGGCAGCAAGCAGGGTAAACCGGCCCGGCCGCCGCGCGCGCAGAACGTGCGCCAGTTCGGACAGGGCCTGCTCAACCTCGCCAGCCATCTGCTGGACGCGACCGCGCTGCTCGGCCAGGTCACGCGCGACCTCGGCACCTTGGTGCGTCATCCCAACCTGATCGCGTGGAAGGACATCTCCGCCCACCTCTACCGCAGCGGCGCGCAGGCGCTGGGCATCACGGCGCTGGTGGGCGTGCTGGTCGGCATCACCTTGTCCTACCTGACCGCCAAGCAGCTGCAAAGCTACGGCGCCGACATCTACGTCATCAACATCCTGGGGATCAGCGTCTGGCGCGAGCTGGGGCCGCTGCTCGCGGCGATCCTGGTGGCCGGGCGCAGCGGCTCGGCGATGACGGCGCAGCTCGGCGTGATGCGGGTGACGCAGGAGCTGGACGCGCTCTCGGTGATGGGCATCTCGCACACGATCCGGCTGGTCGTGCCCAAGATGGTGGCCCTGGCACTGTCGTTGCCCCTGGTGATGACCTGGACCAGCAGCATGGTGCTGCTAGGCGGCATGATCGCCGCCCGGGCGACGCTGGGCCTGGACTACGTGCAGTTCCTGCAAGGCCTGCCGGCTGCGGTGCCGGTGGCCAACCTGTGGCTGGGACTGGCCAAATCGGCGGTGTTCGGGCTGATGATCGCGTTCGTGGCCTGCCATTTCGGGCTGCGGATCAAGCCGAACAGCGAAAGCCTCGGGACCGGCACCACCGATTCGGTGGTGAGCGCGATCACCGTGGTCATCATCGTGGACGCGATCTTCGCGGTGATGTTCTCCGACGTGGGGTTGAAAGCATGAGCGGATGTATCGAACCGACCTCGGCCGAAGCCGTCGAGGAACTGAACGTCCAGCCGGGCGATCCGTTGATCGAGGTGCGGCACGTCGGCACGGTGCTCGGCGGCGTGCGCATCCACAAGGACCTGAGCCTGGAAGTCACCGCGGGCGAGGTGCTGGCCATCATCGGCGGCTCGGGCAGCGGCAAGACGACGCTGCTGCGCCTCATGCTGGGCCTGGAGCGGCCCAGCGAGGGCGAGGTGCTGGTCTTCGGCCACAAGCTCGGCAAGTGCGAGGCGACCGACCTCGCCCAGGTGCGGCACCGATGGGGCGTGCTGTTCCAGCAGGGCGCGCTGTTCTCGGCGCTGTCGGTGTTCGACAACGTCGCGCTGCCGCTGCGCGAACTCAAGAGCCTGCCCAAGGACCTGATCGCGGAGCTGGTCATGACCAAGCTGCAGCAGGTCGGCCTCAAGCCGGAAGACGGCATCAAGATGCCGGCGGAACTCTCGGGCGGCATGGTCAAGCGGGTGTCGCTGGCGCGCTCGCTGATCATGGATCCGCAACTGCTGTTCCTGGACGAGCCGACGGCCGGTCTCGATCCCGCCAGTTCGAAGAACTTCGTGCAGCTGATCGAGAGCCTGCGGCGCGAGATGGCGCTGACGGTGGTGATGGTCACGCATGACGTGGACACACTGTTCGCGATCGCCGATCGCGTGGCGGTGCTCGCGGACCAGCACCTGATCGCGCACGGGCCGCTGGAACTGGTGGTGAAGCAGAAGCACCCGTTCATCCGCAACTTCTTCCTCGGTCACACGGACCGCTGCGCCGCGGACAACCTGCGCAGCTACCGCGACGCGCTGCAGCACCGCGACGAGATGCCTGCCTGAGCGCGGCGTCGGCGGACCTTCCAACCCACGAACAACGATCAACCACAAGGACTCGGGCGAGCACATGGAAAACAAGGCACATGCATTGGCCACGGGCCTCTTCGTGCTGCTGCTCGGGGCGGCGCTGGTGGCGGTCATCCTCTGGTTCCGAGACGACCGCGGCGACACGCAGACCTTCACGGTGGTGACCTCGGCAGGGGTGCCCGGGCTGAACGTCAAGGCGCCGGTGAAGCTGCGCGGCGTCCAGGTCGGCAAGGTCGACAGCATCCGTTTCGATCCGGCGCAGCCCAAGCAGATCCTCGTGGAGATCGAGGTCGACGCCGATGCGCCGATCGCGCCCGGGACCGTGGCCAAGCTGGGCTATCAGGGCATCACCGGGCTGTCGTTCATCGACCTGAACGACGGGCAGGATCCGGCGGATCCGAAGCAGAACGTGCTGCAGACGCGACGCATCGCACTGGCGCCGGGCTTCCTCGACCAGTTGCAGGACGCGGGCCCGAAGCTCGCGGCGGGCGCGCTGGCGACGATGGACCGCATCCAGAAGGTGCTCAGCGACAGCAACCAGCAGCAGGTGAGCCAGACGCTGGCACAGCTGAACGAAGCGTCCGCGGGACTCAACGAACTGATCAAGGCGTTGCGCCCGACAGCGCAGGCGCTGCCGGGCCTGGTGAAGAACACCGACGGTCTCGTGGTCGCGGGACGGCAGACGCTGGGCAACATCGACACGCTCGCGAAACAGGGCGGCGAACTGGCGGACGAGTACAAGGGCAAGGCCGCGGCGATCGATCAGCTGGGCGACGCGGCGGTGCAGATGCAGCGCACGCTGCGGCGCGTGGAGCTGTCGTTGGTCGGCTCTTCGGACAAGCCGCGACAACGTGCGGTCCTGGACGATCTGTCCGCGGCCGCCCGCGCCCTGGAGCGCGCAGCGCAGAACATCGGCGATCAGCCGCAGAGCCTGATCCTCGGTCCGACGCCCGGCGCGCCGGGACCCGGCGAAACAGGCTTCGAAGCGGGAGCGAAGAAATGAACGAGCACCTTGAATTCCCGCGGACCGGCGGCATGCGTCGCGCGCTGTTGCTCGGCGGCCTGGCCCTTGCCGCGACGCTGGGTGCCTGCGGCAGCCGTCCGCCGCCGCCGACGCAGATGGACCTCGGTCCCGCACCCGCATGGCCGCAGCAGGCCCCGCTGGCCAAGCGCGTCGAGCTGCAGGCGGTCACCGCGGCGGAGACGCTGCAAGGCACCGGGATCGCGTATCGGCTCGCCGATTCGGATCCGTATGCGCGACGCGTGTATCGCGACGCGCGCTGGGCGGCGCCGCTGCCGGTGCTCGTGGCCTCGCGGATGCGCCAGCAGATCGCCCGTGCGCCGGTGGCCGCCGGCGCGGATCCGCAGGTCACCATCGGCGTGACGCTGGAACTCGAGGAGAGCTTGCAGAACTTCTCCGGCGCGTCGCGCAGCGAAGTGCAGGTGCGGCTCATGGCGACGGCCGAGGACGGCACGCAGCGCGCGTTCGATCGGTCGGAACCGGCGGGGTCGAATGCCGAGGGTGCCGTCAAGGCGACGGCGGCCGCGGTCGATGCCTTGGGTCCTGAGATCGCGGCCTGGGCGGCGACCCTGTCGCCACGAGTCCCGCCAGGGCGCGGGCGGCGTTGACCCTCGGCGGCTGAGGCTGAGGCTGAGGCTGAGGCGGCGTCAGTGCGACGCCGCGATCCCGCCGCCCAGACGCTGCTGGCGCTGGCGCAGGAAGGCCTCGGCCATGCTGGATTCGGGCTGCAGGCGCTGCCCGATGTAGAGCTCCTGGCGCCGTTCGGTGATCTGCGCGCGCAGGCGGTTGGCCATGATGGCGAGCGGATCCAGACCGCGCTTCTCGGCGCGTTCGATCGACTCGCCCAGCTCGTGCATCGTGTGGCTCTTCAGCAGCGCCAGGTGCGCCTGGACGACGCGCAAGCGTCCCTGCACCGCCCGCTCCGCGCCGCGCAGCCATTCCATGACCGCGTCCGCATCGCCGCCGCGCACCTTCACCAGGCTCTCGCCGGCGGCCAGCAGCAGCGCTTCCAGGCGCTCGCGGTCGCAGGCGTCGTAGGCCTCGTTGACCTCGGCCATCTTGCGTTCCCGGTGCTGGCGTTCGGCATCGTCCGGCGCGAGGTCCGGATGCAGCCGCTTCGCGGCGCGGCGGTAGAGGGTCTTCAGCGGCGGTGGGCCGACCTGCACCAGGCCGCCTTCCGGCTCCGCCGGGAGCGGCGCGCCGGCCGGCAGCACCGGCAGCTGTGGCATCGCCGTGGCGCGAGGCGAATCGGGCGCGCGGGCATCGAGCCCGTTGCGGGCCAGCGCGTCGTGCAGGTAGCGCATCGCGCAATACAGCTGCGATTCCAGCGCGTCCAGCTCCATGTACAGCGGGCCCAGCGCCGCGACGTAACGGTCCACGAAACGCTGCATGCGCTGTCGGCACGCCGCGTACTCGGATTCCTGCGACGCCAGGTAGCGCTGGAGCTCGGCCAATTGCTCGCGGCGGCGTTCGAAATCGCGCGGCGTGATGGCCTGGCTGAGCATGTTGAGTGGAGTCCCTGGACGTTCTGTTATTGACTGCCGATTCTGCCGTGAGCGCATGAGCCTTCAAAGCGCAAACAGCCCCTCCCGGGGCTGTTTTTCTCAGCGTTTTCACCGAGGGCCGGGCGAGAGCCGCCCAGCCAGGCGATCAGGGGGCGCCGTTCAGGGCGCGGACGCCCCGCTGGCCGCTTCGGCGGGTCCGCTGGCCACCGCATCCGGCACGCCGGTCGGGGCGGACGCTTCGGGCGCCGGGGCGATCAAGGCCGGCGGCGTGTGCGCGCCCGCCGCGGGACCGCTGATCCCGGCCGCCGGCAGCAGCGGCACGATCAGCAGCGCGACGATGTTGATGATCTTGATGAGCGGATTGACCGCCGGGCCCGCCGTGTCCTTGTAGGGGTCGCCGACGGTGTCGCCGGTGACGGCGGCCTTGTGGGCCTCGGAGCCCTTGCCGCCGTGGTGGCCGTCCTCGATGTACTTCTTGGCGTTGTCCCACGCGCCGCCGCCGGTGCACATCGAGATGGCGACGAACAGCCCGGTGACGATGGTGCCCATCAGCAGCCCGCCCAGCGCGGCCGGGCCGAGCACCAGGCCGACCAAGACCGGCACGACCACCGGCAGCAGCGACGGCACGATCATTTCCTTGATCGCCGCCGCGGTGAGCATGTCCACCGCGCGGCCGTACTCGGGCTTGGCGGTGCCTTCCATGATGCCCTTGATGTCGCGGAACTGGCGCCGCACTTCCTCCACGACCGAGCCCGCCGCGCGTCCCACCGCCTCCATCGCCATCGCGCCGAAGAGGTAGGGGATCAGACCGCCGATGAACAGGCCGACGATCACCATGTGGTTGCTCAGGTCGAAGCTGACCGAGAGCCCGCGCTGTTCGAGCGCGTGGGTGTAGTCGGCGAAGAGCACCAGCGCGGCCAGACCCGCGGAGCCGATCGCATACCCCTTCGTCACGGCCTTGGTCGTGTTGCCGACCGCGTCCAGCGGATCGGTGACGTCGCGCACGCTGGCGGGCAGGTCGGCCATCTCGGCGATGCCGCCGGCGTTGTCGGTGATCGGCCCGTAGGCGTCCAGCGCCACGACGATGCCCGCCATGCTGAGCATGGCCGTCGCCGCGATCGCGATGCCGTAGAGGCCGGCGAGCTTGAACGCCACCAGGATCGCGATGCAGACGAACAGCACCGGCCACGCCGTCGAGCGCATGGACACGCCCAGGCCCGCGATGATGTTGGTGCCGTGGCCGGTCGTCGACGCCTGCGCGACGTGCTGCACCGGCTTGTAGTTGGTGCCGGTGTAGTACTCGGTGATCCACACCATCGCCGCGGTGAGCAGCAGGCCGACCAGGCAGGACAGGAAGAGGGCGGTCGCGCCTATCGTCTGTCCGCCGGGCAGGGTCAGGTCCTGCGGGAACAGCGCGCGGGTGATGAACCAGAACGCGATCGCCGAGAGCACGCCCGCGACGATCAGGCCCTTGTAGAGCGCCGGCATCACGTTCTTCATGCCGGGACTGGCCTTGACGAAGCTGCAGCCGATGATGGACGCGATGATGGACGCGCCGCCCAGCACCAGCGGGTACACGATCGCCGCGATCGACATGCCGCCGAAAGTCAGCGCGGCCAGCGCCATCGTCGCGATCAGCGTGACCGCGTAGGTCTCGAAGAGGTCGGCCGCCATGCCGGCGCAGTCGCCGACGTTGTCGCCGACGTTGTCGGCGATCACCGCCGGGTTGCGCGGATCGTCCTCGGGAATCCCGGCCTCGACCTTGCCGACCAGGTCGGCGCCGACGTCCGCGCCCTTGGTGAAGATGCCGCCGCCCAGCCGCGCGAAGATCGAGATCAGCGACGAACCGAAAGCCAGCCCGAGCAGCGGCTTGAGCGTCTGGCTGTCCGCGCGGGTGCCGCTCTCGCTCACCCACATGAAGAACAGGCCCACGCCGAGCAGGCCCAGGCCCACGACCAGCATGCCGGTGATCGCGCCGCCCTTGAATGCGACGTTGAGCGCCGGTCCGATGCCCTGCGTCGCCGCCTGTGCGGTGCGGACGTTGGCGCGCACCGAAACGTTCATCCCGATGAAGCCGCAGGCGCCGGACAGCACCGCGCCGATGAAGAAGCCGATGGCTGTCTTCCAGTCGAGCGCGACGCCGATCAGGATGCCCAGCACGACGCCGACGATCGCGATGGTCCGGTACTGTCGCGCCAGGTAGGCTGCGGCACCTTGCTGGATCGCGCCGGCGATCTCCTGCATGCGGGGATTGCCGGGGTCCTGGCTCAGGATCCAGCTACGTTGGATAAAGCCGTAAAGCACCGCCGCCAGCCCGCAGGCCAGCGCGAAGTACAGCGCCAAACTCGTCGACATAAGGTTGTCTCCTCTCGCTGATTCTTTGATCCGTGAGACGGTTCCATCCAGCGGGCGCCGGGCCTGCGCGCACGCAACAGCAACAGTCCGTCGATCGATGCTAAGGCCGTGAATAGTGCATGGCATGAGCGTTTACCAGCGGATTCACGGGCTTTGCAAGGTGGGTGTCAGGCTTTGCAGGGGCGAGCGACAGCGACGGGGCAACAACTGGCCCCAGGCATGGCATCTGCCTTGTCACGTCACCTTTACGGGCGGTGGGGGCGCAGCGCCCGAAGCCGGCGGAGCCGGTGCCCCTCTGCGCTCAATCTCCTCCTCGCCGCTCGGAATTCGCTCCGAGGGGCACCGGCTCCGCCGGCTTCTCCGGACCGAGGACTGCGGTCAGCGCTTGCGGCGCTCCTTGCGGGGATCGATCGGGCCCGGCGCGCTGGGGCCGATGTACCGGCCGCGCGGACGGATCACCGAATCGATCGCGAGCTGCTCCATCGCGTGAGCCAGCAGGCCCACGCTGCGCGCGATCGCGAAGATCGCAAAGCCGGCATCCGGCGGCAGCTTGTAACGCGCGACGAGCGCGGCCAGCGCCACGTCCATCGACGGCGGCAGGCCGGTCAGCGCGACCACGCGGTCGATCAGGCGGCCGATCGCGGCGGGCGGCTTGAAGTCCCCCATCAGCGACGCCGCGCGCGGATCGCCGTCCGGGTAGATGTGATGACCGAAACCGGGCAGCGGCATCGCCGACGCCAGGTAGCGGTCGACGACGGCATCGGCGCCGTCGCGATCGACCTCGTCGAACAGCGTGCGCACGCGGCCGGTGGCGTCGCCGTGCAAGGGACCGGAGAAGGTGGTGAGGCCCGCCAGCAGGCAGGCCGGCAAGGAGGCGCCGGTGGACGCCGTGATGCGCGCGGAGAACGCCGAGCTGGTGATCTCGTGATCGGCCGCGAGCACCAGCGTCTTGCGCAGCAGCGCGGCGACCGCACGCGGCTGGCCCCAGCCTCGCGCCAGGCGTTCATGCAGCGGCAGCGATTCCTCGTCCGATGCGCCGAAGGCGACGGCCAGCCGGCCGACCAGCGCAGAGGCTTCCTCGATCAGCACACGGGGCACGCGGCCGCGGGTCGAGTGGCCCGTGGCGGTGAGCGCCGCCAGTTCAGCGAACGCGCGGGCGCGGCCGGTCGGCACAGCGGCGACGACCGCGAGCACCGCGCGAGACGGTGAGCCCGCCACCACCGCGGGGCGCGGGAACGACGGTGGCGCGTCGAGGTCCCACAGCAATCGCGCCGCGTCTTCCAGCGTCGCGGTCGCTGCCAGCTCGACGACGTCAACGCCGCGATAGAAGGGGCGCCCGCCCGAGAACGTCGAGACGGCCGTCGGGATGCTGGGTTCGGCCCCGAACAGCGTGGTCGCCGCGAGCGTCTCGCGTGTGCGCCCGGTCTCCTTGCGGCGCACCAGCGCTTTCACATCCTCGGCGCGGTAGAGGCTGCGGCGCGAGTCCTGGGGATCGGGCTCGACGCCGATGCGCCCGCGGCTCACGTAGGCGTAGATCGTCTGCGCGCGCACGCCGAGGGCGTCGCGTGCCTCATCCAAGGTCATCCAGGCGGCCATCGGCGCGTCGTCCCGTGTCGTTGATGTCGTCAATGTATTCATCAACATGATGCCTGTCCACGGTCAGCTCAGTGATCGATTCAGTCGATCGTGTAGAGGGAGAGCGACATCAAGTTGATATTGATCATCAATATTGACCCGAGGTTTTCACGCTGCCAGCATGAGTCCATGCGACATCGATGGAGGCCGAACAGAAGCCTCCGCGATGCCAGCCGTCATGCCCCTTCCCTGGAGACAACCGCATGAACCGCACCGATCGCTTCCAGCCTGCGCGACGCCGGGCCTCGCTCGCCTTCGCGGGCGCCGCCGTTTTCGCCTGCTTCGCGCCCTCGGCTTCCTTCAGCGCCCTCGCGCAAGGCGAGGCGTTCCCGTCCCGCGCGATCACGCTCGTGGTCGGCTCCAGTCCCGGAAGCACCACCGACGGCCTGGCGCGCGCCCTCGGCGCGGAGATCACCGCGGCGACCAAGGTGCCGGTGATCGTCGAGAACAAGGCCGGCGCCAGCGGCGGCATCGCCGCGCAGGCGGTGGCCCGCTCGGCCGCAGACGGCTATACGCTGTTCATCACGACCAACACGACGCAGGCCGCCAATCCGCATCTGTTCCGCAAGCTCGCGTACGACCCGGTGAAGGACTTCACGCCGGTCGGCGCGCTGGTGAAGGGTTACCTGCTGCTGGTGACGAATCCGCGCATCCCGGCGCGCAATGTCACCGAGCTCAGCGCGATCGCGAAGAAGCAGCCGCTCACCTTCGGCGCCGGCAGTTCGTCGGCGCGCGTGGCGGCGGAGCTGTTCCAGCAGATGACGCAGACGCAGCTGACCTACGTGCCGTACAAGGCCAACCCGCAGGCGATGGTGGATCTGGTCGGCGGTCAGGTCGATCTGATGATCGTGGACCTGACCACCAGCCTGCCACAGGTGAAGGCGGGCAAGTTGAAGGCCTTGGGCGTCAGCAGCCCCAGGCGCTCACCGCTGGTGCCGGATCTGCCGACGATCGCCGAAGCCGGGCTGCCTGGTTATGAGATCAGCTACTGGAACGCGGTCTACGCGCCGGCGGGCACGCCGGCGGCCGTCGTCGAGCGCATCAACGCGCTGATGCAGAAGGCCATGACCGCGGAGCCGGTGAAGCGCTTCGTCGAGCAGAACGGCATGGAGCCGTTCACGTCGACGCCGGCGGAGCTCGCCAGCTTCCAGGCCGCCGAATACAAGCGCTGGGGCGCCGTCATCAAGACGGCCGGCATCCAGCCGGAATGAGCTCCGACGACTCCTTTCCGATCCTTCCTGAAGCAGAGAGCGCCATGAAGCCGCACATCCTCCAACTGAATCCCATCCTCGTGCCCGCGATCAACACGGAGCTGGACGCGCTGTACACGATGCACCGCCTGTTCGAGCAGGCCGATCCGGAGGCGTACCTCGCCGCGCGCGGCCCGACCATGCGCGGCGTGATCACCGGCGGGCACACGGGCATTTCGCGGTCGATGATGGAGAAGTTGCCGGCGCTGGAGGTCGTCGCGGTGAATGGCGTCGGCACGGATGCGGTGGACATCGAGTACGCCCGCTCGCGCAAGCTGCCGGTGACCGGCACCTTCGGCGCGCTGACCGAGGACGTCGCCGACATGGCGCTGGCGCTGCTGCTGGCGACCGCCCGCAACGTGGCGTCGGTCGACCGCTTCGTGCGCGGCGGTCTGTGGCCGAAATTTCCGCAACCGAACGCGATCCCGCTGGCGCGCCGCGTGAGCGGGATGCGCGTGGGCATCGTGGGTCTCGGCCGAGTGGGGCGCGCGGTGGCGGAGCGTGTCTCCGCCTTCGGCTGCCCGGTGCGATATACCGATCTGAAAGAGATCGCAGGCGTGCCGTGGGCGTTCGAGTCAGACCTGGTGCAACTTGCCCGCGACAGCGAGGCGCTGATCGTCTGCGCCGCCGCCGACAAGGCCCGCGATCTGATCGACGCGACGGTGCTGGACGCGATCGGGCCGCGCGGCTTCCTGATCAACGTCGCGCGCGGCCGCCTCGTGAAGGAGTCCGACCTCGTGAAGGCGCTGCAGGAGAAGCGCATCGCGGGCGCGGGCCTGGACGTCTTCGCCGACGAACCCAACGTGCCGCCGGCCCTGCTGGACCTGGACAACGTCGTGCTGCAGGCCCACCGCGCCAGCGCGACCGAGGAGACGCGCGCCGCGATGGGCCGGATGGTGCTGGAGAGCCTGGCGCAGGCGCTGGCCGGCGAACGGCCGGCGCACAGCCTGACCACCTGACTGCCGGTGAGGGCGCGGCGTCAGGCCCTGTTCAGGCGACCCTCTAGAATCGCGGCTTCTCCGGATCGCTCCGGAATCCCTCGCATTCACCGCTGTCCACCACCATGAGCCTGCACAAAGTCACCCCCGGCGCGAAGGCGCCCGAGCAGTTCAACGTCGTCATCGAGATCCCGATGAACGCCGACCCGATCAAGTACGAGGTCGACAAGGAAAGCGGCGCGCTGTTCGTCGACCGCTTCATGACGACCGCGATGCACTACCCGTGCAACTACGGCTATGTGCCGCAGACGCTGGCCGACGACGGCGATCCGGTCGACGTGCTGGTGATCACGCCCTTCCCGCTGACCCCGGGTGTGGTGGTGACCTGCCGCGCCATCGGCGTGCTGCAGATGGACGACGAAGCCGGCGGCGACGCCAAGCTGCTGGCCGTGCCGACCACCAAGATCCTGCCGATCTACGAGCACTGGACCAAGCCCGAAGACATCAACCAGATGCGCCTGAAGGCGATCCAGCATTTCTTCGAGCACTACAAGGACCTCGAGGCCGGCAAGTGGGTGAAGGTCAAGGGCTGGGAAGGCCCGGACGCCGCGAAGAAGGAGATCACCGACGGGATGGCCAATTACGCGAAGGCTGAGCAGGCTGCGAAGGCCTGACCATCAGGCCGGAGCTCCCGGCTTGAGCGGGCCTGAACAAGACTCGCCGCCGTACGACAAGCGCCCCATGCGGGCGCTTTTTCGTTTCTGACCGCAAGAATGTCCGCATGGCAAACGTGGTGCCGGGAAGGGGTCATCACGGTGCGTTACAACTGAGATGTCCCCGCTTTGGGGATTGACGTTGTGCCATGGTGCGCGTGGCACCAAAATGGGCGACTCACCCCACGGAAGTCTCGTCACGTGAAAGTCGCCTACCTGCTCAATCACTATCCCAAGGTCAGCCACACCTTCATCCGCCGGGAGATCCTGGCGCTGGAGCAACAGGGCGTCGACGTGATGCGGCTGGCGGTCCGTGGCTGGGACGATGCCGCGCCGGATCCGACCGATCAGGACGAGAAGTCCCGCACCCACTACCTGCTGCGCGGCGGCGTCGGACCGCTGCTGAAGGCGATGGTGCGCCAGGCGCTGGTGTCGCCGGCGAAGTTCCTGTCGGCGCTGGCCTTGACGCTGAAGCTGGGACGCCGCGCCGATCGGCCGCTGCCGGTGCATTTCATCTATCTGGCGGAGGCCTGCATGGCTGTCCCGCTGCTGCGCGCCGAGGGCGTGAACCACGTCCACGCGCACTTCGGGACCAATGCGACCGAGGTCGCCGCGCTGATCGAGGCGCTGGGCGGTCCCGGCTACAGCTTCACCTGCCACGGCTCGGAGGAGTTCGACCGGCCCGAGATGCTGCACCTGGGCGAGAAGATCCGCCGCTCGCGCTTCGTCGTGGCGATCTCCTCGTTCTGCCGCAGCCAGATCTACCGCTGGGTGGATCACTCGCATTGGGCCAAGGTGCCGATCGTTCCTTGCGGCGTGGAGCCGGCGTTCCATGCGACCCCGGCGGCGCCGGCGAGCGGTCGCCGTCTGCTGGCCGTGGGCCGCCTGTGCGAGCAGAAGGGCCACCTCTTGATGCTGGAGGCCGCCGCGCTGGTCGCGGCGAAGGGCATCGATTTCGAACTGGTGCTCGCCGGCGACGGCGAACTGCGTGAGCCGGTGGAGGCGCGCATCGACGCGCTGCGGTTGCGCGACCGGGTGCGGATCACCGGCTGGATCAGCAGCGACCAGGTGCGCGAGGAGATGCTCGCGTCGCGGGCGTTGGTGGTGTCGAGCTTCGCGGAAGGCCTGCCCGTCGTGGTGATGGAGTCGATGGCCTTGAGCCGTCCGGTCATCAGCACCGCGATCGCGGCGATCCCGGAACTGGTCCGACCGGAAAACGGCTGGCTGGTGCCGGCCGGCGACCCGCAGCCGCTGGCGCAGGCCATGATCGACTGCCTGCAGCTCGACGATGCGGAGCTCCAGCGCATGGGCGAAGCCGCTCGTGAGCGCGTGCTCGCCCGACATGACGTGGACGACGCGGCGACGAAACTCGCCAAGCTCTTCCGCGAGCATGCCGGCGAGGCCGTGCGTTCCCAGCCGCGGCTGGTGACCTCGACGACGGCTGGCTGAGCGGCCTGTCTCAGGCGGTGCCGTCGTCCGGCGGCGTCGCCTTGAACGGCTGGTGTCGCTCGAGCTCGTCGATGTATTCGCTCATCGCCTCGCCCTCCTGGGCGAGGAAGTCCGCGACCGCCTCACGGAACTGCGGATGCGCCAGCCAGTGCGCCGAGTGCGTCGCCACCGGCATCAACCCGCGCGCCATCTTGTGTTCCCCCTGCGCGCCGCCCTCGAAGCGGCGCCAGCCGTTTTCCAGACACCACGCCAGCGGCTGGTAGTAGCACGCGTCGAAGTGCAGGTTGGGGATGTAGCGCGTCGAGCCCCAGTAGCGGCCGTAGGCCGCGCGCTGCGATTCGTCGATCGCCACCAGCGAGGCGGCCACGCGCTGCCCGTCGGCATCCCGCGCGACGAACATCAACCAATGCTCCGGCATGTCCGACGCCATCCGCGCGAAGAAGTCGCGCGTCAGATAAGGCTTGTTGCGGTGCGCGAGGTAGGTCAGCGTGTAGCACTCGTAGAAGAAGTCCCAGTCCTCGACCGTGATCGCAGCGCCGCGCCTGGGCTCGAAGCGGATGCCGGCCTCGACGACCTTGCGCTGCTCCTGCTGGATCTTCTTGCGCTTCTCACGCTGCAGCGTCGCGAGGTAGGCCGCGAACGGACGCGGCACCCCGTCGCCGGTCCAGTGGAACTGCACCTGCTGCCGAGCCAGCCAGTCCTGGCCGGTGAGGGCGCGCTGGTCCTGGTCGTCGCCGAACAGCACGTGCACCGATGACAACTCCGAGCGGGCCGTCAGGGCCCGCAGTGCCTTCACCAGCCATTCGCGCGCGTCGTCGTCCTTCGCGAGCAGGCGACTGCCGGGCACCGGCGTGAACGGCACGGCGACCAGCAGCTTCGGGTAGTACGCGAGCCCGTGGCGCTGATAGGCATCGGCCCAGGCCCAGTCGAACACATACTCGCCGTAAGAGTGACCCTTGAGATAGGCGGGGCAGGCGGCGATCAGCTCGTCGCCGTCCCACACGCTGAGGAATTGCGCCTGCCAGCCCTTCTTCGGCACGGCGGAGCCGGACGCGTGCATCGCGCTCAGGTACTCGAGCTTCATGAACGGCGACGGCAGCGGGGAGGCGGCCAGCAACGCGTTCCACTGATCGCGCGGCAGCGCGGCGGGGTCGTCGTCGACGCGGATGAGCGGCTGGGTCACGTCGGTGTCTGACGCGGCGTCGGGCGCGGCGGCGGAGGAAGGCGAGGGCGGGGCAGTCATGCGCTGCAAATCTTAGGCGCAAGCTCAATCCCTTCGCTTTGATGGCAGGATGCTCCCCATGCAAGCGACGACGACTTCTTCCCCGACCGGCTCTGCCACCAGCGCTGCCACCGGTTCCGCGACCCGCTCGGCGACCTTCTCCCCAGCAGGTCTGTCCTTCGACAACCTCTACGCCCACGACTTCGCCCGCATCGCCGTCGGCATCCCGCTGTGCCGCGTGGCCGATCCGGTCTTCAACGGCGAACAGACCGCGCAGCTGTTGCGCGAGGCCGCCGCGGACGGCGCCGCCGTCGCGGCCTTCCCCGAGCTGGGCCTGGCCGCGTACACCAGCGACGACCTCTTCCATCAGCGTCCGCTGCTCGACGGCTGCGAGGCGGCCCTGGCGCATCTGCTGGCGGTGTCCCGCGATCTGCCCACCGTCGCGATCGTGGGCCTGCCGCTGCGCATCGAGCACCGGCTGTTCAACTGCGCCGTCGTGTTCCAGCGTGGTCGTCTGCTGGCGGTCCTGCCCAAGACCTACCTGCCGAACTATGGCGAGTTCTACGAGGCTCGTCAGTTCAATGCCGCCGACGAGGCGATCTCGGAGGAGATCACCCTGCTCGGCCAGCGCGTGGCCTTCGGCACGCGGATCGTCGTCGCAGCCACCGACCAGCCGCTGCTGCGCCTTCATGTCGAGATCTGCGAGGACGTCTGGACCCCCATCCCACCGTCGTCGTACGCCGCGCTGGCCGGCGCGACCGTGCTCGTGAACCTCTCGGCCTCCAACATCACGGTCGGCAAGTCGGGCTATCGCCATCAGCTCGTCGGCCAGCAGTCGGCGCGCTGCCTGGCGGCTTATGTCTACACCTCCGCCGGCGCTGGCGAGTCCAGCACCGACCTCGCCTGGGACGGCCAGGCGCTGGTCTACGAGAACGGCAGCTTCCTCGCCGAGAGCGAACGCTTCCAGCGCCGCTCTCAGCTCGTGTCGGCCGACGTGGACCTCGAGCGGCTGTCGCGCGAGCGGATGCGTCAGACCAGCTTCGGCGATTCCGTGCGGCATCACGCGCCGCTGCTGAAGACCTTCCGCACGGTCGAGTTCGAGCTGGGCCTGGACCTGGACCGCACGCAGGCGCTGCCGTTGCGCCGCCGAGTCGAGCGCTTCCCGTATGTGCCGTCGGATCGCCAGCGCCGCGACGAACGCTGCAACGAGGTCTTCCAGATCCAGGTCCAGGCGCTCGTGCAGCGGCTCGTGTCCAGCGGCATCCACAAGCTGGTCCTCGGCATCTCGGGCGGACTGGACTCGACGCATGCCTTGCTCGTCGCCGCGCGCGCGATGGACCAGATGGGCCGGCCGCGGACGAACATCCTCGGTGTCACGATGCCGGGCTTTGCCACGGGCACGCGCACGCGTGACCAGGCCCTGCGCCTGATGCGCGAGATCGGCTGCGAGGCCCGCGAGATCGACATCCGCCCGAGTTGCGAGCAGATGCTCAAGGACCTCGGCCATCCCTACGCCGCCGGCGAGCCGGTCTACGACGTGACCTTCGAGAACGTCCAGGCCGGCGAGCGCACCAGCCACCTCTTCCGCCTGGCCAACCACACCGGCGCGCTGGTGCTGGGCACCGGCGATCTGAGCGAGCTGGCGCTCGGCTGGTGCACCTACGGCGTCGGCGACCACATGTCGCACTACAACGTGAACGCGTCGGTGCCCAAGACGCTGATCCAGTACCTGGTGCGCTGGGTCGCGGAGACGGCGCAGCTCGGCCACACGGGGCAGGAAGTGCTGCTCGACATCCTGAACACCGAGATCAGTCCCGAACTCGTGCCGCAGGACGCACGCGTGGAAGGGTCGGGGCTTCAGAGCACCGAGGACAAGATCGGTCGCTATGAACTGCAGGACTTCAACCTGTTCTACACCCTCCGCCATGGCTACTCGCCCGCCAAGATCGCATTCCTGGCGCGTCACGCCTGGGGCGACAAGGCGCACGGCGATTGGCCCGACGGCGAGCACGTCCAGCGCAACGAGTACCCGCTTGCCGAGATCAAGCGCGTGCTGCGGATCTTCGTGAGCCGCTTCTTCCGCGGCAGCCAGTTCAAGCGCAGCTGCGTGCCCAACGGGCCGAAGGTGGGCAGCGGCGGATCACTTTCGCCCCGCGGGGACTGGCGCGCGCCGAGCGATTCCGAGCCCGCCGTGTGGCTCGCCGAACTCGACCGCATTCCCGGCTGACGCGATGACTCCCTTCTCCAACGGAGGGCGTCCGTCGGAAACGATCCGTGCTTAAATCAACGTCAGTCTTGCCCGCCAATCCCCCTTTCGGAGCCCCGTGATGAAACAGATCACCGCCATCATCAAACCGTTCAAGCTCGACGAAGTGCGAGAAGCCCTGGCCGAGGTCGGCGCGTCCGGCCTGACGGTCACGGAAGTGAAAGGCTTCGGCCGCCAGAAGGGCCACACCGAGCTGTACCGCGGCGCCGAATACGTCGTCGACTTCCTGCCCAAGGTGAAGGTCGAGGTCGTCGTGAAGGACGACGAAGTCGAACGCTCCATCGACGCCATCCTGAAGGCCGCCAAGACCGGCAAGATCGGCGACGGCAAGATCTTCGTCACCGCCGTGGAGCAGGTCATCCGCATCCGCACCGGCGAACAGGACGAAGCGGCCGTCTGACGGCGCGGACCCCGACGGGTCCCTCAGAAGCAGGAAGGGCGGGCGCCGGAAGGCGTCCGCCCTTTGTCTTTCATGCGCTGGGGGGGCCGTGAGCTTCAGGCGGACGTCATCAGCGCAGATGCTGCCAAAGTGCGGCCGCCCAGATGCCGCCGGCCAGCACCAGCGACAGCAGCACGGCGGCGCTGGCGATGTCCTTGGCGCGTTTGCTGAGGTCGTGCAGCTCGAAGGAGACGCGGTCGACCACCGCTTCGACCGCCGAGTTCAGCAGCTCGACGATCAGCACCAGGATCAGCGAACCGGCCAGCAGCGCGACCTGCACCCAGTCCCGTCCGACCCAGAACGCGAGCGGCAGGCCGATGAGGGTGAGCCAGGTTTCCTGGCGGAAAGCGCTCTCGCCGCGGTAGGCGGCGCGCAGGCCGTCCCAGGAATAACCGGCGGCGTGCAGGATGCGATCCAGGCCGGTGCGGCCCTTGTGGGGGTTGCTCATCGTCGGAAGGGGATCGGGGGGTCAGGAGTCGGCCGACAGTGCGGTGGCCTTCTTCGGGCGAGTCGGTGGCAACTGTGTGATCAGGCGGGTGCCGCAGATCACGTCGTGAAGGAACTGCCGCTGCGGATGCAGCCGGGCCAGCAGCAGATAGCCGGCGATGCCTGCGAACATCGTGCCGAAGATCGCGCCGGTGCTCCGGTCCAGACCCAGCAGGTGCACGCTGGCCAGCGCCGGCAGGAACCAGAGCCAGGCGGCGAGGTAACGCGCCGTGGCCCGGGCCTGCGTGAGCGGGCGGCCTTGGGCGTCGACGACGCGCAGGTGCCAGGCCCGCATCGCCACCGTCTGGCCGCCGCGCGACCAGAACCAGATGAAGTAGATGCCCAGCACCAGGAAGAGGAAGGCCTGCAGGCCGTGCTGTCCGACCAGCGCGTTGCGCTGCTGGGTGAGCGTCGAGTACAGCCAGCCGGCGATGAAGACGACGCCGAACAGGACGACGCCTTCATAGATGAAGGCGGCGAGGCGGCGCATCAGGCCCGGCGGGGTGTCGTCGCCGGCAACGGGTGCGGAGGTCATCCGGCCAGTTTAGCGGCTGGCCGGGTCGCGTCGGGGGAGCAGGGTGTCCGGGTCGAGCTTCGCTTCGCGCGGCGAGCGGATCGGCCGGCCGGGTGCCGCGCTGGCGCCGGGCAGTGGCGGCTCGGCGCGCTGCGTCATCAACACCGTGGTCGCGCCAGGCAGGGCCTGGACGATCGTCGGACCGGTCGAGGCGGTCAGCGGGGCCCGCTGGATCGGCGCCTTCGCCCGCGGGGGGGCGGGGACATCGCGGCCGGCGGCGGACGCTTTCTCGGCGGCACGTTCAACCAGACGTTGCCGCTTCTCCGGGGGGAGCGCCTGGTAGGCATCCCACTTCTCGCGCATCTTCGTTTCCTGCTCAGGCGCACGAAGCTCGCTGGCGTGCTGGTAGCCGATGCGGGCGCGCTGGCGGTCCGACGGCGACATCCGGGTCCATTCAGCCATGCGCTCGCGCAGGCGCTGCTGGTGCTCGGCCGGCAGCGTCGGATAACGGGCGGCAATTTCCAGCCATTTGCCCTTGCGGGCCCCATCGAGCTGGTCCCATTCCTTGGACAGGGGGGCCAGGGCTTCCTTCTGCGACGCGCTCAGCGAGGCCCAGTTCTGGCTGCTGATCAAGGTGCCGGACGGGGTGGCCGGCGCGTTGGATCTCGTCGGCGACGAGGCGCGAGGCGCGGCGATCTGCGCTGCACCATCGAACGGCGCAGACGCGGCGGTGTCCTGGGCCGAGGCCGTGGTGGCACCCGACGCGAACACACCCCAGGCGACGGCCAGGCTCAGGCGACGCACCCAGCGGCGCGAGGCGGAAAGATCAGGGAAAACGTCGGATGAACCCGCCGCGAGCGGGGGAAGTCGGAGGGAACTGGCCACGCACCGCCTCACTGCGACGATTTGGCTTCGTCGGATTTCTCGCCGTCGGGCGAGGCGTTCGGGTTGTTCGGGTCGGTCTGGTTCTCGTTCAGGTACTCGCGGAAGCCCGGATCGCTGTACGCCGCCGGCGGCAGCGGCTTGGAGAGCATTTCGGTGTCGAGCTCGGCGGCGCTGCGGATCTGCTCGTACCACTGGCTGTGCTGGATCAGCAGCAGGCCGCCCAGCAGCAGGGCCAGCGGCAGCAGCGTCGCGGCCTTTCTCCAGCGCGGCGTCTTCTCGCCGCCGCCCAGGGCCAGCGTGCCGCCGCCCACCTGGCGGGCGTCGGAAGCGGTCTGCGCGGGCGCCGCGGCACGTGCCGCCATCGCCTTGGCGAGCGCCTGCTCACGGGCGAAGCGCAGCCGCTCCTGGATATCGCCGGACAGGGTCTCGCTCTGCTCGGTCAGTCCCGCGGCCACCCGAAGGCCGAAACGGGTCACGCGCGCGTCCGCTTCCAGCGGCAGCGACGTTCCTGGCATGTTGTTCTTCATAGCGAGATTCCCTTGGCTTTCAGCGTTTTGGCCAGCGCATGCACGGCGCGGGAGCAGTGTGTCTTCACGCTGCCCTCCGAGCAACCCATGACCGCTGCCGTTTCGGCGACGTCGAGTTCCTCCCAGTAACGCAGCAGGAAGGCTTCCCGTTGACGTGCTGGCAAAGCTGCAACTTCCTGTTCGATCGCGGCCAGCACCTGAACGCGCGACACCTCGTCCGCGGCGGACAGTGCGCCCATCGATCCTTCCCGCGTCTCCAGCGATTCCAGCAGGTCGAAGTCGTCGCCGGGATCGGCGCCCTCGAAGTCCGACAGGTTGCTGAACAGCGCGTTGCGCACCTTCTGCCGCCGGAACCAGTCCATCGTCGCGTTGGACAGGATGCGCTGGAACAGCAGCGGCAGCTCCGCCGCCGGACGGTCGAAATACTTCTCGGCCAACCGGATCATGGCGTCCTGGACGATGTCCAGCGCGGCGTCCTCGTCTCGAACCATGTAGACCGTGCGCTTGAAGGCGCGACGATCGGCGGTCTTGAGAAAGTCGTTGAGTTCTTTGTCTGTGGCCAAGGGCTGGCGCCGTCAAAGGGCGGGTCTGGGTCGAGTCTGGGGCGGTCGAGCGGGCAAAACGGCGCGGATTATCGCATCAGCGCCACAAACCGCCATCGGTTCCGGGCGTCTGCGGGTTTGCGTGCATAATCGGCGACTCGCACACCGCATTTTCTGTCTCAAGTAGGCCGCCCAACCGGGGCGCCCCTGTTTTTGACGCGACGTTTCAAGTCCGCTTCACAAGAGCGCGAGGAGAAGCACCGATGGTTTTTCGTCAGAGAAAAAACTCAGAGGTTCGACATATGGACATGTCTGCCGCGGACATCAAACGTGCAGCGATCACGGAAGCTCGCTCACAACCGCACCCCCATTCCGTCAGTTCCGGTCAGGAACTGAATGGCTCCGAAATCCTGGTTCAGAGTCTTCAGGCCGAAGGCGTGAAGTTCCTCTGGGGCTATCCAGGCGGCGCCGTCCTCTACATCTACGACGCGCTCTACAAGCAGGACGCCATCCAGCACGTGCTGGTCCGTCATGAGCAGGCCGCCGTGCATGCCGCCGACGGCTACGCCCGGGCGAGCGGCGAAGTCGGCGTCGCGCTGGTGACCTCCGGGCCCGGCGTCACGAACGCGATCACCGGCATCGCGACGGCGTACATGGACTCGATCCCGATGGTGATCATCACCGGTCAGGTCCCGACGCCCGCCATCGGCCTCGACGCCTTCCAGGAATGCGACACCGTCGGCATCACGCGTCCGATCGTCAAGCACAACTTCCTGGTCAAGGACGTGCGCGACCTCGCGATGACGCTGAAGAAGGCGTTCCACATCGCGCGCACCGGCCGTCCTGGCCCGGTCGTGGTGGACATCCCGAAGGACGTCTCGCTCAATCGCACCGCGTTCCATTACCCGGAGCGCGTCGAGATGCGTTCCTACAACCCGGTGAAGAAGGGCCACAGCGGTCAGATCCGCAAGGCGGTCCAGCTGCTGATGGGGGCCAAGCGGCCCTACATCTACACCGGCGGCGGCGTGATCCTGGGCGAGGCCACGGCGGAACTGCGTCAACTGGTCGAGCTCCTCGGCTACCCCTGCACGAACACGCTGATGGGCCTGGGCGCGATGCCGGGCAGCGATCCGCGCTTCCTGGGCATGCTCGGCATGCACGGGACCTACGAAGCCAACATGACGATGCAGCACTGCGACGTGCTGCTGGCCGTCGGCGCGCGCTTCGACGACCGCGTGATCGGCAATCCGAAGCACTTCTCGTCGGTCGATCGCAAGATCATCCATGTCGACATCGACCCGTCCTCGATCTCCAAGCGCGTGCGCGTGGACATCCCGATCGTCGGCGACGTCAAGGACGTGCTGCAGGAACTCATCGCGCAGATCAGGGAAGCGCAGGCAAGACCTGACGCCGGCGCGATCAACGCGTGGTGGAGCCAGATCAACGACTGGCGCAAGCGCGACTGCCTGGCCTACAAGCAGTCCAACGAGGTCATCAAGCCGCAGTACGTCCTCGAGACGCTGTGGAACCTGACCCGCGACCGCGACGCCTACTTCACGTCGGACGTCGGTCAGCACCAGATGTGGGCGGCGCAGTTCCTGCGATTCAACGAGCCGCGTCGCTGGATCAATTCCGGCGGCCTCGGCACGATGGGTGTGGGCCTGCCGTATGCGATGGGCATCAAGCTCGCGAAGCCGGAGTCGGAGGTGTTCTGCATCACCGGCGAAGGCAGCATCCAGATGAACATCCAGGAGCTGTCCACCTGTCAGCAGTACAAGACGCCTGTGAAGGTGGTCTCGCTGAACAACCGCTACCTGGGCATGGTGCGGCAGTGGCAGGAGCTGGACTACGGCAAGCGCTACTCACACAGCTACATGGATGCGCTGCCGGACTTCGTCAAGCTGGCCGAGGCCTACGGGCATGTCGGCCTGCTGGTGGAGAAGCCCTCGGACGTGGAGCCCGCGTTGCGGGAGGCGATGCGCTTGAAAGACCGCACCGTCTTCATCGATGTGCGAACGGATCCGACCGAGAACGTCTGGCCGATGGTGCAGGCTGGAAAGGGCATCTCCGAGATGCTGCTGGGGTCCGAGGACCTCTGAGACGGGTGACGGCTTGAAGCCGTCCGGCGTGACGCACGTTACCGCGCGCGTCGCGACCGGCGGCGGATGGTCCGAACTGCTCAGGGCGAACCGGCCTGATTCCTAGATCGAAGAGCGTGGCCAAGGGCCGACCGGTTACCGCCGGCGGTCTGAAGAGCGCGAAGGACGAGATTCCATGAAACACATCATTGCTTTGCTCATCGAGAACGAGCCGGGCGCGCTGTCGCGCGTCGTGGCGCTCTTCTCCGCCCGGGGCTACAACATCGAGAGCCTGACCGTCGCACCGACGGAAGACCCGTCGCTGTCCCGGATGACCGTGGTCACCAGCGGCAGCGACGACGTGATCGAGCAGATCACCAAGCACCTGAACCGCCTGATCGAGGTGGTCAAGGTCGTCGACCTGACCGAGGGCCGCTACATCGAGCGCGAACTCATGCTGATCAAGGTGCGCGCCGTCGGCAAGGAGCGCGAGGAGCTCAAGCGCACCGCCGACATCTTCCGCGGCCACGTCATCGACGTCACCGAGAAGACCTACACCATCGAGCTGACCGGCGACGCCAGCAAGCTCGATGCCTTCATCGACGCGATCGACCGCAGCGCGATCCTCGAGACCGTGCGCACCGGCACCAGCGGCATCGGCCGCGGCGAACGCATCCTGCGCGTCTGAGCGCATCCTTCACTGAACAACCCCCGACCTGTTTTCCCCGGAGAGACCACCATGAACGTGTATTACGACAAGGACGCCGACCTCAGCCTGATCAAGGGCAAGAACGTCACCATCATCGGCTACGGCTCACAAGGCCACGCCCATGCCCAGAACCTGAACGAGAGCGGCGTGAAGGTCACCGTGGGTCTGCGCCGCGGCGGTGCGTCCTGGGCCAAGGCCGAGGGCGCCGGCCTGAAGGTCGCCGAGATCGCCGACGCGGTGAAGGCCGCCGACGTGGTCATGATCCTGCTGCCCGACGAGCAGATCGCCGACGTCTACAAGAAGGAAGTCGAGCCCAACATCAAGCAGGGCGCTTCGCTGGCCTTCGCCCACGGCTTCAACGTCCACTACGGTCAGGTGCAGCCGCGCGAAGACCTGGACGTGTGGATGGTCGCCCCGAAGGCCCCGGGCCACACGGTGCGCAACACCTACAAGCAGGGCGGTGGGGTGCCGCACCTGATCGCCGTCTACGCCGACAAGACCGGCAAGGCGCGGGACCTGGCCCTGAGCTACGCGGCCGCGAACGGCGGCGGCAAGGCCGGCATCATCCAGACCTCGTTCCGCGAAGAGACCGAGACCGACCTGTTCGGCGAGCAGGCCGTGCT
>CBIHMU010000055.1:0-39157 GCA_966211105.1 uncultured Burkholderiales bacterium
AGCATGCCCGTGACTGCCCCCCTGATCTCCGACCCGTCTCCTCCCGCCAGCGCGGGGCTGATCCCCGGCCCCGCGCATCCGATCCCCTGGCGGGCGCTGCTCGGCGACCTGCTGCTGGACGGCGACAGCTGGTCCGCGCTGGCCGGCATGACCCAGGTGCGGCGCTGCCAGGCCGGCGAGCTGGCCATCCGTCGCGGCGACGCCGCCGTGGCCATGCTCGCGCTGTGCGAGGGCAAGGTCGCCGCGCGCGCCCCGATGACCGGGCCGCAGTGGCTGGACCTGCACACCGCCTGGCTGGAAGGCCGCTACGAGGAGGACGTCAGCGTCGTCTCCGCGTCGGCGCTGGTGATGGTCTGGCCGATGGCGGTGGCGACGATGTGGCTGCGGTCGCAGCCGCTGGTGCTGGAGGCGCTGGTGCGGGCCTCGGCCGCGCAGATGCGGGACGCGCAGGAGGCGATCCGCGGCCTGACGATGAAGGACGCGACCGGTCGCGTGGCCGCCTGGCTGCTCGCGCAGGCGGGCGCCGCCGGGGAGTTCCAGCTCGCCGAGCGCAAGCGGGACGTGGCGGCGCAGCTGTCGATCTCTCCGGAGACGCTGTCGCGCACGCTGCGCCAGCTCGCCGATCGTGGCGTATTGGCGGTCCGCGGCTATCGCATCGGGCTGCTGGACCGGGTCGAACTGCTGGCGCTGGCGCGCGGTCGCTGAGCGGCATAGACTGGTCGCCACACATTCCGTTGTGTCCCCAAGGAGGCCCATGTGACGATCGCCAGCGTGACCCCCGCCACCGCCAACGTTTCCAGCGCGGAACGATTCTTCGGGGGGCACGCCAGCCTTCCGGTGATGCCCGAGGTCGGACGCAAGCTGCTGCGCAGCCTGGACGACGACGGCGTGTCCCTCGGCCAGATCGCCGAGCTGATCGGCAAGGATTCGACGCTCGCGGCCAAGGTGCTGCGGCTGGCCAACTCGGCGCGCTACAGCCCGTCGCACACGATCAGCACGCTGCAGGACGCGGCGATGGCGCTGGGCCTGGAGACGCTGCGCAACCTCGCGATGGCGGCCAGCCTGACGGGCACCTTCCCCGACGTGAAGGGCCTGGACCGCCAGCGCTTCTGGCGCCACAGCATGCGCACCGCCGGCTATGCGCGGCTGCTGGCCAAGCTGCTGCAGGGCGACGCCGACACGGCCTATCTCGCCGGCCTGATGCTGCGCACCGGCCAGCTGATGATGGCGATGACCGAGCCGGACCAGGTCGCGGACGTCGAGGCTCACGCGGGCGAGCCGGGCAGCCGCTTCTCGCTGGAGTCCAGCCGCTTCGGCTGCACGCACGCCGACGTGACGGCGGCGCTCGCGGCGCACTGGCACTTCCCGGCCGATCTGGTCGAGGCCTTCAAGGACGCGAACGTGCCGCTGGAGGTCAAGCCCTTCTCGATGCTCGCCGCGATCCTGCACCTCTCGGAGGTGATCGCCGACGCCTGCGACCAGGACGCGGACCGCATCGCCGCGCTCACGACGGCGGTGCCGGAGCTGGTCGAACACCTCCACCTGGACCTCGATTTCCTGCGCCTGCGCCTGGATGGCTGCGGAGATCCGGGACAGGACGTCGAGCTGATGCTCAAGTGAGGCGGCGCTGAGGTAAGGTCAGCCGCTCCATGATCCAGACAACAACATCGGAGACGGCATGACGACTTACCAGGGAAGCTGCCACTGCGGACGCGTGGCCTACGAGGTGGACGGCGAGATCGACGGCGCGATGGCCTGCAACTGCTCGATGTGCCAGCGCAAGGGCTCGCTGCTGTGGTTCGTGCCGCGCGCGCAGTTCCGGTTGAAGACCGACGACGCGGCGGCGTCCACCTACCTGTTCAACAAGCACGCGATCAAGCATCGCTTCTGCGCGGTGTGCGGGATCCATCCGTATGCCGAGGGCACGGACCCGAAGGGCAACGCGATGGCGGCGATCAACGTCCGCTGCCTCGAAGGCATCGATCTGGCGAGCGTTCCGGTCACGCACTACAACGGCCGGGATGCCTGATTCCGCGCTCTGACTCCCGAGTCAGCTGGCCCTCATCCCCCCCCTCTCCCGCAAGCGGGAGAGGCAGTCCGGCCGCCTCCACTCGCAGCGCCGGCTCATCTTTCCGTGTCTCCCGCTTGCGGGCAAGGAAGCCACACGAAGTCCACGCTGCTCCGACTCCCTCTCCCGCTTGCGGGAGAAGGAGCCAAGCTCAACGCGCGCTCACAGCTTCGTGACCCGCACCCAGTTCAGGTTCCAGCCGCCCGCCGGTGCATAGATGCCGAGGGCATAGGTCCCGGCGTTGACGTTCACCGTGTGCGAGACCGTCGTCCAGTTCTGCCATCCACCGGTCGCCGGGATCGTGACCTGGCCGAGCTGGATGCTGCCCGCATTCACGTCCAGCGACAGCCGCGAGCCGCTCGGACTGGCGACGCGGTACTCGACGCGATAGCTCCCGCTGGTCGGGAAGTTGACGTTCGCGTAGGCCATCCAATCGCCGGCGTCGATCCAGCCGACATTGCTGCCGCCTTCGCTGCACGCTTCGGTCTGCACGCCGCTCTGGTTGGTGAAGCTCTCCGCCTCGATCAGCTTGCCGGTCGTCGGCGGCGGCGTGGTGCCGCCGATCTCCGACCGGATCGCGGTCAGCAGGCTGTTGGCGCCGGTGCCGTCCTGCGCCAGCTCCCAGATCATCACGCCCGCGCCCTGCTGCAGCGCCAGCCGCGTCTTGGCCTTGATCGTCGGGATGCCGTTGTAGGTGATGTAGCCGCAGCTGGCGCACAGCGTGCCGATCAGGTCCTTCTGCGCCGCCGCCGCGCCGAACTGGTTGACGATGTCGTTGAAGCCGTAGTCCGACGCATAGCCGTTGAAGCCGTAGCCGTAGAACGGCACGCCCAGCACCAGCTTGTCCTTGGGCAGGCCGCGCGACTGCCAGGTCGCGACGTCGCGCTGCGCCTGCGCGTAGGACGAGTGCTCCTGACCGACCTGACCCCAGCTCGGTCCCACGTTGTCGTAGGACATGATGGTCACGAAGTCGAAGTGCGGGATCGACGAGACGGGCACCATGCCGCCTTCGTAGCTCGCCGTGGCCGCGGTGACCAGCTTGCCGGGCAGCGCGGCGCGCAGCGCCTGGATGAAGGGCGTGTAGTTGCCGGCGCGGTCGATGGCGGTCAGCACGCCGCCCTCGATGTCGATGTCGGCGCCGTCCAGGCCGAAGGTGTTGACGAACTGCGCCAGGCCGTTGACCGTGGCCGCGCGGCTGCCGGGCTGCAGCAGCGTCTGCCAGTTGCCGGAGCAGCCCGGGATCGCGCCGCCGGCCACCGAGATCAGCACCTTCACGCCGGCCGCGTGCGCCTTCTGCACCACGTAGCTGATGTCCGCGGCGGAGGCGTCCATGCAGGTCGGATTGCCGTTGCTGAGGAAGGCGCCGCTGCCCGACGGATTCGCGAAGGCGAGGTTCACGTGGGTGAGCTTGGTGAGGTCGGTGCGGTCGGCCACGGCGCGCAGGCCCTTCCACGCCGGGATGTAGCCGACCACCTTGGTCTGGGCGAAGGCGCTGGAGGCCGTGCCGCACAGGGCGAGTGCGGCAAGGGCCAACGACAGGCCGGTGAGGACAGGACGGCGGAACGATTCGGACAGTGTCATCGCGAGCTCCCTTGGGATTGAAGGACCGTCGGGCGTCGCGCGACATCCGCGCGGCCTCGATCGATCGACGGCGATTCTGTGGCGTTTTGTGAAACCGCTTTCAATCCTGTCCCTGAACAGGCGACGCATCTTCCGTATCGAGTGCAACGAGGCGTTGCGCGTCTTGAGCCCGTCGGGCGCGCGTGTCGGCTGTGTAAAGCGCAAAAGGCTGGAATCCTGCTTGCGCCCGCTTACCAATCGGCGCCACCGGTTGCAGGTCGTGCGAGGAGCGCTCCGAATAATCCGCCGCCTACCTCCAAAGGTCTAAAGGACGGATTCCATGAACACCACCACGAGGCGCTCCGGCGCTGCCCTCCGCCTGCATCCGCTGGCCCTGTCCCTGGTCGTGGCCGGCGTGCTCGCCGGCTGCGGCGGCGGGAGCGACGGTTCCGGCGCCCTGGTCGGTGCGGCGCGCCAGAACGGTGGCGCGACTGCCTCCACCGGCTCGACTGCGGCCGCGGCCGGGACACAGGTCTGCTTCTACGAGCATGTGAACTACGTCGGCGCCAGCATGTGCCTGGCGGCCGATTCGGCCTGGGTGGGGTCGGGCTGGAACGACCGCATCTCGTCGGTGAAGGTGCCGGCCGGCTTCAAGGTGCAGCTGTTCGCCGACATCAACTACGGCGGCAAGTCGATCACGCTGACCGCCGACAACGCCAACCTGGTGCCCTCGGGCTTCAACGACACCGCCTCGTCGATGCGCATCACCGCGCCGCCGGCGGCCGCGAAAGTGACGCTGGCCTCGGTCCAGTTCGCGCAGTCCATGCTCTACGGCAGCAGCGACAGCCAGCTGGTGCTGGTCGCCAACAAGCCGGCGCTGCTGAAGGTCAACGTGACCGCGCCCGCGGGCACTGTCGCGCCGACGGGCACGGTGCGCATCGACAACACGATCGACGGCAGCGGCCGCGACCTGGTGCTCGCGACGCCGCGTCGCGGCCTGCCGACGACGGTGTCGGAGACGCAGTCCTTCGACGACGCCTACAGCGTGAGCATCCCGGCCGAGCTGGTGAAGAACGGCCTGAAGGTGACGGTGAACGTCGCGGGCGCCGCGGCGCAGAGTTTCACGCCGCGCGTGGGCGGCGGCACGCCGATGCGTTTCGTGCCGATCGCGGTGCGCATCGCCGGCACGACCGGCCAGCTGCCGACGGACCAGTCGGCGCACCTGCGCGCGCTGTTCCCGGTGTCGACGGTGACCCTGCAATCGCACCCGGCCTTCGTCTCGAGCAAGGTCACGACGCTGCCGAGCACCGACGCGCAATGGAGCGACGCCTTCGGCAAGATCCTGGGCGAGCTCGCCGACCTGCACCGCATCGAAGGCGCGGCGCGTCACGACTACTACTTCGGCTTCATCCCGAAGCGCACCTGGGGCCTGGCGGGTCTGGGCTACGTGCCGGGCAACTCGGCGGTCGGCTTCGACATGCCGAGCAATCCGGACACGGTGCGCGACGTGGTGGCGCACGAGCTCGGCCACAACTTCTCGCTGCCGCACGCGGCCTGCGGCGGCGCGGGCTCGCCGGATCCCAAATACCCGTACCCGGACGCCAACCTGGGCAAGCCGGGCCGCTACATCTGGAGCTACCTGTCGGACACGGGCTCGTTCTACGACCCGCGCCCGACGGACCGCCACGACATCATGAGCTATTGCGGCGGCACGGTGTTCTCGGACTACAACTACCGCATCATGCAGACCTTCCTGACGCCGGCCGACACGGTCAAGGCGCAGGCGGCGCAGGCCAAGGCGGTGGCGCAGGACGTGCTGCTGGTGAGCGGCAGCATCAACGGCCGCCAGGTCGAGATCAACCCGGTCAAGGCGCTGTTCGCCAAGCCTGACGCGGCCTCCGGCCCGTACGTGCTGCGCGTGCAGACGACGGGCGGCCAGATCCAGGACGTGGCCTTCACGGCGCAGGCGCTGGACCATGACGGCGACAACCAGCACTTCAGCGTGCTGGTGCCGAAGGTGGACAACATCGCCGCCATCAGCGTGCTGAAGGACGGCGTGACCCTGTCGCAGGTCCAGGCGCGGGTGAGCAATGCCCGTGCGAAGGCGCAGGCCGCCGGCGGCAGCCGCGCGCAGGTGCAGGTGAAGGAAGCGTCGGGCAAGGCGACGCTGCGTTGGGATGCGGATTCGGCGCCGTTCCTGAGCGTGACCTGGACCGACGGCACACGCCGACTGAACCTGGCGCAGGACCTGCAGGGTGGCGAGGCGACGCTGGACACGCATGAACTGCCGGCCGGCGGCCGCTTCGAGTTCATCGTGTCGGACGGTCTGAACGCGCAGCGGGTCGAAACGGCACGCTGAGACGGATGAGCACCTGACGGTGCTCCTCAACGACGGGGGATCGGGCCTTGCGGCGCGATCCCCCGTTCTCGTTGGGCGGTCTTGGCTGTTGCGACGGCCGTGGCCACCGACCTTGCGGTGTGTCCTCCGATGGCTCGATTGCAGGCATGTCGCAGAATGCGCCGCATGAGTGTCGAAGTCGATGTCGAGACCCACGGATTTGCCTTGATCGAGTCTGTGGTCGATCCGGAGGAACTGGGCGCGCTGGCGCCGGTGAGACTGCCCGAGGGCGCCGTCGGCGGCTCCCGCTGCCAGCTGGCTCGACTGGAGATCGCGGCGCTGGCCGCCGCGCTGAGGGCGCATCGCGTTCTGCAGTCGCTGATCCCCAAGGACCATGTCGCGGTCCAGTGCAACTATTTCGAGAAGTCGAGCGATCGCAATTGGCTGGTCGCCCTCCATCAGGACCTGAGCATCCCGGTTGCTCGACGCGTGAGCGCGCCGGAGCTGCGGGGCTGGTCCGAGAAGGAGGGCACGGTGTTTGTCCAGCCGCCGCAGGAGGTACTGGAGCAATTGATCGCCGTTCGACTGCATGTCGACGCGTGCGGCGCGGACGACGGGCCGCTGCGCGTGGTGCCGGGATCGCATCGGCTGGGCGTGATCACGTCGGAAGCCGCCTCGGCAGTCCGCGCCGATCGTGGCGAGTCCATCTGCATCGCCTCCGCGGGCGATGCGCTGGTCATGCGTCCGTTGGCGTTGCACGCGTCATCGAAGTCAGTCGGAACCAGCAGGCGTCGTGTCCTGCATTTCGTGTTTGGTCCAGCGCGATTACCGCTGGGACTGGATTGGGCCGTGGCGAAGGAGCGCTCGCAAGCCATGGCGTGACCCAGCCGGTACCGTCACGCGCTACCCCAGGACTTTCGACCCTTGACGCCGCGAGCCGGTGAAAGACACTGCGGGCCTTTCCTCGACCTGCTGCGGCTGCGCGCGACATGGACTCTTTCGAAGCTCTCCTCCTGTTCGTCGCCCTGGGCTATCTGTGGTGGCAGCTCTCCAAGGTGAAGCGGCGCGTCCGCGAGCTGGAGGAACGGCTGGCCTCCCAGGACGTCGCGCGAGCGCAGCCCGCAGCGGCTCAGCCGGTACGCCCGGCACAGGGGCCGAGGGCGCAGCCCGCCGCCGCATCGCCGACGAGGGCGGCGACGGCAACGGTGCCGCCGCCTCAGGAGGCGCTGCCCCCACCTCGATCCGTTGATGCCCAGCAGACGTCTGCGCCGACCGCTCCAGTCGTTCCGGTGCCCATGGCCGCGGCGACCGTGCCATCGTCGCCGCCAGTCCGACCGCCGGCGGCTCCCCGCGCCGCGCCGACACCTCCGGCCGCCTCCGCAACACCGCAATGGCAGGTCGCCTTCTTCGACCTGCTGCGCAAGAACCTCTTCGCCGTCGCCGGCGTCGTCCTGCTGCTGCTGGGCTTCGTGGTGCTGTTCCGCTCCATCGAGTGGGGCCATCTGCTGTCGCCGCTCGCCAAGGTCTCGCTGGGCTGGGCCGCCGCGGCGGCGCTCGGCTTCGCCGGCATCCGGCTGAGCGCGCGCAACGGGTTGTGGGGCCAGGTCGTGCAGGGCGGCGCGGCGGCCATCGGTTTCCTCGCGACCTATGTCGGCGCGTCGGGCTATGAGGTCGTGTCGCCGACGGTCGCGTTGGTGCTCTTCACCGCGATCTCCGGCGCGCTCGTGTATCGCGCGCTGAAGGAGGACGCGAAGGTCCTGGCCGGCGTCGGTTTCCTGGGCGCCTATGCCGCGCCGCTGCTGGCCATGTACGGCCATGCCGGGCTGCTCTTCAATCTGGTCTACGGCCTCATCGTGACTGCGTTCGCGCTGGGCGTGAGCCTGTCCCGACGCTGGCAGGAGATCGGCATCCACGCCCACGTGTGCGCGACGGGCCTGGCCTCGCTCGCGTATGCGGGCGCGACGTACGAACCCTCGCTGCCCGCCTGGCAGCAGCAGGCGCTGCTGCTGGCCTATGTCGCGCAGTTCGCCGGCTGGGCGCTGGTCTGGGCGCGGCGCCATCGTCCCTCCGAGGAGCCGGTCGGGCCCTTGTTGTCGGCGTCGGCCCGCGAGATCCCTGTCCTCAGCGCCTGCTTCTCGACCACCGCCGTCGTCTTCGTCGCGCTGGAGAGCTGGCTGCTGGCGCCGACCGCGTTCATGGTCGTGGCCTTCGTCACCGCGGCCGCGCTGGCCTTCGCGGGCATGCGGCTGTTCCCGCAGCGCGCGTTGCGCGAGACCGCCTGGGTGTTGAGCGCGCTCAGCGTGGCCGCCGGACTGGTGCAGGGCGATCTGGCGCGATCGGTCGCGAGCTTCGGCCTGTTCGCCGAGGGCGCGATCCTGACGCTGACGACGCGCTCTCAGTCCGTCTTCCGTCGTCTCGTGGCGCGCGGGCTGGTGGCGGTCGGCGCCGTCGCCGTGATCGATGTGCCCGCGTTGTGGCCCGTCGCCTTGCTGTTGCTGGCGGGCCTCGCGCTGTCGGTGCGGATTCAGCGCGAGCTCAGGCCCGTCGACGCCGGACTGGCCGCGACCGTGACCGTCGCGGCAGCAGCGGCGCTGTCGTACCGCCACGTCGGACTCGGCTTCGAGCTGCTGCCGATGTTCACGCTGATCATGCTCGCGGCGACGCTGCTGGCGCATGTACTGGGTCGTGGGACGTCGACATCACCGGAAGCGAGGGAGGTGAAGCCGTCCGACTTCCTCCTCGTGCGCTCGATCTACGCGGCGGTGCTCGCCGCGGGTTGGTTGCTGACCTTGACCGTGGCGCGCGAGGCACCTCGTGTGCTGACGCTGGCGGCGGTGGTGGCGCCCGTGGTCTTCGGCGCGGTGGCGGCGTTCCTGTCGCTGCGCAGGACCTTGAGCCCCTATGCCGCCGAGCGCGCCAAGGCGCTGCTGTGGCTGGCGCATCTGCTGCCGGCGCTGGTGGCCTTCGTCTTCAACAGCAGCTGGACGCAGATCGCCTGGCTGCTCGTGGCGGGTACTGCCGCCTTTGCCCACGTGCTCACGCGCTTGCGCGTGGACGCACCGACGGCCAGGGAGGTCTTCATCACCGCCACCAGCACGGCGCACGTGGCGGGGCTGGTGTCGCCGGTGCCGCTCGTGATCGCCGCCTGGCCCTGGACCGGCTCGGCCGGCGGCGCGGAGTGGGTGCTGGCCGGCGCGTCCTTCTACGCCGCACTGGGGACCTGGTGGAAACTCGGCGAGGGCTTGCCCGCGCAGGTCCGCGACATCGTCGTCGCCGCGACCGGCGTCGCGATGGGCTATGTGGTCGTGCGCGGCGTGACCGACGCGCCGCAGCTCGCGTTCCCGCTCGCGTGGGACAGCGACCTGCTGCCGGTGGCGCTGGCCGCCGTCGGCGTGGGCTTCCTGTTCCTGAGCACGCGCGGCGGTCGCCGTCTGGCCTGGCAGGTCTCCGCCGGCGTCCTGGCGGGTTCGGCCGTCAAGCTGCTGCTGTCGCTGGGCAGCCTGGCGCTGTCGCCGATGGGCATCGTCGGCAGCCTGCTCGGCATGGGCGCGCTGTTCCTGATGGCGGGGTATCTGGCGCCGCAGCCGCCGTCTAGAAGCTGAGCTTCAAGCCGATCTCCAGCTTGCGCTGGTGGAACTCGCCGAGCTGCGTCCGTCCGCTGCCGAAGGATTCGAACTCCAGCGGCATGGACAGCGAGTCGCTGAGCCTGGCCTCGACGCCGAGGCCCCACATCGGGCGGACCAGTCGGTCGCGGACCGACTGCCCCAGCGAGTCGCGGTACCGGAAGCGGTTCACCGCGAGACCGGCCTTGCCGAAGACCGAGAAAGTCTCGTCCAGATCCACGGTGTAGCGCCCCGCGACGGAGAAGACGTCGGACGAGATCCGCGCCGTGTCGCGCGAGCCTGGCGTCGGGTCGGTGAATCGCCAACTGCCGAAGGCGCCGTAACCCGCCTCCAGCGACCATGCGGGGGTGAACCGCAGGCCGCCGTACAGCCGCACGGCCGTCGGGTTGTTGTCGTTCTTTATCGTGGTCGAGGGCCCGGTGCTCAGGCGCGCTTCGCCGGGCGTGGCCCAGGAGAGACCGGCGTAGGGATCGGCTGCAAACGCCGCCGAGGCGATCCAGGTGAGCGGGATCGTTGCGAGAAGTCGGAGCGGAAACGTCTTCACTGCTGCTTTCAGAAGGCTGTCGACATTGACGACGCCATTCTGGAAACGCGGACCTTAAGGAATGCCCAAGACCGAGGCCGGCAGGCGCAGCTCGAAGCGCGCGCCGCGGCCGTCGATGCCGGACTCCAGCGTGACGCGACCGCCCAGGCGTCCCGCAGCCTGCCGCACGATGGCCAGTCCCAGACCCGATCCCGGCTGGTCGTGGTCGCGTCCGCGCCAGAAGCGGTCGAACGCCGACGCTCGATGTTCCGGCGCGATGCCGGGGCCGTCGTCGATGACGCTGAGCTGCAAACCGTGCCGGGCGTCGGCCGACAGGGCGATCTCGATGCGGCCGCCCGCGGGCACGTAGCGCAACGCGTTGTCCAGCAGGTTCTGCAGGATCGAGCCGATGGCCACGCGATCCAGGCGCGCCAGCACCCGCTCCGGTGCGTCCAGCGAGAGGGACAGCCCGCGCTGCCTGGCGTCCGCGTTCCGCTCCGCCAGCAGTCGCGCACTGAACGCGGCGACATCGACGATCTCGACGACCGGCGCGGCGCGCGGATCGAGCGACGCGAGATCCAGCAACTGCTGCGACAGGCGCGCGCTCCGGGCGACGGCGTCGAGCATCGCCGTCGACGCCTCGTCGCGCGTTGATGTGTCCTGCGCGTGTGCCAGCACGTGCGCCTGCGCGGCGATCACGGCCAGCGGCGTCCGCAGTTCATGGGCGGCGTCGTGGACGAAGGACTGCTCGCGCTCGACCCGCTCGCGCAGGCGCCGCAGCAGGGTGTCGAACGCTCGGCCCAGCGGGCGAAGCTCGGCATACCTCAGGTTCATGTCCAGCGGGGCCAGCGTTGCCTCCGCGTCGAGGCCCTCGATGCGTCGAGTGAAACGGCGCAGCGGAGTCAAGCCCGTTCGCACCGCCACCCACAGCGGGAGGACCATCAGCGGCAAGGCCAGCAGCAGCTGCTTGGACAGCTCCCAACCGGCGAAGCCGAGCAGTCGGGTGCTGTCGATGGCCGGCTCGGCCACGCGCAGCGACCAGCGCGGACCGTCCACGCGCCAGGTCCAATGGCGCCGCCCGGCCAGGACCTGCTCGCCGACGCCGACGCGCGCGACAGGTTCTGCGGGCGCGGAGGCGTAGAGCAGAGCCCCCGAGCGGTCGTAGAGCTGCAGCAGCACGTCGCCGGCGACGAGGTCGGCGTCGACGTGCTGCCGCTGCCACTGGCGCTGCCCGTGAAGGTAGCGTGCATGGCCGGCGATCAGCCGGGCCGCCTGCACCGGATCGTCGATTTCATCGAGTCCTGCGGCCAGCTGGCGTCCGAGTTGACGGACGCCGGGATCCTCGGCGAGTTGCCGGCGCACGTCGATCTGGTCCTGCACCAGCACCAGCGTCGCCAGCAGCGCGACCGCCACCAGCAGCGCGCCGATCAGGCGTCGGGTCAGCGTCGGACCCAGCCAGCGGTTGATCCTGTCGCGCAACGACTGTCGCGTGGATCGACGGATCATGCGCATTCCAGCCAGTAGCCGACACCGCGCACGGTGCCGATGCGCGCGGCGCCGATCTTGCGCCGCAGGTTGGCCAGATGCACTTCCAGCGTGCCGAAGTCCAGCGGCTCGCCCAGCGGCGAGAGACGTTGCGCCAGCGCGTGCTTGGCGACCACACCGCCGCGTTCGCGTGCGAGCTCGATCAACAGCTGGAACTCCCGCGGCGAGAGCGACAGCTCCGCGCCATCGAGCAGCACGCGCCGACGGCCGGACTCGATCGTCAGCGCGCCCAGCCGCCAGCAGTCGTCGGCCTGCTGGGCGCCGCGACGCACCACGGCGCGCAGGCGGGCGATCAGCTCGGGAATCTCGAACGGCTTGACCACGTAGTCGTCGGCGCCGCCGTCGAAGCCGGCGAGGCGATCCTGCAGGGCCGCGCGCGCGGTGATCACGATCACCGGCACTGCGCTGCCCTGGCGGCGCCAGCGCGTCAGCAGGTGATGGCCGTCGCCGTCGGGCAGCGCCTGGTCGAGCAGGACGGCGTCCTGGGCGTCCGGATCGAGCTGGACAGGCGCGTCGGCCGCGCGGCGCAGCCACTCGCTGCTGTGGCCTTCGATCCGGAGCGCGGTCTGCAGGGCGCGACCGAGATCGAGATCGTCCTCGACGAGAAGGATGTGCATGCGGCGTGGCGGCGGAGTCGCTGAGGTGGGGCGCATTCTGGCGCAAGGTGGCCGGCCTGCAGGTCACCCGAGGCCACCCGAGGCGATCCGACCCGACCCAAGGCGACGCGACGCGATGCCTATTGGTCGAAACGCGTGACGGGCGCCGCCAGTCGCGGCGCCTCCCAGACATACCGCGGGTCCAGGACGTTCCGATCCCGACGGACACCTCGCCAGTCAATTGCCATCAGCTCGGCCAGCGTCCACCCGGCCCAGTCGGCGCGGAACGGTCGGCCCGCCGCCTGCGCATCGAACGGCGCGCCGTGGCGCCAGATCAGCGCCGGGATCCGGTACCCGGCCGGCGTGCCGGGGCTGTGGCCCGCGTGGCTGATGTCGTGGCCGACCTCCTGGCCATGGTCGGAGAGGAACATCCAGGCGGCATCGCCGCCCTGCGGCGCATGCCGACGCGTGAGCCGCAGCGACTCCGCCACCACGGTGTCGTGGTAGCCGATCGCGCGGTCGTAGGCGCGCCGTGAGGCCCGCAGCCACGCGGGGCGTCCTTCCTCCACCATCTCCGCGTCGACCGAGTCCGCCGCGACGGCGATCCCCGGCGCGTCCGCCGGCGCGCGCAGCCGGTAGTGCGGATGCGCGCCCAGCAGGTGCACGACGACCAGCTTGCGCGGCGCCGGATCTGTCAGCGCTTCATCCAGGCAGTCGAGCAGTTCCCCGTCCAGGCTGGCGCCGGAGCGCCCCGGCTCGCGGTTGATCATCTCCAGCGAGTCGGCGAGACGGGCGTGCTGCTGCTCGATGGCGGTGTCGTCGTGGTTGCTCATCCACCAGACGCGGTAGCCCGCGGCGCGCGCCAGCGCCAGCACATGATGCGTCCGGTCCACCGGATCGTCCGCGTCGCGCATGCCGAAGCTGAAGAGCCCGCTGAGCGAGGCCACCGTGCCGGGCTCGACCGACCAGGCATGGCGCAGGGTGAGTATCCGATCGCCTTCGTCCTGCCGCAGCGCGACGAGCTGCGGCGTGGTCGGCCTCGCGTAGCCGTAGAGGCTCATGTTGTCGCGGTTGACGCTGTCGGTCAGCACCAGCACGACGGTCGACGGACCGGTGCCGGTGAAGCGGGCGCCCGCGGCGCGGGCATTCGACAGCAGCGCGTCGCGTTGCCGCTGCTGATCCGACCAGCCCTGCTTCAGCGCCGACGCGGACGCCGCCCACGCCGGCCAGTAGACCAGCGGATGGTGGCGTCGCCACGGCTTGATGGCGAGGCTGGCGATGCACAGGAGCACCAGCAGCGCCATGCCCCACCGCTCCGGCCGGCGCAGCGCGGACTCATGGCGGTTGCAGATCGACAGCAGGCCCAGGGCGCCGACGACGAGCACAACCAGCAGCGCGCCGAGGCTCGCCAGCCGGGTCCCTTGCGATGCTGCGTATTCGACGGCCTCGCGCGGCGTCGTGTTGGCCACCGCCGCCAGCACCAGCGCGCTGTCTGGCAGCGCGCGATAGCTGGATTGAAGGAAGGTCCGGACGGCGCTGTCGAGCACGAACAGGACCAGCATCGCGCCCACAGCGACGAGGCGCACCCGACGCCATCGAGGCGCGGCAACGGGCCATCGCAACCACAGCAGGGCGGGGAGGGCGAGCACCGCGACCTGCGCAATGCGTCGCCCTTCGTGGGCGAGCACGAAGGACAGGAGCAGCAGCCCGCACAGGAGCACGGCCGCGACGGGCCGGCTCCAGCGCGAGGCTCGGAAGGATTCGGGCATGTCGACGCAGTCGCCGCCGGGCGATGCACGTCGGCGGCTCACTCAGGAGAGGCGCGATCCTATCCACGGGCGCGCTCGGTCGGGCTTGCGAGGGCGCACCGTCCGCCCTGTGCGCATCTTCAGCGGGACTTCAGGTCGAGGCGCTATTCCGACCTCGGTGGACTCACGCGAAACGCCGCCGGTACTCCACGAGCGTGAGCCCCAGCCTCGCCTTCCATGCCCTCGACCCGTCCCATGACATCGGGAGTCGGGCCGGCCTCCGCGCCTGCGGACGTCTCGATCCGCCACCTGCCGGTGAACCTCTTCGCATCGGTCATGGGGTTGTCCGGACTGGCGCTGGCCTGGCGGCTCGCGCATCGGCACCTCGCCGTGCCCGCGCTCATCGGCGAGGCGCTGGGGCTGCTTGCGATCGTCGTCTTCGTGCTGATGGCCGCCGGCTACCTGAGCAAGCTCGCGAAGCACCCGGACGCCGTGCTGGCCGAGTTCCGCCACCCGGTGGGCGGCAACTTCTTCGGCACGATCGCGATCTCGCTGCTGCTGCTGTCCTCGCTGATCGAGCCCTACAGCGCGTCGACGGCGCAGGCGCTGTGGGCGCTGGGCGGGCTGGGCGCATTCGTGCTCGCGTTCATCGCGGTGTCGCGGCTGCTGAAGGGGCAACTGGACGCCTCGCTCGTGATGCCCGCGTGGCTGCTCTCCGGCGTGGCGACGCTCGACATCGCGGTGACCGGCCACGACATGCCGATGCCCTGGGCGCCGGAGATGACCCTGATCGCGGGCGCGCTCGGCGCGATGCTGGCGCCGGTGCTGTTCGTGATGATCGTGAGCCGGCTCGTGCACCGCGAGCCGCTGGCACCGGCGGTGACGCCCTCGCTGATGATGCTGGTCGCGCCGTTCGAGGTGGGCTTCCTCGCCTACACCAACCTCGTCGGCGTCGACCGTTTCGCGGCGGTGCTCTTCTACTTCGGGCTGTTTCTGTTCCTGGTGATCGCGCCCAAGGTGTTCCGCCCGAGCATCGCGTTCTCACCGGCGTGGTGGGGCATCAGCTTCCCGATGGCCGCATTGGCGAGCGCGGCGCTGAAGTACGCGGGCCACGAAGGCGGCATCCCGCTCCAGGTGCTGGCGATCGTGCTGCTGGGGGTACTGAGCGTGGCGTTGGCGCTCCTGTTCGTGCGGACGGTGCGGATGAACGGACAGCTGTTCAGGTGACCCCGCCATCGCGGTCACCGGAGTGGCCGAGGCCGGCCGAGTTCACCGCCTTGCCGCCATCACCGCCTTGTCGGCGTCATTGCCCTGCCGGCGTCACCGCATCGATCGCATCCAGCACCGCCTCCGGCGTGGCCGGTGCGCGCAGCGGGGGATCGCAGCGTTCCGGTCCGCAGGCTGCAACCGCGTCCTTGATGGCGAGCAGCACCGAGAACGGCAGCAGCAGCGGCGGCTCGCCGACCGCCTTCGAGCGGTGGATGCTGTCCGCCGCGTTCGGCGCGTCGTAGAGCGCGACGCGGAAGTCCCGCGGCATGTCGTTGGCCGTCGGGATCTTGTAGGTGCTCGGCGCGTGCGTCAGCAGCAGGCCCGACTGCGGATGCCACACCAGCTCCTCGCTGGTCAGCCAACCCTGGCCCTGCACGAACGCGCCTTCGACCTGGCCGATGTCCAGCGCCGGGTTCAGCGACTGGCCCACGTCGTGCAGCACGTCCGCGCGCAGCACGCGCGTCTCGCCGGTCAGCGTGTCGACGAGCACCTCTGCCACCGCCGCGCCGAAGGCGTAGTAGTAGAAGGGATGGCCCTGCAGTTTTGCACGGTCCCAGTGCAGGCCGGGCGTCGCGTAGAAACCGTCGCTCCACAGCTGGATGCGCTCCAGATAGGCCTTGGCGACGAGCTCCTTGAAGCCGATCGCCTTCGGGCCGTCGAGTCCCTCGAGATGCCCATCGCCGGCACCGTCAGCGCGCGCGTCGACGCGCACTTCGCCGCCGTCGAAGACGAGTGCCGCTTCATCGCAGCCGAGCAGTCGCGCCGCGAGCGGCTTCAGGCGCTGCTTGATCTTGCGCGCCGCATCCTGCGCCGCCTTGCCGTTGAGGTCCGAGCCGGTGGACGCCGCCGTCGCCGAGGTGTTGGCGACCTTGCTGGTGTCGGTCGCGCTGGCGCGCACCTGCGATGCCGGCACGCCCAGCTCGTGCGCCACCACCTGCGCAACCTTGGTGTTGAGCCCCTGGCCCATCTCCGTGCCGCCGTGATTCACCAGCACCGAGCCGTCCGTGTAGACATGCACCAGCGCGCCCGCCTGGTTCAGGTGGACGACGTTGAACGAGATGCCGAACTTCACCGGCGTCAGCGCCAGCCCGCGCTTGAGCACCGGGTTGGCGGCGTTGAAGGCGGCGATCTCCGCGCGTCGCGCGTGGTAGCCGGAGGTCTCGACCAGTTGGTCCGTGAGCGGACGGATCTGGTTGTCCTCGACGCGCTGCCCGTAGGGTGTGACGTCCTGGCCGTCGCGATAGAAGTTGCGCTGCCGCACGGTCAGCGGATCCAGGCCCAGGCGCCGCGCCACGCCGTCGAGGATCATCTCGATCGCCAGCGCGCCCTGCGGGCCGCCGAAGCCGCGGAAGGCCGTGTTGCTCTGCGTGTTCGTCTTCGCGGCGTAGCCGTGCATGGACACGTTCGGCAGCCAGTAGGCGTTGTCGAAGTGGCACAGCGCGCGCGCCATCACCGGGCCCGACAGGTCGGCGCTGTGGCCGGAGTTGGAGATCAGGTCGATCTCGGCGGCGAGGATCCGGCCCTCATCGTCGAAGCCGACCGACCAGCGGTAGTCGAAGCCGTGGCGGCGGCCGGTGACGAGGAAGTCGTCGTCGCGGTCGACGCGCAGTTTCACCGGCCGGCGCAGCTGGTGCGCCGCGATGGCCGCGACGCAGGCGAAGAGCGCCGATTGCGATTCCTTGCCGCCGAAGCCGCCGCCCATGCGCCGGCACTGCACCGTGACCTGGTGCGCCTGCCAGCCCATCGCATGCGCGACCAGCTGCTGCATCTCCGACGGATGCTGCGTCGAGCAGTGGATCAGCAGCGCCTGGTTCTCCTGCGGCAGCGCATAGCTGATCTGGCCTTCGAGGTAGAACTGCTCCTGCCCGCCGACGGCCCATTCACCGTCGAGGCGGTGCGGCGCCGCAGCCAGCGCGCCCTGCGCGTCGCCGCGCGCCAGGTGCATCGGCGGAATGACGTATTGCCCGAGGGCATGGGCCTCGCGCGCGGTCAGCACCGCCGGCAGCGGCGTGCCGACGATGGCCTGCTTCGCCATCGCAGCCGCGCGGCGCGCGAGTTCGCGATCGGTCGCGATCACCGCGTAGACCGGCTGGCCGACGTAGCGCAGTTCGCCGTCGGCGAGGAGGGGATCGTCGTGGAGCAGGGGGCCGCAGTTGTTCTCGGCGGGGATGTCGGCGGCGGTCAGCACCGCGACGACGCCCGGTTGCCGGCGCAGCAGCTCGACGTCGATCGACACGAGCGTGCCATGTGCGATCGGCGAGAGACCCAGCGCCGCGTGCAGCGTGCCCTGCGCCTCGGCGATGTCGTCGATGTAGGTGGCCTCGCCGCTGACGTGCAGGTGCGCGGCCTCGTGCGCGCGGCTGACGCCGACCTGCGGTTGCAGCGCGGTCTGTCGCGCTTCGAGGGGGGTGTTGGCTGGCGTGTCGACGTTGAAACCGACCGGGAGTTCCGAGGGCTTGTTCATGCGACGCTCCGGTGCAGGTTGACGGCCTGCCAGACGCTGCTCGACTCGGCGGCGACTGGCGCATTGGCGCGCGTCTCCAGCCAGAAGCGGCGGATCAGGTTCGCGGCGGTGCGTTCCCGGTAGCTCGCGCTTGCGCGCAGGTCGGTCATCGGCTGGAAGTCGTCCTTCAGCGCGGCCGCAGCGGCGATCGAGGCCGCTTCGTCCCAGGCGCGGCCGGTCACGGCGGCCTCGGCCTTCGCCGCGCGCTTGACGATCGCGGCCATGCCGCCGAACGCGAAGCGGGCATCGCGCACGACGCCGTCCTCCAGCCGCAGGCTCAGCACCGCGCAGACGGCGGAGATGTCGCTGTCGTAGCGCTTGGCGAGCTTGTAGCCGCGCAGCCGCGTGCCGGGCGGTGGCGAGGGGACCTCGAGCGCTTCGACGAACTCGCCGGGCTCGAGCGCGTTCTTCATGTAGTCCAGATAGAAGGCCTCAAGCGGCAGTGTGCGCTGCGTTGCGCCGCGGCGCAGCACGATGCGCGCGCCCAGCGCGATCAGCGCCGGGGCACCGTCGCCGATCGGCGAGCCGTTGGCGATGTTGCCGCCCAGCGTGCCGGCGTGGCGCACCGGCGGCGACGCGAAGCGCAGCCAGAGCTCGCGCAGCGCGGGCACGCGTTCGGTCAGCGCGGACCAGGCGTCCTCCAGCGTCACCGACGCGCCGATGCGCAGGGTGCCGCCGTTGCCAGTGCCGCCGCCACCGCCGTTGCTGCTGCCAGCGGCGCTCGTGCCGAGGGCATGCTGCGCGGCTACGGCTACGGCGTCGATGCGTCGAAGTTCCTCCACGCGCCCCGTGAGGATCACATCGCCGAGCTCGCGCTGCTGCTTGTTGACCCAGAGGCCGACGTCGGTCGCACCGGCGACGAGCCGCGCCTGTGGCATCGACTCGCGCAGCGCGGCGAACTCGTCGAGCGAGCGCGGCGCGAAGACGCGCTGCGGCTCGCCAGCGCGAGAGAGCGCCTCGTAGTGGAGCGGCGGATCGTCGGCCAGCACCCGCAGCGCCTCGACGATCGGCGTGCGATCGATCGTGCGCGCGGGCGTGTCGAACATCCGCTCGCCCGCATCCAGGATCGGCCGGTAGCCGGTGCAGCGGCACAGGTTGCCGGACAGGTCGTCGGCCAGCGCCTGGCGCTCCGGGCGTGTCCCGCTGGCCTGATGGCGCTCATAGATCGCCTGCATCGTCATCGCGAAGCCCGGCGTGCAGAACCCGCATTGCGAGCCGTGGCAGTCGACCAGCGCCTGCTGGACCGGGTTCAGGTCGGCGCTGTCGCCCAGGTCCTCGACCGTCAGCAGCGCCTTGCCATCGAGCATCGGCAGGAACTGGATGCAGGCGTTGACGTTGCGCAGTTCGACGGCCCGGCCGTCCGCGTCCAGTTCGCCGACCAGCACCGTGCAGGCGCCGCAGTCGCCTTCCGCGCAGCCCTCCTTGGTGCCGGCGCAGCGGGCGTGCTCGCGCAGGTACTGCAGCACCGTGGTCGTCGGCGGCAGCCCGGACACGGACTGCAGCTGACCCTGGTGGAAGAAGCGGATCGGACGGGGATCGGTCATGGACGGAAGCAAGGCTGGGCGGGCCGGAAGGACCGCTGGCGGGCAAGCAAGAAGCGGGCGAGGGGGCTCCGGGTCTGCCGGATGCAATCAGCCAGAACGGTACTCCTCTGACATCGCTCTGGTTATACGATGGGTGTTATGACCTCTATATGCCAATGACCATGTCGGAAGCGCTGAACTTCGACAAGATCGACCTCCTTCTGGTGCGGGTCCTGCATACCTTGATTTCCGAGCGCAGTGTGTCCAGGGCCGCCATGCGGCTCGGCAGCACGCAGCCCGCCTTGAGCGCGCAGCTGCGGCGTCTGCGCACCCTGACGGGCGATCCGCTGCTGGTGCGCAGCGGCGCCGGCATGACGCCGACGGCGACGGCGCTGGAACTGCTCGCGCCCGCCGAACGCCTGCTGCGCGAGGCGGACGAGCTCTTCGGCGCGCGGCTGCGCAAGTCGGGCTTCGATCCCGCGACCGCCGAGCTGCGTTTCCGCATCGCGGCCAGCGACTACCTCGACCCGCTGTTCCTGCCGCTGCTGGTCGCGCACCTGCAGCGGCTGGCGCCGGGCGTGCAGCTCGACCTGCAGCCGCTGAACGCCGACTTCGACTACCGCGCCTCGCTCGCCCGCGGCGAGGTGGACCTGGTGATCGGCAACTGGCTGGAGCCGCCCGGCGAGCTCCACATGGGCCGGCTGCTGGTGGACGAGGTCGTCTGCCTGGTCAGCCAGGACCATCCCGCCGCGCGGATGGCGCCGCGCGCCTGGACGCAGGAGCGCTACCTCGACTGCCAGCACCTGGCGCCGATGCCGCTGAGCCGCGGCCAGCCGGGCGTGATCGAGCAGCACCTGACCTCGCTGGGCCTGGAACGCCGCATCGCGGTGCGCTGCGCCCACTTCGGGCAGCTGCCGCAGATGGTGGCGCGCAGCTTGCTGGTGCTCACCACCGGCCGGCTGTTCTGCAACCGCTACCTGGATGCCTTGCCGGTGACGGTGCTGCGCTGCCCGGTGGCGTTTCCACCGATGACCTACTACCAGCTGTGGCACGACGTCAGCCACAACAGCGCGCCGCTGCGCTGGCTGCGCGAGCAGGTGCGCGAAGTCGCGCGCGAGCTCGTGAAGTAGGGCCGCTCGCGTTGCTTTCCGACTCTCTCCCTGAAGTCTTCCTTTCGAATCCCCTCCGCTGAACGCATGACCACCGACCGATCCGCCGCTCCCGCACGCCTGGCCCTGAAGGGCGACCTGCTGGACTTCACCGCCGCGCCGCAGTGGGCGCGCGTGGACGACCCCGCCGTGCGTTTCCGTCCGGACCATTGGCTGCTGATCGAGCAGGGCCGCATCGTCGGCGCGCAAGCCGAGGATCCGGGCGAGGGCTGGGTCCGCGAGGATCACGGCGGCCGGCTGATCCTGCCGGGCTTCGTCGACACGCACGTGCACAGCCCGCAGCTGGACGTGATCGCGTCCTACGGCACCGAGCTGCTGGACTGGCTCAACACCTACACCTTCCCGGCGGAGCAGCGCTACATGGATCCGGAGGTCGCGCATATCGGCGCGGGCCGTTTCCTCGACGCGCTGCTGGCGCACGGCACGACCTCGGCGGTGGTTTATCCGACGGTGCACAAGGTGTCGGCCGACGCGCTGTTCGACGCCGCCGCGGCGCGCGGCATGCGCCTGATCACCGGCAAGGTGCTGATGGACCGCAACGCGCCCGAGGCGCTGCGGGACGACGTCGCGCAGGCGGAGCGCGACTGCCTCGACCTCATCGCAAAGCACAACCACCGCGAACGCCTGGCCTACGCGGTCACGGTGCGCTTCGCGCCGACGAGCACGCCGGAGCAGCTCGCGATGGCCGGCGCGCTGTGCCGCGCCGATGCCAGCCTCTACATGCAGACCCACGTGGCGGAGAACCGCGGCGAGGTCGAGTGGGTCGCCAAGCTCTTCCCCGAGGCGCGCAGTTACCTCGACGTCTACGACCGCGTCGGCCTGCTGCATCCGCGCGCGGTGCTGGCGCACGGCATCTGGCTGGACGACGAGGACCGCCGCGTGATCGCGCGCACGGGCGCGCACATCGCGCACTGCCCGTCGTCCAACCTCTTCCTGGGCAGCGGGCTGTTCGACTGGCCCGGCGCGCTCGCCGCGGGCGTGCGCGTGAGCGCCGCCAGCGACGTGGGCGGCGGGACCTCGCTGTCGGCGCAGCGCACGCTGGCGGACGGTTACAAGGTCCAGGCGCTCAACGGCCAGCGCCTGACCGCCTGGGCCGGGCTGCACGCGGCGACGCTCGGCGCGGCCGAGGCGCTGGGGCTGTCGGACGAACTGGGCCACTTCGGCGCCAGGACCCTGGCCGACGTCTGCATCTGGGACTGGGCCGCCGGCCCGGTCGCCGAGGCCCGCATGGCGCTGGCCCGCGACCCGCATGAACGCGCCTTCGCGTGGATGACGCTGTCGGACGACCGCAATCTGGTGGCGAGCTACGTGGCGGGTGTGCCGCGCTACCGCCGGCCCTGACAACGCCGAGGCCCGCCGTTCGTCGCCCCTGCCTGCGTCCTGTCGCGGCAGGGCGCAGCGCGTGGATCCCGGGATAGTCAAATCCTGACCCTCATGCCTACAGTCGGAGCTTCCCGGGACGTCCCCGGGACCGATCAGGAGAGGAGATCCCCGATGACGAAGTTGTCCCCGCACGGCACGCCGAAGGCGGCATGGACCGCGCTTGGCCTGGCGCTGGCCGCCGCCACGACGCTCGCGCTCCCTGCACAGGCCGCGACCGAGAAGGTCGCACGGACGCCCGCCACGGCGGCCACGGCCAAGGCGCCGGCCAAGGCTTCGCAGCCGCGGCCCGCCAAGCGCTACACGATCGAGCAGTTCATGGCGACGACCTCGGTCCGCGGGGCCTCGTTCTCGCAGGACGAGCGCCGCATCCTGTTCAGCAGCAATGAGACCGGGATCTTCAACGTCTACAGCCAGTCCGTCGACGGCGGCGCGCCGGTGGCGCTGACGACGTCCACGACGGAGAGCCACTACGCCGTCAGCTACTTCCGCACCGACGACCGCGTGCTGTTCACGCGCGACCAGGGCGGCAACGAGAACAACCACCTGATCGTGCGCGAGCTCGACGGCAGCGAGCGCGACCTGACGCCCGGCGACAAGGTCAAGGCCGGCTTCACCGGCTGGAGCCGCGACGGCGACGCGTTCTTCGTCACGACCAACGAGCGCGACGCCCGCTACATCGACGTCTACCGCTACGACGCCAGGACCTACGCGCGCACGCTGATCTACCAGAACAACGACGGCAACGCGGTGTTCGACGTCAGCGGCGACGGCCGCTGGGTGGCGCTGGGCAAGACCAACACGACGGCGGATTCGGACGTCTACCTGTACGACACGCAGAGCAAGGAAACGAAACATCTGACGCCGCACCAGGGCGTGGCCTCGTTCAGCACGACGGACTTCGATCCGGAATCGAAGACGCTGCTGATCCTCTCGAACGAGGGCTCCGAGTTCCAGCGCCTGGTCGCGTACGACCTGGCCTCGGGCCAGAAGCGCGACCTGGAGAAGGCGGACTGGGACATCGTCTACAGCAGCTATTCGCGCGACGGCCGGTATCGCGTGACCGGCGTCAACGCCGATGCCAGCCTGGAGCTGCGCATCGTGCAGACCGCCGACGGCAAGCCGGTGACCCTGCCCAAGCTGCCCGGCGGCGAACTCCGCGGGGTGACCTTCTCCAAGACCAGCCAGCGCATGGCGTTCTACCTGAACGGCGACCGTTCGCCGAGCAACCTGTACGTCTACGACTTCGGCACGAAGCAGGTGAAGCAGCTGACGCGCACGCTGTCCAAGGACATCGATCCGGAGGAGCTGGTCGAGGGCCGCATCGTGCGCTTCCGGTCGTTCGACGGGATGGTGATCCCCTCGGTCTACTACGAGCCGAAGGAGGCGTCGCCGACGAACAAGGTGCCGGCCGTCGTGATGGTGCACGGCGGGCCCGGCGGCCAGACCACGCGCGGCTACGCGGCGATGGTGCAGTACCTGGTCAACCACGGCTATGCGGTGCTGGGCATCAACAACCGCGGCAGCTCCGGTTATGGCAAGACCTTCTTCACCGCCGATGACGGCAAGCACGGCCGCGAGCCGCTGTGGGACTGCATCGAGGCCAAGACCTACCTGGCCGGGACCGGCGTCATCGACCCCGAACGCATCGGCATCATGGGCGGCAGCTACGGCGGCTACATGACGCTGGCGGCGATGGCCTTCCGGCCGGAGGCCTTCAAGGTCGGCGTCGACATCTTCGGTGTGTCCAACTGGCTGCGCACCCTGGAGTCCATCCCGCCGTACTGGGAGAGCTTCCGCAAGGCGCTGTACCTGGAGATCGGCGATCCGGTGAAGGACAAGGACTTCCTGATCGCGACCTCGCCGCTCTTCCACGCCAAGGAGATCCGCAAGCCGCTGCTGGTGATCCAGGGCAAGAACGATCCGCGCGTCATCAAGCCGGAGAGCGACGAGATCGTCGAGGCGGTGAAGAAGAACGGCGTGCCGGTCGAGTACGTGGTCTTCGAGGACGAGGGCCACGGGTTCTCGAAGAAGAAGAACCAGATCGAGGCCAACCAGAAGGTGCTCGAATTCCTGGACAAGTACCTGAAGCCGGGATCGAAGAACTGAAACCGTGTGAAGTTGCACGGTTTACAGCCTGTTGCCGGGCCTGGTTCCGGCTTGGGCAGGATGCCCCCACAAACAGGAACAGCCCGGCCTCGCGCCGGGTTTTTCGTGCAGACAGAGAGAGAAGCGCCCGGTCCAGGACGCCACGCGCAGGCCACGAGCCCGCGGCGGCGCGCCGGGTTTCTACACGATGGGGGTTCAGATCATGCGATTCGATGGCACGTTGGAGAGTTGGTACGCCGAGCGCGGCCACGGGATGCTGAAGCCGGAGCAGGGCGGTGATGCCCTGTTCGTGCACGTGTCGGCCTTTCCCATGGACGGTCAGCCGCCTCGGGAAGGCGAGCGCCTGAGCTTCGAGGTTGTGTCCAGGAGTGACGGCAGCAAACAGGCCGTGCGGGTGCATCGTCTGCAGGAATACAAGCTGCCGTCGCAGCTGCGCCCCGCGCGCATGGGCTCGCGTCCGCCGCGGCCGATCGCGCGCCGTCGGACGTCGCCGCTGACCTGGACCGTGCTGGTGCTGCTGTTGCTGGGCGTGGGCGCGACCGTGTGGTCGCCGGCCAGCCATGCGATCGCGGGCAAGATGCAGAACCAGGCACAGAACCAGGCCCAGGATCAGACCCCGGGCCAGGCCAAGGCGCAAGGCCGGGTGGGCCGCTGACAGGTTGACTCCTTGGGGCTGGCACCTGCAGCCCCGTCGCCCTCGCGGAGGCCCGTTGCTCCGCTTCTTTCAGGCTGCCCTCACGGGCAGCCTTTTTTGCGTCCGGCCCGGGGTTCACGTCGCTCGTCAACGGAAGGCGGGCAGGGGGCTCCTCATACTGTTCGCATGCTCACAAAATCGTCGCCCCCTGCCCGCCTTCCGTTGACTCGGAGCGAGGGGCGCGACGATGGGGGCGGGTGGGTCAGACCTTGAGTTCGAGGCGAACAGTCCATACGGTGAAGCTGCGGCCGGTGCTCTCGCTCGTGACAACGCGGCCCGGCGTCGTGGCAATGCTGCCGTTGCCGAAAGTCAGCGGGACCAGGTTGCTGGCAGCGACGCGCACCGCCACCGTCGGCGAGAAGGTCCACATCGCGGAGAGATCGATGACACGCTTCTTGTCGATGTCGTTGAGGACCTGGTCGCTCTGCTGCAGCAAGGTCGTGGGGGTGTAGTTGAGCGACGCGCCCAAGGTCAGCGGCACCGAGCGCAAGCGGTAGTCCGCGCCGAGGTTGGCCGTGTAGCGCGGCTGCTGGTCCAGCTTGTTGTCGGGGCCGACGATGCCGTCGACGGCCGAGTGGAACAGCGACAGGTTGCTGCGCACGTTGACCGGGATCGCCTCGCTGAAGTACTCGTCGAGGCGGAACTTGGCCTCGAGCTCGACACCGTAGGTCTTGGCATTGCCGATGTTGCGCGGACGGATGACCCAGCGCGGCGTGGTGGCGTAGGGCACCGTCTCGAGTTCGGCCTGGCTGCGGATCAGGTCGGTGATGCGGCGGTAGAAGACATTCGCGCTGAGCAGGCCGCCCTTCGAAAGGTATTTCTCGTAACCGATCTCGACACCCGTGGCCATCTCCGGCTTGAGGTCGGGGTTGCCGAAGCGGTCCGGGTAGTTGATCAGGTTGGGGCCGCAGAGGAGGCCCGGCGGCTGGCAGGTGAACTGGTTGTTGATGCTGAGCCGGCCGATGACGTCGTTGAGGTTGGGCGCCTTGTAGCTGCGGGTGAGGCTGGCGCGGATCTGCTCGCGGCTCTTCTCGTCGATCTTGTAGACGCCGTGCAGCAGCGGGGTGAGGACGCTGGAGGTGTTCTTCACCGGGCCCTGGTTGTTGGTGCTGTCGGTCTGGATGCCTTCCCAGCGCAGGCCGGCGTAGAAGCCCCACTGCTTGCCGACGCTCCACTCGTCCTGTCCGTAGACCGCCAGGCGGCGCGTGGAGGCGCTGACGTTCTCGCCGAAGTCGGCGAGGAAGGCGCAGGGGTTGCCGCTCATGGTGCGGCCGAAGACCTCGTGGCAGCCGCGCGTCTGGGTGCGCTCGGTGCCTTCACCCTCGACGCCGGCGACGAGGTTGTGCTCGTTCTCCATCTGGTGGGTGAGCTTGAGGTTGACGCTCCACTGCGTGTCGCGGCTCCTGGTCGTGTCGTCCTGCGTGCGGTAGAAGACGCCCGGCGTGGCGTCGAGGTCTTCCTCGCGATGGGCGCTGCTGTTCATCGTCATGCGCCCGGCGCCCAGGCGCGTTTCCATGCGGGTGCGCTCGTCGATGCGCTTGTTCCACTGCAGGTTCAGGCGCGCCATCGCGGAGCGGCTGCTGCTGTCGTTGGTGGCGGTGTCGTACTTGATGCGTTCGAAGGCGTTCTCGTCCGGCACCGCGGACTGGGTCTGCCGGGAGCTGCCGCCGCCGCTGCCGCGGTTGACCATCACGAAGGGCTGCAGGGCGATGGTGTCGCCGCCGCCCAGGCGCAGCTGCAGGCGGCCGGTCATGTTGAGCGACTTGCGCTCGTCGGCGGTCTGGCCGCGGGTCTGGAGCAGGGTCTGGCTCTGAGGCGCGCCGGTGGCCGGGTCGAAGCGCTGCGTGAACGACTGCGAGTCGAGGTCGTCCAGCCGCTTGTGCTGCATCGCGTTGACGGTGAAGTTGTAGGCGTCGCCGTTGTCGCCGATCTTGTCGTTGCGGGTCCAGTTGAAGTGCGGGGTGACGTGGTCGCGCTCGAAGGCGGCGGCCAGGCGGACCTCGTTGAGCCGGCGCTGGAGGGCCTCGCGCAGGACGACGTTGATGGTGCCGGCGATGGCGCGCGCGCCGAACTCGGCGGTCGGGGCGCGCATCACCTCGATGCGTTCGATCTGCTCGGGCGGCAGCTCGTCGAGCGAGAAGCCCGGCGGCATGCGTTCGCCGTTGACGAGGATCTGGGTGTAGCCGCCGCCCATGCCGCGCATGCGGACCTCGCCGCCGCGGCCGGGGCGGCCGCCGGTGGTGACGCCGGGCAGGCGCTTGAGCACCTCGCCGATGGTGGCATCGCCGTAGCGTTCGATCTCCTCGCGGCCGATGACGATCTTCGAGGCGGTGGCGGCGCGGCGCTGGTCGTCGTCGCGCGAGGTGCCCTGGATCTCGACGCGGTCGAGCTGCGTGGGGTTGTCTGCGTTCCTGGCGGGCGGCGGCGCCGCGGGGCGCGAGCGCTCAGGCGTCGGTGCCGGCGCCTTCGCGGGCGGCGTAGCGGGTGCGGCGGGGGCGGCGGGAGCGGTAGGCGTGGTCTGCGACCAGGCGGAGGCGCTCAGGCCCAGCATCAGGGCGAAGGACAGCGGATGCAGGGCAGGTCGGCGGGTGCTTGTCATCGAAAAGGCAATGGCGGAGCAAGCGCGGCCCGATCTGGCGATGGCTGGGACGGAAGCGCGAAACAGGGTGGTGGTGGTGCCGCGAGCGAGGTGGCGTGGGCGATTCGTCGCGGATTGGGCGAAAGGATCGCACGCTGTACGTTTCGTGACGGAGGCGGGCGCGGACTTTCAAAGTTCTTTACCCAAGGTGATGGGCGGGCGCGACGCAGGGGCGGGGAAAACCCCGAACCCGGAATGAAAGAAGCCACCCATCGGGTGGCTTCGTTTCTGAAAAGGGTATCCGCGACGCTGGTGACGGGTTCCAGCGCTCTGCCCAGTGATGCAGCCGGTTGTTGTCTCGGATGCCTTGCATTCTGCCGAGGATTTGTGACGGGCAGTTGACGAAAAGCAAGGTCGGAAGGGGTCAGTTCATGCTCCGGTGGTCGGCGCGCCGAGCCCGCAGGCGGCGGATCACCAGGGGCCTGCCGATCACCAGGCGGCTGCCGCCGCCGGCTGCAGCCGCCGCGTCGATTCCCGCACGATCAACTGCGGTGGTGGCGGCTCGATCGTCGATCCGCCGGTCCGCAGCAGATCCAGCATCGCCGATGCCGCGCGCCGGCCGAGTTCGGCGATGTGGACATCGACCGTCGTGCGCGGCGGGCTCGCATGCGCGGTGTTCAGGAGATCGTCGTAGCCGACGAGCGAGATGTCTTCCGGCACGCGGAAGCCGCGGCTGTGCAGAACGCGCGCGGCGCCGGCCGCCATCTGGTCGTTGGCCGCGAAGACGGCCGTGAACTGCCGGCCCTGGTCGAGCAGTCGTGTGATCGCCGCGGCGCCGCCGACCTCGCGATAGTCGCCGTTGCCGATCAGCGCGTCGTCGACGGGAAGGCCCGCTGCCTCGAACGCCGCGCGGTAGCCGCGCTCGCGCTCCGACGAATCCGCGTGCGCAGGATCGCCGCCGATGAAGGCGATGCGCGTGTGGCCGCGCTCGATCAGGTGCCGCGTCGCGACGCGCGCACCTTCCAGGTCGTCCGTCTTCAAGGCGTGCAAACCGTCCGCTTGGAGCGAGCGGCCGGTCACCACGACCGGCAGCTCCCGCGCAAGCGCCGCGAGGAATCCGTCGCTCAAGCCGCCGGTGAGCACGATGATCCCGTCCACGCGCCGCGATCGCAGCGAGGCAATGCAGCGCTGCTCTTCCTCCGGCTGCCAGTGCCCGCTCGCCACGACGAGCGCGTAACCCGCGGGCGTCAGGACTTCTTCGATGCCGCGCAGCATCAGTGCGTAGAAGGGGCTCTCGAAGTACTGCGCGAGCAGCCCGATGTTGAAGGTCCTGCCGTCGGCGAGCGCGCGGGCGATGGTGTTGGGCACGAAACCCAGTTCGTCGATCGCGCGCCGGACGCGTTGGGCCTTGTCCGAGCTCACCTGCGCTGCGCCGCTGAGTACGCGCGACACGGTGCTCGGCGATACGCCCCTGGCGGTGGCGACCATGCCCAGCGTGACCTCGCTGGACGTCGACAGGAGGGGCTTCTTTCTCTTCATGGGAAAGCGCTTTCAAGAACGGGGTCGATCCTACTCCCGCGCGGGTCCGATGGAAGAATGCGCCGCAGTTGCCGTGCCGGTGGCCGCCCGGGCCCGCCGCTTGCTCCTGACGCCCCAACTGTCATTCCTGCCACGCCATGTCGGAACGCCTCAAGGTCCTGGTCGCCGACGACCAGCCGGATTCGCTGGATCTCCTGCGCGAGTTGCTCACGGTCTACAACTTCGAACTGCGGGTCGCGCGCAACGGGCTGGAGGCGATCGGCATCGGGCTGAAGTGGGAACCGGACCTGCTGATCACCGACATCGACATGCCGGACGCCGACGGCCGGCATCTGGCGGGGCGGCTGAAGGTGAGCCTGCCGGCGCTTATTGCGATCGCGGTCAGCGGCACGCCGTTGAACACCGATTTCGAGGTGTACGAGGATCTGATCTTCGACGAGTACTTCGTCAAGCCGATCGACTTCGGGCGTCTGCACAAGACGCTGACGAAGTACGGCGCGAAGCTGGACGGGCAGCCGACGATCTACTGAGCGTCGCCCGCACCGACGCCGCCGCGCCCGCCAGGGCTTGGCGGGGGCGCCCGTATCATCAGCCGCACTGCCATCGACATCGGGAGGCGCCGTGAGGCGACTGCTGCACCTGACGAGCCGCCATCGCGCGCCGTCCACGAACCAGGCGTTGGGCCTGCTGCTCGCGTTCAACGCGGGGGCGGTGAACGCGGGCGGGTTCCTGGTCCTGCAGCGCTACACCTCGCACATGACGGGCTTCGCGTCGCAGCTGGCGGACGGCGCGGTGATGGGGCAGGGGACGCTGGTGCTGAACGCCCTGGGGGCGATCCTGGCCTTCGTGGCCGGCGCGGCGGTGTGCGCGGTGCTGGTGAACTGGGCGAGGCAGCACGGCCTGCGCAGCGTCTATGCGCTGCCGCTGATGCTGGAGGCGGCGCTGCTGTTCCCGTTCGGACTGATGGGCGCGATCACGCTGACCTGGCACACGCCGTTCGCGGTGCCGCTGACGGTGCTGCTGCTGGCTTTCATCATGGGGCTGCAGAACGCGGTGGGATCGAAGACCTCGGGCGGCAGCATCCGCACCACGCACATGACGGGCAACATCACCGACCTCGGGATGGAACTCGGGAAGATGCTGTATTGGAACCGTCAGCCGCCGGCGACACGCGCGGCGGTGCGGCATGACCGGCAGCGGGCGAAGCGTGCGGGCGGGCTGCTGGCGGCGTTCGTGGTCGGCGGGTGCGTGGGTGCGCTCGGCTTCAAGTACCTGGGGTTCGTCTTCGTGGTGCCGCTGGCGGCGGTGCTGTTCGTGCTGGCGCTGCCGCCGATCACGAAGGACTGGGGACGGTGGCGGGGGCTGCTGTCGCAGGGACGTTGACGCGAGGACCTTCACGGGTCGACGGTGCCGGGCGCTGGCCGACGGACAATCGCACGGATTGGAGCCTCGCATGCAAGACCCCCACGACGTCGACCTCGACCCTCAAAAGATCAGCGCCTTCTGGGCGTGGCTGGCGTCGCACCAGTCAGCGCTGAACACCTTGGAATCGCCCGACGATCCATTCTGGGATGAACTCCTGGCGCATCTTCAAGGGGTGAACGAAGGCTTGTGGTTCGAGGTCTCGGCGCCCGGCGACGAGGACCGCGAGCTGGTGATCACCGCGCAAGGCGAGTGGGCGCTGTTCCCGCTGGTCGAGGCCATGGTCTCCGTCGCGCCGGAGCTGCCGGGATGGATCCCGGTGGCCTTGAAGCCGGCGATGGGGTTCGGCTTCAGCATCGGTTATCGGGGCCTGGAGCTGGATCCCCAGGACATCTGGTTCGAGCCGATGGTTGATCCTGACGCGCCCGACGTGCTGGGTTTGCGCGTTGCGGTGCAGGGGTTCAACGACGATCAGGAAGAGGACTTCGCCAACGGGCTGCTGCTGATGCTGGATACGGCGCTCGGCGAGAAGGCGGCCGCGACGGACGTCGATCTGGTGGAGGTCTGCGACGTGCCGGCGGAGCCCGATGACGAAGGCTTCCTGCCGTTCGCGGAGCTGGGGAGCTACCTGGCTTGGCGGAAGAGTCGGCTGACGCATTGAGCGGCAGCCGGGCTCCGTCTGGTCACGCCGCGTTGTTGCCGGCGGCGAGCGCGACGGTCCAGTGGCCGCCCGGTTCTTGACGTACGTTCAGCAAGTCGTAGGTCTTCAGCATGCTGACCAGTCCCGAATGTCCGAATGTCTGCGGTGAGAAGCCCGGGTCAGTGCGGCGCAGATAGGAGCCGAGCGTTCCGACATGGACGCGGCCGTCGGAGGTGTCGGCGGCCATCAGCTTCACTGCGTTGACCAGCGCCTTCGGGCGCTGCTTCGGCTTGGGCGCCGGTGCCGGGGCTGCTGGTTTGGCAGAGACGGGCTCGGTCGATGTGGGCTCGACAATCGCCGGTGCGATCACCTCGGGAGGCGTCCACTGGAAGAATTGATCGCTCGCGTTGCGCAAAGCCGCTGGCGTCTTTGCCTCGCCCACGATGAGCAACGTCGATCCGCGCTCCCTCAGCTTCCGGCAGAGATAGGCGAAGTCGGAATCGCTGGTGACGATGCAGAAGGTATCGGCGCGCCGATCGAAGAGTGCCTCGATGGCATCGAGCGCGAGCGCGATGTCCGCCGTGTTCTTGCCCGCCGCGTACTGGTACTGCAGGCACGGGGTGAAGGCGAGGCGCACAAGCGCCTCCTGCCACTTCTTCGCAAGCGTCTCGTGATTGCCGTAGCCGCGCCGGATGATCACCCGCCCGAACTGGGCGACGACGCTCAAGGCGTGCTGAAGGATCTCCGGCGTGGTGTTGTCGCAGTCGACAAGGACGGCGACCTTGGCTTCGGTGCGGATGTCGGTGGTGTCCACTCTGCCTCTCCCTGGAGTTTGGCGGAGTGTCCAACACCTTCAGCGATCGCGCAGCGCTTGTCGCCGGTTTACCCGGCGCTGCGCGTTGCGGCCGAAGGCTTCCTGCCGTTCGCGGAGTTGGGAAGCTACCTGGCTTGGCGGAAGAGTCGGCTGACGCATTGAGCGGCAGCCGCTGCCTTCAGTGCATGGCGGCGGCTTCGTCGTGTGGAGGCCAGCAATGGGTGCGGCCGCTCGTCTCGCTGATGGCCTTGCGCCACACGTCTTCGGGGAACAGGCCACGATCGACCACCGCGCCGAATAGCTCGGGGCCTCCGCTGGCCTCGGTCGGGATGACCCGTGGCTTCTCCTGTCCGCGCAGGGTGAAGAACAGAGAGTCGGAATCGTCGACGCCGCCGTCGACGAAGCACACCCGAATGATGTCCTCCCAGGCGAATTGCTGATTCCAATCGCCCGAAGCGTCTTGAGTCTCGACGACCCGCACGTGGACTTGATCGAATTCCACCGAGAGTTGCTCGAGCATACGTTTTGGCGGGACCACGAATCCGAAGCGAGTCCTGAGCAGGTAGCTCCCGGCGGCCCACCCGGTTGCGCCGAAGAACCCCAGGGCGCCCAGGATCGATTCGGCGGTGAGGTTGTGAAGCCCGTCAGTCAGGAGGCTGAGCAGGTACCAGAGTCCAGCGGCGAGCACGCTCGCTGCGAGCATCCCGCCGAGGAAATGGAAGAGACGGCCCTTCACGAAGCACATCAGGGCGATCACCGAGCACAACCCGGCCGGAATCCAGTCGATCAGCGAGCGGCGCTCGGCGTCGCTCGCCCAAGCCGCGAGCATCGCTGCGAAAAGAATGCAGAAGAACGCGAGGGTGAGGCGGGCGACAAGCGACATGAGCGCTGATTGTCGTCAGCGATCGCGCAGCGGTTGTTGCTGGTTGAGTCGGCGCTGGGCGTTGCGATCGTCGGTCTCGCGCTGGCGCGCGATGCGGTCGCCCTCGTTGGCGTTGGCGGCGCTGTGCATCGCCTCAGCGCGTCGGCGCGCGTCGGCGCCCCCGGTCAGGCTGCTCTGCGCGTCGACCGCCTGCTTGCTCACGTTCCAGTCCGCGGCGGTGTAGTTGCCCTGGCCCTTCTGGCACTGGCGCGCGCGGCGGATCTCGTCCTGGACGAAGCGCTTGGCGTCGGCGCTCAGCGAGATGGAACTGGCCTTGGTCTCCATCGCGGTGATGTCGCGGTCGGAGGGGCAGTAGTTGGACGGGGCAGTCTGCGCGGAGGGCGGAGCGGCGTTGGCTTGCTGCTGCTCAGTAGCCGCTCTCGATCGCTCCGCCGCAGCGCGGTCCGCGGAGGTGTCGATGACATTGCTCTGCAGCGACTGCGGCTTCATCTGCTCGCCCTTGGCCGTACAGGGCTGGTCGGAGTAATGGGTCTTGCCGTCGACGGTGCATTTCCAGACCTGAGCATGAGCGCCAGTGGCGACCATCGTGCCGAGCAGCAGTCCGGCGACGAACGGAACGATCTTCTTCATTGGAGGTCTCCCAGAATCCCGTTGAACGCGTCAGGCCCGCCATGTGTTGACAGACGGCGGGCAACCGATCGCAACGCGCTGCGCTTGTGATCGAGGGCGCTCTCGCGTGCAAAGAAAAAGCCCCACTCGCTTGCGCGAATGGGGCTTCAATTTTGGCTCCTCGACCTGGGCTCGAACCAGGGACCTACGGATTAACAGTCCGGCGCTCTACCGACTGAGCTATCGAGGAAAAGTCTGCTCAGATCCAATCGATCTGAATTCTTGGGCCAGCGTCTTCGGTCGGACACCGGCTGAAAAAGAACGAAGGTCCGAAGACCTTCGTTTTCTGATCTTGGCTCCCCGACCTGGGCTCGAACCAGGGACCTACGGATTAACAGTCCGGCGCTCTACCGACTGAGCTATCGGGGATCAGAGCCTAAGAGTATACACAGAAAAATCAGACCCTCACAAGACCCACTCCACCGACGCACGCCATGTGCGATTGGCGAGCGGGTACAGGTAGACGTGGCCGTACTGGTAAGGCGACTCGCGCCACGCACGTCGGTTCGTCGCGTTGTCCACGCCGACGCGCCAGATCAGCAGTTGCCGCCCGACGTTCTGCTCGTAGCGCGCGCCCAGGTCCAGGCGGGTCCAGCTCGGGATCGCCACCGAGTTGTCCGGCACCACCATCCGCTTGCCTTCGTAAACCACGCCCGCCAAGAGCTCCAGCCCCGGCACACCGGCGCCGTGCCGCGCCTGCAGCTTCAGCACCGTCTCCGGTACGTTCGTGGGCTTGAGGCCGTTGAGCGACGCATCCGCGCTGCCGTCGCGGCGCGCGCGCAGTTTCATCGCGCTCGCCATCAGGCCGCCGCCCGTCCACTTCAGGTCGGCCTGCGCTTCCACACCGCGGTGGTTCTGCTCGCCGTCGATGCGGCTCTCGAGCTTGTCCGCGCCATTCACCTTCACCGGCACATCGTTCGTCGCCGGCTTACTGATGTCGAAATAGTTGATCGACCAGTCCACCGTGCGGCTGCCCGACTTCAGACCGATCTCCCACTGCTTGCTGCGGATGGCCGGCAGCGCCAGGCCGGCGTTCGCGTAGATCGGCAACTGCGGCGCCACTGCCGACTCCACGCCTTCGCCCCAGCTCGCATACGCCAGCAGTTGCGGGTCGATCGCGTAGCTCACGCCCAGCCACGGCGTCGTGACCGACTGGCGATAGCTCGTCGCTTCGTCGCTTCCGCCCGCGGGCACGTTCACCTTGAACGACCCGCGATCCAGACGGGTGTGCCGCACACCCAGCCAGCCTTGCCATTGCGCGCTGAACTGCATCGCGTCGCGGAAGTAGAACTCGGTGCTGCGCTCGGTGCGGTCCGTGTTGGTCGAACCCAGCGTCGGGTCGGCCACCGTGGGCAGCGTGCCGTCGATGTTGCCCGTGCCCGCCCAGTTGTAGGCCTGACCCTGCAGCCGGCTCTTGTAGCGCGAGAACAGCACGCCCGTCGACACCTGATGCTCGACGCCGAAGAAATTCAGCTTGCCTTGCGCCGACAGGTCGAGCGCATCGCTGTTGCGATGCTCGTTGTCGCTGCGGAAGTCGTATTGATCGAAAGTGCCGTCGGGGCAGTAGGTGCTCGGGTAATAGGTCCCGTCGCCCGCGGTGCAGCCGAAGGGATACGCGAGGCGGTCGTCGTTCACCAGACGCTGGATCGCCGCGTGCGCCTGCAGCTTCCAGTCGGCGTTCAGCTGATGCTGCACGCGCAGCGAGGCGGTGCGGCCTTCGAAGACCACCGGCTGGCTCCACGACTGGTTGTTCAGGTTGATGCGCGGATCGATGCCCTTCGCGTCGGGCAGCTTGTCGCCGAGCAGGCTGAAGCCCGGCTGGCTCGGCTGGGACTGGCGGCTGATCTCGACCTCCGCTTCGACCAGCGTGTCGCGCGTGACGCGCCAGTCGCCGGCGACGGCCATCATCCAGCGGTGGCCGTCGGCATCGCGCAATTCAGGGCGCAGCTTGGCGGCCTCGATGTTGACGCGCAGGCCGAAGGCCTTGTCGTTGCCGTGACCGTCGCCGAAGCGGCGGCTCCAGTCCATGGCGGACTCGACGGTGCCGCGCTCGCTGACGCCCAGGCGCACGCTGGTGAGCTCCACCGTCGGGCGCTTCACGACGAGGTTGACCAGGCCGCCCGGCGCGCTGGTACCGGCCTGGATGCCGGTCGTGCCCTTGATGACCTCGAGGCTGCTCTTGTTGGCCAGCGACAGGGCGGTCTCGGCGTTGATCGGCAGGCCGTCGCGGCGGTAGTTGAAGCGGTTGTCGAGGTCGTAGCCGCGGATCTTCAGATAGGAGACGTAGCCGGCCGAGTTGTACGAGTCGCCCACGCTCGCGTCGAGCAGCGTCAACCCGGCGAGGTTGGACAGCCCGCGATCGGTGAGCTGCTCGGCGCTGACAAGGCTCGCCTGGATCGGGAGTTTGGCGACGGGCGTGTCGCCGAAGCCGCCGGCCATCACGGGCGCGTCGGACTTGCCCTTGACGACGACGCTGGGCAGGGCGGGGGAGGTGGTTTGCGCGTTGGGCGATGCGTTGGCCGGCGAGTCGGTCGGCGTCGTCGACTGTGCGGCGGCATGGACCGAGACGCCGGCGGCGATCAGCGCGATCGCGAGCCGATGCAGCGGGAAGGAATTCAGAGCGGACGAAGTTGCCATCGATGTGCCGAAGCCAGAAATGCGATGGCAGGTCGGCAAACCGGACACGCCGATGAGAAGGCGGCGTGCGGGACACGAGGTGTGTCGAAGGCATGCTTCCCTGCGCGAGGATTACCTCAATCAGGTTCAAAGGGACTTTCTCAGCCGCGCCGTCGACGGATCGATGGCGCAGCACCCCTAGCGAAACCCGCCGGGCTGGCCGGCGAGTGGGGGTGATTCTAGTCGAGCACCGTTGCCCGCAGCGCCGGACAGGCCGGCCGCGCGCCGATGGCGGCTCCCGTTTGTCCGCCGCCCATGCAGTTCACGCCGTCGCGGCGCAGCTTCGTCTCCTGACGCTCGCAAGCAGCCGGGTCGATGACGACACTGACTCCATCGACACAGCAAACGCCTTCAGGAGATCGACATGAACGCCACCCGCCTCAGCATCACTTCCGCCACCAGCACCACCGTCAAGGCCGTCGCCTTCGGTGCCATCGCGGCGCTGGCCCTGGGCCTCGGGATCGCTCATGCACAAGGTCAGCGCGAGATGCGCGCCTCGATCGTCACGCTGGATCCGGTGGTGATCACCGTCAAGCGCGAGCAATTGCCGACCGTCTACATCACTGGCCGTCGCAGCGCCGACGTGGTCGACACGCAAGTCGCCTCGGCCGAGTGAACGTCCCAGGTCGCGCTGTATCGGTGGAGCGATCCACGGACTGACGCCCTTCGGTTCGCTCCCATGCAAGACGCCCGGCTCATGCCGGGCGTCTTGCTTTGTGCGGCGCGTCGGCGATTGTTGCGGCGATCACAACGGCCCATTGCGACGCGGGCCGTTTATCCAGACAGGGCTCGCACCTAACCTTCAGTCATCGGCAAACGAAGCCTGCCCAAGACCCCAGACACCCCGATCCAACGCGCTCTCAAAGGAAACCATCATGACCGCCAAGACCCTGATCGCTACCGCCCTGATCGCCCTGTCCGCCGCCGCCGTGCCGGCCTTCGCGCAGAGCTACAGCCACCTCGACCCGATCACGCAAAGCCAGAAGAGCCGCGCCGAAGTGCTGGCCGACCTGGAGATCTACCGCGAGTCTGGCCTGGCCGCCGCTGACCGTACGGAAGACTTCACGTTGAACGCCAGCCAACGCGCCCAGGCGGAAGCCCGCTACGCAGAGCTGAAGGCTTCGCCGAAGTACGCCGCCCTGGTGCAGCGCTTCGCCGCCAAGGAAGGCAGGGGCGCCGTCACCGAAGGCGTGTCGGCCCGCTGATTCCGATCCGGCCCTCGCAGCGCCGCCCGGACGTAAGTCCCGGCGGCGTTTTCCATTGAGAGCGCTTGAAGGCGCTTTCCGTTTGTCCGCCGCAAATGCAGTTCACGCCGCCGCCGCGCGGCTTCGTCTCCTGAGGCTCGCGAGCAGGCGGATCGATGACGACACTGACTCCATCGACACAGCAAACGCCTTCAGGAGAACGACATGAACGCCACCCGCCTCAGCATCACTTCCGCCACCAGCACCACCGTCAAGGCCGTCGCCTTCGGTGCCATCGCGGCGCTGGCCCTGGGCCTCGGGATCGCTCATGCACAAGGTCAGCGCGAGATGCGCGCCTCGATCGTCACGCTGGATCCGGTGGTGATCACCGTCAAGCGCGAGCAATTGCCGACCGTCTACATCACTGGCCGTCGCAGCGCCGACGTGGTCGACACGCAAGTCGCCTCGGCCGAGTGAACGTCCCAGGTCGCGCTGTATCGGTGGAGCGATCCACGGACTGACGCCCTTCGGTTCGCTCCCATGCAAGACGCCCGGCTCATGCCGGGCGTCTTGCTTTGTGCGGCGCGTCGGCGATTGTTGCGGCGATCACAACGGCCCATTGCGACGCGGGCCGTTTATCCAAACGGAGGCCGCACCTAACCTTCAGTCATCGGCAAACGAAGCCGGCCCAAGACCCCAGAAACCCGATCCAACGCGCTCTCAAAGGACACCATCATGACCGCCAAGACCCTGATCGCCACCGCCCTGATCGCTCTGTCCGCCGCTGCCGTGCCGGCCTTCGCGCAGAGCTACAGCCACCTCGATCCGATCACGCAAAGCCAGAAGAGCCGCGCCGAAGTGCTCGCTGACCTGGAGATCTATCGCGAGTCCGGCTTGGCCGCTGTCGACCGCACGGAAGACAGCTCGCTGGAACTGAACCAGCGCGCCAAGGCGGAAGCCCGCTACGCCGAGCTGAAGGCCTCGCCGAAGTACGCCGCCCTGGTTCAACGCTTCGCCGCCAAGGATGGCAAGGGCGCGGTCACCGAAGGCGTGTCCGCCCGCTGAGCCCCGATCCAGCCCCTGCAGCGCCGCCCGGACGCAAGTCCTGGCGGCGTTTCTCATTGAGCGCGCCCGATGGCGCTTTCCGTTTGTCCGCCGCTGATGCAGTTCACGCCGCCGCCGCGCAGCTTCGTCTCCTGACGCTCGCAAGCAGCCGGGCCGATGACGACACTGACTCCATCGACACAGCAAACCGCTTCAGGAGAACGACATGACCCACACCGCCCGCCTTCAGATTTCTTCCGCTACCAACACCACCGTCAAGGCTGTCCTCTTCGGCGCCGTGGCCGCTGTGGTGCTGGGCCTGGGCATTGCCCACGCAGAAGGCCAGCGCGAGACGCGCGCCTCGATCGTCACGCTCGACCCGGTGGTCATCACCGCCAAGCGCGAGCAACTGCCCACCGTCTACATCACCGGCCGTCGCGACACGTCGGCTGACGCCGTCCAGACCGCCTCGGCCCAGTAAGCCCTGACGGTTGCGCTGTATCGATGGAGCGAGCCTCCGGCTGACACCGCCTCTGCCGCCCCCCAACGCCCGGCCCGTGCCGGGCGTTGTGCTTTCTGGCGTCTGCTGGCTGCGAGCGGCCGGATTGTTGCTCAGCCACATCGACCCGATCACGCAGACCCAGAAGAGCCGCGCTGAGGTGCTGGCTGATCTGCAGATCTACCGTGAATCCGGCCTGGCCGCCGTGGACCGCACCGAGGACTTCGCGCTGAACGCCACGCAGCGCAACCAGGCCGAAGCCCGCTACGCGGCGCTGAAGTCGTCACCGAAGTACGCCGAACTGGTGCAGCGCTTCGCCGCCAAGGAGGGCAAGGGCGCCGTCACTGAAGGCGTGTCCGCCCGCTGAGCCCCCAGCGACGAGCGACGCCTCGACGCCGTCAGGACGCGGGTCCTGGCGGCGTTCTCGTTGAAAGCGCCTGATGGCGCTTTCCGCTTGTCCGCCGCTGATGCAGTTCACGCCGTCGTTGCGCAACTCCGTCTCTTGGCGCTCGCAAGCAGCCGGGTCGATGACGACACTGACTCCATCGACACAGCAAACGC
>CBIHMU010000056.1:0-38716 GCA_966211105.1 uncultured Burkholderiales bacterium
GAAAGGGCGACCGCATGCGGTCGCCCTTTCGCTGGGAATCAGCTTGCCAGTGCAGAGGCTGAGGGGTCCGGCCAGTTCTGTCGCGTATGGACGATATCCAGCACCTCGATCGCTTCGGAGGTGACTCGATACGGCACGAAGTAGTTGGGCGTCACCACGATCTCTCGTGTACCGCTCACACGAGAGGAGGCTCGGTACAGCATCGGGAACCGCGAGGCCAGGCCAATCTTCTTGGTGACCAGCCGAGCAAAGTCGTCTGCGGCCATTGCGTTGTGCTGACCGATCCCGTCGATCAGGAGGTCGAAGCGAAGCAGGGCTCGGGGGCGCCATTCAAGCGTTGCAGGATTGAGCATGGCGGCTCCTTATCGATTGAAGCTTGCGTTCCATCCAGTCGAGGACGTCTTCATGAGGGATGCTGGGTCGCGGGTCCTCGATCGACAGGCGAATCTGCTCCCGGTACCACTCGTCCCAGGCGTCCTGATCAAAGTTGTCCTCGCTGATGCGCGGCGCGTATTGGCCGGGGGCGGAGGGTGGAGGGATCTGCATCGGCGCATGGCCGGTGCCCAGCAGCTCTTGAGCTGTGGGATCGATGTCGTGGTTCACGTTGTCGGTCTCCAGGGAATGACTCGAAAGTCGGAGCCGTCATCGTTCCCGAACAGGGGTCGTCGAGCCATGACCTCAACTGCTGATCTTTTGACCTTCCCAGGTCTTGCGCGCCGTAGCGCGATGCGCTGAGGGTCAGGACTTGCCGTCAGCGGCGTCCATGCCGTCGCCGTCCAGCGCTTCCGCCACGCGCGCCTTCAATCGGCGCAGCGCCTTGAGCTCCTGGTCCGGCGCCTGCAGCGCCGGCCACAGCAGCGCGACCAGATCGCGCGCCGCCGCGTCCACCTGGATCTGCCGGCCGGCGATGATCACCTCCCACAGCATGTGCTCCATCGGCCCGAACACCAGCGAGCGCAGCAGCCGCAACGGGATGTCCTGCCGGACCTCGCCCTGCGCCTGGCCGCGCGCCAGCAGGTCCATCAGCGGCGCGGTGTAGCGGCGCTGCAGATCGACGAAGGCGGCACCGAAGTCCTGGCCCTCGCCCCGCGCCACCGGCGCGTCGCGCTTGCGGCCTTCCGACAGCACCAGCTCGCACAGCCCCGTGCCCTGGATCAGGAACAGCCGCAGGTGGGTGTGGACGACGAACTCCAGCTGGTCCCGGATCGGCCGCCCGCGCGGCAGGCCCGATTCGATCGCCTCGATGATCTCGTCGTACCAGTCGCCGATCACCCGCATGCAGAGCTCGCGCTTGCCGCGGAAGTAGGTGAAGACCGTCGCCTCGGAGATCCCCAGCCGCTGCGCGATCTCGGTCGTCGTCGCGCGCTCGTAGCCGCGCTCGGCGAACACCGCCCGGCTCGCCCGCAGGATGTCCTTCACCCGCTGCTCGGCCTTCGCGCCCACCGGCGAGCGGCGCTGCGCGGGCAGGGCGGCCGCGGACGGCGGATCGAGGCGGGTGTCCTCCCGGGACATCGGTGCGGGGCTCATGAGGAACGCATTCTGCGGGTTTATTGAGCCGGGCTCAAGTCGGGGCATTGGCGGCAATGGTCCGGCTTGGAATCGTTCGCCATCTGGCTTATGCTTCGCGCCTTGCGCCTCTCCGGCGATCCCGGAATCGCGCCTTCAGCCAGCGCTTCCGCACCGAATTGAGCGCGGCTCATAAGACGGACGACGACCGTCCCCCGACCGGAGACCCAGACCCATGCCCCAGCTGTCCACCAAGCTCAACGCCCGCTCGGCCGACTTCAAGGCCAACGCGGACGCCATGCGCGGCCTGATCGACGACCTCAACGCCCGGCTGGCGAAGATCGCCGAGGGCGGCGGCGAGGCCGCGCGCGCCAAGCACGTCGGGCGCGGCAAGCTGCTGCCGCGGGACCGCGTGGAGATGCTGCTGGACCCGGGCACGCCCTTCCTGGAGCTGGCCCCGCTGGCGGGCCTGGACATGTATGACAACGCCGCCCCGGGCGGCGGCGTGATCGCGGGCATCGGCCGGGTGTCCGGCATCGAGTGCGTGATCGTCTGCAACGACGCGACCGTCAAGGGCGGCACCTACTACCCGATCACCGTCAAGAAGCACCTGCGCGCGCAGGAGATCGCCGACCAGAACCGCCTGCCCTGCATCTACCTCGTGGACAGCGGCGGCGCCAACCTGCCCAACCAGGACGAGGTCTTCCCGGACCGCGACCATTTCGGCCGCATCTTCTTCAACCAGGCCAACCTCTCCGCCAAGGGCATCCCGCAGATCGCCGTGGTGATGGGCTCCTGCACGGCCGGCGGCGCCTACGTGCCGGCGATGAGCGACGAGACCGTCATCGTCAAGAACCAGGGCACGATCTTCCTGGGCGGTCCGCCCCTGGTGAAGGCCGCCACCGGCGAGGTCGTCAGCGCCGAGGACCTGGGCGGCGGCGACGTGCACACGCGCCTGTCCGGCGTGGCCGACCACCTGGCCGAGAACGACACCCACGCGCTGGCGATCGCGCGGCAGTCCGTCGCGCGGCTGAACTGGCGCAAGCGGGGCGAGCTGCTGACGCAGGCGCCCCAGCCGCCCGCCTACGATCCCGCCGAGCTGCATGGCGTGATCCCCACCGACACGCGCAAGCCCTTCGACGTGCGCGAGGTCATCGCCCGCATCGTCGACGCCAGCGCCTTCGATGAATTCAAGGCCCGCTACGGCAACACGCTGGTCTGCGGCTTCGCGCACATCGAAGGCATGCCGGTGGGCATCGTCGCCAACAACGGCATCCTCTTCGCCGAGAGCGCCAACAAGGGCGCCCACTTCATCGAGCTGTGCTGCCAGCGCAAGATCCCGCTGGTGTTCCTGCAGAACATCACCGGCTTCATGGTCGGCCGCAAGTACGAGAACGAAGGCATCGCCCGCGCCGGCGCCAAGATGGTGACGGCCGTTGCCTGCGCGCAGGTGCCCAAGTTCACCGTGATCATCGGCGGCAGCTTCGGCGCCGGGAACTACGGCATGTGCGGCCGCGCCTACTCGCCGCGCTTCCTGTGGATGTGGCCGAACGCCCGCATCTCGGTGATGGGCGGCGAGCAGGCCGCGTCGGTGCTGGCGACGGTCAAGCGCGACGGCATCGAGGGCAAGGGCGGCCAGTGGTCCGCGGACGAGGAAGAAGCCTTCAAGGCGCCGATCCGCCAGCAGTACGAGGACCAGGGCCATCCGTACTACGCCAGCGCCCGGCTGTGGGACGACGGCGTCATCGACCCGGCCGACACGCGCCGCGTGCTGGCGCTGGGTCTGTCCGCCGCGCTGAACGCCGAGATCCCCGAGACGAAGTTCGGCGTGTTCCGGATGTAAGGTGCCGACCTCCGCTCCCCCGCGCATGACCGCTCCGACGATGAACGACCTGACCCTGCGTCCTCTCGCCGCCGATGATTCCATCGAGGCCCTGACCGCGCTGCTGCACGCGTCCTACGCGTCGCTGGCGGCGCAGGGCTGGAACTTCACCGCCGTGGATCAGAGCGTCCAGACGACGCGCGAGCGCGTGGCGAGCGGGCAGGCCTTCGTCGCGCTGAGCACGACCGGGGAACTGGTGGGCACGGTCACCGTCGCGCCGCCGAAGCAGCCCGACGGCCGCTACCTCGGCGACCCCGTGCCCGCGTGCTACACGCAGGCGGACACCGCCATCCTGGCCCAGCTCGCGGTGCATCCGTCATGCCGGGGGCAGGGCGTCGGCGAGCGGCTGATGGACGTCGCGGAAGCCTGGGCGCTCGCGCAGGGCTATGCGCATGTGGCGCTGGACACGGCCGTGCCCGCCGAGGCGCTGCGCCGCCGCTATGAGCGCCGCGGCTACGCGCTGATCGGCGACGTGCAGTGGGCCGGGAAGACCTATCGCAGCGTGCTGATGCGCAAGGCGCTGGGCACGGAGGTGCGCGCATGAGCCGCATGAGCTGCAGGGGCCGCATGAACGGCATGAGCGGCATGAGCGGCTCGAACCGCACGGCCTCCCGCCTCGCGGCGCTCTGCCTGGGCGCCTTCCTGGGCCTGACCGGCGTCGCCGCGCGCGCGGAGGACACGACCACCGGCGACGCGCAGCCCGCGGCGCCCGTCCGGCTGGCCAACGACATCCGCGAGGCAGTGATCCGCGTGCCGGTGTCGGTCGAGAACCACCTCGGTCGCCAACTGGACGCGGACCTCATCGTGACCACCTTCCGTCCGCCGGGTCCCGGGCCGTTTCCCCTGGCCGTGATCAGCCACGGGCGTCCGCCGCAGGAAGCGAAACGCGCGGCCATGCCGCGCCAGCGGCTGGAGGCCGCGGCCCGCTACTTCGTCCGCAAGGGCTTCGCGGTGGCGGTGCCGACGCGCATCGGCTACGGCGAGCTCGCGGCGGTGGGCGATCCGGAAGCCAGCGTCCGCTGCGACGCGCCGCGCTACGCGTCGGCGGCGGAGGCCGCGGCCGCCGAGCTGTCGGCCGTCGTGCGACACCTGCAATCCACCGCCGACATCGACGCGAAGCGCGTCGTGCTGATCGGCCAGTCGCTGGGCGGTTTCGCGACCCTGGCGACGACCGGCGAACGGCTGCCCGGCGTCGTCGCGGCGATCGACTTCGCCGGCGGCCACGGCGGCAACCCCGACACGCGCGCGGGCGAGCCTTGCCGGCCCGACGAGCTGCGGCGCCGCTTTGCCGACTTCGGCCGGCGTGCCGCCGCGGACGGCCAACCGGTGCCGACCCTGTGGGTCTTCACCGAGAACGACCGCTTTTTCGCGCCGCAGCATCAGCGCCGCTGGGCCGAGGCCTACCGCGAGGCGGGCGGCCTGGTGCAGACGCGCGAGATGCCGGCCTTCGGCGAGGACGGCCACCAGCTGTTCGCGCGGGGCAACGACCTCTGGCAGCCGGTCGTCGACGCCTTCCTGAAGCCGCTCGGCTTTCCCATTCCCGGCGCGCTGCCGCCGCCGGTCGGCGGGCTCCCCGTGACGGACGAGGTCCAGGGCCTGCCGGCGAGCCGGCTCGCGGCCGGCTATCGCAAGTTCCTCGCCGCGCAGGAACCGCGCGCCTTCGCCACGAACGGCTCGCGCTGGGGCTACGCCTACGGCGACGACGCCCAGTCGCGCGCGCTCGCGCTGTGCGACCAGTTCACCGACGGCGAGGAGCGCTGCCGCCTCTACGCCGTCAACCGGACGATCGTCTGGAGCCAACCATGACCACGAACGACTTCCTCCCCACGACGCTGCGCGTCGAACGCACCGGTCCGGCCGAGGCGGTCGCCCGCGTCACGCTCAACCGCCCCGACGTCCGCAACGCCTTCAATGACACGGTCATCGGCGAGCTCACCGCGGTGTTCGAGGCGCTCGGCCAGGACCCGTCGCTGCGCGCGATCGTGCTGGCCGCCGAGGGCAAGGCCTTCTGCGCCGGGGCCGACCTGAACTGGATGAAGGCGATGGCCGGCTACAGCTGGGACGAGAACCATGCCGACGCCGCGCGCCTGGCCCAGATGCTGTGGACGCTCTACAGCTGCCCGGTGCCGGTGATCGCGCGCGTGCAGGGCGACGTCTACGCCGGCGGCGTCGGGCTGGTGTCGGTCTGCGACATCGTCGTCGCGGCGGAGTCGGCGGGCTTCTGCCTGTCCGAGGCCAAGCTCGGCCTCCTGCCCGCGACGATCGGGCCCTACGTCGTGCGCGCGCTCGGCGAGCAGGCCTCGCGCCGCTACTTCGTGACGGCCGAGCGCTTCAGCGCGGCCGAGGCGCATCGCCTGGGCCTGGTCCACGAACTGGCCGCCGATCCCGAGGCGCTGGACGCGAAGGTGGACGCGCTCGTCGCCGCGTTGCTGGCCAACGGGCCGGCGGCCGTGCGCGCCTGCAAGCGCCTCGTCCAGGACGTGGCCCATGCCCCGATCACCGCGACGCTGCGCGACGACACCGCGCGCCGCATCGCCGACATCCGCGCCAGCGCCGAAGGGCGCGAGGGCGTGCAGAGTTTTCTTTCGAAGGGCAAGCCCTCTTGGTTGGCTTGAAGGTTTTCCTGAATGTCTGAAGCAGTACGACAAGACTGGCAGCGCCGCAGCCTCGCGGCGGTCTGGCACCCCTGCACGCAGATGGCGCGCGCGCAGGACGTGCCGCCGCTGCCCATCGCCCGGGGGCACGGCCCCTGGCTGATCGACCACGAGGGGGCGCGCTATTTCGACGCCAACAGTTCGTGGTGGGTCAACCTGTTCGGCCATGCCGACAAGGGTCTGAACGATGCGATCAAGCAGCAGCTCGACACGCTGCCGCACGTGATGCTGGCTGGCTGCACGCACGAGCCGGCGGTCCGTCTGTCCGAGCGCCTGTCCGCGCGCACGGGCGGCGCGCTGGGCCATGTGTTCTTCGGCAGCGACGGCGCGTCGGCGGTCGAGATCGCGTTGAAGCAGAGCTTCCATGCCTGGCGCAATCGCGGCCTGACGGACAAGCGCGAGTTCGTCTGCTTGAAGAACGGTTACCACGGCGAAACCATCGGCGCGCTGGCCGTCACCGACGTCGCGATCTTCCGCGACGCCTATGACCCGTTGCTGATGCGCAGCCACATCGTGACCTCGCCGGACCAGCGGCTGGGCAACGAGGCACAGGCGATCGAGGAGATGCGCGCACTGCTCGCGCAGCGCCACGACCACATCGCCGCTGTGATCGTCGAGCCGCTGGTGCAGGGCGCCGCCGGCATGTCGATGTACGCGCCGAGCTACCTGAAGGCGCTGCGCGCGCTGTGCACCGAGTTCAAGGTGCACCTGATCGCCGACGAGATCGCCGTGGGCTGCGGCCGCACCGGCACCTTCTTCGCCTGGGAGCAGACGGCTCCCGCGACGAAGGCCGACTGGCCGGACTTCCTGCTGCTCTCCAAGGGCATCACCGGCGGCACGATGCCGTTGTCGCTGGTGCTGACGACCGACGACGTGTACCAGGCCTTCTGGTCGCAGGACGTGACGCGGGGCTTCCTGCACTCGCACAGCTACACCGGCAATCCGCTGGCGTGCGCCGCCGCGAACGCGGTGCTGGACCGCTTCGACGCGGGCCAGCTCGACCGCAACCAGCAGCAGGCCGCGTGGCTCACCGAAGCCTTCGCGCCGCTGGCCGCCGATCCTCGCGTGACGCACCTGCGACAGCGCGGGATGATCCTGGCCTTCGACATCAACCCGAAGACGACGGCACCGGTCGAGCGCTTCTCCGAGAAGTTCCACCTCGCGGCCCGGAAGCATGAACTGCTGATCCGCCCCATCGGCCAGACCGTCTACCTGATGCCGCCGTACCTGATCGACGAAGCGGCCGCGAAGTTCCTCGCGAACGCCGTGCGCGCGACGCTGGCGGAGGTGCTCCATGCTGCTTGATCACCTGCAAGCCAAGCTGGACGCGATCCGCGCCCAGGACCTGACGCGCTTCACCCGCATCGCCGAGACCGGCACCGCGCCGCGTCAGACAGTGCGTGGCGCCGACGGCCTCGCGCGCGAGCTGACCATGTTCTGCAGCAACGACTACCTCGGCCTGGCCGCGCACCCGGCGGTGGCCGACGCGCTGATCGAAGGCGCGCACATCTACGGCGGCGGCTCCGGCGCGTCGCCGCTGGTGAGCGGCCATTCGCGCGCGCACCACGACGTGGAAGCGCTGCTGGGCCGCTGGTTCGAGCCGCACATCCCGGGCGCCAAGGCGATCGGCTTCTGCACCGGCTACATGGCCAACCTGGCGGTGGTGACGGCGCTCGGCGACGCCGATGCGGAAATCTTCAGCGAGACGCTGAACCACGCCTCGCTGATCGACGGCACGCGGCTGGCGAAGGCCAAGGTCTCGCGTTACGCGCATTGCGACGTCGAGGACCTGCGCACGCAGCTCGCGGCCAGCACGGCGCGCGTGAAGCTGATCGTCACCGACGCCGTCTTCAGCATGGACGGCGACATCGCGCCGCTGCCGGCGCTGCTGGCCGCGGCGGAGGAATTCGACGCGTGGCTGATCATCGATGACGCGCATGGTCTGGGGGTCCTCGGCGAGAACGGCGTCGGCTCGCTGGAGCACTTCGAGCTGCGCAGCGAGCGGCTGATCCTCGTCGGCACGCTGGGGAAGGCGGCGGGACTCGCGGGGGCCTTCGTCGTCGCGCATTCGACGATCACCGACTACCTGCTGCAGGCGGCGCGCAACTACATCTTCTCGACGGCCTCGCCGCCGGCGGTGGAACACGCACTGCTGACCAGCCTGGAACTGATCCGTGGCGATGCCGGTCGCGCGCGACGCGCGTCGCTGCGGGCGCTGCAGGCGCGCTTGCGCGACGGCATAGGCGCCCTGCTCGATCGCCATCCGACGCTGACCTGGACACTCGCCGACTCGCAGACGCCGATCCAGCCGCTGATCGTCGGCGGCAACGCCGAGGTGATGGCGCTCGCCGCCGCGCTGGAGCGCGAAGGCCTGCGCGTGCCCGGCATCCGTCCACCGACGGTGCCCAAGGGCGAGGCGCGCCTGCGCATCACGCTGTGCGCGACGCACACCGAGGCGGACGTCGATCGCCTGATCGCCGCGCTGGAGGCCTGCGCATGAGCACGATGCATCCGCTGCACGGCTTCTTCATCACCGGCACTGACACGGAGATCGGCAAGACCTGCATCACCGCCGGCCTGACGCGTGCGCTCGACGGCCTGGGCCGCTACGTCACGCCGATCAAGTCCCTGGCCGCGGGCCAGACGCAGAACGCCGACGGCGTCTGGGTCAACGAGGACGTCGCCCAGTTGCATGCCGCGCAGACGCAGGGCATGACGATGGACGAGGTCGGCCCGCTGCAGTTCCGCGAGCCCTGCGCGCCGCACATCGCCGCCAGGCTCGAAGGCCGCGCCATCGACCGCGACGCTTTGCTGGCGGCGATCCGGCGCTCGGCCTCGAAGGGCGATTTCGCGCTGGTCGAAGGCGTCGGCGGCTTCCGCGTGCCGCTCACCGACGACTGGGACACCGCCGACCTGGCCGTCGACCTGGCGATGCCGGTGGTGCTCGTGGTCGGGTTGCGGCTGGGCTGCATCAACCACGCGCTGCTGACGGCGGAGGCCATCCTCGCGCGCGACCTGCGCCTGGCCGGCTGGGTCGCCAACACCGCCGACCCCCACCAGCCGCATGTGGCGGACAATCTGGCCGCCTTGCGCGCGCGCCTCGACGAGGCCCTGGGCGTGCCGTGCTGGGGCCATGTGCCCCGACTCCAAGATCCCTCTCCCGCGGCCGTGGCCGCGCACCTGCAGCAGCCGCTGCTGTTGAACGCATTGAAAGCATGACGATGAAGCAGACCGTCAACCAGATCCAGACGCTGACGCCCACCACCGACGAGCAACGTCGCAACGCCAAGCCCTGGACCGTCAACGAGATCGCCGCGCTGTTCGAGCTGCCGTTCAACGACCTGCTGTTCCGCGCGCAGCAGGTGCATCGCGAGCACTTCGATCCGAACGCGGTGCAGCTGTCCACGCTGCTGTCGATCAAGACCGGCGGCTGCGAGGAGGATTGCAAGTACTGCCCGCAGTCCGCGCACTTCGACACCGGCCTCAAGGCCGAGAAGCTGATCCCGTTGCAGGAGGTGATGGAAGCCGCCCGTGCGGCCAAGGCCAACGGCGCGACCCGCTTCTGCATGGGCGCCGCCTGGCGCTCGCCGAAGGAGCGTCACCTGGAGGCCATCGGCGAGATGATTGCCGAGGTCAAGGCGATGGGCCTGGAGACCTGCCTGACCGCGGGCATGCTGGGTGACGGCCAGGCCGAGCAGCTGCGCGAGGCGGGGCTGGACTACTACAACCACAACCTCGACACCTCGCCGGAGTTCTACGGCCAGATCATCACGACGCGCACCTACCAGGACCGCCTGGACACGCTGGAGCGCGTGCGCGGCGTCGGCCTGAAGGTGTGCTCGGGCGGCATCGTCGGCATGGGCGAGACCCGCCGCCAGCGTGCCGGCCTGATCGCGCAGCTGGCCAACCTGGATCCGTATCCGGAGTCGGTGCCCATCAACAACCTGGTGCAGGTCGAAGGCACGCCGCTGGCGGGCACCGAGGCGCTGGATCCGTTCGAGTTCATCCGCACGATCGCGGTGGCCCGCATCACCATGCCGCGCGCGATGGTGCGCCTGTCCGCCGGTCGCGAAGAGATGCCGGAGACCATGCAGTCGCTGTGCTTCCTGGCCGGCGCGAACAGCATGTTCTACGGCGACAAGCTGCTGACCACCAGCAACCCGCAGGCCGAGAAGGACCGGAAGCTGATCGACCGCCTCGGCATGCACTGCGCGACGGAAGCCGAGCTGAGCGCCGACACCGTGCCGGGCTGCGCGCCGGCGGGCGAGGACGCCACGGCGTCCTGCGGCCATCGCCATTGAGCGGCCCCACCCGACGTGAACCGACCTGAACCGACCTGACGACGCGTGACGGCCGCAGAGCCGACACGCGACCCCGGACGATCGCGAAGCGCGGCCGTCCGGGCGCACCCGGCGCGAAGCGGCCACAAGCCGCGACGCGTCGAGGACCCGAAACATGAGGAGACACCCGTGTTCAAGAAGATCCTGATCGCCAACCGCGGCGAAATCGCCTGCCGCGTCGCCGCCACGGCGCGCCGTCTCGGCGTGAAGACCGTCGCCGTCTATTCCGATGCGGACGCGAACGCGCGCCACGTCCAGGCCTGCGACGAGGCCGTGCGCATCGGCGGCCCCGCGCCGCGCGACAGCTACCTGCAGTGGCAGCGCATCCTCGAGGCCGCCAAGGCCACCGGCGCGCAGGCCGTCCATCCGGGTTACGGCTTCCTGAGCGAGAACGAGGAGTTCGCGCAGGCCTGCGCGGATGCGGGTCTCGTGTTCATCGGCCCGCCGCCTTCGGCGATCCAGGCGATGGGGCTGAAGGCCGAATCGAAGCGCTTGATGGAGCAGGCCGGCGTGCCATTGGTGCCGGGGTACCACGGCGCCGATCAGGATCCGGCGCTGCTGCGCCGCGAGGCCAACCGCATCGGTTTCCCGGTGCTGATCAAGGCCAGCGCGGGTGGCGGCGGCAAGGGCATGCGGGCCGTTCATGCGGACGAGGAATTCGACGCCGCGCTCGCGTCCTGCAAGCGCGAGGCGATCAACAGCTTCGGCGACGACGCGGTGCTGATCGAGCGCTACGTGCAGCGCCCGCGGCACATCGAGATCCAGGTGTTCGGCGACAGCCACGGCGATTGCGTCTACCTGTTCGAGCGGGACTGCTCGGTGCAGCGCCGCCATCAGAAGGTGCTCGAGGAAGCGCCGGCACCCGGCATGACGGCGGAGCGCCGCGCCGAGATGGGCGCCGCCGCGGTGTCGGCGGCGAAGGCGGTCGGCTACCAGGGCGCGGGGACCGTCGAGTTCATCGCCGAGCAGGACGGCCGCTTCTACTTCATGGAGATGAACACGCGGCTGCAGGTCGAGCATCCGGTGACGGAGGCGATCACCGGCCAGGACCTGGTCGAGTGGCAGTTGCGCGTGGCGGCCGGCGAGCCGCTGCCGCTGAAGCAGGACCAGCTGCGCATGCATGGCCACGCGATCGAGGCCCGCATCTGCGCCGAGAACCCCGAAGGCGGTTTCCTGCCCGCGACCGGCACGCTGTCGGTGGCGCGCTGGCCGTCGCATGAGGCCTTCCGCCGCGCCGACGTGCGCATCGATTCCGGCGTGGGCGAGGGCGACGCGATCAGCCCTTTCTACGACTCGATGATCGCCAAGCTGATCGTCTGGGGCGAGACGCGCGAGCAGGCGCTGGCGCTGCTGGACGCGTCGCTGCGCGACACGCACATCGTCGGGCTGCACACCAACGTCGCGTTCCTGCGCCGCTGCGCGGCGACGCCGTCGTTCACGAACGCGGACCTGGACACCGCGCTGATCGAGCGCGAGAAGGCCGTGCTGTTCGGTCAGCCGGGTCTGCCGCTGGCGGACACCGCGGCGGCTGTCGTGGCTCACACCTTGGCGGAAGAAGCGCTGACGGAGTCCGCCGATCCGTGGAGTCGCCGCGACGGCTGGCGCATGTTCGGCGCCGCACAGCGCCGGTTCGAGCTGGACGTCGACGGCGAGCACCATCAGGTGCTCCTGGCACGTCACCATCACGGCAGCCTGTCCCTGGCCGTGGGCGGCGAATCGATCGCGCTCGCATTGCGCTCGACGCGCCCGGAGCAGCATGAGCTCTACCTCGGCGAGCGCCGCGTCACCGTGTCGACCTACAAGGTCGGCGAGCAGGTGGCGGTGTTCGGCGCGCACGGCTCGGCCCTCGTGACCGAGGTCGACGTCATCGCCCACGCGGGTCAGGGTCAATCGGAAGCGGGTCGCCTGACCGCACCGATGCCGGGCAAGCTGGTGGCTTTCCTGGCGAAGCCGGGCGATGCGATCACCAAGGGCCAGCCGCTGGCGGTGATGGAGGCGATGAAGATGGAACACACCATCACCGCGCCGCGCGACGGCGTGGTGGCGGAGCTGCTGTTCGCGATCGGCGACCAGGTCGGCGACGGCGCCGAACTGCTCCGCCTGCAGGCGTGAGGCTGAGTTGAGGAGCAACCCATGACGACATTGCCCACCCGCGTCACCCTCGTCGATGTCGGCCCGCGTGACGGCCTGCAGAACGAGAAGGAGAACGTCGGCACGGTCGACAAGGCCAGGCTGGTCTCGCTGCTGCAGGACGCCGGCCTCAAGGAGATCGAGGTCACCAGCTTCGTCTCGCCGAAGTGGGTGCCGCAGATGGCGGACAACACGGCGGTGATGGCGGCGGTCGAGCGCCGGCCCGGCGTGCGGCACAGCGTGCTGGTGCCCAACATGAAGGGCCTGGAAGGCGCGCTGCCGACGAAGCCGGACGAGATCGTCGTCTTCGCGGCCGCGTCGGAGGCCTTCTCGCAGAAGAACATCAACTGCTCGATCGCGGAGAGCATCGAGCGCTTCGCGCCCGTCGTGGCCGCGGCGCACGAGGCCGGCATCAAGGTGCGCGGCGCGCTGTCGTGCGCGGTCGGCTGCCCGTACCAGGGCGACGTGTCGGCCGACGAGGTCGAGCGCGTCGTGACGCTGATGAAGGCCATCGGCGTCGACCATCTCGGCGTGGCCGACACGATCGGCGTCGGCACGCCGCGCAAGGTGCAGGCCGCGATGGAGCGCGCGCTGAAGCATTACCCGCTGGTGGAGGTCAGCGGGCATTTCCACGACACCTACGGCCAGGCGCTGACCAACATCTATGCCTGCCTGGAGATGGGCGTCCACACCTTCGACGCCAGCGTCGCCGGCCTCGGCGGCTGTCCGTACGCGAAGGGCGCGACCGGCAACGTCGCGACCGAGGACGTGGTGTTCCTGCTGAACGGCCTGGGCATCGAGACCGGCATCGACATCGACAAGCTGGTCGACGCGGGCGCGTTCATCTCCGGCGTGCTGGGCCGGCCGCCCGTCTCGCGCGTGGGCAAGGCGATCCTGGCGAAGCGGAAGGGCTGAGATCGCGCGGGGAGCTGGGCGCAGAGCGCGACGTCGTACCGGGCCGGGCCGGGGGCCTCAGCCCCTGACCCGCTCCACGAACCACCACAGGTGGCCGCCCAGGTCGAGCACGCCGTAGCTCTTGTCGGCCCAGTAGTCGGGGCCGTAGTCCTCGATCTTCGGCTCGTAGACGATGGTGGCGCCCGCCGCGCGGGCGCGTTCGCAGTGCGCGGCGGCGTCGTCCACGTACACCATCAGGCTCTGCGTGTTGGCGCCGCCCACGCCCTTGGGGCTGCGCAGCGGGATGCCGAAGCGCTCCGAGCGTTCGCCGCCGCCGCACTCGCTGACCATGACCAGCGCCTCGCCGTAGGTGAGCTGGCTGTGGACGACCGAACCGTCCTCCCCGTCCACCCGCATCTGCACTTCGAACCCGAAGGCCTCGCACAACCACGGGATCGCCTCGGCGGCGCTGTCGTAGAACACGGCGCTGGACAGACGCGGCCAGCCGGCGGGCGTGGGTTTCATCGCAACTCCTGGGCAACAGTTCGGGGACGAAGCCAGGCTTCAGCATAGGCGATCCGACCTCGGATGCGCGAACGGGTGCAGCGCGAACCATCCGTTCGCTCCGCCAACCAAGACGCCTTTCCACGTTCGAAAGGCGTTTCGATGAAAGTCTCCCTCCGACAGATCGAGGGTCCGTGGACTGCGGGTTTCGTGCTCGACAAGCAGTTGCTCAGCAGCGTCTACCTGGGCGACGACCGGGAAGGCCGGCCGCGCTTCGACCACACCCGCACCGACGTCGGCGAGGCGCTGTTCCAGCTGAAACACCGGGGCGACAGGTCGCAGGCCGAGCCGCTCGCCCGCGCGCTGCGCAACTTCATCCTGCCGCGTCTCGGACCGGTCGGGTTCATCGTGCCGATGCCGCCGTCGCGTGTGCGCGCCTGGCAGCCCCTGTCGCTGGTCGCGCGCGAACTGGCGCTGCAGATGCGCGTTCCCGTGTTCGAGCGGCTGCTGCTGAAGACGCCGCTGTCGCGCCCGCTGACGGACTTCTCCACGCGAGAGGAACGCATGCTCGCCCTCGCCAACGCCTTCTCGCTGCACGACGAGGTCCGCAACCAGGGCCTGTGGAACGCGCTGCTGATCGACGACGTCGTCGACAGCGGCGCCACGATGGAGGCGGCCAGCCTGATGCTGCGCAAGTACCGCAAGGTCAACCACCTGTACGTCGCGGCGCTGACGTGGACATAAGCGCGGCGCATGTCGAGGGACCGTCGTCCCAACGCCGGCGCCAGGCCGGCGCTCAGCCAGCACGTGGCTGGCGCTCAGCCGGCGATCAGCGTCCGCGACACGCTGTCGCGGAACTTCGCCGCGCGCTCCGCGTCGGACTCGGACGCGATGCGCTCGCAGCACAGGTCGATCCATTCCAGGAAGCGGCTCTCGGTGTCGGCCTGCCGGGCCAGATCCCGCAGTTCGCCTTCGCGGCCGGCCAGCATCCGGGTGACCAGGTCGAGGCCGAAGAACTTCGCGGACACGAGCCGGCGCGCCCGGTCCTGGGCGGCGCGCGCCAGCGCCGCGGCCTCGAGCACCTCGGCGTCGTGGATGACGTCGAGGCCGGTGACGAGGGGCGGCGCGGGCGGAACGGGCGCGGGCGCGGGCGCGGGCCGCGGCACGACTATGGCCGGCACTTCGACCAGTCCCTGGTCGACCAGTCGCGTCAGGCCGTCGTCGCCCAGACCGAGACCGCGGCCGAGTTGGCGCAGCTCGTCGGCGTCGCGCTTGCCGTCGACGGTGATCAGCAGCGCGCGCAGCGCGGGCGACAGGCGGCGTTGTCCCGGGGCGAGCATCTCGCGCGCCAGGTCGGTCTTGCGGGGAGGGGTGACGGATGCTTGCATGGCGGGCGGATCTTGCGGAGCCCGCATGCACGCTTGATGACAGGCGGGCATAGGCCTCCCACGCTTGTGCATTGCCGCACGGGCCGCCGATGCCTAGGATCAGGCCTTTCCGGCCCGAGAACCGGAACGACCGACGAGGAGGACCTCCATGGACAAGCTGGTGATCGTTCATCGCGGCGCGTTGCGCGCCAAGTACGGTGCCGCGGCGCTCACGAAGATCGACGCGGCGTTGAAAGCGCTGGCCACTGCGGACAAGCGGCGCGGTGTCGACACGCTGGTCGTGGCCGTGGACCTCGCCTCGGCGATGAAGCCCTACGGCGTCGCGCCCGTGCCGGCGCGGCCGGACGCCAAGTCGCTCAAGGGGGCCATCGACGCGCTGGCGCATGCGCGTCTGCCGCATTACGTCGTGCTGCTCGGCGGGCCCGACGTGCTGCCGATGGTCCCGCTGAAGAATCCGGCGCACGGCGGCGAGCTCGGTGACTCGGACAAGCTGGTCCCCAGCGACCTGCCGTATGCCTGCGAGGCCGCCTACTCGACCGATCCGAACCGCTTCCTCGGGCCGACGCGCGTCGTCGGCCGGCTGCCCGACCTGCCCGGCGCGACGACACCCGATCTGCTGCTCCAGCTGATCCGCGCCGCCGCCCGTCACAAGGGCCTGCCGCGCGAGGCCTTCGCCGACAGCTTCGGCCTGTCGGCCGAGGTCTGGCAGGGCTCGACGCGCCTCAGCCTGACCAACACCTTCGGCAACGCGGACCGGCTGCACCTGTCGCCGCCCGGCGGACCGAAGTGGGCCAAGGCCGATCTGGCGCCGCGGATGCATTTCATCAACTGTCACGGCGCCGAGGACATGCCGGAGTACTACGGCCAGCGCGGCGAGGACTTCCCGGTGTCCCTGCGCTCGGCGCTGCTGCGCGATCGCGTCACCGCCGGCACCGTCGTCGCGGCCGAGTGCTGCTATGGCGCGCAGCTCTTCGATCCGGCGCTGGCGGAAGGCGACTGGCCGATGGCGCTGCGCTACCTGGCCGATGGCGCCTGCGCCTTCGTCGGCAGCACGACCGTCGCCTACGGCCCCAGCGACGGCAACGGCTCGGCCGACCTGATCTGCCAGTACTTCCTGCAGCGCGTCCTGGCCGGCGCCTCCCTGGGCCGGGCCCTGCTCGAGGCCCGCCAGAAATTCGCCGGCGAGCGCACCCACCTCGATCCGATGGACCTCAAGACGCTGGGGCAGTTCTACCTGCTGGGCGATCCGTCGCTGCAGCCGGTCGCTGGGTCGGGGCATGCCTTGTCGCGGACCAAGGCGTTCCGCAAGGCCTTCGCCACGGTCGAGGACCGCGGCGTGCGCGGCCTGAGGCGCGAGCGCCTGGAGCGCGAGGGACGCAACCTGGCGCGTTCGCTGCCCCGGCTGCTGCCCACCGACGCGGCGCCCGCGAAGGCCGTGGCCGAGGCCGTGCGGCCGATGCTCAAGGAATCCGGCATCCCTCCCGACCACTGCACGCCCATCAGCTACCGCATCGCGGGCGCGCCCGGCCAGCGCACGGTCCACGTCTACAAGGGCTGGGTCGACCGCCGGCTGCTGGCGCTGATCGCGACCGAACAGGACGGCCACCTCCTGCACGTGAGGCGCATGCATGCCCGCTGAACTCGACGACCACGACGACGACCACGACGACGACCACGCGGCCTCCGCCGGGCCTTCCGAGCGCCTGCGCGGCCGCCTGTGCCGCGAGCGCGCCGACGCCGGCAGCAAGAGCGAACGCCTCGCGCTGCTGCTCGACCTGGCCGGCGGCGATCGCGTCGTGCTGCGCCGCGCCGGCGCGAATCCCTTCCGCGATCCGGAACTGGAGGCGCTGGAGGGTCAGGTCTTGATCGTCGAAGGCGAACGCCGCGAGCGCTATTTCCTGGTGCGGCACTACACCGTTTGCGACGACGATGGCAGTTCTTCCCGGTGAGTCTTCCTCCGAGGCGTCCCGACCCGGGAGCGAAATCTGCCGGAGGGCAGGGCAGGGCCTGTTGCATGGGCGGATGGGCAAGACCGTGTACCGCGGTCGGACACCCGTCGGGGCGACTTGCCGGGGACTGCTCGACAGACGTACAACCGGACTTCGACCCGCGCCGATGCGCTTTCTGATCCCACAAACCGACCAAAAGGAGTAACGCTCATGGCCAAGACCTCTCCCTCCGACCGCCTGCTGAACGACCTGAACCAGGTGGTGAGCGACGCCGAATCGCTGCTCCGCGCCACGGCCGACCAGACCAGCGCCGGTGCTTCCGAACTGCGGGCCCGCGTCCAGTCGACACTGGACCGCGCCAAGTCCAGCCTGGGCGAGTTCCAGTCGGCGGCGGTCGATCGCGCGAAGGCCGCCGGCAAGGCGACCGACGACTACGTGCATGACAACCCGTGGCAATCCGTCGGCGTCGCGGCCGGCGTCGGCCTGCTGATCGGGCTGCTGCTGACCCGCCGCTGAGCGGGAAGGCGATCGGCGGCGGTCTTCGCGCCGCCGTCGATCAGCGTCCGCCGTTGACCGGCGCGGCGCAGGGCGGCGCCAGCACCGTCGTCGGAGTGGCCGCCGGAGGCGGATCCGTCTCCCAGGCCTTGGGCGCGGCCAGCCAGCGGTCCAGTTCGTCCGCCGGCATCGGCTTGGCGAACAGCCAGCCCTGACCCTCATGGCAGCCCAGCGCCAGCAGGTGCTGACGTTGCTCCTCGGTCTCGATGCCTTCGGCCACGACCCGCATGCCGAGGCTGCACCCGAGGTTCACCACCATCTGCGCGATCGTCGCGCCGGCGGCGGAGCTTTGCGCCTCGCGCACGAACGCTCGGTCGATCTTGAGCCGCTCGACGTCCAGGCGACGCAACTGGCTCAGGGACGAGAACCCGGTGCCGAAGTCGTCGATCGCGACCGAAGCGCCCGTCCCGCGGATCTCCGCGAGCACGCGCAGCACGGCCGAGACCTCCTCCATCGCCATCGATTCGGTGATCTCCAGCTCCAGCGCGGCGCCGGGCACGTCGGCATCGGCCAGCGCGCGGCGGACCGTGTCGATGAAGGCCGGATGGCGGAACTGCGCCAGCGAGATGTTCACCGCGATGCGGAAGTCCGAGTAACCGGCGTCGCGCAGCTGGCGCACCTGGCGGCAGGCGGTCCTCAGCACGAATTCGCCGATCGGGACGATCAGGCCCGACTGCTCGGCCAGCGGGATGAACTGGTCGGGCGGCACGAACCTGCCTTCGTCCGTGCGCCAGCGCAGCAGCGCCTCGGCGCCGATGACGCGGTGCGTGGCGAGCTCGACCTGCGGCTGGTAGACGACGAACAGCCGACGCTCCTCGAAGCTCGCGCGCAGGCCCTTGAGCAGCTTGAAGCGCTCGCGGGCGTCGATGCCCATTTCCGGGGAGAAGTACTGCGACGCGCCGCGGTTGCCCGCCTTGGCGCGCTTGAGCGCGATCTGCGCGTCCAGCAGCAGCTCGGAGCCCAGCGCGCGCGACTGGGCGAGTCGCACCAGACCGGTCGTGGCCGACAGCTGCAGCCGTTCGCCGGCGACGGTGAAGGGATCCTCGAAGGCTGTGCCGATGCGCTGGCCGTTGACCATGTCGTCCGGTCCCAGCAGGCCGAACGCGTTCGACGAGATCCGCGCCATCGCGGTGTTGAACCCGAGCCGCTGGGCGAGGCGCTGCGACACCGCCTGCAGCACCTGGTCGCCGAAGCGATGGCCGAAGGCGTCGTTGACGTCGGCGAAGTCGTCCAGGTCGATCAGCGCGAGGGTGATGCCCTCGGGCGACTTGAGGTTGTGCTCCAGCAGTTCGATGAAGCGGGTGCGGTTGGGCAGCTGCAGCAACGGATCGTTGTAGGCCTGGTCCGTCAGCTGCGTGTAGAGCATGACGTTCTCGAAACCGACGGCGATGTTGGAGCAGAACGCGCGCAGCAGCTGGTGGTCGAGCTCGTCGAGCTCGCGCTGGACCTCGACCAGCGCCGCCATCGCGCGCCCGCTCGGCAGACCGAAGAACAGGACGGTGCAGCCGTCCTCGTACAGGTTGTGGCCCGCCGACAGGCAGCGGCCGAGCAGCTCGCGGATCTTGCCCGCCGGCACCGCGTGCAGCGGCCGGTTGATCAGCGAGCTGTACTGGCCGGCGGCCGCGATGACGCGGGCCTCGCCGCTGGCGTCGCCGCTGTGGTGGCTGTTGGCCTGCACGCAGACCAGCCCTTCGGGGAGCGTGCCCAGCAGCGCGCACAGCTGCGTGACCACGCCCTCGGCGAAGCGGTGCAGGCCGTGCTGGCGGCCGAGCTCGGTGCTGGCCTCGACGATCATCTCCAGGCCCTGCCGGTTCGCCTCCAGCGCGCGGATCTGGCGGTACGACCGGATCGCGGCGGTCAGCACCGTGTAGAGCCGGGTGCGGGTCAGTTCCGACTTGGTCTTGTAGTCGTTGATGTCGTAGGCCTGGACCGTCTCGATCTCCGGCGCGTAACCCGGCTGACCGGTGCGCAGCACGATGCGCACGGCGCGCTGGCGCAGTTCCTCGCGGATGTGACGCACCAGCTGCAGGCCGGCGTCGTCGGACTCCATGACGACGTCCAGCAGCACGACGGCGATGTCGGGTTCGTGACCCAGCAGGGAGCGGGCCTCGGCGGCGGACTTGGCGTGGAGGAAGGTCAGCGGCTGGCCTTCGACCTGCAGCCCTTGCATCGCGAGCTCGGTGGCCTTGTGGACGTCGGTGTCGTCGTCGACGATCAGCACCCGCCAAGGCTTGCGGGTCTCGCCGGTCTCCTCGGCCGCGTGGTCGTGGTCGTCCAGGAACTGCAGCAGGTCGTCGTCATCGACGGCGGAGTGCGGCGTGTGCTGGCGATCAGGCATTGAATGGACCTTGTCAGGCCGGCGGCGCGGGGTCCGCGCAACCAGGCGTTACCGCACTGTAGCCCAAGGCCCGCGGCCGGATCGGACAAAGAACGCCCTCGTTTCCCCCGATTCAGTGATAGCTTTCGCACACCGAGAGGGTGCACACAGAGGAGAAACGATCGATGGATTCACGCGATCCGGGGCTGACGGAGCGGCTGCGGCGGGTGGCCGACCGGGCGCTCGAACTGGCCCGTGTGCGGCTGGAATTGCTGGGCGTGGAACTGCAGGCGGAGCTGCTGCGCCTGTTCGGCGCGCTGACCGCGCTGCTGCTGGCCTTGCTGCTCGGCGTGGCGGCATTGCTGATGCTGGTGTTCGCGGCGCTCCTGTGGGTGCCCGACGCGTGGCGGGCGCCGGTGGGGGCGGGCCTGGGCGCGGCCTTCCTGATCGGTGCCGCGGGATGCTGGTACTGGGCGAAACGGCAACTGGCGGCGGGCAAGCCGTTCGCGGCGAGCGTCGCGGAGCTGGCCCGGGACCGGCGGGCGCTCGAGCCCGAGGACGGCCCGCAAGGGCGAGGAGCACCGCAGTGATGTGGGGCGACGCGCGCCAGCGGCTCCAGCTGCGTCAACTCGAACTGCAGTTGCGCAGCGCCGAGCTGCGGCTCGGCTTGCGCAACGAGGTGCAGGGACTGGCAGGTCCGATGCGCTGGGCCGAGCGGGGGCATGCCCTCTTCCGGCTGGCGGGTGGCCTGCCCAGACTTTGGCGGACGGTGGCCGCGCTGGCCGCGGCCGGCGGTCTGGCGGGCCTGATGCGCGCCTTCCGCCGGCGCGACCCCGCCGCGGACGATCGCTCGCCGGGACGGATCGCCCGGCTCTGGGCCTGGCTCAGCCTGGGATGGAAGGTCTGGCAGTGGGTGAAGCCGGCGGCGCCACCCGCCCAGGATCAGCCTTGAATCAGCGCTGACCGCGCTTGGATGCCGGCTTGGACGCCAGCTTCGACGCCGGCTGGCGTGTCGGTTTCAGTGCCGGTTTGCCTGCCTGCTTGCCGCCGGGCGCGGACGTGCCACGCGGGGCCGGCTTCGCGCCAGTCACGCGCGGCGGCAGTCCGGTGTGCTGGGTCAGGATCTGGCCCGAACGCGGCTTGTTCGGCGCGACCTTTTCGCCGGCTTGCGTCGAGTTCTTGCGCCGCGCCGATTCGTAGCCGCCGTCGGTCGCCGGCTGGAAGGTCGGGATCAGATGGTGCTTGCCGTTGCCGATCAGGTCGGCGCGGCCCATGTCCTTGAGCGCCTCGCGCAGCAGCGGCCAGTTGTTGGGGTCGTGGTAGCGCAGGAAGGCCTTGTGCAGGCGCCGGCGACGCTCGCCCTTGACGATGTCGACCGGCTCGCTGTCGCGCGTCACCTTCTTCAGCGGGTTCTTGCCCGAGTGGTACATCGCCGTGGCCGTGGCCATGGGACTCGGATAGAAGGTCTGCACCTGGTCCGCGCGGAAGCCGTTGCGCTTGAGCCAGAGGGCCAGGTTCATCATGTCCTCGTCGGCCGTGCCCGGGTGCGCCGCGATGAAGTAGGGGATCAGGAACTGCTTCTTGCCCGCCGCCGCGCTGGCCTGTTCGAACAGCTGCTTGAAGCGGTCGTAGGTGCCGATGCCCGGCTTCATCATCTTCGAGAGCGGACCGCCCTCGGTGTGTTCCGGCGCGATCTTCAGGTAGCCGCCGACATGGTGGGTCACCAGTTCCTGGATGTACTCCGGCGATTCGATCGCCAGGTCGTAGCGCAGGCCCGAGCCGATCAGGATCTTCTTGACGCCGCGCAGCGCGCGGGCGCGCCGGTACAGCTTGATCAGCGGGCCGTGGTCGGTGTGCAGGTTCGGGCAGATGCCCGGATAGACGCAGCTGGGCTTGCGGCAGGCGGCCTCGATCTCGGGGCTCTTGCAGCCGATGTGCCACATGTTGGCGGTCGGCCCGCCCAGGTCCGAGATGATCCCGGTGAAGCCCTTGACCTTGTCGCGGATGTCCTCGATCTCGCGGATGACCGAGTCCTCGCTGCGGCTCTGGATCACGCGGCCCTCGTGCTCGGTGATCGAGCAGAAGGTGCAGCCGCCGAAGCAGCCGCGCATGATGTTCACGCTGAAGCGGATCATCTCCCACGCCGGGATCTTGGTGGCGTGGTCGTGGCTGCCGTTCTCGTCGGCGTAGACCGGGTGCGGGCTGCGGGCGTAGGGCAGGTCGAAGACGTGGTCCATCTCGACCGTCGTCAGCGGGATGGGCGGCGGGTTCAGCCAGACGTCGCGGTCGACGCCGCCCGACGAATGCCGCTGCACCAGCGCGCGCGCGTTGCCGGGGTTGGTCTCCAGGTGCAGCACGCGGTTGGCGTGGGCGTAGAGGACCGGATCGCTCTTGACCTGCTCGTAGGCCGGCAGGCGGATGACGGTGCGTTCGCGCGGCGTGATTAGGGCGCGGCCGTCCGTCTTCGACAGCGTCTGGCGGATGATCTTGATCGGCTTGATCTCGGGCATGCCGGGCTGCGTCGGCGCACCCGCCGCAGGAGTTCCCGGAGCGCCTGGCATGGCAGCCGCCTGCGCCTGTTCATGCTGCTTCGAGCAATCGGTGCCCTGGTCGGCGGCCGCTTCCTCGGTGGTCATGTAGGGGCTCAGCAGCGCGTCGATCTTGCCGGGGGCGTCGACGTCGGTCGAGTCGATCTCGAACCAGCCATCCAGCGCGGCGTCGTCCGGCTTGCGCATGAAGGCGGTGCCGCGCACGTCGGTGATCGACTCGATCGGCTTCTTCTGCGACAGGCGGTGGGCGATCTCGATGATTGCGCGCTCGGCGTTCCCATAGACCAGCAGGTCGGCCTTCGAGTCCACCAGGATCGAGCGCCGCACCTTGTCCTGCCAATAGTCGTAATGGGCGATGCGGCGCAGCGAGGCCTCGATGCCGCCGATGATCACCGGGACGTCCTTGAACGCCTCCTTGCAGCGCTGCGTGTAGACCAGCGTCGCGCGATCGGGGCGCTTGCCGGCGCCGCCGCCCGGCGTGTAGACGTCGTCCGAGCGGATCTTCCGGTCCGCCGTGTAATGGTTGATCATCGAATCCATGTTCCCGGCCGCCACGCCGAAGAACAGGTTGGGCTTGCCCAGGGCCCGGAACGCGTCCGGCGAGTTCCAGTCCGGCTGCGCGATGATCCCCACGCGGAAGCCCTGCGCCTCCAGCGTCCGTCCGATGACCGCCATGCCGAAGCTCGGGTGGTCCACGTAGGCGTCGCCGCTGACGATGATGATGTCGCAGCTGTCCCAGCCCAGTTGCGTCATCTCCTCCCGCGACATGGGCAGGAAGGGGGCGGGGCCGAAACGTTTCGCCCAGAACGGGCGGTACGAGGTCAGCGCCTTCTGGCCGGTCTTCTTCAGATCGGACAGCGGACGGGTAGGCGGAGGAGCGAGGGACACGGCGGCGGCTCGGGCGTGGTCAACCGGGTATTGTCGCCGCACCCTGGGGGAGACCCCGAGGCACCCTGCATAAATCCAGGGCTTTCCGACGGAAAGCCCGTTATTCCCGAGGCTTGACGGCAGCCGCCGCGTCTGGCGCGTCTGGCGTCTCTGGCGTCTCTGGCGTCTCTGGCACGTTTTCGCCATCCCGCGCGCCGCCGTGCTCACGGTCCGCAGGCGCATCGCCGCGGCCCGCGTCGCACACCGGCTGCCGGCCCAGCGCGCCGCGCTCGGCCACGGTCAGCGGCGGGAAGCGGTTCGGCACCACCACCGTCAGCGAGGACAGGTAATGCTCCAGCCGCGCCTGACCGACCCCGATCAGGTCGAAGGCCTCGGGATCGAGGATCCAGTGATGGAGCAATCCCCCGATCAGCGCCATCAGCCCGATGGCGGCCTGGTGGACGTCGACGTCCGGGGGCAACTGGCCGAGCGCCTTGGCGCGCTCGAAGGCCTCGCGGTTGTGGTCGGTCCACTCTCGATGGGCGGCGACCTTGCGGCCGCGGATCGACGCCATCTCCCCGACGAATTCGACGCGCAGGTTGGCGATCTCGAAAGCGCGGCGCGTGCGGGCGTTGAACACCGCGCAGTGCATGACGTTCATCAATCTCAACCGCAGATCGTCCAATGGCCGGTCCGGTCCGGGCGACACCGACGCCTCGAAGTCCTCTTCCAGCGGCATGGTGGCGCGTTCCATCATGGCGTTGAAGAGCTGGACCTTGTCCTCGAAGTGCCAGTACACGGCACCGCGGGTCACGCCGGCGGCCTGCGCGATGTCCTGCAGCGAGGTGCGGGAGACGCCGCGCTCATGGAAGAGCTGCTCCGCGGCGTCGAGCAGACGGGCGCGGGTTTCCTGGGCTTCTTGTTTGGTGCGGCGGGCCATGCCTCGATTGTAGAAGCACATGGCAGAAACATACATGCATGAATGTATGTATATACTGCGGCACCTCGGTCGAACCGTACCGCTGCCGTACGTCGTGCCGGTAGGGCCGCGGTTTGCCCTGTCCGCCCGGCTGTTCGAGCCGGACCGACCCCCTGAATCCGCGAATCTGCATGTCGAATCTGTACTTCGAGAGGAATCCCATCGTGATGTCTACCCCTCTGACAAAAGCAACGCCGGGGTCGGAGCGCCCGAGCCTGAAGGCTGGCGCGCGCATGCTTTATCTGCTGCCGCTGGTGATCTCGATCGCGGCGGTGCTGACCGCCTGCGGCAAGGACGAGCAGGCCGCCGGCAAGGGTGGCCCGGCGGGCGGCGGCATGCCCCCGCCCAATGTCGGCGTCGTCACGGTGGGTCAGCAGGCGGTCGCGCTGCAGACCGAACTGCCGGGCCGCGTCGAGGCGCTGCGCACCGCGCAGGTCCGGGCCCGGGTCAACGGCGTGATCCTGAAGCGCCTGTTCACCGAAGGGTCCGAGGTGAAGGCCGGCCAGGCGCTGTTCCTCATCGATCCGGCGCCGTACCAGGCCCAGCTCGACAGCGCCAACGCCAACGTGGCCAAGGCGCAGGCGAATGAAGCCCAGGCCGCCGCGCAGGCCGCGCGCAACAAGCCGCTGGCCGATGCGAAGGCGATCAGCCAGCAGGAGTACATCACCTCGGTCGCGACCGCGAAGGCCGCGGCGGCCGACGTGGCCGCCGCCAAGGCCGCCGCGGTGACGGCCAAGCTGAGCCTGGACTACGCGCATGTCTACGCCCCCATCGCCGGCCGCATCGGTCGCGCGCTGGTGACGGAAGGCGCGCTGGTCGGTGCCGCCGATGCCACGCAGCTCGCGCTGATCCAGCAGGTCAACAGCGTCTATGTGAACTTCACCCAGTCGGCCAACGAGGTGCAGGCGATGCGCCGCGCGCTGGCCGCGGGCCAGCTCCGCAGCGCGGGCGCCAATGCCGCGCAGGTGGAGATCGTCGGCGACGACGGTACCGTGCTGCCGCGCACCGGCAAGCTGCTGTTCACCGACCTGACGGTCGATCCGACCTCGGGCCAGGTGACGCTGCGCGCCGAAGTGCCGAACCCCGACAGCGCCCTGCTGCCCGGCCAGTACGTCCGCGTCCGCGTGGCGCAGGCGGAACTGCCGTCCGCGATCCTGCTGCCGCAGCAGGCGGTGACGCGCGGTTCGTCCGGCGACACGGTGCTGGTGGTCGGTCCCGACAACAAGCCCGCGCCGCGCAAGGTCAAGATCGGCAACGCGATCGGCAACCAGTGGGTGGTGCTCGACGGCCTGAAGGCCGGCGAGAAGGTCATCGCCGACGGCTTCCAGAAGATGTTCGTGCCGGGCGCGCCAGTCAATCCGGTGCCGTTCAACCCGGCCAGCGCCGCCTCCGGCGCGGCGTCCGGTGCGGCGCCCGCCGCCTCCGCGGCGAGCCGCTGAGCGCCTGACGCTCGGGAAGGATCCAAGACATGGCACGTTTCTTCATTGATCGCCCCATCTTCGCGTGGGTGATCGCCCTGTTCATCCTGGTCTTCGGCGGGGTGGCGGTCACCCAGTTGCCGGTGGCCCAGTACCCCACCGTCGCGCCGCCGTCGCTGTCCATCAACGTCGCCTACCCGGGCGCGTCGGCCAGGACGCTGGACGAGTCGGTGATCTCCGTCATCGAGCAGGAGCTCAACGGCGCCCCCGGCCTGGCCTACATGGAATCGGTCAGCCAGGCCAACGGCACGGGCGCCATCACGGTGACCTTCGAGTCGGGCACCAACATCGACCTGGCGCAGGTGGAAGTCCAGAACCGCCTGTCGCGCGCGACCCCCCGGCTGCCCGCCGCGGTGACGCAGCAGGGCGTGCGCGTCGACAAGGCGCGTTCCAACTTCCTGCTGTTCGTGACGCTGTCGTCCAAGGACGGCTCGATGGACCCGATCGCGCTGGGCGACTACGCCGCCCGCAACGTCGTGCCCGAGATCCAGCGGATCGCCGGGGTCGGCCAGGCACAGCTGTTCGGTACCGAGCAGGCGATGCGCATCTGGCTGGATCCGGCCAAGATGGAGTCGTTCAAGCTCAGCCCCGCCGAGGTCAACGCCGCCATCACCGCGCAGAACGCGCTGGTGCCGGCCGGCGTGCTGGGCGACCGGCCGAACACGAGCAGCCAGACCATGTCCGCGACCATCGTGGTCAAGGGCCAGCTGGAGAACAAGGAGCAGTTCGGCAACATCGTGCTGCGCGCCAACACCGACGGCTCCACCGTGAAGCTCAAGGACGTCGCGCGCATCGAGATGGGCGGCCAGAGCTACAGCACCTACGCGCGACTGAACGGCCAGCCGTCCACCGGCGTGGGCGTGCAGCTGTCGCCGTCCGGCAACGCGCTGGGCACCGCCAAGGCGGTCAAGGCGCGCATGGAAGAGCTGAAGAAGTACTTCCCCGCCGGCGTCGAATACAAGGTCCCGTACGACTCGTCCAAGTTCGTGCAGATCTCCATCTCCCAGGTGGTGGAGACGCTGATCGAGGCGATCGTGCTGGTGTTCCTGGTGATGTTCCTGTTCCTGCAGGACTGGCGCTACACGCTGATCCCGACGCTGGTGGTGCCGGTGGCGCTGCTGGGCACCTTCGGGGTGATGCTGACGCTGGGCTTCTCGATCAACGTGCTGACGCTGTTCGGCATGGTGCTGGCGATCGGCATCCTGGTGGACGATGCCATCGTGGTCGTCGAGAACGTCGAGCGCATCATGAGCGAGGAGGGCCTCAGCCCCCGTGAGGCGACCAAGAAGGCGATGAGCCAGATCTCGGGCGCCATCATCGGCATCACCACGGTGCTGATCGCGGTGTTCATCCCGATGGCCTTCTTCGCCGGCTCGGTGGGCAACATCTACCGCCAGTTCTCGCTGGCGATGGTGGCTTCCATGGCGCTGTCGGCGCTGATGGCGCTGTCGCTGACGCCGGCGCTGTGCGCGACGCTGCTCAAGCCGGTCGACGCCGGGCACCACCACGAGAAGCGCGGCTTCTTCGGCTGGTTCAACCGCGGCTTCTCGCGCACCGCCAAGGGCTACGAGGGCTGGGTCGCCAAGCTGCTCAAGCGCGCCGGGCCGATGATGGTCGCCTTCGTCGCCGTGGTCGCGGTCGTCGGCTGGCTGTACGTCCGCATGCCGACGTCCTTCCTCCCCAACGAGGACCAGGGCTACCTGATCGTCAACGTGCAGCTGCCGCCGGGCGCGACGTCCAACCGGACCGAAGCCGCCGTGGCCACGCTGGAGCAGTTCCTCCACAAGCAGCCCGAAGTCGCCGACACCATCGGCGTGATCGGTTTCTCCTTCTCCGGCCAGGGCCAGAACGCCGCGCTGGTGTTCGTGCCGCTCAAGCCGTGGGACGAGCGCAAGGGCAAGGACCACAGCGCGCAGGCGGTGGCCGGCCGCGTGATGGGCGCGATGATGGGGGGCGTGCGTGACGCGTTCATCTTCCCGCTCTCGCCGCCGCCGATCCAGGAACTGGGCAACGCCACCGGCTTCGCGCTGCGTCTGCAGGACCGCGCCGGCCTCGGCCACGAGGCGCTGCTGAACGCGCGCAACCAGCTGATGGGCATGGCGTCCAAGAGCAAGCTGATCACCGGCATGCGCCCGGACGGTCTGGAAGACGCGCCGCAACTGCAGATCGACATCGACCGTGCCAAGGCGCAGGCGCTGGGCGTCGGCTTCGACACCATCGCGCGCGTGCTGGGCACGCAGCTCGGCTCGGCCTACGTGAACGACTTCCCGAGCACCGGCCGCATGCAGCGCGTCGTGGTGCAGGCCGACGCGGCGCGCCGCTCGACGCCGGAAGACGTGCTCAAGCTGAATGTGACGAACGCGGCGGGCGCCAACGTGCCGGTCTCGGCCTTCGCGTCCAGCAAGTGGATCACCGGGCAGATGCAGGCCACGCGCTACAACGGTTATCCGGCGATGCGTCTGGCGGGCGATCCCGCGCCGGGCGTGTCCTCGGGCCAGGCGATGAAGGAACTGGAGAACATGGTCTCGCAGCTCCCGGCCGGCATCGGCTTCGAGTGGACGGGCCTGTCGCGTGAAGAGCAGCTGTCGGGCTCGCAGGCGGGCATCCTGCTGGCGTTCTCGCTGCTGGCGGTCTTCCTCTGCCTGGCCGCGCTGTACGAGAGCTGGTCCATCCCGATGTCGGTGATGCTGGTGGTGCCGCTGGGCCTGCTGGGTGCGCTGGCGGGGGCGACCTTGCGCGGCATGCCCAACGACGTGTACTTCAAGGTCGGCCTGATCACCATCATCGGCCTGTCGGCGAAGAACGCGATCCTGATCATCGAGTTCGCCAAGGACCTGCAGGCGCAGGGCAAGGGCCTGGTCGAAGCGATCCTGGAGGCGGCGCACCTGCGCTTCCGCCCGATCATCATGACCTCGCTGGCCTTCATCCTGGGCGTGACGCCGCTGTTCTTCGCGAGCGGCGCGGGCTCGGCGAGCCAGCGCGCCATCGGCACCGGCGTGCTGTCGGGCATGGTCACCGCGACCCTGCTGGCGGTGATCTTCGTGCCGGTGTTCTTCCTGGTGGTGCGCCGCTTCTTCAAGGGCAGCGACCGCCAGCACAAGCTGTACGCCCACGAACTGGACGGTCCCGATCCGACCAAGGCCATCACGGCCGCCAAGAACGCGGACGGAGTCTGAGCATGATGAAGAGCAAACTTTCGATGATGGCCGCCGCGGCCGCGACCGTGGCGCTGCTGACCGGCTGCGTGAACCTCGCGCCGGACCACCGGCGTCCGGACGCGCCGGTGGCGCCGCAGTGGCCGCAAGGCCCGGGCGCCGAGGCGGCTGATGCCAAGGCGGCGACCGAGCTGCAATGGCAGCAGTTCTTCCGCGATGAGCGGCTCAAGCAGCTGATCGACCTCGCGCTGAAGAACAACCGCGACCTGCGCATCGCGCTGCTGAATGTCGACGTGGCGCGGGCGCAGGCCAACGTCACGGCGGCGAGCCGCTGGCCGACGGTCAACGCCGGCTTCTCGGCCTCGCGCGGACCGCAGACCACGGCGAACGGCGACAGCCGCATCGTCAACGCCTACCAGGCGGGGCTGCAGATCACCTCGTACGAGCTCGACCTGTTCAGCCGCGTGAAGAACCAGAGCGCCGCGTCCTTCGCGCAGTATCTGGCCACGGGCGAGGCGGCGCGCTCGGCGCAGATCAGCCTGGTGGCCGGCGTCGCGTCGGCCTATCTGGCGGTCCAGGCCGACGAGGAGCTGCTGGCGCTGACGCGCCAGACGCTGTCGACGCGCGAGGACAGCCTGAAGCTGATGCAGCTGAAGTTCGACAACGGTGCCGCGTCCAACCTGGACCTGAGCACCGCGAAGTCCTCGTACGAGGCGGCGCGCGCGACGCTGGCGCAGGCCGAGCGCACCCGGGCGCAGGATCTGAACACCTTGACGCTGCTGGTGGGGCAGGGCGTGCCGGAATCGCTGCCGCAGTCCCGGCCGCTCAGCGACCAGACCATGGGCGCGCTGTTGGCGGGCATGCCGTCGCAGGTGCTGGTGGGCCGGCCCGACGTGGTCCAGGCCGAGCAGCAGCTGGTGGCGGCGGAGGCCAACATCGGCGTCGCGCGGGCGGCCTACTTCCCGAGCATCACGCTGACGAGCAGCGTGGGCACGGCGAGCAGCGCGCTGCGCGACCTGTTCAGCCAGAGCGCGTGGAGCATCGCGGGTTCGGCGCTGATGCCGATCTTCGACGCGGGCCGCGTGCGCAACAACGTCGACGCGGCCAAGGCCAACCGCGAGATCGCGGTCGCCCAGTACGAGAAGGTCGTGCAGACGGCCTTCAAGGAAGTGGCCGACGCCCTGGCCGGACGCGCCACGCTCGACGAGCAGCTGCGCGCGCAGGATGCGCAGGCGGCCGCGGAGGCGACGCGGCTGGAGCTGGTCGACCTGAGCTTCCGCAACGGCGCGGCCTCGAGCCTGGATCTGCTGGATGCGCAACGCGCGACCTTCGCCGCGCAGCAGGCGGCGCTCCAGGTGCGACTTGCGCAACTGCAGAACCAGGTACAGCTCTACAAGGTGCTGGGCGGGGGCGTGGACGCGCCGCGTCAGTCCGGCGGCTGATCGCCTGCCGATCAGTCATTCGAAGCGCCAAAGACAACGGCGCCGACCGCGCAAGCGGCCGGCGCCGTTTTTTTTGAATGCGGCGGCCGCTGGCCCTCACCCCCACCCGCTCCCGCGGTGCGGGAGAGGGGGAGGGAGTCCGACTGGCTCTGCTCGCAGCGACGGCGCCTCTGGCGCCCTCTCAGCGCAGGCGCTTGATCAAGCTCGACGTGTCGAAGCGGTTCCCGCCCATTTCCTGCACATCCGCATAGAACTGGTCGACCAGCGCCGTCAGCGGCAGCCGGGCCCCATTGCGGCGGGCTTCGTCCAGCACCAGCCCGAGGTCCTTGCGCATCCAGTCGACGGCGAAGCCGAAGTCGAACTTGTCCTCGACCATGGTCTTGCCGCGGTTGTCCATCTGCCAGCTCTGCGCCGCGCCTTTGCCGATGACGTCGAGCACCAACGGCATGGGCAGGCCGCTCTTCTGCCCGAAGGCGATGGCTTCCGACAGTCCCTGGACGATGCCGGCGATGCAGATCTGGTTGACCATCTTCGCGAGCTGCCCGGCGCCGGCATCGCCCACGCGGGTGACCGCCTTCGCGAAGTGGATGGCGTAGGGACGGACCTTGTCGAAGATGGCTTCCTCGCCGCCGCACATGACCGTCAGCGCGCCGTTGACCGCGCCGGCCTGGCCGCCGGAAACGGGCGCGTCGATGAAGTGCAGGCCGAGCTTCTGTGCTTCGGCAGCGAGTTCGCGGGCGACTTCCGCCGAGGCGGTCGTGTGGTCGACGAAGACCGCGCCCGGCTTCATGCCGGCGAAGGCGCCGTCGGCGCCCAGCACGACCGAGCGCAGGTCGGCATCGTTGCCGACGCAGCAGAAGACGATGTCCGCGTCCTGGGCCGCTTCACGCGGCGTTGCGGCGGATTGGCCGCCGAACTCCGCAGTCCAGGCTTGCGCCTTCGCGGGCGACCGGTTGTAGACCGTGACCTGCTGGCCGGCCTTGGCCAGATGGCCGGCCATCGGGAAGCCCATCACGCCGAGCCCCAGGAAGGACACGCGGAGGGACGGAGTCGATTCGTAGGAACGCTGGCCGATGCTGCTCATGGAAGGACCTGTCGTGGGGTGATTAAGAACCCGACGATTGTGGCCCTTCCGCAGGTTGGCCTTGTGCGCCCCGCGTCGCCTCGGAGCCGCCCTCAAACGATGGTCAGATGCTCCGTGCCCGACGACAGATCACCGCTGCGCGCGCGCTCGCTGTTGAGCTTGATCTGCAGGCGCAGGTCGTTCACCGAGTCGGCGTTGCGCAGCGCGTCCTCGTAGGTCACCTTGCCCAACTCGTAGAGATCGAACAGGGCCTGGTCGAAGGTCTGCATGCCGAGTTCGCGCGAGCGCTTCATGATCTCCTTGATCTCGCCCACCTCGCCCTTGAAGATCAGGTCGCTGATCAGCGGGGTGTTCAGCAGGATCTCGACCGCGGCGATGCGGCCCTTGCCCTCCTGGCGCGGCAGCAGCCGCTGCGACACCAGCGCCTTCAGGTTCAGCGACAGGTCCATCAGGAGCTGGGCGCGCCGCTCTTCCGGGAAGAAGTTGATGATCCGGTCCAGCGCCTGGTTGGCGCTGTTGGCATGCAGCGTGGCCATGCACAGGTGACCGGTCTCGGCGAAGGCCACCGCGTGCTCCATCGTCTCGCGGTCGCGGATCTCGCCCATCAGGATCACGTCCGGCGCCTGGCGCAGCGTGTTCTTCAGCGCCTGCTCCCAGCCTTCGGTGTCGAGACCGACCTCGCGCTGGCTGACGATGCAGTTCTTGTGCGGGTGCACGAACTCGACCGGGTCCTCGATCGTGATGATGTGGCCGTAGGTCGTCTGGTTGCGGTGGTCCACCATCGCCGCCAGCGAGGTGCTCTTGCCCGAACCGGTCGCGCCCACCAGGATCACCAGGCCGCGCTTGGTCTGCACCACGTCCTTGAGGATGTGCGGCAACTCCAGCGATTCGACGGTCGGCAGGGTCTGCGGGATGGTCCGCAGCACCAGCGCCACGTGGCCCTGCTGGATGTAGGCGTTGACCCGGAACCGTCCGATGCCCTGCGGCGAGATCGCGAAGTTGCACTCCTTGGTGCGCTCGAAATCGGCCGCCTGCTTGTCGTTCATGATGGCCCGCGCCAGCTGCAGCGTGTGCTGGCCGGTCAGCGGCTGCGGCGACACCTTGGTCACCTTGCCGTCGACCTTCACCGCCGGCGGGAACTCCGCCGTCAGGAAGAGGTCGGAGCCCTTGCGCGACACCATGAGGCGAAGCAGGTCGTTGATGAACTTGGTGGCCTGATCGCGTTCCATGGCGGCGTCCTGTCCTGTGTGCCGGGGGCGCGGCGGTCACCCGCCCGCTCCCGATCGATCTGTCGTTGTGGTGGGGCCGGTCCGCTCAGCCGGGGAAGTTCTCGGGCATCTTGGCCTTGGCGCGCGCCTCGGCCGGCGAGATGATGTTGCGGCGGACCAGGTCGGTGAGGTTCTGGTCCAGCGTCTGCATGCCCAGGTTGTTGCCGGTCTGGATCGACGAATACATCTGCGCGACCTTGTTCTCCCGGATCAGGTTCCGGATGGCCGAGGTGCCCAGCATGATCTCGTGCGCAGCGACCCGGCCGTTGCCGTCCTTGGTCTTGCACAGCGTCTGCGAGATCACCGCCTGCAGCGATTCCGACAGCATGGCGCGGACCATGTCCTTCTCCGCGGCCGGGAACACGTCGACGATCCGGTCCACCGTCTTGGCGGCCGACGAGGTGTGCAGCGTGCCGAAGACCAGATGGCCCGTTTCCGCGGCGGTCAGCGCCAGGCGGATGGTTTCCAGGTCCCGCATTTCACCGACCAGGATGCAGTCCGGGTCTTCGCGCAGCGCCGAGCGCAACGCGTTGGAGAAGCTCATCGTCTGTGGACCCACCTCGCGCTGGTTGACCAGGCACTTCTTGGATTCGTGGACGAACTCGATCGGATCCTCGACGGTCAGGATGTGGCCGTACTCGTTCTCGTTGAGGTGGTTGACCATCGCGGCCAGCGTCGTGCTCTTGCCCGAGCCGGTCGGGCCGGTCACCAGCACCATGCCGCGTGGCTTCATCGCGAGCTCGGTGAACACCTTGGGGCAGTTCAGCTGCTCCAGCGTCAGGATCTTGCTCGGAATGGTCCGGAACACCGCCCCGGCGCCGCGGTTGTGGTTGAACGCGTTGACGCGGAAGCGCGCCAGGCCCTGGATCTCGAAGGAGAAGTCGACTTCCAGCGTTTCCTCGTAGGACTTGCGCTGGGCGTCGCTCATGATGTCGTAGACCATGTCGTGCACCTGGCGGTGCTCGAGGGCTTCGACGTTGATGCGGCGCACGTCGCCATGGACGCGGATCATGGGGGGCAGCCCGGCGGACAAGTGAAGGTCGGAGGCCTTGTTCTTGACCGAGAATGCCAGCAGTTGGGTGATGTCCATGGGATGAGGAAAAGCGTGGGCGATTATGGCGACGATCTCCGAGAACATACAACAGCTCCATGGCCGCATTGAGAGGGCTTGCCAGCAGGCGTCGCGGTCTGTCGACAGCGTCACGCTGCTGGTGGTAACAAAGACTTTCCCGGCCTCGGATGTGAGAAGCGCGTTCGAGGCGGGCGAGCGCCGCTTCGGCGAGAACTACGTCCAGGAGGGCGTCGACAAGATCGACGCCCTGGCCGATCTGCGCGGACAGGTCGAATGGCACCTGATCGGCCCGCTGCAGAGCAACAAGACCCGCGTCGTGGCCGAGCGCTTCGACTGGGTGCACAGCGTGGACCGCCTGAAGATCGCCCAGCGCCTGGCGGAACAGCGCCCGGCGGGGCTGCCGCCGCTCAACGTCTGCCTGCAGGTCAACATCAGCGGCGAGGACAGCAAGAGCGGCCTCGCGCCGGCGGAGGTGGCCGAGGTCGCCCGCGCCGTCGCCGCCCTGCCGGCGCTGCGCCTGCGCGGCCTGATGGCGATCCCCGAGCCGGCCGCCACGCTGGAGGAACAGCGCCGCCCCCACCGCGCGCTGGCTGAACTGTCGGCGGCGCTGAACCGGGACTTCGCGCTGGGCCTGGACACGCTCAGCATGGGCATGAGCGCCGACATGGACGCCGCGATCCTGGAAGGCGCCACGATGGTGCGCGTCGGTTCGGCGATCTTCGGCGCGCGTGCGCGACCGGAGCCGCCCTCGGTGCCTTCTCCCCCGGCGGCGTGATGGATGCGCTTGAGCGCCCGACGGATCTGGTGCCCGAGACCCCGGGCAGCCTGTCGATCCGGGCGCCCGGCGCTTCGCGGAACGGCTGCGCGAGCGCATCGCGGCAAGCCCTGACCCCCTGCCGATCGACGGCCGTTCCGGTTGCTGCCCGGTTACCGCCCGGGTACGGGGGCCGCGCGGCCGTCTTGCGCAGGAATGTGCAGGAATCGTGAAACCCCGCCGAGCGGCTCCTTAGGGCTTCTACCAAGTGCGCGTCGGGGGGGTCGGCGGACCACTTTCATTCAGTTGCAAGTGCCGCGTCAGAATTCACGGGGGCCTGATCCCGCCCTGCAATCCCCGATTCAAGTGCAACGATGATCGCGCCGAAGCCGATGGTCGGACCGCACCGCTGGCGCCACGAGCGCCCGCGGATCCGCTGCGGGGCCGGTCATTCAAACAACTCAATCGTTGCGAGGGAATCGATGTCGTTTCTGTCCCGCCTGCGTATCGGCCAGCGCCTGACGCTGAGCTACGCGCTGCTGATCCTGCTGCTGGTCGTGATCGGCGCCTTCGGCGCCCACAACGCCAGCCGCCTCTCCCATGACCTGAGCACGACGGCCAACTCCAGCCTGGTGAAGATCGCGCTGGCCAACGCGCTGGAGAGCGACGTCAACGTCATCGCCCGCGCCTCGCGCGACCTGCTGCTGCTGGACACGGCCAACGCCATCAAGCGCCAGAAGGCCGACATCGCCGCCGCGCTCGAGGACGGCCAGAAGCAGCTGACCGAGTTGGAAGGCAAGGTCTCCGACGCCAAGGACAAGGAACTCGCCGCCAAGGTGCGCGAGAACCAGGCCAAGTTCGTCGACTCGGTGTCGAAGTTTTTGAAGGTGCAGCAGGACGGCAGCCCGGACGAAGCGCGCGAAGCGCTGATCAAGGACGTGCGTCCCGCGCAGAAGGACTACCAGGACACGCTGAAGAGCCTGGTCGACCTGCAGTTCGCCAACGGCCGCGACCTCGCCGAAGGCGGCGCCAAGCTGGCCAACCAGTCGATCCTCATCACCGGCGTGCTGGTGCTGATCGCCGTGGTCATCGGCAGCGTCGGCGGCCTGACGATCGCCCGTTCCATCATCGTGCCGGCCCGCAAGGCCAAGGACGCCGCGCAGGCGATCAGCTCCGGCGACCTGTCGCAGCACATCGAGGTCGAAGGCTCCGACGAACTGGCGCAGATGCTGCACGCGATGCGCGACATGCAGACCGCGCTGTCCGGCGTCGTCGCCAGCGTCAGCTCGGCGGCCGGCGAGGTGGCCCAGAACTCCAACGAGATTGCCGGCAGCAACGTGGACCTGTCGGACCGCACCGCGCGTTCCGCCGAGAGCCTGCAGAACACCGCCGCGTCGGTCGAGCAGATCGCCTCCAACCTGAACGGCGCCAGCGAACTGACCCGCAAGGCCGCGAGCATCGCGACCAAGGCGCGCCAGTCGGCCTCGGCCGGCGGCACCGTGGTGAGCCAGGTCGTGTCGACGATGGAAGAGATCAGCGCGAGCTCGCGCAAGATCGGCGACATCATCGGCGTCATCGACGGCATCGCCTTCCAGACCAACATCCTGGCGCTGAACGCCGCCGTGGAAGCCGCCCGTGCCGGCGAGCACGGCAAGGGCTTCGCGGTGGTGGCCTCGGAAGTGCGCGCGCTGGCTTCCCGCTCGGCGCAGGCCGCCAAGGAGATCAAGGTGCTGATCCAGGAATCGTCCGTCAAGGTCGAGAACGGCACCGCCCTGGTCAACAACGCGGGCGCCACGATCCGCTCGGTCGTCGACGAGGTCAACAACATGGGCCAGCTGATCGAGGAGATCTCGCACTCGGCCCAGGAGCAGGCGGCCGGCGTCGGTGTCGTGAACAACGCGATGAACGAGCTGGACCGCGCGACGCAGCAGAACACCACCCTGGTGGACGAGCTGACCCGCTCGACCGATTCGCTGCGCGACAGCAGCTCGCGCCTGGTGCAGGCCGTCGGTTTCTTCAGCACCGCGCGCGCCGCTTCCTGAGTCCCCAGTTCCTACCGGAAAACCGTTTTCCTCACCCAAGACGTACGAGGTCCCCAATGAGCAAGCCTTTCACTTCCATCGTTTCCCGCTCCCTCCTGGGTCTGGCCGCCGCGCTGGTCCTGGCCGCCGGCGCCCACGCCACCCCGAAGATCGTCAAGAAGGTGCCGCCGGAGTTCCCGGCCGAGGCTGCCCGCCAGTCGATCTCGCAAGGCTCCGTGCGCGCCAAGATGAACATCGAGCCGGACGGCAAGGTCTCGGGCGTCGAGATCCTCGAAGCCGAACCGCGCAAGGTCTTCGACAAGGCCGTGACCCGCGCGCTGATGGACTGGAAGTTCGAGCCGAGCGGCCAGAAGGAAACGCACGAGGTCAAGCTCGTGTTCAAGAACGAGGACTGATCGCCGCCGCCGGTCCGCGTGGGCCGGCCGCCCGATGACACCCGAGGGCCGCGTGAGCGGCCCTTGCTCATGGCGATGCCGCCTCGCGGCTTTCGAGGCCATCGAGGCCTGCGATGCCTTCAGACGCTTCAGCGTGACCTCAGTCCACGGGGAGCGACTCGCCTACACTCACGTCCCATGTCCCGCCCCAACGCACCCGGTCCGCGCCGGCTCCTCTGGAGCCGATGGCTGGTGCTCGCCCTGTTGAGCCTGACCCTGCCGCTGCAGGGCGCGCTGGCCGCGACGATGGGCATCGGCATGGCGCTGATGGCGTCGAACACCGGCGCCGCCGTGATGACGATGCCGGACGACTGTCAGGACATGGGTCAGGACATGGACCACGGCATGGCGCATGACCCGGCGCCGGGCACCGGCATGGATCACGCCGGCATGGCCTCGATGGACCATGGCACGTCGCACGACGACGGCGCGGATCACACGACGCCCTCCGACCATCATTGCGGCATCTGCCTGCAGTGCTGCATCGGCGCCGCGATGCCCGTCGCGCCGCTGACGCCGGCGGCGCCCCCCCTGCGGGACGCCGCTCCCTCGCTCGACGCCCATGGCGCGCCCGAGCAGTCTCCCCAGCCGCTTGAGCGGCCGCCCAAAGCCTTCCTCGCCTGAACGCCGGCGCTCGTCCCCGACGAGCCTCCGCACGAACCGTCGTCCGCTGGCGCCTGCGCAGCGGATCGACCTCGATCCCGTTCTTTGCGAGGAAACCATGTCTTCTCGTTCCATTCCCGCACTCGCGCTGGCGCTGGCGCTGGCGATGTGCCTGGGTGTCGCCATCGCCGCGCCGCCCGATCCTGCCGACGCGCGCCGGCCTTCCGCCGCGCCGCGGGTCACAGCACCCGCTCCGGCCGCGAGCAACGCGGTCGTCGACCCCGGCGTCGGCGACTGGCGTCAGGCCAATCGCCGCGTGCTCGAAGCGGGCGGGTGGCGCGCGCTGTTGCGTGAGAGCCAGGCGGCTTCCGCGCCGGCCGGCCCCCACCGTCACTGAGGGGCCGGCCATGGACTCCCTGATGACCCCTGGGCGCGCGTACCTCTCGCGCGTCCCACGCCTGTCCGGGCTGCTCGCGCTGGTGGCCGCCGCGACGCTGACGGCCTGTGCCTCGCTCTCGCCCGAGCAGGCTGCCGCGCCTGTCCAGCAGAAGAGCCGCGATTGGCTGGGCGCTGACCTGCTTTTGCAGCGCGCCGATGAGCAGCGCGCCGCCGCCCGCGCGCGGACGGATGCGTTGCTCGCGCAGCCGGTCGACGCGCAGGCCGCGGTGCAACTCGCGCTGCTCAACCACCGAGGTCTGCAGGCAGGCTTGTACGGCCTGGGCATGGCGGAATCGGAACGCGTGCAGACCCTGCTGTGGCCGAACCCGGTCCTCGACATCGGTCGCCTGGTCCGGGGCGACGAGCGCGAGATCGAGCGCGGCCTGCAGTTCAACCTGCTGAGCCTGCTCGGCCGCGGCGCCCGCCAGCAAG
>CBIHMU010000057.1:0-38036 GCA_966211105.1 uncultured Burkholderiales bacterium
GTGCGGGGCGTGCGGGGCGTGCGGAAGGGGCGACGCAGACGGCATCGCCCGGAACAGCGGCGAGCGCGGCACGCCGAAGCTCTGCAGCGCGAAGCCGGTCTCGATGGGGTAGTGCTCGCGTCCAGTGAGCTCGCGGATCAGGCAGGAGTTGCGATGGCAGGCCAGGCCCAGCTCGGGGTTGCTCAGCCCGTGGCTGTGCAGGCCGCCGTTCTGCACGTAGACCTCGCTGCCCGCGGTGTCGACCGCGTAGTTGCGCGTCGGCTGGTAGCGGCCCTGGCGGTCGAAGCGCAGCCGATGCTCGATGCCGCCGAGGAAGCGCGGCACGCGCTGCCGGTAGCCGGTGGCGAAGATCAGACCGTCCGTCTGGTGCTCGAAGACCTCGCCCGTGTCGGTGCGGTGGAACTCCAGCACGTGCTGTCCGCTGGCCTCGTCGACGCGGCAGCGGCGCAGTTCCGACTGGGTGACCAGATGCGCCTGGTGGGTGCCGCGCTGCCGCGCGCGCTCGAGCTGGTGGTAGATGTCGTCCATCAGCCGCGCGTTGATGCCCTTGTAGAGGCTGTCCTGCCGCGCCAGCACGACGGCCTTGCGCTCGTCGGGCAGGCCGTAGAAGTAGTCGGTGTAGTCCGGGGAGAACATCTCCAGCGTGAGCCGGGTCGTCTCCATCTGGAAGAAGTAGGGCGAGCGCGTGATCCAGTTGACCGTGGTGCCGCGATGCGCGGCTTCCTTGAGCAGGTCGTGACAGACCTCGGCGGCGCTCTGGCCGCTGCCCACGATGGTCACCGAGCGCTTGTCCAGCAGTTGCGCCTTGTGCTGCAGGTAGTGGGCCGTGTGCAGGTAGGGCTGCGGGGCGCCTTCGCAGCACGCCGGCAGGCTGGGTTGGGCGCCGACGCCCAGCACCAGCTTGCGCGCGAAGAACTCGACGAGCACGCCGTCCGCGCGGCGCGCATGGACGCGATAGGGCGCGCCGTTCGTGGGATGGGCGTCATGGGCGACGGCGACCACCTCGTGCCCGAAGCGCACGTTGGGCAGGCGTTGCGAGGCCCACTGGCAATAGCGGTTGAAGGCCTCGCGGGTGATGTAGTGCGGCCCGTTGATGTAGTGCGAGTAGATCTCGCCGCTGTGCTTGCAGTAGTTGAGGTAGCTGTAGTCGCTGGTCGGGTCGGCCAGGCTGACGAGGTCGGCGAGGCAGGGGTTCTGCAGCGTGGTCTCGTCGATCAGCATGCCGGGGTGCCAGTTGAATTCGCGGTGGCGCTCGAGGAAGAGCGCGCGGCAGGGCACCGCCGCATCCGCCAGCGGCGCCATGAGGCACGCGAGGCTGAGATTGAAGGGGCCGAGGCCGATGCCGATGACATCAAGCACCTCGGCGTCGTTGGATCGGGGATCGTTGCCAGGCATCGTGGCCGCCTTCCAGTCGCTGGGTGTGGGGAGCGCGGCCGTCGACCGCGCGCTACCTCCCTGTGACGGATCCCGCGTCGGAATTTTCAGGAAGAGGACCTGCGATCCGAGGGGCTACTCCAAGCAGCTGGTTCGAGTGTGTGAGCAGAGCCGCCTCAGCGCGGACGGCCGAGGTCCGGGCAACGGGCCAGCGCCTGCACGGCGTCCTGCACCATGGCGTTCACGAGCGCAGTGGACACGCCCAGCCGCTGCGCCACTTCCTGCTGCGTGTGGCCGTGCACGCGGTGCAGCACGAAGGCCTGGCGCGTGCGCGCGGGCAGCCCGCGCAGGCATCGATCGACGCACTGGAGGAGCTGGCGGCCGATGGCCTGGTGCTCGGGCGTGCCGGTGCCGGCTTCGAGGTCCAGACCCTCGTCCTCCTCGCCGAGCAGTTGCTGCTCGGTCCGGCGGCGGCGCAGGTGGTCGATGCAGAGGTGCTTCACGACCCGCATGCAATAGGCCACCGGCTGTTGCAAGGCCATCGGCGGGGTGCTCTGCATCAGCTTCATGTAGGCCTCCTGCATCACGTCGTCGGCGAGGTCGCGATCGCCCATCCAGCGCCAGGCCGCGCGCTTGAGCAGCGGGCGGTGGGCGATGAAGTCGGCGACGACGGGGTGCGGGGACGGCGGCATGGGCGCCGTCATGTCAGAGTTTCCAGGTCAAGGTGAGCTGGCCGTTGCGTCCGGCGCCGAGGAGGCTCTGGTCCCAGTAGAGGCTGGCCAGGTATTTGCGGTCGGTCACGTTGTTGATCAGCAGATGCGCACTCAGGCGATCGCTGAGGTCGTAGCGCGCCATCAGGCCCAGCACCGCATATCCGGGCTGTCGGGCCATGATCTCGGCGCCGTCCGGCGCGGTCTGCGTGCCGTTCACGCGGTGGATGGCACTCTGCCAGCGCAGCGTCGCGCCGAGCTTGAGCTGAGGCAGCGCGGGCACACGGTAACGCGCCGACAGGCGGGCCGTGCGTCGCGGGATGAAGGTGCGGGCGTCGGCGCCTGCGGCGTCCTCCAGGCGCAGCTGGGTGTAGCCGGCCGTCAGGTCCCAATCGGGACTCGGCCGGCCCACCATCTCGAGCTCGAATCCGGTGGACGTCGCATCGATGCGGCGGTAGTACGAGAAGCCGCCGTCGGTATCGAACCCGGCGTACTCGGCCAGGTTGTCCTGCCTGGTGCGGAACACGGCGACCGAGCCGTTCAACTCGCCGTTGAGCCACTCGCCTTTGGCGCCGGCTTCGACGTTGCTGCCGGTGATCGGTCCGAGCAGCGACTGGCGCGCGTCGACCTGCGTCTGCGGATTCACGATCTTCGTGTAGCTCGCGTAGAGCGAGTGGTGCGCGTCGATGTCGATGACGGTGCCGACGTAGGGCACGGTCTCGGCTTCCTTGTAGACGCGCGGCACGGCGCGGAAGCCGAGGCCCTCGCTGCGCATGCGGGTGTGGTTGAGGCCGAGCAGCAGCTTCCACGGATCGGCCAGGTTCAGGCGCGTCATGGCATAGATCGACTCGCGCCGGTTGACGAAGTCGGCCGAGCCCGTCCCGCCGTCCCAGGCCGGTTCGGGATAACTGCCCCAGCCGTCGGGCGCATTGATCGGCGTGCCGTTGCCGGCGCCGCGCTGGTAGGACGCCTCGTTGTGGACCCGCGCCGTGTTGATCCCGACGACCGCGTCGTGGCGGCGGCCCGCCAGCTCGAAGGGGCCGGCAGCGCTGACATCGACGAGTCGCTGGGTTTCGTCCGTCAACTGCGTCGAGGTCCAGCTCTCCGTGCCGGCGCCCGTCGTGCGATCGGGCAGGGCGCCCGAGATGCTGAAGAGCTTGCCGTCGGCACTCAGCTTCCGGTAGCTCGCCATCGCCTTGGCGTTCCAGCCCTTGCCCAGCGCGTGCGCGAGCTCGACGAAGCCCGTCGTGTCGGTGTTGTCCCAGTGGGACCAGCGCGGCGCCGCGGCCGTCGAGCGCGGGTAGTCGGTGGGCGAGCCGTCGGCGTCGTTCAGCGGCAGGCCGCCCCAGGCCGTGCCTTCGGGGCGGTTGGCCTGTCGCGAGATGCCCAGCGTCAGCGTCGTGCGCGGCGCGATCGACGCCTCCAGCAACCCCGCGGCCAGGTTCTTGGTGAGCGCGTAGTTGTCCATGAAGGACGCGTTGCGCTGGGCCATGACGACGGCGCGACCGCGCAGCGTGCCGGCCTCGTTGAGCGGGCCGGAGACGTCGCCCTCGGCGCGCTTCTTGTCCCACGAGCCGAGCGTGAGGCCGGACGAGGCCTGGAAGTCCGCCGTGGGCCGCTTGCGCACGTAGTTCACCGTGGCCGCGGGATTGCCGGTGGAAGAGAGCAGGCCGTTGGCGCCGCGCAGCACCTCGACGCGGTCGTAGAGCGCGGTGTCGATGTCGCCGAGCTGGTCGCCGTTGGTGAACGGCATGCCGACGCCGTCGATCTGGAAGTTGGAGATGTCGAAACCGCGGGCGTTGAAGTAGGTCCGGTCGGTCTCCACCACGTCGACCGAGACGCCGGTGGTGCTGGCGAGCACGTCGTTGGCATTCAGCAGGCCGAAGTCGTCCATGCGGGCGCGGGTGACGACGGTGACGGACTGCGGCGTCTCGCGCGGCGACAGCGCGAGGCGGGTCGCCGTGCTGGACGCGGGGGCGTCGTAGCGGTCGGTCGTCTCGGTCGCCGGCAGGCCGTTGCGTGCCTTGATACGCACCGCCGGCAGGATGCCCGACGGCATCGTGGCCGCCTCATCGGACGTCGCGCGCTCGACGACGACACTGCCGTCGGGCTGGGCCACCGCCTTCAGCGAGGTGTCGCTGAGCAGGCTGCGCAAGCCGGCATCCACCGTGTAAGTGCCGTTCAGGCCGGCGCTCTGGCGGCCCTCGACCAGCTTGGGGTCGAACGACAAGAGGAGGCCGGCGCTGCGCGCCAGCCGGTTGAGTGCCAGATCGAGCGGGCCGGGCGGGATGTTGAAGTGGCGCGCCGCCGATGCGGATGGCGCGACGGCACTGCCGGCGCCCTGTTGCGCGAGGACGGCCGCCGGGACGAGCGGCAAGGCGAAGCACGCAGCCAGGCTGGCGGCAGACAGGGGAGAGCGCTTGAACAGGGTCTTGGAAGAAGCAGGAGCGGCGGAAGCGGCGGAAGCGGCGCAAGAGCGTCGGGCGGTCATGGAAACCTTTCGTCAGAAGAGGGGGGTTGTCCTGTGAACCGAACGAGTCGCCGGAAACTGCAGTCCCTTCGCAAAAATTCTTCAGAAAAGTTTCAGCGCGCCTCCAGGGTCACCCACCAGGACGTCCGCGTGCGAGCCCGGACCGGCAGCGTGCGCTGGATCGCCGCGACCACGCGGTGGAGGTCGTCGACGGGAAACACGCCGGAGATGCGCAGCCCGGCCACGGCCGCGTCGCAACGCAGCCAGCCGCGGCGGTACCGCGAAAGCTCTGCGGCCAACGCCGCGAGCGGCATGTCGCGCGCGACGATCACACCGTCGACCCAGGCGCCCGCGTCGCCGTTGGCCGCTTCGACGGCACCTGCGCCGTGGGCGTCGAACGCCCATTGACGACCCGGCGTGAGTCGCCGGCTGGCCAACTGCCCATTGCCCGGACTGACGTCGATCCATCCTTCCAGCGCCTGCACGAAGGTGCGTGCGGCGAGTTGCCGGACGATGAAACGGCCCTCGTCTGCCTGGATGCGACCTTGCGCCGTGCGCAGGACGAAAGGCCGGGAGGTTGTGCTGCAGTTGCCGGTGTCTCGCGCGCACTCGACCAGCACCTCGCCGGCGAAGAGGTCGATGCAGCGCTCGCGCGCATCGACGCGGACATCCAGCGCCGTGGCGGTGTTGAGATGCAGCACGCTGCCGTCGGCGAGCGCCACACGTCGGCGCTCGCCCACGCCAGTGCGATGCGAAGCGGCGAGGCTTTTCCAACCGCCGTTGGGCGTGCTCGCCAGTCCGATGCCGGCGGTCCCGACCAGCAGCGCCACGCCCTTGAGCAGGGCGCTTCGTCGCGGCGCGCGTTCGCGCTCGAGTTCACGCGAGGCCGCCGTCAGCGCGCTTCTCGCCAGCGAAGGCGGCAGGGTCTTCAGCCGCTGGCTGAAGCCGCTCAGCGTGGCCCACGCCTGCGCATGCTCCGGCCGCTCGTGCTGCCAGTGCTCGCAGGCCTCGTGGTCCTGAGGTGTTGCGCGTCCCGACTGGAGCTTGACCATCCACGCCACGGCTGCCTCGACCACCGCCGGGTGCAGGTCGCCCGGCGCCGGGCTGAAACCCGTCATTGCAGCGACATGCCTTGCCGCGCCTGATAGCAGGCGCTGAACGCTCTCGTCATGTACTGCTGGACGGAGCTGAGCGACACGCCGAGTTCCTTGGCGATCTGGCCGTAGGGCAGCCCGTCGATCTGGGACAGCAGGAAGGCCTGCTGGACCTTGGCGGGCAGTCCGCGCAGCACCGCGTCGACTTCGACCAGGGTCTCCAGCATCACCTGCTGATCCTCGATCGACGGCGTCTGGTCCTGCGAGATCAGCGAGAGGGCTTCGAGCAGCGCGCGCTCCAGCGCCGCGCGGCGGAGATGGTCGACCATCAGGCCGTGGGCGATGGTGCTGAGCAGCGCCTTGCCGCCGCCCAGGTCGGCGTGCCAGGTGAGGGCGTCCCGGCGCACCAGTACACGTGCGAAGGTGTCGTGCGCGAGGTCTGCCGCGTGATGGGGACACCCGAGGCGCCGACGCAGCCAGCCGACCAACCACTGGTGATGGCCACGGTAGAGGTGGCCCACGTCGGCGAGGTGGAGGGTGTGCGTGTCTTGCATGGAGCGGCTCGAAAGGGCGACCTGCGTGTCGTTTCCAAATAAAAACGATTCGCATTTACGCACAGACGGCCGCGACCGGTCAATCCATGGACCTCGCGCTGGAACGTGAACTACGTCACTGCAATTGCCGTGCCCGATGTGTCGATTTTGTTTACGTTCATGTCCCTAGTATTAGGGGTATCCGAAAAACTCTCATATGAATCATTGGGTTACGGAAGTGGCACGGCGGTTGCTATTTCCGATCCATCAACAATCAGCCGACCTCCCCGTCGCCGACATCATGAAAAGCAAGATTGCCGCCCTGTTCGCCACCCTGGCCCTGGCTGGCGCCGCCCAAGCGGCCCCGACCTACCTGCCGGTGGGCGCCCAGACCAATGTGGACATCAACAACGTCCTGAACGGCGGCTGGACCCAGTGCTACGTCGGCACGATGGCCCAGCCCATCGGCAGCGCAGCTCAGAACGTGCTGAGCGCCTGCACCGGCGACTACCTGATGATGGCCGGCCGCGCGACCGGTTCCGACACGCTGCTGTCGCTGGCCGCCGCGCTGCGCAGCGACGCCATCTTCAACACCGGCGCGAACTCCAGCAACACGCACGTCGCCAACGGCGCGAACTGGTACTTCGCGCCCAACTGGTCGTGGGGCTTCACCGCCCTGGGCGATACCGTCTCGCTGGGCCAGTGCGACACCAGCAACAGCCCGTCGAGCATGTGCTTGCACACCTTCGACATCTACGGCGGCTATCGCATCAACAACATCGCCGGCCTGAACGACAGCGCCGACTACCAGAAGATCTTCTTCCAGGCTTCCGCCGCGCAAGTGCCGGAACCCGCCACCCTGGCCCTGGCCGGTCTGGCGCTGGTCGGTGTCGCGGTGTCGCGTCGTCGCAAGTCGGCCTGATCGACCGTCCCCTGCAAGAAAGCCCCGCGGCGCGAGCCGCGGGGCTTTCTTGTTTCCGGCGGCAGCGCTTCTGCGCTTCAGCGCAGCCGCTCGGTGAAGCTCCGCTGCGACGGCCACTCGTTGTGCGCCGTCGCCTTGAAGTTCTCGATCTGGGTGAAGGTCTTCTGCCGTTGCTCGTCGGTCTTGCGCATCGCGCGCGCGAGCGAGTCCTTCACCGTGTCGATCAGCGTCGTGACGGTCTTGCTGTCCTGGACCGTGTAGGCGTCGTAGTTGCCGGCGTCGCGGTCCAGCGTGAAGGTGCGCGATTTCTGGAAGCTGGCGTCCAGCGTCTCGGTCTGCGACTGCGTGACCGAGCGCCCGCCCGTCGTGGTGTTGGGCCGGTCGGTCGTCGTCTGGCTGATCCTGTAATCGGCGTGGCCGGACTCCTTGATGCTGCCGATGCGGCTCGTGCGTTGCGAGTCGGCACTGAATCCCGCCTTGAAGTCCGCGAGGCCGCTCTGCAGCGACTGCACCTGCGAGCGCAAGCCGTCGCTCATCGTCGGCGTGACCGGCGCGACCTCGTCCCGATCGCCGGACTTCGCGCGCAGGGCGGCGTTGGCCGCGGCGACCGCGTTGGGGCCGGCACCGGGATTGATCGCGATCGGCTTGCCATCGTCCTTCGCGACGGCCCTGGCTGCGCCGACCGCGTTTGAAGGATCCTCATCCACCGGCGGCGCCTGGAGCTGCTGGAACGCGTCCTTGAATGCCTTCGTCATCGCGGCGTCGGCATGGCTGCGGTCGGAGGCGGTGTCGATCTGCTTGAGCCACTGATCGATCGCGGACCAGCGCTGGCCGTTGTTCGCAGCGCCCTTGGGCGGCGTGGCGTCGACTTCCAGGGTCATCTCGCCGCTGGTCGTGCGCATGTTCACCGACTTCGTGTCCGTGCCCAGGTGCAGCGAGAACGCCTGCATCCTGCCGGGCACCTCGGCGGGGGCGTTCGGATTCTCGACCTTCAGGTCGAGACCGGTCAGCACGCCGCCGCGGTCGAAGCCCGTCAGGCCGGACAGGTCGAGCGTGGGCGCGCCTTCGCCAAGGCCTTCGAGCGCTTGATCCAATCCGTCGCTCAGCGCGGAGAGGGCCTGACGCTCCGCGCTGCTGAGCGCGCCGGAGCTCTTCACTTCGATCTGCAGGCCGCGCGTGCCGCCCTGGTCGCCGTTGTTGACGCCGATCTTGAGTTCGACCGTGTGGCCGGAGCGCGTCTGGATCTTGAGGTTGACCTCCGCGGCGTTCGTGCCGACGCCTCCGAGTGACTGTTCCTGGAGCGCGGCGGCAGCCGCGGCAGTCGCGGCCGCGTCGGTGCCCTCGACGGCACCGGCGGCATCGGCGCCCGGCTCATAGTCGGCGAGCGTCTGCTGGTAGGCCGTGCCGGTGTCCGCGAGCTGTTTCAGCAATCCGCCGCCGAGCCCGCGCCACCGGTCGGACAGCGTGACCGCGTCCTTGCCGCTGTTGCGGGTCATGAGTTCGCTGAGCCTGTCATCCCGCGCGTTGGCCCAGAAGCGCTGGGGTCCGAAGCCGGCCGCCTTGGGTTTCGCGTAGACGAGGTCGCTGTCGGTGACGGCCTCCAGCGTGACGCGCGTGGGCGCGGACGAGGCGGACGCCGCCGTCTTCGCGGCGGCGTTTGCCGCCTGCGCGGACACGCCGGCGGGGCGGTAGGTCGAGGTCGATCGGCTGGCGGCGATGCGGTCGAGCACGCCCGCGCCGGTCGAGGTGATGAGGGTCATGGCGAAGCGCCTCCCTGGCGGCAATCCCGCGGTGCTCTGGTGGCGTGGCGGTGACCCCTTCGCTATCGGCCGATCCCTCGGGAACTTGAGATCAGACGTGCAGCCAGGCCGCGATCCCGAGGCCGACACCGATCGCGCCGGCGCCCAAGGTCGCGTACTCCATCCAGCGGCGCTTGGTCAGCAGCGCGATCGCGGCCAGCGCGATGGCAACCTGCAGCGCCGTCGTGGCCTGCGCCCAGCGGTGATGGAGGTGCAACTGCTCGTCGCTCTTGTGGTCCCACTCGGTGGACTCGGCCTCGAGCTTCTCGGCCTGGACCTTGATCTCGTTCTTCTCGGACTCGTAGCGGGCGATCTTCTCGCGGTACTTCGCCTTCTGCTCGTCGCTGGGGGTCAGGTCGAGCGCGAACTCGGCCAGGTTCTGCTTGCTGCTCTTGGCCTGGAAGTAGTTCCAGCGGTTGGCGGCTTCGGTCTTGGTGATCGCGGCGTTGTTCTTGAACAGCCCCGCGTTGGCCTGCGTGGCGCCGCCCATGTATGAGAAGAACGCACCCAGCGTGGCCAGGATGGCGGTGATCACCGCCAGTTGCCCCGCGAGGCCGTGGGGCTCGTGCTGCGCCGCGTGTTCGAGCTCGTGGTCGTGCGGACCGTGGACGTGGAAATGGTTGCCGGACATGGGGTCGGAGTGGGAGGTCGATGAAGGGATGAAGGTCGGCGACTGTCAGCGCGCGGCTTCAGCGCGCTGAGGTCGGTCGCGTGCGTCGGACCGGACGGTGGATCGCGGCGTCAGCCGCGGCGCTCGTAGCGGACGAAGTCGTAGGGCCAGTCGTGGCCGCGTTCGGCGGGGCTGTGGTGGCGTTCTCTGCGCACCTCGGCGAAGCGTTGCGGGTCGACGTCGGGGAAGAACGCATCGGCGTCGAAGGCGGCGTCGATCTCGGTGAGTTCGAGCGCGTCGGCGCGGGGCAGGGTGAGCGCGTAGATCTGGGCGCCGCCCATGACGAACACGGTCTCGTCCGGCGCGCAGGCGGCGAGCGCCTCGTCCAGCGTCGCGAAAACCTCCGCGCCGGCGAGCGCGAGCCCGGGCTGCCGCGACAGCACCAGGTTGCGGCGCTGCACCAGCGGCCGGAACTTCGCGGGGATCGAGTCCCAGGTCTTGCGGCCCATGAGGACGGTGTGGCCAAGGGTGAGCGCCTTGAAATGCGCCATGTCCTCGGGCAGGCGGACCAGCAGTTCGTTGTCGCGGCCGATGCCGCGCGCGCGGTCGAGGGCGGCGATGAGGGTCAGGTGAGGCATGGGGACGTCAGGGGCAACGCGGTCGGAACCGGCGGGAGGCCGGCCTTGAGCAGGAACGGAAGTTTACGGACTCGGCCAGGCCGCGCCGGTGAGGTGTTGCAACTGCGGCGCAGTGACGTGAAGCAGCGTGGTGTGGCGTGGCGTGGCGTGTCAGTGAGCGGCCGTCAGCCGGCCGCCCCGGCCACCGACGCGTAATGCGACACCACCGGGAACGGATCGTAGAAGTGGTGCAGCAGCGCCCGCCAATCCTGGTACTGCGGCGACTGGCGGAAACCGACCTCGTGGTCTTCGAGCGAGCGCCAGCGGACGAGCAGGAGGTATTCGCCCGGCCGCTCCAGGCAACGCTGGAGTTCGTGGCCCAGGTAGCCCGGCATGGCCGAGATGATGGCCTGCGCCTGCAGGAACGCGGCTTCGAACGCGGCCTCGTGGCCGGCGCGGACGGGGAGCGGGGCGACTTCAAGGATCATGGATGGGGACCTCCGGGACCGCCATTCTCGCCAGTCACGGGGACGCCGTGCGACAAGGACGGGATCGTTCGCGCGATGCGCCGGGTCGAGGCCGCGATGACGTCTTCGTCACGTCGTCGTCACCGCGCTGGCGGATGATCGATGCTTCCGCAATTCCGCCCTTCGCCGCCATGAGCCCAGATTCCGACCGCGACGATCTTGTCGAACGCATCCGCCGCGACCTGCAGGACGGCTACGACGAGGAGCTGGAACTGGAGATCGAGGACCGCCATGTCGACGAGGCGCTGCGCGCGCTGGACGAGAGCGATGCCGGCGAGGCGCACAACGAGCGGATCGCCTACTTCAAGCACCTGTTCCGGCTGCAGCGCGAGCTGGTGAAGTTGCAGGACTGGGTGCAGCACTCGCGGCAGAAGGTCGTGATCCTCTTCGAGGGTCGCGACGCCGCGGGCAAGGGCGGTGCGATCAAGCGCATCACGCAGCGGCTCAATCCGCGGGTGTGCCGCGTGGTGGCGCTGCCTGCGCCCAACGACCGCGAACGCACGCAGTGGTACTTCCAGCGCTACGTGCCGCACCTGCCGGCCGCCGGCGAGATCGTGCTCTTCGACCGCAGCTGGTACAACCGCGCCGGCGTGGAGCGGGTGATGGGCTTCTGCGGCGAGGACGACGTCGAGGAGTTCTTCCGCTCGGTGCCCGAGTTCGAGCGCATGCTGGTGCGCTCGGGCATCACGCTGATCAAGTACTGGTTCTCCATCAGCGACGAGGAGCAGCACCTGCGCTTCCTCGGCCGCATCCACGATCCGCTGAAGCAGTGGAAGCTGTCGCCGATGGATCTCGAGTCGCGCCGCCGCTGGGAGGACTACACCCGGGCCAAGGAAGTGATGCTGGATCGCACCCACATCCCCGAGGCGCCGTGGTGGGTGGTGGCCGCGGACGACAAGAAGCGCGCGCGGCTGAACTGCATCCAGCATCTGCTGGACCAGTTCCCGTACCACGAGGTCGAACGGCAGGAGATCCGCCTGCCGGACCGTGAGCGCCACGAGGACTACCAGCGCCATCCGGTGCCGGCGTCGATGTTCGTGCCGGCGAAGTACTGAAGACGCGCTGAAGGCGGCCTGATCAGCGGTATCAGGCGCCGGTGGACCGCGGATGTCCGCTGGCTCGCGCTTTCCACGAGGCGACGTCGCTGAGCGACGGCGCCATGCCGACGTCGGTCGACGTCGGTGGACGTCGCTCAGCTCAGCCGCAGGTTGGACTGGTTCTCGTCCACGAGGCGGCGATAGACGCGGAAGTGGGCGGCGGAGGCGCGCGGCTCGCCCAGCCGCTCGCACAGCGAGCCCAGGCGGTAATGCGCTTCGGCCAGCGCGGGGTTCAGGTCCAGCGCCTGCTCGTAGGCGGCAATGGCCTGGGAAACCCGGCCGGCGCTCTCCTGGACCTTGCCGGCGAAGAAGTACAGCGAGGCGATGTCGCTGCACCAGCCGACGGCCTGGTCGATCAGCTCCAGCGCGTCGTCATGACGGCCTTGGCGGCTGAGCAGCGCGGTCAGCTGCGAGAAGGCCTCGATGTGGCAGGGATCGTTGGCGATGGCTTGGCGGTAGCCGGCCTCGGCCGCCGCTTCGTCGGTCGTCTCGGTCAGGGCAGACAGTTCCACCAGCGCGTCCAGCGCGGCGTTGCTCAGGCCGCGTGCCGAGCTGTGCAGCTCGACGTCCTCGACGCGCAGGGCGGGGCGCGAGGAGACGATGCGGAGGAGGATGTCGGCGGCGGAGATCGGCGGGTTGGTGGTCATGGCAGTGCTCTGAGGTGTTGCCGTGAATGGTGCCGAGGGTCGGACCTGACCTCTGCCGGAGAGCGGTGCGAGTGCGTGTAGGACAAGAGGAAGCCGTCGGCGCACCCACTTCGAGACCGCCGAACCGGCGAACTGCCGATCCTCGGATCCGCCGCGTTCACTTGAGCGTGACGAGCTCTTCGGCGATGGTCGGATGCAACGCGACCGTGCTGCGGAAGTCCTGCCAGGTCGCGTTCGCCTTCAATGCGACCGCGATGAACTGGATCATCTCCGCGACCCCGTCGCCGAGCAGGTGGACACCGACCACCCGGTCCGTCGCCTCATCGACGAGCACCTTGAAGAAGACCTCATCCCGCGAGCCGGCGAAGGCCTGCGCCATCGAGCGGAAACGGGTCTTCAGCACGCGCAGCGCCGGGTAGCGTTCCCGCGCCTGTGCCTCGGTCAGGCCGACGACGCCGATCTCCGGCGTCGTGAAGACCGCGGTCGGCACGAGCGCGTAGTCGATCTCCGGCGCGTCGATGCCGCCATAGTGGCGGTCTGCAAACGCCTGGCCCTCGCGAATGGCCACCGGGGTGAGGTTCAGACGATCGGTGACGTCGCCGACGGCGAAGATGGAGGCGACGCGCGTGCTGCCGCCAGGGCCGACCACGATGGCGCCCTTGTCGTTGACCTCGACCCCGGCCGCCTCGAGCCCCAGGGCATCGATGTTCGGGCGGCGTCCGGTGCTGAGCAGGACGGTATCCACCTCGAAGGACCGGCCGCCGGTCGTGGTGACCTGCAGTGCCGCGCCCTCCCGCCGCAGCAGTTCGATGCGGTCATTGAAGACCAGGTCGACCCCGCGCAGGGACAGGTGCTCCCGCAGCGTCCCGGCGATCTCGTCGTCGAAGCCGCGCAGCAGCGCCGGGCCTCGCACGAGCTGGGTCACCTGGCTGCCCAGACCGGCAAAGACCCCGGCGAACTCGACGGCGATGTAGCCGCCTCCGACGATCAGGAGCCGCCGCGGCTGCTCGCCCAGGTGGAAGAGCTCGTCCGACGTGATCGCCAGTTCGACGCCGGGGAAGCTGGGGCGGTCGGGCGCGGCGCCGGTGGCGATGAGGATCCGTCCGGCCGTCACGACCTGACCGCTGCCGCGCAGCCGCACCGTGTGGGCGTCCACCAGCGTGGCATGTTCCGAAAAGGTCTGCACGCCCACGCCCTGGAGGTTGCGCTCGTAGACGCTCTCCAGGCGGTCGATTTCGGTGTCCTTGTTGTTGATCAGCGCGTGCCAGTCGAAGCGGGCCTCGGGCGCGTCCCATCCGAAGGCCTTGCCGGCCCTGAACGCATCCGGGAAGCGGCTCGCGTAGACCATCAGCTTCTTGGGGACGCAGCCGCGGTTGACGCAGGTGCCGCCGAAGTTGGCGCCCTCGGCGATGCCCACGCGTGCGCCGTGTCTGGCGGCGACCCGGGCGGCGCGCGCGCCGCCGGAACCTGCGCCGATCACGAAGAGATCAAAGTCGAACTGCTGCATATGTCTGGACTGCCTGTACGTCGTTGACGACAGCGTAACGATGCGCGCGCTGCCCATCAACGCCGGGCCGGGGAACAGCTCATTGTGCGGGAGGGAACAATGGTGCGCGCCTGCGCGCCTGCATCCCAGGCATCGATCGTCGGACGGCGCGGCACCGACGCGCGTGCCACCCGGTGCAGCGGGACACTCAATCCATCGCGTCTGCGTTGGCTGCGCGCAGAGGGTCGGAGGCCTCCAGCCAGTCCAGCTCGTTCTCCAGCGCATGGAAGGCGTCGTCGCCGATCTCGGCGGCGTCGCGCATCGTGAGCAGCGTCCGCCGGGCGGCATCGAGCGCGCCTTCATAGGCGGTGTCGTATTCGGCGCCGAACGATGCGAACGCGCTGCCACCATCGTGGAGCGGCCGTCCCAGGTGCATCTTCAGGTTCTTTCGCACGAGGTCGTGCGCGGGTGTCGAATCCTTCGGCAGTTGGGCGAAGGCGGCCTCCAGCATGCGCTGCCGCGCTGCGGTTTCCTCCTCGCCCACCGGGTCGCCGTCGCGCAGATGAAGGATTCCGAGCAGCGGCTTGAGCGTCAGTCCCTGGATGAGCAGCGTCCCCAGGACCACCAGGAACGCGGTGAGCACGATGAGGTCCCGCCCGGGGAAGCGTGCCGGCAGCGCCAGCGCGGCTGCGAGCGTGACGATGCCCCGCATGCCGGCCCACGAGATGACGAGCCCGCTGCCCACCGTCGGCTTCAGCATCAGGCGCGCTCCCTTGATGCGATGCCGGTTGCCGAACACCTTCAGCATGCCGTTGAACGTCATGTGCCAGCCGATGCGCACAACGATGACGGTCAGCAGCACCGCGGCAGCGACGATCAGGTAGTGGTCCCGCGTGGCCGTGGGCAGTTCGAGGAGGATGGGGCGCAACTGCAGCCCGATGAAGATGAACGCAAAGATGTTGAGCGCGAAGATGACCGTCGCCCAGACCGCGTTGGTGGGAACGCGCACGCGAGCCTGGATGCGGGCGGGGGCGATGCGGGCCAATGTCATGGCAAAGCACACCGTGGTGAGCACGCCCGACAGGCCGAGGTGCTCGGCCAGTTGCCATACGGCCACGGCGCCGACGAACTGCATGATGATGGCGGTGGGGATGTGCTGGACGCGTTCGAGCAGACGCTGCGTCAGCACGCCCAGCGCGGGTCCAGCGACCAGGCTGCCGACGACGCTGAGGACGAACGCCGGCGCGATGGCCTGCAGGGAGAAGCTGCCTGCCGCGACGGCGCCGACGGCCAGGCGATAGATCAGGAGCGAGCTGGCGTCATTGAGCAGGCTCTCGCCCTCCAGGATGCCCAGGATGCGTTGCGGCGGATGCAGGGGTCGAAGGACGGCGGTGGCGGCCACGGCGTCGGGCGGGGCCACGATGGCGCCGAGTGCGATGGCGGCGGCCCAAGGCAGCGTCGGCACCAGGGCGTGCACGACCAGGGCGACCGCCGCGGTGGTCAGGCCGACGGCGACGATCACCAGGCTGGCCAGCGGAAGCCAGTTGTCCTTCAGGTCGCGCAGCGAGGCGTCGTACCCCGTGTCGACCAGGATGGGCGCCACGAAAAGCGCCAGCACCAGGTCGGACGGCAGGCTGAACTGAGGGACGCCAGGGACCGACGCGAGCACCGCGCCGCCGACCGCCAGGAAGACGGGGTAGGGGGCGCCCAGCCTCCGGGCGGCAGCGGCCAGAAGCACCGCGGCCACGAAGAGGATGATGATCTGCTCCAGCACGTGCACCGGACCAGTATGTCAGTGGGAGCGGGCGAGCGGATCGGTGCATGCCCGCGAGGTGAGAGGATGGCATTGACCGCGCGTGAGCCCGCCTACGGCTCTTCGGTCCACAATGGACCGCCATGAAACTCTGTCTCGCCTTCCTGCTCTGCCTGCTGCTTTCACCGGTCTGGGCGATGGACCTGCGCGATGGCGACGTGGTGATCTACCGCCATGCGCTGGCGCCGGGGGGCGGCGACCCGCCCGGCGTCAAGCTCGGTGATTGCGGCACGCAGCGCAACCTCAGCGAGGCGGGGCGCGATCAGGCGCGACGTCTTGGCGAGGCGTTGCGTCAGCGCCTGGGCGGATTGCGCGTCGCGGCGGTGTGGGCGTCGCCGTGGTGTCGCACCCTGGAAACGGCACGGCTGGCTTTCCCCGGCTTGCCGGTGAAGGCACAACCGGCCTTCGGTTCCTTCTTCGGGCAGCCGGCGCTCGAGGACGGCATGCTGCGCGATGCCGCCGCGCTGCTGGCTGGCTGGCGCGGGCCGGGCGTGCTGGTGGTCGTCACGCACCAGGTGACGATCACCGGACTCAGCGGTATCCATCCCGCCTCGGGTGAGGGTGTCGCGCTGCGCTGGGTCGACGGACGCGCAGAAGTGCTCGGCCGGTTGGACGCGCCGGCGCCCTGAGCCGCGCCGAGAACCGGCGCAGGCGGCACGCCACGCCACGCCACGCCATTCAGCCGGAGGACGCCCCTCCCTGCTCGCGTCGGGTCATCCCCAGTGGACGCTCAGCGGGGGCAGCATCGAGCCGCCGTTCTCGTTCACCAGCCGCTGGTCGTGCACGTAGTCCTGCGTCACCTCGACCTCCCAATGCCGCCCGAACTTCGTCCCCACGCGCTGGACCACCTGGTCGAAGGTCAGGGCGTCCAGGGCATTGCTGTCCAGATGAACGGGACCGCCCGTGCCTTCCTGGACGAGGTCGCAGAGCGCCGCGGCGGTGTCGGACATGAACGAGCACGCCGGCCGCCAGGCTGAACTCGCGCGGATGCGCCCATCGCGGGCGTGCTGCTCATCCAGGTGCCGGAGCATGTTGTTGCCGACGGCATCCGGCGAGATCTGCCAGCCGATGCGGGCCACCGTCGCCGACGGACAGGCCGTCAGCACGGCGTCCTCGCATCGGATCTTGTACTGGCCGTAGTCGTCCCTGGCGGTCCTCGGGTCGCCGGGCCGATGCGGACCGCCTGACGAGGCGTCGAAGACCATCGCGGTACTCACGAAGACCAAGGGGACGCCGTGCAGCCTCGCAAAGCCCGCGAGTCGACCTGCCCAGGACTCGGCGCCCATGGCCAGGTGGACGATGGCCTCCGGCGCCTCGGCGCGCAGGAAGGCCAGGGTGGCGGCCTCATTGGCAGGATCCACCGCGCCGCGGTCCCAAGCCACCACGTCCCAGCCTCGTGTCTCCGCTTCGCGGCTCACCCAGGGCGCCACGGTGCCGTTCAGTCCGGTGAGGAGGAGCTTCATGTCCAGTGCCGATCTTTTGCTGTTGACAGCCCCGACTCTGCCACGCGGCAGCGGCTCCGCGCGCGGCGGGCGACGATGGGTCAGGAAGCCAGCGCCATGCCTCGCATCGCGGCAGGGGACAGGTGCGGATCCTCCGAATATTGCAGGCGCATCTGCTCCAGCAGCGCGCGGCCGACGTCCAGCCCTTGTGCGGCCTCGATCGCCAACCGGGCGGACAGGTCGTCGACGAGGAGTTGCATGCTCCACCGGTCGAACAGCCGACGCACGATGGGTTCATCCAGCAGCATCTGCAGGCCGACGTGTCGTTCGTCCCGTTGGATGCGCGCGAGCGTGCGTTCGACATCCGCGGCCGGCCCTTCCAGCACCTGGGCGAACACCCCGGGCGCGATCGCAAGCGCCCCCGTGACGTCGAGGCGCCGGTTGTTGATCTGCGCGATGGCCACGATGTGCGTCAACACCCGGTCGGTCATGCCGTCGGCAATCAAGGAGACGTACAGGATTCGGCGGAGCATTCAGGTGTCGTGTGTGGGCTGCGAAGAACGGGAGCCAGGCCGGCCCGCACGCCCTCAGAGTTCGGCGATCTTGAGCGTCGACCGCGTGGGCGGGGTCGGCGCATCCGCGATCACGAGCAGCGCCTGCACCAGACGGTCCAGATCATGGATCTTGTCGTAGTAGCCGTCGATGCCCGCGGCGATGCACAAGGGCCCGAACACGCTTTCGTCGCCACAGGTGACAGCATAGGCCGTGCCTTGATAGCCCCCGGCCCGGAGTCGCTCGACCATCGAGAAACCGTTGCCCGTGCGCAGGTTCAAGTCGGTGAGGACCACATCCGGCCGGCAAAGGCCGGCGGCCATGACGGCTTGGTCCTCATGCTCGGCCTCGCCCACGATGGCCGCGCCAGGCACCTTGGCCAGTCGGTCTTGCAGCTGGCGTCGGAAGGAGGAGGAAGCGTCGATGAGCAGAATTCGCATGTTCTAGGAAAACGGCAGCGATCCCTTTTTGCTGCGCAAGAAAAAATGCCCGTACCGTCTGCGCGGCCGGGCGCCTTCGACGCCTGTCGACCTTGCTCCAGGAGGGAGAGCAGGGACGGAGTCGTCGCTGTCCGCGACGTAACCACGTACCGGGAATTCTGTTTTTTTATCTGTGGCGCGGATGCCCGCAGATCCCTCAAGGCACTGTCGGGAAATGGCGTACACGCCGACACCGGAGCGCATGTCGCATGCCGTGCGCCGGCCGCTGGGTCGCCTCGATATCAGGCGCTGCGGTGCGCTGATGAGCGCCGGCGTCAGCGGGGGACGTCAGGACGAGGGAAGATCCGACGCTGTCCGGCACGGTCATTGCCTGTCTCGGGCATGGCAAGCGTCCCTGTCAATTCCGACTGTCGCATCCTGGTCGTCGACGACAACGTGGACGCGGCCGACACCCTGGTATCGCTGCTCAAGTTGCTGGGGTTTCACGCGTACGCCACGTACGACGGGCAGGAAGCCGTGCTCCTGGCGAAGGTGCTGCAGCCCCACCTGGTCATCCTCGACATCAACATGCCAGGCATGGACGGTTTCGAGACAGCGGCCAGCATCCGGGAGACCGAAGTCAGCCAGCGGCCCTATCTGGTGGCCCTGACCGGCAGCGAGGCCGACCTCGATCCGGTGCTCGCCACGTGCATGGGTTTCGACCGCTTCGTCACCAAGCCCGTCAGTACCAGGACGCTTGCCGAGCTGGCGCATGCTGCGGCGCACCAGGCCGGGGACACGGCGTCGTCGCGGCGCGTCAGCCAGCCTTGGTCAGCCAGCCTTGGGGAGTGAGGCGAACCAATCCGCGTAAGGCGTGTTGCGGATCATGTGCCGGTTGAAGTCTGGCGCGCCGTCCTCCCACCAGACCTCGCCGCGCTCGCCGAGCGAACGTTTGGCGGCGTCGACCCGGGAGCGCGTGCGTGCGCGCAGCTCGGCGGTCAGGTCCCTTCTGGCGAGCTCCCGCCGCGCGTCCATGAGCTCGCTCACCAGGGCGCGCGCCTGCTCCGGCGGCAACGCCGGATTCGATCGGCGCCAGAGCCGTCCCATGACCACCAGATACCGACCGTCAGGCGTGACCGGATGGTTGTCCGACATCAGCGGGTTCCCCGGGCTCAAAGGGCCTTCTTGGTCAGTTCTGCATTCGTGGTCGAGCGCGTGCCCTTCAAATGCTCCTCGACGTCGCTGGCATTGCTGCCGACCTGGGCGACGGCCTCGCGGATCTGCGCCTCGGACGCGGACAACTTGTCCGCCCAGGTCTGCAGCTGACCGGCATCGTCGATGTCGATGGTGGGCCCGCCCGATGACTCTGCGGGGGCGGCGAAGCTGGCTTCCTCGGACATGGTGAACTCCTGGTGAGGGGGCCGCCGACGGCGGCCGCCAGCTGCTGGGGCAGCCGGGATGCCACCCCCCTCGGAACCAGCCTGGCATCGCCCATGTCCGGCCTCGTCAGCGGCCGCACGACGCCAAGTGAGCTCAGCGCCCGTCGCTCACACCGCCACCGGCGCCTTGATCGCCGCGTGGTGCTGGTAGTCCTGCAGCTCGAAGTCCTCGAACGCGTAGTCGAAGATCGAGTCCGGCTTGCGCTTGATGTGCATCGTCGGATACGCAAAAGGCGTCCTCGCCAACTGCGTCTCCACCTGCTCGAAGTGGTTGGCGTAGATGTGGCAATCCCCGCCCGTCCAGATGAAGTCCCCCAGCCCCAGCCCGCATTGCTGCGCCAGCATCTGCGTCAGCAGCGCGTAGCTCGCGATGTTGAACGGCACGCCCAGGAAGATGTCCGCGCTGCGCTGGTACAGCTGGCACGACAGCTTCCCGTCCGCCACGTAGAACTGGAAGAACGCGTGGCAGGGCATCAGCGCCATCTGGTCCAGCTCCGCCACGTTCCACGCCGAGACGATGATCCGGCGCGAGTCCGGATTGGCCTTGAGCTGCTTCACGACCTCCGCGATCTGGTCGACGTGTCCGCCGCCGGCCTTCGGCCAGCTGCGCCACTGCACGCCGTAGACCGGGCCCAGGTCGCCGTCCTCGCGCGCCCACTCGTCCCAGATGGTGCAGCCGCGCTCCTGCAGCCACTTCACGTTCGAGTCGCCGCGCAGGAACCACAGCAGCTCCAGGATGATCGACTTCAGGTGCACCTTCTTCGTCGTGACCAGCGGGAACCCCTCGCTCAGGTCGAAACGCATCTGGTGACCGAACACGCTGCGCGTGCCCGTCCCCGTCCGGTCGCCCTTGGCCACGCCGTGCTCGTACACGTGGCGCATGAAGTCTTCGTACTGGCTGCGCACCGGGCGCGAGGGAGTGAGGTCGGCGGTCATGGAGAAGATTTTAGAGGGGCGGACGGCGGAGGCCGCTGGCCCTCACCCCGACCCTCTCCCGCAAGCGGGAGAGGACTGCTCAAGCGTTGAACTGGAGGGCGGCCAGGCGCGCGTAGAGGCCGCCGCGCGCCACCAGCTCGGCATGCGTGCCTTGCTCGACGATGCGGCCGTGGTCCATCACGACGATGCGGTCGGCGCGTTGCACGGTCGACAGCCGGTGCGCGATGACCAGCGTCGTGCGGTCGCGCATCGCCTCGTCCAGCGCCTGCTGCACGAGTCGTTCGCTCTCGGCGTCCAGCGCGCTCGTGGCTTCGTCGAGCAGCAGCAGGGGCGCGTTCTGCAGCATCGCCCGCGCGATCGCGATGCGCTGGCGCTGACCGCCGGACAGGCGCACGCCGCGCTCGCCGAGGAAGCTGTCGTAGCCGTCCGGCAACTGGCGGATGAACTCGTCCGCATGCGCGGCCTTGGCGGCCGCGATGACTTCCTCGCGGCTGGCGTCCGGACGGCCATAACGGATGTTGTCCAACGCGCTGGCCGAGAAGATCACGCTCTGCTGCGGCACCAGCGCCATGCGGCCGCGCAACTCGGCGAGCTTCACGCGGTCCACCGCCACGCCGTCCAGCTGCAGCTTGCCGCCCTGCACGTCGAAAAAGCGTTGCAGCAGCTGCAGCACCGTGCTCTTGCCGGCACCGCTCGGGCCGACCAGCGCCACCGTCTCGCCGGGCTCGATGCGCAGCGTGAAGTCCTCCAGCGCCGCGCGGTCGGGCCGCGACGGGTAGTGGAAACGGACCTGCTCGAAACTCACGCGCGCCGGGCCGGCCGAAGCGGGCAGGGCGACCGGCGCCGCCGGATCCGCCACCGGCGACTGCGCCGCGAGCAGCTCCATCAGGCGCTCCATCGCGCCCGCCGCGCGCAGCAGGTCGCCCCAGACCTCCGCCAGCACCGCCACCGACGACACCAGCAGGATCACGTAGACCACCGTCTGGCCGAGATGGCCGGCGGAGATCTTCCCCGCCATCACCGCCTGCGTGCCCTGGTACAGCCCCCACAGCAGCGCGCCGAAGGTCGCCGTGATGATGAACGCCACCAGGAAGGAGCGCACCTTGGTCCGCTTGCGCGCCGTGTCGAAGGCGGCCTCGCTCGCGGCGTCGAAGCGCACCGCCTCGCGTGCCTCCTGGGCATGGGATTGCACCACCGTGATCGCGTTGAGCATCTCCGCGGCGATCGCGCTGGTGTCGGCGATGCGGTCCTGGCTCGTGCGCGACAGCCGCCGCACCCGGCGTCCGAAGAACATCGCCGGCGCGACCACCAGCACCAGGATGCCCAGCACCTGCGTCATCACCCACGGATTGCTGTAGATCAGCAGTGCCACCGCGCCGAGGCCCATGATCACGTTGCGCAGCCCCATCGACAGGCTGGAGCCGACGATGCTCTGGATCACCGTGGTGTCCGTCGTGATGCGGCTGATGACCTCGCCGGTCTGCGTGGTCTCGAAGAACTCGGGACTCTGGCGCAACACGTGGCTGTAGACCGCCGTGCGCAGGTCCGCGCTGACGCGCTCGCCCAGCCAGGTCACCGCGTAGAAGCGCAGGGCCGAGAACACGCCCAGCGCCGCCCCCGTCGCGAACAGCCAGACGAAGTGCTCGCGCAGCGCCATCAGCCGGTCGCCCGGGTCGGCGGAGATCAGGCCCTGGTCGATCAGCTGGCGCAGCGCAATCGGAAACACCAGCGTCGCCGCCGCCGCGAGCATCAGGAAGACGATCGCCGCGGCGATCCGCCCCCGGTACGGCCTGAGGAAGGGCCACAGCGCCGGCGCCATCGCCCGCAAGGGAGGCGGCGTGCGCACGGCGTTTGCCCGACCGCCGTTGGCGGGGGGAGACGCCTGCGGCCCGGCGGAGGGCGCGGCGTCGCTCGGAGAGGTCGAGGACATCGAAGGAGGGGACATGGCGGACATCGGGTCAGTTTAGGGGCGGCGTGTGGCGGGAATGTCCCTACACGCGGAAAGCCCATCCCAGGCAGTGATTGGCAGGGCAATCATTGCCTAAGCAATAATTGTCATCAAGCATTTCCAGAAGCTCCGTCCCGGAAATGCGAAGTCACGAAAGACGACGCCATGAGTGCCAAGTTGCCCCCGCCCGCCGATTTCTACAGCGCCGACAGCTTCACGTCGGAGCCTAGCCTGGGCTGGCTGCTGCGGCAGATCAAGCAATCCATGGTGCTGCAGGCCGACAAGATGCTCGGCGAGCACGACCTGACCCACGCCCAGTGGGCGCCGATGTTGCGGCTGCGTTTCAACGGCCCGATGTCCAGCGCCGCGCTCGCCCGCGAACTGGCGATGGACGGCGGCGCGATGACCCGGCTGCTGGACCGCCTGGAAGCCAAGACCCTGGTCCGCCGCGAGCGGTCGATCGAGGACCGGCGCGTGGTGATGGTGTCGCTGACCGACATCGGCGTGAACGCGATGGCGGCCGCTCCCGGCGTGCTGTCCAAGGTCTTCAACGACCACCTGGCCGGCTTCACCGACCAGGAGTTCCGCACGCTGATCGGCCTGCTGCAGCGCATCGTCGTCAATGGCCAGGCGATCCGCGACGCGGGCCTGACGTCGGAATCGTCGACGCTGGTCGACAAGTGTGAATGAACGCTCTCCCCCAAAAGAACAACATTGAGGACCCCCCGATGACCTCCCGATTCCTTCACCGCACCACCCTGGCCCTGGCCATGGGCGCGGCGCTGCTGATGGTGCTCACCGCCTGCGCGCCCCTCCCCAAGCTGGCCGAACCCGGCCGCCCGCTGGACGGCGCCGAAGCCGCCCGCCTGGGCCTCGACGACAGCCAGAGCCAGGCGCTCGATGCGTCCTGGTGGAAGACCTTCCGCGATCCGCAACTGGACGCGCTGGTCGACCAGGCGATCGCGAACTCGCCCACCCTGGCGCTGGCCCGCGCCCGCATCGACCGCGCCGCGGCGATGACGGAGAACGCCGAGGCCGCGAAGCGTCCGTCCGCCCAGCTCGAGGCCGACGTGACCCGTCAGCGCATCACCGAGCACGGCATCTATCCGCCGCCGCTGGCCGGCAGCGTGCGGACGCTGGCCAACATCCAGGCCGGGCTGAGCTACGAGTTCGACTTCTTCGGCAGGCATGATGCGGCGCTGCAGGCCGCGCTGGGCCAGCGGCGCGCCGCCGAGGCGGACGCCGCCGCGGCGCGGCTGAGCGTGTCCAACGCCGTGGCCAAGGCCTACGTCGCGCTGGCGCGCAGCCAGGCGCAGGGCCGTCTGCTGGAACAGCAGAAAGCGGTGCGCGACCAATCCTTCGACCTGGTGCGCCAACGCAGCGCCGCCGGCCTGGACAACGGCCAGGACCTGCGGGTCGCCGAGGCGCCGCTGCCCGACATCCAGCGCCAGCAGGTCGTGCTGCGCGAGCAGCAGGCGCTGCTGCGCCACCAGCTCGCCGCGCTGACCGGCCAGGGCCCGAAGGCGACCGAATCGCTGGACGCCGCGCTGCCGGTTGCGATCGACTGGCAGCAGGCGCCTCACCTGGACCTGTTGGGCCGCCGCCCGGACCTGGCCGCCGCGCGCGCCCGGGTCGAGGCGACGGCGCAGGACATCCGCGTCGCCCGCGCGCAGTTCTATCCGAGCGTGAGCCTGACGGCCTTCGTCGGCCTGAACTCGATCGGGCTGGATGAGCTCTTCAAGAGCGGCAGCCGCCAGTACGGCGCGGGCCCGGCGCTGCACCTGCCGCTGTTCGACAGCGGCCGGCTGCGCGCCAACCTGCGCGGCAGCGCCGCCGAGCAGGACGCCGCGATCGCGAGCTACAACGTCGCGGTGCTCGACGCGGTGCGCGACGCCAGCGACCAGTACACGACGCTCGAGTCGCTGCGTCAGCAGCGCACGCAGCAGGACGCGCTGGTGGCCAACGCCGACAGCCAGGCCGCGCTGGCGGACCAGCGCCACCGCGCCGGCCTGACCGGCCGCATCGCGGTGCTCAACGCGCAGCAGAACCAGCTGCTGCAGCAACGCGGCCAGATCGATCTGCAGGCCCTGACCGTCGATGCGCAGATCAACCTGATGCGCGCGCTGGGCGGCGGTTACGCCGAGCCCGCGCGAGGCGCCGTGCAGACGACGGCGTCCGCCGACCGCCGCTGATATCGCCGTCCGCCGACAGGCATCGAACCTGACCTTGAAGCGCCGGCCGCCACGCCGCCGCCCCTGAATCACAAGAATCTCGAAGAGCACACCATGAGCGCAACGCCCCCGAACAACCCGCAAGCTCCCGCCAAGAACGGCACCCGCAAGCGGGGCCTGACGATCATCGCCGCCGTCGTCATCGTGGCGGGCCTGGCCTACGCCGGGTATGAATGGATCGTCGGCAGCCGCTACGAATCCACCGACAACGCCTACGTGCAGGCCAACGTCGTGCAGATCACGCCGCTGGTCGGCGGCACGGTGCGCGCGGTCTACGCCGACGACACCGATTTCGTGAAGGCCGGCCAGAAGCTGGTGAGCCTGGACCCGGTCGACGCCCGCGTCGCGCTGGAGCAGGCGCAGGCGCAGCTGGCGCAGACGGTCCGCGAGGTCCGCACGCTGTATGCGAACAACAGCGGCTTCGAAGCCCAGGTCAAGGTCCGCGAGGCCGACCTCAAGCGCGTCACCGTCGACCTGGACCGCCTGCAGTCCGACGTCGCCCGCCGCCAGCCGCTGGTCGCCACCGGCGCCGTCGGCAAGGAGGAGCTGGAACACGCGCAGTCGCAGCTGACCTCGGCCCGCGCGCAGGCCGCCGCCGCGCAATCGGCACTGCAGGCCGCCAAGGACCAGCTGGCCTCCAACCAGGTGCTGACCGACGGCGTCAAGGTCGAGGAACACCCGAACGTGCTGCGCGCCGCCGCGCGCCTGCGCGAAAGCTACCTGGCGCTGCAGCGCGCCGAGCTGATCGCGCCGGTGGACGGCTGGGTCGCACGCCGCTCGGTGCAACTGGGGCAGCGCGTCGCGGCGGGTTCGCCGCTGATGGCGGTGGTCGGCCTGCAGCAGGTCTGGGTCGACGCCAACTTCAAGGAAAGCCAGCTGGCCAAGTTGCGCATCGGCCAGAAGGCGACGCTGGAAGCGGACGTCTACGGCAAGAAGACCGAGTACCACGGCACGGTGCAGGGCCTGGGCGCCGGCACGGGCGCGGCCTTCGCGCTGCTGCCGGCGCAGAACGCGACCGGCAACTGGATCAAGGTCGTGCAGCGCGTGCCGGTGCGCATCGCGCTGGACCCGAAGGAAGTCCAGGAGCACCCGCTGCGCGTGGGCCTGTCGATGGACGTGCAGATCGACATCCGTGACCAGGGCGGCGCGATGCTGGCCGCCGCGACCGGCGCCAGCGCGCCGCGTCTGCAGACCACGATCTTCGACGTCCAGGAAAAGGCCGCCGACGAGCAGGTGAACAAGATCATCGCGACCAACCTCGGCAAGGCCTCGGCCAAGACGAACACCTCCCGCGTGCAATGAGCGATTCCACTCCGACCGCGCCCGGCGCGCCGCCGGCGCCCGGGCCTGCCGCGACGCCGGCACCCGCGGGTCCGCCGGCGGGACCCGCGCCGCTGACCGGCACCGCGCTGGTGCTGGGCACCATCTCGCTGTCGCTGGCGACCTTCATGAACGTGCTGGACTCGTCCATCGCGAACGTGTCGCTGCCCGCGATCGCCGGGGACCTCGGCGTCAGTCCGGTGCAGGGCACCTGGGTCATCACGAGCTTCGGCGTCGCGAATGCGATCTCCGTCCCGCTGACCGGCTGGCTGACGCAGCGCTTCGGCGCGGTGCGGCTGTTCACGACCAGCGTGCTGCTGTTCGTGCTGGCGTCCTGGCTGTGCGGCTTCGCGCATTCGCTGGAGATGCTGGTGGTGGCGCGCGTGTTCCAGGGGCTGGTGGCGGGGCCCATGATCCCGCTGTCGCAGACGCTGCTGCTGTCCAGCTATCCCAAGCACAAGGCGGGCACGGCGCTCGCGTTATGGGGGATGACGACGCTGGTGGCGCCGGTGGTCGGGCCGCTGCTGGGCGGCTGGATCACCGACAACGTCACCTGGCCGTGGATCTTCTACATCAACGTGCCGGTGGGCCTGTTCGCCGCCGGCCTGACCTGGAGCATCTACCGCACCCGCGAAACGCCGACCAAGAAGCTGCCGATCGATACCGTCGGGCTGTCGCTGCTGGTGCTGTGGGTGGGCTCGCTGCAGGTGATGCTGGACAAGGGCAAGGAACTGGACTGGTTCGCGTCCAACCAGATCATCGCCCTGGCCGTGGTCGCGGTCGTGGGCCTGGCGGTGTTCATCGTCTGGGAGCTGACCAACGACCACCCGGTGGTGGACCTGCGGCTCTTCGCGCGCCGGAACTTCCTGTTCGGGGCCTCGGTGCTGTCGATCGCCTACGGGCTGTTCTTCGGCAACGTGGTGCTGCTGCCGCTGTGGCTGCAGCAGCACATGGGCTACACCGCGACGGCGGCGGGCTTCGCGCTGGCGCCGGTGGGGGTGCTGGCCATCCTGCTCTCGCCGGTGGTGGGCAAGAAGGTCTCGGTGTGGGATCCGCGGATGATGGCAAGCTTCGCCTTCGTCATGTTCGCGATCGTGCTGTGGATGCGTTCGCTGTTCACGACGGACACGGACCTCGGGACCATCATGATCCCGACGATCCTGCAGGGCGGGGCGCTGGCGTTCTTCTTCATCCCGCTGACGACGCTGACCCTGTCGGGCATCACGCCCGACCGGATCGCCGCGGCGGCCGGCCTGTCCAACTTCGTGCGGATCACGGCGGGGGCGATGGGGACGTCGATCTCCACGACCTTGTGGGAGAACCGCGCGGCGCTGCACCACCATCACCTGGCGGAACGGCTGGCGCTGGGCGATCCGGCGGAGACGGCGGCGCTGGACACGCTGCAGCGCCAGGGCTTCAGCCACGACCAGGCGCTGGCCTACATCAACCGGCTGGTCGACCAGCAGGCGTTCACCCGCGCGGCGGACGACATCTTCCTGGCGTCCGCGGCGCTGTTCGTCGTGCTGATCGCCTTCGTCTGGCTGACCAAGCGGCCGCCGAAGATGGGCGCGCCGGTGGATGCGGGTGGGGCGCACTGACGCCATCGACCGTCGAGGCGACAGGCGTCGCCCCCACGTTGAGAGGGGTCCTGCGGGACCCCTTTCTGCTGTGCGATCCGCATGCCGCATGCCGCATGCCGCATGCCTCAGGCGTCAGGCCTCAGGCCTCAGGCCTTGGAGGACGCCAGTTCGAGGCAGTATGCGATGAGCTCGTCCAGCTCGCTGGATTTGTCGAAGACCTTGTCGGCGCCGAGGCCCTCGCAGCGCTGGCGCATGTCGGCGGTGGCGTAGTTGGTCAGCACGATCACCTTGGCCTCGGGCTGCAGCAGCCGCGCCTTGGGCAGCAGCGAGATGCCCGAGCCGCGCTTCAGGAACAGGTCGATGATGAGGATGTCGCAGGGGACCGCCTCGTCGTGCAGCCAGCGCAGCGCGCCGGCCTCGTCCTCGGCCCAGGCGACCACGTCGAGGTCGAGCATCTCCTGCAGTGTCGCGACAAGGTTCTCCCGGATCAGCGGGCTGTCCTCGACCAGGAAACAGTTCAGCGTGCCGGGCGTCGGTGCGGTGACGGGAACGGTGGACATGGGCATGGGCGTGAGCGAGGCGCCCATTATCACGATCCCGAGCGCCGCTTCGACAGCGGGGCCAGGCGAGCGTTGCATTCAGACAGCGCCTTGAGGCTTTCCGGATCCGCCTCCTCGCCCAGGTCGATCAGCGGCACGATCGCCGCCAGCGGCGCCAACGCGACGCCCAGCACCGCCGCGGGCACGAGCTTGCGCAGCAGCGGTCCCTTCTGCAGGCTGAGTTGCGGATCGCCCAGTGTGCCCTGGATGTTCAGCGGCGTGCGCAGGGTGAGCGGGCTCCGGTCCTTGGGGTCGACCTTGGCCGTGAGCGCCAGCCGCTCGGTCGCCAGCGACATGCCGCCGTCCACCAGGACCACGGAATCCTTCGTGTCGATCACCATGGGACGCGGCGTCACCAGCCCGTCCTTGACCTGCAGATCGGCGACGCCGCAATTCACCGGCAGCGCATCGTCGCCGCGCACCACCAGGCCCAGGCCCTGGGCGATGTCGATGCCGGCGGCCTCGACGATCAGGTGGGAGATCGAGCCCTCGGTCCAGTACAGCACGATCCGGCCGTCGGCGCTGGCCAGCAGCTCGGCGGTGGATCGGCCCTCGCCGTCGAGCGCGACCCGACCGCCCATCAATCCCGTGACCCAGCGCTGGCCGTTCTTGCGCTCCAGGTTCAGCCACTGCTCCAGGTGCACGCCGCCGACGCGCAGCCGCGCCTGCCACTTGGCCTGCGGCCCGCGGCCGTCCAGCTTCATGGTGCCCGCCACCTGGCCGCGCGCGACCCGCGCATCGATGTCGCGCAGTTCCAGCACGCCGTCCTGGAGGACGATGCGGGCGTTGAGGGGCTCGGCCGCCTGCAGGATCGCGGTGCCGGATTCGAAACGCGCCAGCTTCACGTTGACGTTGGCGTTCATGGCCCGCAGGGAAGGCAGGTCGAACTGCTTGTCCGGCAGCACGCGCGAAGGCGCCTTCTTCGCCTTGGGCGCACCCGGCTCCGCCGGGACACCAACCGCCGGCCCCAGGTCCGCCAGCCACAGCTGGCGACCGCGCAGCTCGCCCGTCAGCGTCGGCATGCCGTTCTCCGGCTTGTCGTACTGGAACTCTCCGCTCAGTTGGCTCTTGCCGATCGTGGCCTTGCTGACGGCCGTGGTCCAGCGCGAGCCATCGCGCGTCAGCTTGCCTTGCAATGCGAAGGCCGGCGTGGTCGGCAGCGTGACCCCGAGCGGCTCACCCACCGCCGCCAGCGAGGGCCCCGACAGCGTGTACTGCCCCGACAGCCCCTGGCTGACCAGCAGGTCGCGGACCTGGCCGTCGAAGCTCAACTGGGCCTTGCCGATGTTGCCGCGCAGCGTGACCGGCACCGCCGGCGCATTCGGATCCGAGGACATCCACGGCAGCGCGGAGCCGGTCTGCAGGTTCGCCTTGATCGGCAGGTCGCGCCAATGGCCTTCGGCCTGCGCCGTCACGCCGTAGCGGCCGCCTTCTCCGGGACCCGGCTCCCCGGCGGGGGCGGACGCGCCCTTGGGCTTGCCCGCCACGCGTTCCCCGAAGTCCACGGCCAGCCGGGTGCCCGAAGCGGCCGCGCTGGCGACGCGCGCCGCCGCCGTGGGCGCGCGCGGTCCGGCGACGGTGCTCGAGGCCGCGCCGGAGGCGGCCAGGCCTGAACGCACCGCCGACGCGGCGTCCTCCGGTGTGACCCAGGTGTCGCGCAGCGCGAAGCGGCCCAGCAGCGAGAGCTGCTGGATCTTGTCATCCACCAGCACCGTGCCCCGGCCCACTTCAAGCAGGTCGAAGCGGATCCCGTCGACGTTGGGGCGCTTGCGCACCTGCGTGTCGCTGGGCGGCTGCTTGCCGAATTGCCAGCTCGCGCGGCCTTCCACGTCGCGCTCCAGCCGCATCGTCAGTTCGTCCGCGCTCAGCGCCTTCACCTGCAAGGCCTCACCCTGGTGGCGCAGGGCCAGCAGGTCCGAATAGCGCAAGGTCAGCGCGGCGTCCTGCGCCTGCAACATCGGACCGCCCAAGGTGCTCCAGCTGGGACCGGCGATCGTCAGGCTGTGCGTGCGCAGCCGCAGGTGGCCGATCAGCCGGAGCTGCCAGGCGGTGTTGTCCTCGTCGCCATCGAAGCGCACCTGACGGTCGAGCTTCTGGCTCAGCCACTGCTCCGCGGGACGGCGCAGGAAGGGCCAGCCCAGCCATTCGCAGACGCCGATCGTGATCAGCAGCAGCGCCAGCAGCACCAGCAGCCCCATCGCCCAACCCGGGAGGCGGTGTCGTCGCGGACCCGGCGAAGGCGCCGGCGCGGAGGAGGGCGCGTTGTTTACCACCATTGTTCAAACATCCTGGAAAAGTATTCCTTGCCCCGTTGCCACAGGCCGCGGTCCTGCCAGCGCTGCAGCTCGATCGTCTTGGAGGCGGTGCGGTCGCGCTCGAACATCCGCGTCATCGCGCCGCCGAAGTCCTCGCCGAGGACGACGGCATTCACCTCGTTGTTGTGCACGAAGCTGCGCCAGTCCATGTTGCTGGAGCCGATCGTCGAGACGACGCCGTCGATGACGGCGGTCTTCGCGTGCAGCACGGCGTCCTGCAGCTCATGGATCTGCACGCCGGCCTTGAGCATGCGCTCGTAATGGCTGCGGCCGGCCTGCATCACCGGACCGAAGTCGCTGCGCGAGGGCAGGATCAGCTGCACGTCGACGCCGCGCCGGGCGGCTTCGCTCAAGGCCTCGACCATGTCCTCGCCCGGCGCGAAGTAGGCCATCGTCAGGTACACGCTGCGCTGCGAGGCGCGGATGCTGCCCAGTAGCAGCGTATAGATGCGGTTCTCGGTGTCCTGCGGCGAGGCGGGGATCACGCGCATCAGCTGCTGGCCGGCGGGCGGGCCGGGCGGCGGAGCGATCGCGGCAACGCTGCCTTCGCAGTGCTGCTGGGTCCAGACCTCGCGGAACATCGTGTGCAGCGCCTGCGTCGCCGGGCCGCGCACCTGCACCATGGTGTCGCGCCAGCCCTTCTGTTCGGCCTTGTCATCGGACTTGCCATCGGCCTTCGCCTTGCCGTCGGCGGTCTCGCTCGACTGGGGCTTGGCCTTGGGCGCCTTCGATGCGCTGCCGCCGCCGAAGCTGCCCGAGCCCGACGAATACACCGCGCTGATGTTGATGCCGCCGGTGAACCCGGTTTCGCCATCGACGACCAGCATCTTGCGATGGTCGCGCTGCGTGATCTTGTGATATCGCGTGCGCTGCTTGAGCGGGTTGACCGGATTGAAGGCGCAGACGGCGATGCCGCCCTGACGCAGGCGGTCGAAGTAGGCCTCGTCCGTGCCCAGCGAGCCGACGCCGTCGTAGAGGACCGCGACCTCGAGGCCCTCCGCGCGCCGCTTCAGCAGCCGGTCGGCGAGCTGACGCGACACGTCGGCGTCCTCGATGATGTAGCTCTCCAGGACGATCTGGCGGCGCGCCTTGTCGATGGCCGCGAACATCGCGGCGAAGGTGGCCGGACCGTCGACGAGCAGTTGCGCATCGTTGCCGGCGTACAGGTCGACGTCTCCGAAGGCCGACATCGCGGCGATCTGGCGCTTCAGCAGGTCGGCCTTGCCTTGCGCGGCGGCGGCCTGCACGGCCTGCTCGCGCTTGGCCTGGTTCAGGGGGCCGCGCGGGCCGACGACGTCGACCTGCGCGGCCACCCGCGTCAGCGTCGGCGCGCCCGACGGCGGATCCGGGAGCCGGCCGTTGACCGGCGCGCGCGGCGTGCCGCACGCCACGAGACCCACGCTGGCGCCGAGCGCGAAGAGCAGGGCGGCGACGCGCCGGCGCATGGCCTCAGTCCCTCAGCAGGTCGGCGAGGTCGTCGGCGTGCTCTTCCTCTTCGGCGAGGACTTCCTCGAGGATGCGGCGCGTCGTCGGATCCTTGTCGCCGATGAGCTGGATCATCTGACGGTAGGCCTCGACGGCGATGCGCTCGGCGATCAGGTTCGATCGCAGCATCGCCTTCAGGTCCTTGGACTCGTCGTACTCGGCATGGCTGCGCTGGGTCAGGGAGTCCGGCCGGAAGTCCGGATCGCCGCCCAGTTGCACGATGCGCTCGGCGATGCGGTCGGCGTGGACCGCTTCCTGCGTGGCGTGCTCGAGGAATTCCTCGGCGATGCGCGGCGAGTTCATGCCGTGCGCGGTGAAATAGTGGCGTTTGTAGCGCAGCACGCAGACCAGCTCGGTCGCGAGCGCGTCGTTGAGCAGACGGATCACGTCCTCGCGCCACGGGCCGTAGCTGGGCGTGACGGGACCTTCGTCGAGGTGCTGGCGAGCGCGTTGCAGCGCCTGTTCATCCAGCTTCAGATGCTGGTGTTCGGGGGCGTTCATGGCTGGCTCCTCTGGTTCGGGAAACTTCAGGAAACTTCGGGTCACTTCAGGGATGCTCGGACGTCACTTCCGGATCGCATTGACGCCGGTGATGCCCAGTACCAGCAGCACCAGGAAGATGACGACGAAGATTCCGAAGAGGATCTTGGCGATGCCGGCCGCGCCCGCGGCGACACCGGTGAAACCGAGGACGCCGGCGATCAGGGAGATCACGGCAAAGATCAGGGCCCACTTCAACATGACGATGTCCTTTCGTGCTGTCGGCCGCGGCGCGGCGCTTGGGCTCACTGTAGAAGCGCCCAGGGGCCCGGAGGGATCAGCAGGGCCCACGTCCGGATGTAGGACAGGACGCCGCAGCCGCCCCGTGCGGCGCAGCTTGGAAGGGCGCGCCGGCCGGCGCCCGATGCCGACCGAGGGCGCGGCATCGGCGATGCCGGACTCGTCCTACAACCGGCTCCGGTGCGGTACGACAGACGCCGGCAGGCGCCGGGCCTACTCTTGCCTCATCCTCTCTCCCGTCTTCCGACCTCGGCGCCGAGCGCTGGAAAGGAACTCCGATGATCAAGCTCAACAAGACCCTCACATCGCCTTCCGCTGCCGCGTGGATCACCGCCGGAGCCGTGCTGTCGGCCGTGATGATCGTGACCACGCCGGCCTTCGCGGCCGGGGCCTCGTCCAAGTCCGACATCCAGGCGACTTATGAACAGGACCGGGCCAACTGCATGGCCAGCAAGACCGGACCCGCCCGCACCGCCTGTCTGAAGGAAGCCGGCGCCGCGCGCCAGGAAGCCCAGCGGGGCAACCTGCGCACCGCCAGCACGCAGGAGCTCGCCAACAACGCGATGCTGCGCTGCCAGCGCGTCGCCGAGGAGGACCGCGAGGACTGCCGCATGATGGTCATGGGCCAGGGCACGCGCGACGGCAGCGTCGAGAGCGGCGGCATCCTGACCCGCATCGACCGCATGGTGCAGGAGAACCCGACTGCGGCGGGCATCCCGTCCGCCCCTGCCAATCCGCCGAGCGCGACCATGCGTCCGGGCCCCGATGTCCCGCCGCCGCGCCAGCCCAAGGCGAGCGCGCCGGCCCGCTGATCGATCGAAGAGGAGCGACACCATGTTGATCAAACGCCTCGTTCCGCTCGCGCTGTCGAGTCTGGCCGGCTATGCCTTGTGGCAATGGCAGGCCCGCCGCCACGCGCTGCGGCACAAGACCTGCCACTCGAAACCCGAGGAGGTCACGACCTGGGAAGGCGAGGGCGGTGCGCTGCATCGCACGGGCCCGCACATGGGACCCGAACCCGCCAAGACCGTGCCCTGACCCCGTCGAGACCGGCAACGAAAAAAGGCGCTCCTTCCGGAGCGCCTTTGTCATTGGGGGCGCCGGAGCGCTCCCGTCCAGGCTCAGCCGCCCGAGCCCTGCTGCGGCTCGCGCAGGAAGATCTCGACGCGGCGGTTCTTGGCGCGGCTTTCCGCCGTGTCGTTGGACACCAGCGGTTCACGCGAGCCGCGGCCGGCGACTTCGATCCGGTCGGACCGGACGCCGCGGTCGGCCAGGTAGCCGCGCACGCTCTCCGCCCGGCGCAGCGACAAGGGATCGTTGATCGCGTCCGAGCCGGTGTTGTCGGTGTGGCCGACCACGCGGACCATCGTCGGCGACGGGTTGTTGTTCAGGCCGTTGGCGAACGCGTCCAGCACGGGCCGCAGCCGCGGCTCGACCGCCGCGCTGTTGGTCGCGAAGGAGATGTCGCTCGGCACGTCCAGCTTGAGCTGGTTGTCGGCGGTGCGGGTCACCTCCACGCCGGTGCCCTGCGTGGCCTGTTCCATCGCGCGGCGCTTGTCTTCCATGTGCCGTGACCAGACGTTGCCGGCCACCGCGCCCAGCGCGCCGCCGATCAGCGCGCCCGTGCCCGCCTTGCCGCCGGTGGCGGAGCTGATGACCGCCCCAGAAACGGCGCCGATCGCGGCGCCGCCCGCGGTCCCGCGCTGACGGTCGTCCATGTTCGCGCAGCCGGCCAGGACAGCCGCCGCGAGGGCGGCCGCGGCCAGTCGGGTGTGTCGCATCTGCATCTTGCTTCTCCTTGTGATCCAGGTAAGAAAACCCATCGGCCCGGGCGGCGGTGGCACCGCCCGCCAGGCAGTATCCCGCGCCGCGGCGGCCGCGGCCCGAGGCCGGTGGATGAGTCGCCCGCGCGTCGCACCGGGATGCCAGTCCGAACACGCGTCTGACGGTGACGGTCGAGGGCAAGTGCGGCACCCGCCGCCTTTCCGCTGTGTCGCAGTCAGCACTCCAACACATAACTGTTATTCCCATGGGCCGGATGACAAGTGCTTGTTATTCGGCGCCGAGCGCTTGGTTCATAGCATGAAGCCTTCTTCGCCAACCGCTCCGCGGAGTGCCCATGTCCCGCCTTTCCGAACCCGGTCGCAGCCCCGTCCCCAGTGCGCCAACGCCCGCCTCGCAGCGCTGGCAGGACGAACACCTCGGCACCCATGTCCGCTATGCCACCCAGCCCGTCATCGATCGCACCGGCCGCGTGGTGGCCACCGAACTGCTGTTCCGATGGAACGCGCGCGACGAGGGCGTCGGTCCGGAACTGGGCGCCTACGCGACGGCCGCGGTGCTGTCCAACGCCTTGATCGACGGCGAGTTCCTGCTGGACGCGCCGGCTGCTGAGTACCCCATCGGCGATCTGCTGATCAACATGGACCGCCGCACGCTGATGAGCCCGATCGCGGAGGCGCTGACCCCGGACGTCGGCGTGATCGAAGTGCTCGAGACCGTGGAGATCGACGCGCCGCTGGTGGCGCGCCTGCGCGATCTTCACGGCCGCGGTTACCGGTTCGCCCTCGACGACGTGGTCTGCGCGGATGATCCGCGATGGACGCTGTCGCCCTGGGTCCAGTTCGCCAAGCTGGATGTCATCGCGCTTGATCCGGAGCAATTGCCGGCGTTGGTGCGTCAGGCCCATCGGCTCGGCCTGGCCGTCGTCGCCGAAAAGATCGAGGACGACGACGCCCTCCAACGGGCGCGTCGCGCCGGTGCCGACTACTTCCAGGGCTATGGCATCGCCCGCTCGACCACCCTGGCCGTGCCCTCGTTGCCGGGCTGCGACGCGAGCGTGGTCGGACAGCTGTTCATGCTGGCGCGATCCGGTGCCTCGGCCTCGTCGCTGGCGCTGCTCGCCGGGCGTCATCCCGCGCTGGTGGCGCGGCTGCTGCGCGTGCAGGCCATCCATGCGCCGCAAGCTGCCGTGAAGGCGGACTCGCTCGCCGAGGTCCTGGCATCGCTGCCGCGCGCGGTCCTGATCGCCTGGCTGGCGGTGTTCAACCTCGCCGCGGTGCACGGGCGGGACCGCGAACTGGCGCGACTGTTGCGCGGTGAACTGGCGGACGGCCGGCAGCGCCTGCGTCGCGAGGGCCTTGTGCGCACCTCCGTGGCCCTGGAACTGGCCTCCTTCCTGCTGTGCAAGCAGCTGCTGCGCATGCGCCTGCCGCTGAGACCCTCGATCCAGCGGACAAGCCGCCCTGAGGCGGCTTGTTCCTGACCGGCGGACGCTGGCGCGTCCCCGGGCGCGCTCACTCGTCGATCAGGCCATGCAGCCGGGCCACGCTGGTGGCCATCGCCCGGGAATTGACATTCAGCTTGCGATAGATCGAACGCAGGTGCTGGTTCACCGTGAAGCGGGAGATCGACAGCCGGCTGCCGATGTCGACGATCGGCAGGCCTTCGATCAGCAGGTTCAGCACGCTCCATTCGCGTTGACCCAGGCCCAGTTCCTTGAGCTTCTGCCCCTTGTCCACCTTGGGCTTCACACCGGTCTCCAGGCTCTCCAGCTTGTCGAGCACCAGCCGCGACACCGCCGGGCTCAGCGGGGCATGGCCGTTGTGCGTGGCGATGATCTTGTCGATCAGGCTGGGCTGGATCTCCTCCTTGAGCAGGTAGCCGGACGCGCCCGAGCGCAGGCTGCGCATCACGTGCTTGGCGTCGCCGAAGGTGCTGATCACGATGCTGTGCGCATCGGGGCACTTCTCGTCGATCAGCTTGATCAGGTCGATGCCGTCCACATCGGGCAGGCCGAGGTCGACCAGGTAGATGTCGGCGCGATTGGCCAGGATCGCGGAGACCGATTCGCCGCGATTGCGGCCGATGCCCACGATCTGGCAGGCGCTGCTGGCGGACACGACGTCGATCAGGCGTTGCAGGACGGTGGCATCGTCTTCGATGATGGTGACGGTGATCATGGTGGTGTTCCCCTCTGGTTCGGAGTTGTTGTTGCCGATGGTCGATGAAGGTGGATGACGTGAAGTGAGTGGTGCGCGCCCAGGCCTCGTGCGGTGGCGGCCGCTTCAGCGCTCGCCGAGCGACTCCGACATCGTCTTCCTGACCGGCTTGAGCAGGTAGTCCAGCACCGTGTGGCGGCCGGTGATGATTTCCGCGGTTGCCGTCATGCCGGGCTGGATCACGAGGCGATCCGCCTTCGCGCCCTTGAACCGTTTGCCGCTGATGCGGATGTGCGTGCGGTAGTACGGCTGCTCGCCTTGCGGCGTGCGCTCGATCAGCGCATCGGGACTCACGTAGCTCACGCTGCCGTCGAGCGCGCCGTAGATGCTGTAGTCGAAGGCGTCCACCTTGACCACCGCCGGCATGCCCGGACGGATGAAGCCGATGTCGGCGGCGCGCAGGCGGGCCTCGATGATGAGGTCGTCGCCGGTGGGCAGCAACTGCATGATCTCGTCGCCGGGACGCAGCACCGCGCCTTCCGTCGTCAGCGTGATCAGGTTGACCACGCCGTCCACCGGCGCCCGCAGCTGCGTGTGGTCGAGGTTGCCTCGCCGGTCGTTCAGCATCTGCTGCACGCTGGCGAGTTCCTCTTCCGTCTTGGCCAATTCAGCCTGCGAATCCTGCAGGAAGCGGTTGCGACGCAAGGTGACCTGTCCGGCCGCCTCGTTGGCCGTGCGCTGGAGCCGGAGGAACTCGGCCGCGCTGATGTCGCCGGCCTGATACAGCGGCTCGTTGAGCGCCACCTCGCGCCGCGCGAGGTCCGCGGACTTGGACAGGACCGCCAGTTCTTCCTCCAGGGCCGTCCGGCGGCGCTCGTAGAGTTTGTGCTGCAGGTCGTTGAACGGTCCCGTGCCCGCGGGGCGGTAGGGCGTGCCCAGCGTTTCGGCCCGCAGTCGGGCCAGCGAGGCATTCAGTGCATCGGCCTTCTCGCTGGAGTCGGCCAGCGCGGCGCTTGCCTTGGTGTTGTCGAGCTGGGCGAGCAGGTCCCCTTTACGCACAGCGTCTCCCTCGTGCACGTACAGCTTTTCCACGACTCCCCCATCGGGCGCCTGGATCACTTGTGTGCGGGAGGATGCCATGACTTTTCCGGCGGCGCGAGTGACCTGATCGAGCGGCGCCTGGGAGGCCCACCACAAGCCGGCGCCCAGCGCGGCGATGGTGGCCAGGACGGTCCAGCGCACGCGCGTCTGGCCCTCGTGGGAATCTTGCTTCATTGTCATGGGAACTTCCTGATGTCGATGGGCAGGGGGGCGCGGCCAGCGTTCAAGCGACCTGGGCAGGAGAGGGGG
>CBIHMU010000058.1:0-37527 GCA_966211105.1 uncultured Burkholderiales bacterium
GTGGGGGGGTTATTAGGGGGGTTCTTGGTGCTGGGCCTACCCCCCTTCTTGCCATGCTCTGCACCCCGGTTTCCGAACTCGGCGCCCTTAGCTCCGTTGGCCTTGCCGATCTCAGCCTTGATGTTGCGCACGCGCTCGTCGTCGACCATGCGCTTCGAGTAGATGACGCCGCCGTCGGTGCGCCGCGCGACGCCGTTGGCCAACAGTTCCTCGAGCAGCTTCTTCACCTGGGCGACGGATCCGCCGATCTGGTTCACGATCTGCTCGGGGCGCATCGGCAGGCCGCTGGCCAGCACCAGATGGCCGTAGGGCTTGCACTGGTGCATCACGCACATTAGATCGATCCACAGCCCGCGCGCGGCGAGCGAGCAGGACCGCAGCTCGGCGTCGGTGCGCCATGACTCCGGGTAGAACTGGAACGCGGGCCGCTTCTTCGCATCGGCGGCCGGCGTGCTGTTGTTGGTGTCGGTCAAAGGACTGCCTCAGGCCTCGATGGCTTCGGGGGTTTCGTTCAGCTCTTCCGCAGTTGCGCCGTCCAGCAGCTGCACGCACGCCTCGATCGAAAGGTCGTTGACGCGCCGCACGAGCGCGATGCCCTTGCGGATCTCGCAGGGCCGGACTTCCTTGCGGTGCGCCAGGCCGCGCAGGCGGCGCGCGACCAGGTCCCAGGCGCGTGTCTTCATCGAGCCCCACTGCTGGAACTCGGGCGGCAGACGATTGTCCACGCGAAGGGCGTCAGCCCTCAGGGCGTCGTGGCGGGCCACGGTGACGGCGCGGCGCTCAGCGGCGCGGGTCTCACGTTCTTCGGTGCTCATGACCATGAAGGACTCCAGAGAGGTGTGGATCAGGGCGCGGCACCGGGCCGCAACACGAGGCGCAGCACCTCGGGGACATGCGGCATCGGCGGAACGCCACGGCGCGTGACGCGCTGATGACTCGCGAAGCAGGCCTTGCACAATCCGGTCAGTCCGTCGGATCGCGCCTGGTTTTGATAGAAGAACTCGCCGTCCGCGGGCCACCACTCGTTGCAGCAGCTGCAAAGCTTTTCAACGCCGAGTTCCGTCTGGCGGCGAATCGCGGCGGCGCTCATCACGCGCCGCCCTCGATGTCGTCGTGGATGAAACTCACCGCCTTCTTGTCCGGCAGGTTCGTCCGCAGGCGCCCGTCGCGATTCACCTCGAAGCCAGGCGTGCTGTGCGGGCGCCATGTGTCAGGCTTGGTCTCCGGCGGCTTGGCCGGCTTGCGCTCCGGCACAACGAACGGGTCGGCCGGCTCATGAGGTGATCGCAGGCTCATGACGATCTCCCGATCAGTTGGCCGAGTAGCCGAGGCGGCGAAGCTCCTGCAGGCGCTCCTGCAGCTCGGCGACCTCACGGGCGCGGCTGTCGCGCTGCACCAGCTCGCAGCCCATCTGATGGGCCATCCACTGCAGCGGCGCGAGCGAGCGCGTCACCACCATGAAGCGGACCATGCGCTTCGCCCATTGCTGGAACATCCCGCCCATAACGCGGCTGAAGTAGCCCTTGTCCAGCGGGATCCGCTCCGCGATCTGCTGGTTGTCGAAGCCGCTGTGTGCGGCCGCGGCCTGGAGACACCCGTTGAAGCTAGCGGTGCGCACGACCGAAGGCGCCAGCACCTGCATGTCGGGCAGCGGGGTCAGCTCTTGCGGCTCCGGTTGCCAGTGATTGCCAGTGGTTGCTTTCAGTTGCCGGTCGACCGGCTGGAGACTTGTGTTCATCGAGGACTCCCATCCATTGAGGTTGCGAAACCGAGGGCTCAACGCACTCGCAGGTGAGCCCCGAACCAGCACACCCCCCGATGGATGGGAGGGATCGCCCGAAGGGCGGACCGGCCAGGGCCACCTGCGAAAGCGCAGGCAGAAAGGAAAGACATGGACGACGTGACGTGGGCGCGAGCAGCGCTGGGCATGCTGTGGAAGCGCATGGAGCGAGAGATCGCCTTCGACGACGAGCGGTGGATCCGCGTGCGCTGGATGCTGGTCAACGGCGACGGGCTGCTGTGATGCGCGCCACCGGGCGGGCGCCCTCCCCGGGTTACCCTGGCAGTCCCCACGACTACCAACCCAGGGAGGGTTCCCATGACCGAACTGCAGAAGCTGCCGCTCACGATGGAGCAGGCGGAAGCAGCCATCGATGGATTGACCGGGCGCATCGTCGCCATGTCAGCCATCCAGCAGGCGTTGATCGCGCACATCATTCAGATCGCCCCAACAGGTATCGACCTGCTGCGCACGCGTGTTGCGCTTCAGACGGCGGATGCCCAAGAGTTGATCCACAACGAGAGCGAAGGCTGCCGCCAGCTATTTCTTCACGAAGTCGCTTCAGCGAATCAACTGATCGACAAGCTGCAAGCTGTGCAAGACCAGCAGTAGCCCATTCCGGCAGCGGGCTGAGGAGAGGGAATCGCTCACCAGCCTCACGCAGCTCGCGCAGCGCCGGCAGACGAATCGAACGCTCGATCTCGCGATGCAGCTCCATGAAGATCCGGCGACGCCGATCCCGCATGCGCTGCTGGTATGCCGGCTTCACCTTCACGCGGCGCTCAGCCATGGCTCGCCTCCTTCGCCGCCGCGGCGCGCTTCTCGAAGCTGTCGCGGTAAAGCACCATGCCGAGACGGGCGTAGAGCGGGATCGCGGCCATGAAGAAGTGGCCGAACCAGACCATCACGATGGTGGCGCCAATGTCCAGGCCCACGCTGATCAGATGCAGGGGCCGCGGTGCGCGCGCCGGCGGATCCTTCGGGCCGGTCTTCGACAGCGACGCCAGCAGCAGCACGGTGCCCACGAACGCGTGCAGCGCCATGTTGGCGATCCACAGGTTGCGAGCCCCCTCCGCGCCGTGGACCTTCCACGCGTAGAGAGCGGCCAGGAATGCGACGTCGACGACGAGAGCGAAGAGGAACTTCATGGCTCAGCCCTCCGCCTGCTCTTCCGTCGACCGCGCGCGCACGTCCAGGCCCAGCTGCTTCAGACGATCAGCGGGAAGCTCGCGGCGAGCGATGGCGGCGAGGACGCGGTCGGAGATGCGCGGCGGCAGCGGGTCAGGCGCCTTGTTGAAGGCCTGGTAGCTGACGCCCAGCGACTTCGCGGCCGCTGTGACAGTGCCGCCGAGGGCTGCGATTGCAGTGGCTTTGTCCATGGCTCATTGAACCACAGTTGCATGCTTTCATGCAACCATCGTTCAACGGCGCGCGGTGAGCATGCGTGCAACCATGGTTGACTATGCTGAACGGCTCAAAGCCGCAATGAATGCCGCCGGCGTTGACACGCGCGCCCTCTCCAATCACCTCGGCCTGAGCTATCAGGGTGTGCGGAAGGTGGTGCTGGGTGAGAACCGTCACTTCGACCTTCCCAACCACCTGGCGGCCGCGCGCTTCCTCCGCGTCAGGGGAGACTGGCTAGCCCTGGGCGAAGGGCCGATGCGCGACGAGCAGTCCACCACTGTCGACTGGCGGACCCTCGCGTTCAACATCGCGGCAGCGCACCCCCACGAGTCGGTACGCGCCCAGCTGCTTGATTTCTGTGACAAGGTCGATGGTCAGGCCGCCGTACTCGGACGAATTGCGGACCGGCGTGCGGTATCGCACACACCCTAAGGGGGGATGGTCAGGTGGTGTTCAGCTGTTGATCGCACATTAGAACCATATCAGTTTTAACGGTTCTATCAGTATGAAAGACGAGCCAGGCGACCAGGGTCCGCCGAGCCAGTCACCCCTGAACATCGACCAGGTCCGCAACCTCATCGTTGTCGAGCGCCGCGTCGAACCCGACATCCCCGAGGGGAAGGGCCGGCCATGCCCGCAGTGCCGACGCACAGCCTGGCGCGAGAGCCGCTTCTGCTGGAACTGCAAGTTCGACTTCGATCGAGCCGAGCTGCCGCGCTGCCATCCGCGCAAGCTGCTGATCGTTGCCGTTTCTGTCATCTTCGCCGGCTTGGTCGCCGTGGTGATCGCGCACCACAACGGGAAATCGGGCGCAAACCCGACACCGCACTCCTCAGGATCTACCCCTACACCCTCGTTTGCCCGCGCTGGCACGCTGGAGCCCTCACTTGGGAGAGAACATGAGCGGAGAACGGAAGGTAGACCTCTCGAAGGTCTGGGCGGGCGCCCCGAGCGCTGACATCGCGGAGACGAGGAGGGTCCAGGCCCGCCACACCGCGGTACCGCTGGTTTCCATCAGCCACGTGCAGGGGAACGTGATCACCATCAACAGCGCCTCGGGCCTGGACCTGGCCGGGCTGCTGGCCGGCACCGGACGGCCGGAGGGTGCCGCACCATGAAACGCCTTTCGGCGCTCCTGCTGGCCCTACCTTTCGCCGTCGGAGCCCAGGAGCCCCCGTCCACCGACTTCAAGGGATTCCATGTCGGGACGCGGATCGACGAGGCGAAAGTCGTCAACGACTTCAAGGCGAAGTGCTCGAAGACATTCTGCAGCGGCGACACGACGATCGCTGGCGCCAAGGCGAAGGTCTACTTCGCCGTGGGTCTGGACGGGTTGATAGACCGAATCAACGTGACGTTCTCACCATCATCCTTCCCTGAGGTCGCGGCGGCGCTGCGCGCGAAGTTCGGCCCACCCGCTGACGGCAACACGACCAAGGTTCAGAACAGCTACGGGGCAACAGCATCTCAAACGGTGCTGCTGTGGAACCGGCCAGATGGCGCATCGATCGTCGCGCGCGAGCGGGCTGACCGAATCAGCGAGGCGGACGTCACCTACGTGTCCGCGCGCGAGCTTCAGGTCATCGAGTTCAACAGGAAGAACAACATAGGCGACCTGTAGGACTGCCAATCTGCCGCAGCGATCCCGCCACGTGCGGGATTTTTTTCGTCTTTTGTTTAACTGTAGTTGCATGACTGTATGCAACTGTGGTTCAATCAATCCCAGTCCACCACACGAACCGAATTGGGAGATCGAGATGCAGACCTGGAGCGAGCCCTACCACGGCGTCACCCACCTGAGCGCCGCCGGGAAGAAGTCCTACGCGACCGTCGAGGCCTTCGCCTCCTTCGCCCGCGCCACCTTCAACGCCTTCCCGATTCGGGGCTCCAGCGTCGTGAAGCAGTTCCCCACCCTCGCCGAGGCCAAGGCCGCTTGCGAGGCCTGGATCGAAACCACCCCTGTCTGATCCCAGCCGCCAGCCTGCACGGCTGGCGAGTGCGACCAGCACCTCCCCCCACCCCAGGAGATTCCCCACATGTCCACCTCTCCCCTTCCGCGCACCACTGCCAAGCGCGCCGCGCCGCCAGCACCGAGTCGCAAGCCGGATCTCAAGTCGCAGCTGATCGCCGCCCTCGAGCGCGCCGAGGATCTGATGAAGGCCAATGCCTACATGGATGCGACGCAGGCCATCCACTTCGTGGCTGGGTGGCTTGAGCGCGACTTCCAAACTGTGAGCCAGGCACTGGTGCGCGTGATGGAGCAAGCCCTCGCAAACGAGAAGGCGCGTCGGCCATGAGTGCCGCCGAGATCCTCACCAACCCGGTCGACGCCCGCGTCGCGTCCTTCGTGCCGGCAGCCCAGACCCGCGTGCTGGCCGATGCCTGGTCCTTCTCTCGCTGGTTCGCGCTGCAGTGCGCCGCCGCGACCGATGAGCGATTTCTGGTGTTGAAGAGCCGCAGCCATGGCGCGCTGGGCCTGCTGGCCGAGCTGCCGACCCACGGCCTTGCCGCCCTGATCCTGGACATGCGCCAGCCGGACCACCTGCTGCGCGATGCGCGCGATGCGCTGGTGCTGCGGTACCTCGCCGATGCCGACGTGAAGGTCCGCGTCATGGCCATGGCCCGCGAGATGGCGCTGGACGCCGAGCGCGACCAGGCCGAGGCCGCGGCCGGGCACGACTCGATGTTCCAGCGCCTTCGCGCAGCCATTCGGCCTCCCGCCGACTTTCGCGGCGCCGCGCGCTGACCAACCCCACCCGCAACTTCGGGAGACCCCGATGAGCACCGTTCGCCAAGCCCTCCTGCCCCTGCCGATCCCCTCCTCCGCGCGCCGCTGCTGCGTTGCCGAGGACTGCTCCGGCATGTGCGACCCGACGCCCGCCCCGCGCCGCGGCAACCTGCTCCAGCGCATGGTCCTCGCCGCCCGCTGCGCCGCCCTGCGCTTCGACATCCGCAGCCATGAGCAGTACCTGGCCGAGTGCGAGCGCGACGGGATCGTCGTCAGCGACACGATCGTGGACTGGACCTACGCCCTGCAGGACAAGCGGGCCCAGCTGCGCGAGCTGGAGCGGGCGTGAGGGAAGTCGTCTTCGCCACCACCGGCGTGCTCGGCCTGTGCTCCGCCGTCGCCCTCGCCTTCCTCCCTCCCATTCAGTACGAACGCGCCGCCTGCCAGCGCATCGGCGGCCGCATCGTCATCACCCAACCCGCGCCCGGCGCCTCGGCCTCCAGCCGCTGCGTCCTGCCGGCCACCCCAAAGGACTGATCCGTGTTCAAGAACCTGATCCTCTACCGCCTTGCCGCCGACTGGTCCATCCCGACCGATGAGCTGCAGGCCGCGCTCGAGCGCGAAGCCTTCGTCCCCTGCGGTCCGACCGAAGCCCTGTCCGTCGGCTGGGTGCCGCCCCGCGGCGAGCCGGGCGCGCTGCCGGCCGAGGAGATCGCCGGCCAGCAGCTGATGCTGCTGCGCACGGAGAAGCGCGTGCTGCCCGGCGCGGTGGTGCGCGAGCGCGTTGACCTGCTCGCCGAGAAGATCGAGCTGGAGACAGGCCGCCGGCCCGGCAAGAAGCAGCGCGTCGACCTGAAGGAACAGGCGACGCTGGAGCTGCTGCCGCAGGCCTTCCGTCTGACGGCGCACACCCGCGTGTGGATCTCGCCCGCCCTGGGCCTGCTGATGGTCGACGCGCCATCGATCTCCAAGGCCGACACCGCGATCACCCTGCTGGTGAAGGCCCTGCCGACGCTCAACCTGCACCTGCTGCAGAGCGCCGAATCGCCGGCCGCCTGCATGGCCGCCTGGCTGATGGACGGCGTGCCGCCCGCGGACTTCGTCATCGACCGCGACTGCGAGGTGAAGGCCCCCGACGAGATGAAGGCCTCGGTGCGCTACGCGCGCCACAACCTGGACACCGACGAGGTGAAGGGGCACCTGACCGCCGGGAAGATGCCGACCCGGCTCGCCCTTACCTGGAAGGAGCGCATCTCCTTCGAGCTGACGGACAAGATGACGATCAAGGGGATCAGGTTCCTCGACATCGTCTTCGACGGCCGCGACAAGCCCGCCAAGGATGAGGCCTTCGACGTGGACGCGGCGCTGGCCACCGGCGAGCTGTCGCGGCTGATCCCGGCGCTGATCGATGCGCTGTGCGGCGAGCTGGACTTCATCGGCCAGTCCAAGGCCATCGCCGACGCGCACGCCCCGGCCGCCGCGTGATGCTGAACCGCTCCAAGCCCATGCGCCGCACGCCGTTCCGCGCGAAGGGGTTCAAGCCGGCAGTGCCGCGCGAGGAGCGCGTGCGCGCGCCGCTGACACCTCCGGCGGCATGGCGCGTCGCGCAGCGGGTCCAGGCCCAGCCGGTGGTCATCGAGAAGCGCGCCTACGTGCGCGACGACGCGCTGCGGGCCGCCTACCGCGCCATCCCCTGCCAGAACTGCATGCGCAACGACGGCACCGTCTGCTGCGCCCATGCGAACTGGGCCGCCCACGGCAAGGGGAAGTCCATCAAGGCGTGCGACGCCCGCGGCGCGGCCCTCTGCTTCGAATGCCACTCGGGCCTGGACCAGGGGCGCGAGCTCTCCCGCGATGAGCGGCGCCAGGTCTGGGAAGGCGCCCACCGGCGCAGCGTCGAGCTGCTCGTCTCCGAGGGCCTCTGGCCCGCCCACATCCCGGCGCCGACGTTCGATGCCCAGCACAGGAAGAACTACCCATGAGGCGATTGATTCACCGCGCCCGATGGGGCGTCCTCTTCAACTGGCGCGCGGCCTGGATCGGCGCGCACCGCAGCGAACACAACCGCCGGACCTGCGTGAACGTCCTCCCATGCGTGACGGTCTGGTTCATCGAGAACGGAGGGACGCGACCATGAGCCGCGCCACCTCCACCCTATCAGGGGTTCTTCTTGATCTCGGCCTCGACCGCCGCGCGGTTGTTGCCGACCTTCTTGATGGCGGCCCGCACGCGCGCCTGCGTCACGCCGAGCTTCTTCGCGAGGTACTCGACCTCGTAGTCCTCGCCGCCCGCCACCTTCGCCCGATCGGCCGCGCCGCGGTTGCTCTTGTCGTCTGCCATTCACCTCTCCTGATGTTCCGTCCGAAGTTGGACGGTCAGAAGGTAGCAGCGCGAGCGCCGGTGCGCACTCCGGACATGTCAAGAGTTGACCGCGCCGGCCTGGAACACCTACGCGCCGCCGCGCGCGTCCTCACCCTCATCACCATCGCCGCCTTCGTCCTGGCCGGCATCACCTCTGGAGCCACACCTTGATCACCCCGATCGCCATCCTCGCCGTCGGCCTGGCCCTCTGCGTCGGCCTCTTCGGCATCCACTCCTCGGTCCGCGATGTCTGCCTGCAGCTGAAGAAGCTGCGGGAGGCGCTGCCGACCTACACCCCGGAGGACTGACCCGATGTTCACCCTCGCACGACTGGAATCCGTCCGCGCCGCCCGGGTGCAGCTGATCGACCTAGGCGACGAGAAGACCGCCAAGACGCTGAACTGGGTCATCCTGGCCATCGGGTGCGTGCAGGCCGGCATCGTCTCGCCCGACCATTTTGCTGACGCCAGCAACATGGTCGCCGACCTGCTGGACCACATCAACGCGCTGTCCGAGCAACTGGGCGACGCAGCGCCGGATCAGCGCGAGCTGATGTCGAAGGTGAATGCCTGGTTGGAACAACGGGAGCTGGGTCGGGCCCGCCCGATCGACCCGGAGGATCTGCGCGCGGCATTGGATCGGGTCGACTCGCTTGGCCAGGTCATTCGCAGCGACCTCGCCGCATCCCAGCCCGCTCCGGTGGCACTCAAGGATCACGAGGTCCGAGAGGTCATCAGCGCGGTCACGCAGGTGGCTCAGCAGTACGGGGAGACCCAGCAGCTTCGCGAGCGCATCAAGGACGTTCTCTTCCCGGTGCTCAAGCGCGTACCCGCTCCGGTGGAGCCCGATGCCGCCTGTGCAGCGTGCGGAGTGACTGCCTCGATTCCGAAGTTGGATTGCCCGAATTGCGGTCAGCGATTGCAAGCGCAGGCTGTGGCGGTGCCAGAGGCGCTGTACCGCGTTGCGATCAACTGCCCGCACGAAATCGACCGCGACAAGGTCGTGCTGCACTTCGATCCCAAGCAGCCCGGCCACAACGCGCTGAATCAGCTAGGGAAGCGTCTGGAAGCGGCTTCCGCGCTCTCCACCCCTGTGCCCGATGGCTACAAGCTGGTGCCGGCCCACGATCCGCTGTTCAGCACGCGCCGCGACGCCGAGCGGTATCGAGAGCTGATCGATCTTCCGTGGGCGTTAGCCGTCGATGCTAAGGATGCGGTTTGGACGATCCGAATCCCCAACGTAGCACCGCCTGGAAGCAATACGCCACACCAGTTCATCGACGCGGCGATTGCGACCAACGGCCAGAAAGGCGGTGCGCGATGAGCATCGCCCAACGATGCGCCGGCGTCCTGACGCGCTGGGCCCGCGAGCGCAGCCAGCGCACTCCCATCGAGGCCGGCGTCCTGAAGCGCAGCGCCGAGACGATCGAGCAGCAGGAGTTCGAGCTCGACCTGCTGCGGAAGGTCCACGCCGCGGCGGTCGCCGTCGAACTGGCGCACGACGACCCCAATTTCGCTCGCAGGTGCGGCGGGATCAGGAAGCTGCGACGCGAGCTGTCCAACGAGGTCTGGGCCGCCGAAGAGGCGCTCGTGATCCAAGACTGCCGCAACAACCCGAACTGAGGAGCGACCATGCCGAACACACCCCGCCCCGGCGACACCTACGTCCAGTCCTTCGCCCGCGGCCTCTCCGTCATCCAATCCTTCGGGCCCGGCTGCCAGCGCATGACGCTCACCGAGGTCGCCAAGAAGACCAAGCTCACCCGCGCCGGCGCCCGACGCATCCTGCTCACCCTTCAGACCCTGGGCTTCATGCAGCTGGACGGCCGGCTGTTCTCCATGACCACGAAGATCCGCGAGCTGGGCGACGCCTGCATGCCGGTCGGCGAAGGCGTGATGACCGGCGCCGAGCCCGTGCCGACACCCCTCCGACCCCTCGACACGGGCGCGGAGCGCCTGCTCGGCGCGAAAGCGGGCCGCCAGCCCGAGACGCGCACCGGCAGCGCGACCGAAGGTATGACGCTCGGCGAGCGCATCGAGCACGTCGGCGGCCGCACCAACGCTGCGGGCTACATCGAGTTCGGCAGCGTGATGGCGGTCGACGCGTTCGCGCGCCACCTGCTGCGCGATGCACGCGCGGAAGGAGGTGCGACTTGAGCACGCTGACAGTTCTGCAGGTCCCGCGCCGGCCGAGATCCGGCGAGCGCGGCGAGCTGGACCCGTCGACCGTCTTCTTCGAGGACTTCGAACCCGGGCGCGGCCAGATGACTGTGGTGTGCTGGGGCCGGGCCTGGACGCACTACTGGGGCGCGATGGGCGGCAACCCGACCCACGACATCAGGTCTTTCGTGCTGAAGGCCTGGACCGGATACATCGTCGGGAAACTCATGGACGGCGCCGGCCCCATCCTCAAGCGCGCCGAGAAGCGCGAAGAGGAATGGCTCACCGACATCGTCGAGGCCATCAAGGACGAACTGCGTCGCACCGCGGTGGCGAAGGAGCCCGCGTGACGGAGCGCGTCCTCGACCCCTGCTGCGGCAGCCGCATGATGTGGCTGGACCGTGCGCACCCCGACGTCGTCTTCGGCGATCGGCGCAGCGAGACCATCACCGTCACCGATCGGTCGCACGGCAACGCCTCGGGCACGCGCACCCTGCGCATCGAGCCCGACGTGCTGCTGGACTTCCGCGCGCTCCCCTACCCCGACGGCACCTTCAAGCTGGTGGCGTTCGATCCTCCCCACTTGGTGAAGGCGGGGCCGCGCTCCTGGCTGGCGGCAAAGTACGGGAAGCTCGGCGACGACTGGCGCGAGGACATCCGCCGCGGCTTCGCGGAATGCCTGCGCGTCCTGTCCACCGACGGCGTGCTGGTGTTCAAGTGGAACGAGACGCAGGTCAAGGTCGCCGAGGTGCTGGCGCTCGCGCCGATCCCGCCGCTGTTCGGCCACGTCTCCGGCCGCAAGGGGCTGACCCACTGGCTCGTCTTCATGAAAGGCCCCACCGCATGACCGCCCTGGTCCTCACCCCCGCCGAGATCGAGGCCCTTACATCGCACCGACGCAGCGACGCCCAACGCCGCGAGCTGGAGCACATGCGCATCCCTCACCGCGCGCGCCGCGACGGTACGCTCGTCGTGCTGCGCCGCGACGTCGAGGGGCAGCCAGGCGGCGCGCCGAAGCCGCGCGAGCCGGAGATGCAGCTTTGAACCGCCCCCGCAAGAAGGATAAGCACCTGCCCGCGTGCGTCTATTTCAAGCACGGCACGCACTGGTATGTGAAGAAGGGGAAATGGATCAACATCGGTAAATCCGTTGTCGACGCCCTCAATGAATACGCGCGGATCATCGAAACCCCGAAGGGCGGCATGGAGGATCTGATTGATCGGGTCCTTGAAGTCCACCTCAAGACCGTTTCCGAGAACACGAAGAAGCAATACCTGCTCGCCGCGCCATACCTGAAGAAGGTATTCAAGCAATTCGCTCCAGAGCAGGTGAAGGGGAAGAACGTCGCCGCGATGAAAACCGCCGGTGCCGACAAGCCGAATATGACAAACCGTCGACTCTCCCTACTGCGCACGGTTTTCAATTACGCGGTGGAGTGGCAGGAGGTGGAAAGCAATCCCTGCGTGGGAATCAAGCGCCTGCCCGAGCACAAGCGCGATCGCTACCTGACCGACGCCGAGGTGCTGGCCATCCGCGCCAAGGCGGGCCCACGGCTGCAGGTGATCATCGACCTCCTGTTCCTCACCGGCCAGCGCATCGAGGACGTGCTGAAGATCCGACGCGCGGACATCACTGATGCGGGCATCCTCTTCAAGCAGAAGAAGACCGACACGAAGCTGTGCATCGCCTGGAGCCCAGACCTCAAGGAGGTCGTCGAGCGCGCCAAGGCGCTGCACCTCAAGGTGTCGGGCCTCTACCTGCTTCCCGCGCGCCACGGCAAGGCGCCGGACTACAAGACGGTATGGGATCAGTGGACCGAGGCATGCGAGGCCGCTGAGGTCGAAGACGCGACGCCGCACGACATGCGGGCGAAGTCCGCCACGGACGCCGACGAGGCCGGCGGCGACGCCCAGACGCTGCTCGGTCACAGCAACCCGAACATGACGAAGCGGTACATCCGCCGCCGCAAGGGAGCGGTCGCCGAAGGGCCCCGTATCACCGTGAGAGAGCGCAAGGGATGATCTAATCCGGCCCTGATTTCCGGGGGCGAGTTTTAGACAGCCTTGGACAGCTGGACAAAACGCCTCTCTAAGTTATTGATTTGTAATGGCCGCCGAACACACTCCGATGATGCAGCAGTACTTCGGCCTCAAGGCCGAACATCAGGACACGCTGCTCTTCTACCGGATGGGGGACTTCTACGAGGTGTTCTTCGACGACGCGCGCAAGGCCAACGCGCTGCTGGACGTCACGCTGACCACCCGCGGCCAGAGCGGCGGCGAACCGGTCGTCATGGCCGGCGTGCCGGTGCACTCGCTGGAGTCCTACCTCGCCAAGCTGATCAAGCTCGGCGAGTCGGTCGCCATCGCCGAGCAGACCGGCGAGGTCGGCGCCACCAAGGGCCCCGTCGAGCGCAAGGTGACGCGGGTCGTCACGCCCGGCACCATCACCGAGTCGGAACTGCTCGCCGACAAGCAGGACGCGATCCTGCTGGCCATCGCGACGCAGGGCAAGACCTTCGGCCTGGCCTGGCTGTCGATGACGCAGGGCCAGATCGGCCTGGCCCAGTGCGCCGACCGCGAACTGGCCTCGTGGCTCGCGCGCCTGTCGCCGGCCGAGGTGCTGGTCGATCGCGAGAAGCATCCGGCCGCCGTGCTGGCCGCCAAGCTGCCGATCACCAACCGCCAGAGCTGGCAGTTCGATACGAACCTGGGCAACCGCAAGCTCTGCGAGCAACTCGGCGTTGCGAACCTGCAGGGCCTCAACGCGCAGGACCTGCCCGCCGCGCATGCGGCCGCCTCCTGCCTGCTGTCCTACGCGGAGAGCACGCAGGGCAGCCGCGCGCTGAGCCACGTGAAGCGCCTGCGCGTGCTGCGCGCGTCCGACCTCCTGGACCTGCCTCCCGCCACGCAGCGCAACCTGGAGTTGACGCAGACGCTGCGCGGCGAAACCTCGCCGACGCTGCTCTCGCTGCTGGATGCGTGCCGCACCGGCATGGGCAGTCGCGCGCTGCGGCACTGGCTGCTGCATCCCGAGCGCGACCGCGCCGTCGCGCGCGAACGCCAGGCCGCCATCGCCGAGCTGATCACCACCGGCTTCGAGCCGCTGCGCGAGGCCTTCCGCCAGGTGTCCGATGTCGAACGCATCACCGCGCGCATCGCGCTGCGCCAGGTGAAGCCGCGCGAAGTCGCCGGGCTGCGCGCGACGCTGCTGATCCTGCCCGAGCTGGCCCAGACCGTGCCCGGCGGCGCCGCCCTGCTCGATCAACTGTCGGAAGGCCTGCGCGCCTCGCCGCACATCGCCGAATTGCTGACCCGCGCGATCGCCGAGGAACCGCAGGGGCTGATCCGCGACGGCGGGGTGATCGCCAAGGGCTTCGACGAGGAACTCGACGACCTGCGCGCCGTGCAGACCGACTGCGACAAGTTCCTGCTCGCGATGGAGGTCCGCGAACGCGCGCGCACCGGCATCAACAACCTGCGCGTCAAGTTCAACAAGGTGCACGGCTTCCACATCGAGGTCACCAACAGCGGCCTCGGCAAGATCCCCGCCGACTACACCCGCCGCCAGACGCTGACGAACGCCGAGCGCTTCATCACCCCCGAACTCAAGGCCTTCGAGGACAAGTCGCTGTCCGCGAACGAACGCGCGCTGGCCCGCGAGAAGATGCTCTTCGATCTGGTCGTCGACCAGCTCACCGAGGAGATGCCGGCGTTGAGCCGCCTGGCCCAGTCGCTGGCCGCGCTGGATGTGCTGGCCGCGCTGGCGGAACGCGCGGCGACGCTGAACTGGTGCCGCCCCGAGTTCGTCGCCCATCCCTGCATCGACATCCAGGGCGGCCGCCACCCGGTGGTCGAGGCGCGGCTGCGCGAGACCGGCGCCGGCGAGTTCATGGCCAACGACTGCCGGCTGGACGCCCGCACCAAGCTGATGGTCATCACCGGCCCGAACATGGGCGGCAAGAGCACCTTCATGCGCCAGGTCGCCCTGATCGCGCTGCTGGCGGCGATCGGCGCCTACGTGCCGGCGACCGCCTGCCGCCTCGGCCCGATCGACGCGATCCACACGCGGATCGGCGCGGCGGACGACCTCGCGAACGCGCAGTCGACCTTCATGCTGGAGATGACCGAGGGCGCCGCGATCCTGCATGCCGCCACCGAGCAGTCGCTGGTGCTGATGGACGAGATCGGCCGCGGCACCTCGACCTACGACGGCCTGGCGCTGGCCGGCGCCATCGCCACGCACTTGCACGACAAGTGCCGCGCCTTCACGCTGTTCGCGACGCATTACTTCGAGCTGACCGAGTTTCCGGCCAAGCATCCGCAGGCGGTCAACATGCATGTGTCGGCGGTCGAGAGCGGCGAGGACATCGTCTTCCTGCACGAGATCCAGCCCGGCCCCGCCAGCCGCAGCTACGGCGTGCAGGTCGCACGGCTGGCCGGCATGCCGGGACCGGTCGTGCGGCAGGCCCGCGCGGCGCTGGAAGCGCTCGAGGCCCGGGCCACCGAAGGCGAGACGCAGATCGACCTGTTCGCCGCGCCGCCGGAGCCCGCGCCGGGCGCGGCGGCCGAGGAACCCTCGGAACTGCTCGACGCGCTGCGCGACCTCGATCCCGACGCGCTGAGCCCGCGCGAGGCCCACGCGGCGCTGTACCAGCTCAAGCAGCTGGCCGCCGGCCGGGCCTGACCACGCCCGCAAGGCAGCACGCCCCCACGACGCCCATGGACGCCGCCAAGACCATCGTCTTCTCGCATGCCAACGGATTCCCGGCGGGCTGCTACCGGGTGCTCTTCGAGCGCTGGCGCGACGCGGGCTGGACCGTGCACGCACTGCCGCGCATCGGCCACGACCCGCGCTATCCGGTCACCAGCAACTGGCCGCACCTGCGCGACGAACTGCTGCACTTCATCCAGGACGAGGTCCGGCCGACATCGCCGGTGATGCTGGTCGGGCACTCGCTGGGCGGGCTGCTGTCGCTGCTGGCCGCCTGCCGCAGGCCGGCCTTGGCGCGAGGCCTGTTGATGCTGGATTCGCCGGTGATCGACGGCTGGCGCGCGCACAGCCTGCGCGTGGCGAAGTCGGCGGGCTTCATCAAGCGCGTCTCGCCGGGCAAGATCTCGCACCAGCGGCGCTACGAATGGCCCAGCCTCGACGAGGCGCACGCGCATTTCGCCGCCAAGCACAAGTTCGCGCGCTGGGATCCCCGGGTGCTCAAGGACTACATCGCCAGCGGCTTCGACGCGCACGAGGACGGCCAGGTGCGCCTGGGCTTCCAGCGCGAGATCGAGACCCGCATCTACAACACCCTGCCGCACAACCTGCCGCGCATCCTGAAGGGCCACGCCCCGAAGTGTCCGGTGGCCTTCATCGCGGGCACGCAGTCGGAGGAACTCCGGCAGGCCACCGCCGCGGGCTCCAAGGCGCTGGCCAAGGACCTGTTCCGCTGGTTCGAGGGCACCCACCTCTACCCCTTCGAGAGACCGGACGACACGGCCGCCCTCGTCCTCGAACTGATGGGCGAGATCGAGGCCAAATCGGCGTCGCTATAATCTCCTTTTACCACCACGGCGTTTTCGGTTTCCTGCTCGGAAAACCGGCGCTGCAAGACAATGACCAAGTACGTCTTCGTCACCGGCGGTGTCGTGTCCTCTCTCGGCAAGGGCATCGCATCGGCCTCTCTCGCGGCCCTTCTCGAGTCCCGCGGCCTCAAAGTCACCCTGATCAAGCTGGATCCCTACATCAACGTGGATCCGGGGACGATGTCGCCGTTCCAGCACGGTGAAGTGTTCGTGACGGACGACGGCGCGGAAACCGACCTGGACCTGGGTCACTACGAGCGCTTCATCACCACGCGGATGAAGAAGAGCAACAACTTCACCACCGGACAGATCTACATGTCGGTGCTGGAGAAGGAGCGCCGCGGCGACTACCTCGGCAAGACCGTCCAGGTGATCCCGCACATCACCAACGAGATGCAGGACTTCATCCGCCGCGGCGCCGGACACGGCACGGCGGACGCGGTGGACGTGGCGATCGTCGAGATCGGCGGCACGGTCGGCGACATCGAGTCGCTGCCCTTCCTGGAGGCCGCGCGCCAGATGAGCCTGAAGTCCGGTCCGAACAATGTCGCGTTCGTGCACCTGACCTATGTGCCCTGGATCGCCGCTGCCGGCGAGCTCAAGACCAAGCCCACGCAGCACACCGTGCAGAAGCTGCGCGAGATCGGCATCCAGCCCGACGCGCTGCTGTGCCGCGCCGACCGCCGCATCCCGGACGACGAGCGCGAAAAGATCTCGCTGTTCACGAACGTGCCGGAGTACGGCGTGATCTCGATGTGGGACGTCAACACGATCTACAAGGTCCCGCGCATGCTGCACGAGCAGGGCCTGGACCAGATGATCTGCACCAAGCTGCAGCTCAACACCAAGTCCGCGGACCTGAAGCGCTGGGACACGCTGGTCAACGAGGTCGAGAACCCGAAGACCGAAGTGACCATCGCCATGTGCGGCAAGTACACCGACCTGTCGGACAGCTACAAGTCGCTGAACGAGGCGCTGCGCCACGCCGGCATCCACAACCACGCCCGCGTCAACATCGAGTATGTCGACTCGGAGACGCTGGATGCCGAGCACTCGAAGCAGCTCGACAAGTACGACGCCATCCTGGTGCCGGGCGGCTTCGGCAAGCGCGGCGTGGAAGGCAAGATCCTCGCCGCCCAGTACGCCCGCGAACACAAGACGCCTTATCTCGGCATCTGCCTGGGCATGCAGGTCGCGACCATCGAATACGCGCGCCACAAGGCCCACCTGGACGGCGCGAACTCGACCGAGTTCAAACCCGACGCGCCGCACAAGGTGATCGCGCTGATCGACGAATGGCAGGATGCGGACGGCTCGATCCAGAAGCGCAACGCCCAGTCCGACCTCGGCGGCACGATGCGCCTGGGCGCGCAGAGCTCCGACGTCAAGCCGGGCACGCTGGCCTACGAGATCTACGGCCCGGTCGTGAACGAGCGTCACCGCCACCGCTACGAGGCCAACGAGCAGTACCTGGACCAGCTGCAGGATGCCGGCCTGGTGATCTCCGCGATCACGCAGCGCGAGAAGCTGACCGAGATCGTCGAGCTGCCGCGCAACGTGCACCCCTGGTACATGGGCGTGCAGTTCCACCCGGAGTTCAAGTCGACCCCGTGGGACGGCCACCCGCTGTTCATCGCGTTCATCAAGGCCGCGCTGGACCACAAGGCCAAGGCCGGCCACGAGGTCAGCGCCCCCGCGGCGGCCTGAGTCCGCAGGGTTCCGGGACTTCAGACAACGACCAACAGAGACACCGCCCATGCCCGCCTTCATCATTGCCGACGTGACCGTGACCGACGCCGACCAGATGGCGAAGTACCGCGAATGGAGCACGAAGGCGATGCAGGAGCACGGCGCGGAGGTGCTGGTCCGCGGCGGTGCGTTCGAGGTGCTGGAAGGCCCCTGGACGCCGAGCCGCCTGGTGGTGCTGAAGTTCCCCGACCGCGAGGCCGCGAAGCGCTTCTACGCGTCCGAGACCTACCAGCATGCCAGGTCGCTGCGCGAGCACGCCGGCGTCATGCGCATGATTGTGGTCGACGGCGTCTGATTCCCCGCCATGCCCGACATGAGCCATCGCGCCGCCAGCCTGTCCAGACGGACGGCGAACGGCCCGGTGGCTTTTTTCCGTCCCCCATTCAGGCCGCAGGTTGTTCAGCACAGGTAACCCGTTGCTGGCACCATGCGCGCCGACCGAGTTTTTTCACTTCTGGAGACTGTTCCCATGAGCGCCATTGTTGACATCGTCGGCCGAGAGATCCTCGACAGCCGCGGCAACCCCACCGTGGAATGCGACGTGCTGCTGGAGTCCGGCGTGATGGGCCGCGCCGCCGTGCCGTCGGGCGCGTCGACCGGCTCGCGCGAAGCCATCGAACTGCGTGACGGCGACAAGTCGCGCTACCTGGGCAAGGGCGTGCTGAAGGCCGTCGAGCACATCAACACCGAGATCTCGGAAGCCGTGCTGGGCCTGGACGCCTCCGAGCAGGCCTTCCTGGACAAGACCCTGATCGACCTGGACGGCACCGAGAACAAGAGCCGCCTGGGCGCCAACGCCATGCTGGCCGTGTCCATGGCCGTGGCGCGCGCCGCCGCGGAAGAATCGGGCCTGCCGCTGTACCGCTACTTCGGCGGCATGAGCGGCAACCAGCTGCCGGTGCCGATGATGAACGTCATCAACGGCGGGGCGCACGCCAACAACTCGATCGACCTGCAGGAACTGATGATCATCCCCGTGGGCGCGCCGTCGTTCCGCGAGGCGCTGCGCTGGGGCGCGGAAGTCTTCCATGCGCTGAAGAAGATCATCGACGCCAAGGGCATGTCGACGGCGGTCGGCGACGAAGGCGGCTTCGCCCCGAACGTCGAGAACCATGAAGCCGCGATCCAGATGATCCTGGAAGCGATCGACAAGGCCGGCTACACCGCCGGCGAGCAGATCGCCCTGGGCCTGGACTGCGCCGCCAGCGAGTTCTACAAGGACGGCAAGTACGTGCTGGAAGGCGAAGGCGGCATCCAGCTGTCGGCCGAACAGTGGACCGACATGCTGGCCACCTGGGTCGACAAGTACCCCATCATCTCGATCGAGGACGGCATGGCCGAAGGCGACTGGGACGGCTGGAAGCACATCACCGAGAAGCTGGGCGACAAGGTGCAGCTGGTGGGCGACGACCTGTTCGTCACCAACACCAAGATCCTGAAGGAAGGCATCGACAAGGGCATCGCCAACTCGATCCTGATCAAGATCAACCAGATCGGCACGCTGACCGAGACCTTCGCCGCCATCGAGATGGCCAAGCGCGCCGGCTACACCGCCGTGATCTCGCACCGCTCGGGCGAGACCGAAGATTCGACCATCTCCGACATCGCCGTCGGCCTGAACGCCGGCCAGATCAAGACCGGCTCGCTGTCGCGCTCGGACCGCATGGCCAAGTACAACCAGCTGCTGCGCATCGAGGAAGACCTGGGCGACGTGGCGGTGTACCCCGGCCGCGCGGCGTTCTACAACCTGCGCTGATCGCCGGCGTCGACTTCCTGCACCGGCAGGCGACGCTGCACACGTGCACCGCGCGGGCGCTCCCCGCGTTCGAAGGGCAGGCCCACGGGCCTGCCCTTTTTCGTTGCAGCTAAACTCGCGGCCTGTGAAAGCCCTGGCCATCGTCCTCACCGCGTTCCTTGTCGCCATCCAGGCCCAGCTCTGGTTCGGCAAGGGCGGCCTGGCCCGCGGCGTCCAGCTGCGCGCCGAACTGCGCGAGCAGGCCGACGCCAACGAGAAGGCCCGCGCGCGCAACACGCAGCTCCAGGCCGAATTGCTGGACCTGCGCGAAGGCCTCGAGATGGTCGAGGAAAAGGCCCGCATGGAACTGGGCATGGTCAAGCCGGACGAGGTCTTCGTCCCGCTGCGCCGCTGAAACACAATCCCCCTTCCGCAACCCCTGCATGCTCTCAGCGATGGATGCACTGCTGGCCTGGGCGCTCTCGCCCGCCTTCCACGCCCTCGGCAGCCCGATCAGCTGGCTGGAACTCGTCGCCTTCGCGCTCGCGATCTGGATGGTCGTCTGCAACATGCGCGTGCAGGTGATGGCCTGGCCGCTGGCGCTGAGCAGTTCGCTGCTCTACTTCCTGCTGTTCTGGAGCGGCAGGCTCTACGGCGAGGCCTCGCTGCAGCTGCTGTTCGCGGCGCTCGCGCTGTGGGGCTGGTGGCAATGGCGGCGTGGCCGCACCGCCGACGGCGACGCGCTGCATGTGCGCACGCTCGGTCCGAAGGGCCGCGTGATGGCCGTGCTGGCGACGCTGGCCGCCTGGCCGCTGCTGGGGCTGTTCCTGCAGCACCGCACCGATTCCCCCCTCCCCTATTGGGATGCCCTCCCGACGGTGGCCAGCATCACCGGCCAGTGGCTGCTCGGGCGCAAGTACCAGGAGAACTGGCCCGTCTGGGTGATGGTCAACCTGGTCAGCATCGGCTTGTTCGCGCTGAAGGGCTACTGGCTGACGGTCGTGCTGTACGCGGTCTTCGTGCCAATGTCGGTGGCGGGCTGGCGCGCCTGGCAACGGCAGCTGCGGCCGGCGACCGTCGCCGCCTGACCGTCGCCGCCCGACATGCCCTTGCACATCGCCCTCGTCGGCGCGGAGAGCACCGGCAAGAGCCGCCTCGGCGTGGCGCTGCTGGCGCATCTGAGCGCCCAGACGCGGCTGCGCTGCGCGCTGGTCGGCGAGTACCTGCGCGAGTGGTGCGAGCGCGAGGGCCGCACGCCGCGCCCCGACGAGCAGCGCGCGATCGCCGAGGAGCAATGGCGCCGCGCCCAAGCCGCCGCCGCGGATCACGACCTGGTCCTGCACGACACCACGCCGCTGATGACCGCCGTGTACAGCGAGCAGCTCTTCGACGACACCAGCCTTTATCCGTTCGCGCTGCAGGTCCAGGCCCGCATGGACGCCACGCTGCTGATGGCGCTGGACCTGCCCTGGATCGCCGACGACATGCGCGACGGCCCGCACGCGCAACAGCCCACCGACCGCCTGCTGCGCCGCGCCCTGCGCGACGCGGGCCTGGGCTACAGCCTGGTCTCGGGCAGCGGTCCGGCGCGGCTGCAGCAGGCGCTCAATGCGCTCGGTCCGCTGCTGAGGCCGCATCTTGGCCGCGAGGACGGCTTCTTCGGTCGCCTGCTGCAGCGCCAGGAAAGCCTGGGCAGCGACGGCCGCTGGCAGGGCTGCGAACGCTGCGACGACCCGGCGTGCGAGCACGCCAGCCGCACGGCTACTCGCGGCACCGAACGCCCACCGCGCGACTGAACGCGACGCTCACCGCGCCGCCACACAGGAGAGGCACAATCCGCCGCTTCGATCTCGCAAACATTTGCGGGCATCGAGTTTTTCGAGATTCATGGCGTTCCTGGAGCCTCCCCGATGAACCGTCCTTTCGTCCGCCGCCCGCTGGGCGCCCTGTCGATGCTGCTGAGCGCGGCGCTGCTCGCCGCCTGCGGATCGCTGAGTTCCTCCGGACCGCAGGCGCCGCTGCCGCCGTCGCTGGACGGGCCGGGCGCCGCCAAGACAGTCAAGGCCGCAAGACCTGCCACCGCGACGGTCGCCGTCAAGGTGCTGGCGATCAACGACTTCCACGGCAACCTGCTCCCGCCGGCCGGCGGCATCAAGCTGCCCGATCCGCAGAACCCCGACAAGACGATCACGCTGGACGCCGGCGGCGCCGAGCGCATGGCCACGGTGGTCGCGCAGATCAAAGCGAAAAATCCCAACCACGTGTTCGTGGCGGCCGGCGATCTGGTCGGCGCGAGCCCGCTGCTGTCGGCGCTGTTCCATGACGAATCGACGATCGAGTCGCTGGGCATGATGGGCCTGGATATCTCCTCGGTCGGGAACCACGAGTTCGACCAGGGCATCGACGAACTGCTGCGCAAGCAGCGCGGCGGCTGCCACCCGAAGGACGGCTGCAAGGGCCCGACCGAATTCAAGGGCGCGAAGTACCAGTACCTGGCCGCCAGCACCATCGACGAGAAGACCGGCCAGTCGGTGCTGCCGGCCTATGCGGTCAAGCGCTTCGACGGCGTGCCGGTGGGCTTCATCGGGCTGTCGCTGAAGGGCACGCCGGAGCTGGTCAGCCCGACCGGCATCCGCGGCCTGCGCTTCGACGACGAGGCCGAGACGGTCAACCGCCTGGTGCCCGAGCTGGAGCGCCAGGGCGTGCATGCGTTCGTGGTGCTGATCCACGAAGGCGGCTACCCGACCGGCGGCATCAACGACTGCCCGGCGATCTCCGGGCCCATCGTCGACATCGTCAAGAAGCTGGACAAGCGCGTCGGCCTGATCGTGTCGGGCCACACGCACCGGGCCTACAACTGCCGCATCGACGGCCGCCTGGTCACCAGCGGCGACAAGTACGGCACCCTGGTCACGGAGATCGACCTGACCCTGGACCGCGCCACCGGCACCATGACCGAGGCGCGCGCCAACAACGTCGTGGTGCGGCCTGAGACAGCCAAGGACCCGCGCCAGACGCTGCTGATCAGCAGCTACCAGCACGTGGCACAACCCTTGATCGAACGCCCGGTCGGTTTCCTGGCGCAGGCGCTGAGCAAGGAAGGCAACGACAGGAACGAAGGCGGCGGCTCGACGATGGGCCAGCTCGTGGCCGACGCCATGCTGGCCGCGACGCGGGCACCGGAGAACGGCGGCGCGCAGGTCGCGTTCCAGAACATCGGCGGCGTGCGCACCGGCCTGACCCACCGCGCGGACGACACGGTCACCTTCGGCGACCTGTTCGCGGCGCTGCCGTTCTCGAACGCGCTGGTGGTGGTGGAGATGACCGGCACACAGCTGCAGGCCGTCCTCGAAGAACAATGGTGGGCCAACGACCCGAAGAAATTCCTGCCGCTGCAAGCGTCGCAGGGCTTCAGCTACCGCTGGGACATGCGCCGGCCGTTCGGCTCGCGCGTGGTGCCAGGCAGCATGACGCTGAACGGCACGGCAGTCGCGCCGGACCAGAAGGTCCGCGTCGCCATCAACAACTTCCTGCAGGTCGGCGGGGACAGCTTCAAGACCTTCACGACCGCCCGGCTGGTGCAGACCGGACCCATGGACGTGGAAGCGCTGGAAGCCTACTTCAAGGCCCATGGCACCCAGCGCGTGACAGCCACCGCGCTGGATCGGGCCGTGCGCGTGGATACGCCTTGACGGGTCGAAGAAAGACCTCGGAAGGCCAGGCGCGGGCGCTCCGCGATGCAGGGGGCATCGCGTCCGCGAACCCCCAGCATCACTCCGGCCCCACACGCGCTCGCTGACCCCGGTTCTTGGCGTGGCGGGGCAGCGAGGTGGCGTCGTTACTGGACGTTCTTTGAGCCCGGAGCCTGGTTCTGCGGGTCGGTGAAGAGCTCACCGACATCCACCGGGTCGAAGACGTAGTGGTTGCCGCAGAACTCGCAACCGATCTCGACACCACCCAGCTCCGCCAGGATCTCGTCCACCTCCTGTCTGCCCAGACCCAGCAGCATGCGACCCACACGCTCGCGCGAGCAGGTGCAGGCGAAACGCGGGTACTGCGGATCGAAGCGGCGCACGTTCTCTTCCCAGAACAGGCGGCGCAGGATGGTGTCACTGTCCAGCGTCAGCAGCTCTTCCGCCGTCAAGGTCGCAGCCAGCATGCTGATGCGGTTGTAGGCGTCCTCCATCTCCTCGCGCTCGACGCCCGACGTGGCCCCCGGCTCCAGGTTGCCCTCGCCTTCGATGGGCAGGCGCTGGATCAGCAGGCCGGCGGCCAGCTGGTCGTTGGCGGCCAGCACCAGCGTGGTCTCGAGCTGCTCGGACTGCCGCATGTAGTGCTGCAGCACGTCGCTGAGCTTCTCCAGCGGCTGGCCCTGCGGACCGCTCAGCGGCACGACGCCCTGGTAGGGCTGCTGGCCCGGCAGACGGTCCTTCGGATCGAGCGTGATCGCGACACGGCCCTGGCCGTGCACGTTGAGCATCTGCTGCAGCGTCGCGTCGTCCGCCACCGTCTCGCGGGTCTTGGCGGTCGAGCGGAAGCTCGCGTCCGGCTGCACTTCGACGACCGCCAGCTTCAGCGGGCCGTCGCCCATCACCTGGAAGATCAGCGCGCCGTTGAACTTGATGTTGGCCTGCATCAGCACGCCGGCCGCGGTCATCTGGCCGAGCAGGTCACGCACCGCCGGCGCCAGCGGCTCCTTGCGGCGGCCGAGCAGTTCCTTCCAGCTGTCGTCGAGCCGGACCAGCATGCCGCGCACGGGCAGGCCTTCGAAGAGGAATTTGTGGAGCTCGCTCGGAGCAGGCTTGATCGACGTGGCCATGGGCTTCCTTTGAATTCGAGTTATCTGGGGACGGATTGCGGATCGTCAATGCGGACGAGTTCCTCGGCGTAGCGCCGGCCGTTCCCGACGTAATGGGCGGCGCTCATCGCCAGGCCCTGGATCTGCTGCGGCGTGAGCTCGCGCACGACCCGCGCGGGCGAACCGACGATGAGGCTGCCGTCGGGGAACACCTTGCCCTCGGTGACCAGCGCACCGGCGCCGACCAGGCAGTTGGCGCCGATGCGCGCACCGTTGAGCACGACCGCGCCGATGCCGATCAGCGCGTTGTCGCCGACGGTGCAGCCGTGCAGCATGACCTGGTGGCCGACGGTGACGTTGCGGCCGAGGACCAGCGGCATGCCGGCGTCGGCGTGCAGCACGCTGCCGTCCTGGATGTTGCTGCCGGCGCCGATGGTGAGGTGCTCGCTGTCGCCGCGCAGGACGGCGTTGAACCAGACGCTGACGTCGTCCTCGAGCGTGACGCGGCCGACGACCTGTGCGCTGTCGGCGACCCAGACGCCGGTGCCGAGTTCCGGCGTGTGTTCGCCGAGGCGGTAGACGGCCATGCGCTGCTCCAGCTTGTCCAAAAGGGATAATTCTACGAATGGAACTTCGAACCCGCGCGCTGCAGGTGCTTCTGATCGCGGATCCGCAGGCGAAGGCGCTGGCGGCCCGGGAGCTGTACAACGCAGCCGATGCTGCAGAGCTCGACACGGCCGCCCGCCTCACCCCCGACACCGAGCCTCCCGGCCGCCCGGAGCGGCCGCGGCTGCGCGCGGCGCTGCAGGTGGGATCGCGTTCGCCCTTCACGCCGGAAGGCCGCGCGGCGCTGATCCACGCGATCGCGCACATCGAGTTCAACGCGATCAACCTGGCGCTGGACGCGGTCTGGCGTTTCCCCGGCATGCCGCGCCCGTACTACCTCGACTGGCTGCAGGTGGCGTCGGAGGAGGCCCTGCATTTCACGCTGCTCGATGAGCACCTGCGCGGTCTCGGCCGGGCTTACGGCGACTTCGACGCGCACGACGGCCTGTGGACGATGGCGATGCGCACGGCGGGCGACGTGCTGGCGCGCATGGCGCTGGTGCCGCGCACGCTGGAGGCGCGCGGGCTGGACGCCACGCCGCCGCTGCAGGCCAAGTTCGCCAAGGCCGGCGACGCGCGCGCGGTGGAGATCCTGGACGTGATCCTGCGCGACGAGGTCGGCCACGTGCGCATCGGCAACCACTGGTACCGCCACCTGTGCCGCGAGCGCGGGCTGGATCCGCTGACGCTGTATCCCGAGCTCGTCGAGCGCTACGAGGCGCCGCGATTGCGCCCGCCGTTCAACGTCGAGGCGCGCAGCGCCGCCGGCTTCAGCGACGACGAGATCGCCTACCTGAGCAGCTGACCGCCGGGCTGCCTGCCAACCCCGGCGGAAGCGGTTGCTTCAAGCCTCCCCTGCCAGCCCAAGAAGGCTGACCCGTCCGTGCCATCCGGCGCGGGCGCACAGATCCCCGACACTGCTTCCCATGACCCGCATCCAAGCCAACCTGCTGCTGACCCTCATCGCGATGATCTGGGGCTCGGCCTTCGTCGCCCAGGCCCATGGCATGGAGAGCATCGGCCCGATGATGTTCACCGGCATCCGCTTCCTGATCGGCGCGCTGGTGGTGCTGCCGCTGATCGTGCGCGAGCGGCGCGCGCCGGGCGCGACCGTGCTGCGCGGCAGCGACGCGATGAAGATCATCGGCCTGGGCGCGCTGCTGACCACCGGCGCGGCCTTGCAGCAGATCGGCATCCAGTACACCTCGGTGACCAACGCCGGCTTCCTGACCGCGCTGTACGTGCCGCTGGTGCCGCTGCTGGGCTGGCTGCTGCTGCGCCACCTGCCGCACTGGTCGGTGTGGCCCGGCGCGCTGGCCTGCCTGGTGGGCGCCTTCCTGCTGTCGGGCGCGCATGAGCTCGACATCGGCGTGGGCGACGCCTGGGTCATCGCGTCCTCGCTGCCCTGGGCGGTGCACGTGCTGCTGATCGGCATGGTCGCGGACCGGATGAATTCGCCGTTCACCGTCGCGGGCGGTCAGTTCCTGTTCTGCGGCCTCGTCTCGCTGGCGTGGGCGCTGGGCTTCGAGTCGTGGAGCTGGGCCGGCATCCAGGCCGCCGCGGGGCCGATCCTGTACACCGGCGTGCTGTCAGTGGGCGTGGCCTTCACCGGCCAGGTCGTCGCGCAGCGCTACGCGCACGCGGCGGACGCCGCGATCATCCTGTCGTCCGAGACGCTGTTCGCCGCCGTCTTCGGCTACCTGATGATGGGCGACCGCCTCAATGGCGCCGGGCTGCTGGGCTGCGCGCTGATCCTCGGCGCGATGCTGCTGATCCAGCTGCTGCCGATGCTGCGCGTGCTGCGGCCGCGCACGGCCTGACCCCGGACGCGCCCTGCACGCTGGCAGCGCGCTGCCAGCGCGAGCGTCAGGTCTTGGACACGCTCTGGAACTCGAGCCGCTTCATCCGTCCGGCCTGCTCCCGGGTCAGATGATTGGCGGTGTCGTCGCTGCGGAACCAGGCTGTGAGCCCGCATTCCACATTCAGCGGCGCATAGCTGCCGAGATCGCATTCGAGCAGCGGATAGCCGTTCCGGGCGATGGCGTCCGCGTACGGCTGCCCGTCGAAGCTGAGCACGGACGGGGAGGCGACGAGGTAGGACAGGACGCTGTAGATCTGGATCGCGTCCGTGCCGAAGGCGACGACGTCGTCCTGGCTGCTTGTTGCGCGCGGAATCATTCGATGCTCCTGGAATCTGAGGGAGCTCCTGAGTCCAGTCAGCGCGCCATCGTGCCGACGCTTATTCCATCGATCATTCCAGAGGAAACGCGCTCGTCTTCTTCACCGTGCGCAGCACCAGCATCGAGTTCGCCTTGGCCACGCCCGGCAGCTGCATGAGCACATGGGTGTGCAGGCGCTCGAGGTCCTCGGCGTCCTTGTAGGCGAAGCGCAGCAGGTAGTCGTTGCTGCCGGCGACGTAGAAGCAGTCGAGGATGTCCGGCGCGTCCTTCACCGCCTGCTCGAACTCGGCCAGTGCGGCGGGCGTCATGCGCTCGACGTTGACGATGGTCCAGCTGGTGCCCGGCTTGCCGATCGCCCTTGGATTGAGCAACGCGACCACGCGGTCGATCACGCCGGTCTCCTCCAGCCGCTTCACCCGCCGCAGGCACGCCGACGGCGACAGATGGACCTGCAGCGCGAGGTCCTGATTCGAGATGCGCGCATCGCGCTGCAAGACCGCGAGAATGGCGCGGTCGATCGCATCCAGTTGCACTTCCTTGATCATGGACGGCATTCTGTTCGAAGAAATCGTCTTCACGCCGCATCGGATTGCGTCGTCGCGGGTTTTCCCGCCGCCGGAACGCTCACCGATTGCGCCCGGGCTTGCCTAGACTGGCCGCATCGATCACCTGCGCCGACCGCGCCCCGGGAGTCCTCATGTCCACCGCCACCCGCCCCGACCTCGACGCCTACTGGATGCCGTTCACGGCCAACCGCCAGTTCAAGCAGGCGCCGCGCCTGCTGACGCGGGCCGACGGCATGTTCTTCACCGACGACCAGGGACGCCAGATCCTGGACGGCATCGCGGGCCTGTGGTGCGTGAACGCGGGCCACAACCGGCCGCGCATCGTGAAGGCGATCCAGGCGCAGGCGGCGGAGCTCGACTTCGCGCCGCCCTTCCAGATGGCGCATCCGAAGGCGTTCGAGCTGGCGTCGCGACTCGCGGCGATCGCGCCCGAGGGCATGAACAAGGTGTTCTTCACCAACTCCGGATCGGAGTCGGTGGAGACGGCGCTGAAGATGGCGCTGGCGTACCACCGCGTCCGCGGCGAGGGCCAGCGCACCCGCCTCATCGGCCGCGAGCGCGGTTATCACGGCGTCAATTTCGGTGGGATCTCGGTGGGCGGCATGGTGGCCAACCGCAAGATGTTCGGCACGCTGCTGTCGGGCGTCGACCACCTGCGCCACACGCACGACATCGCGCGCAACGCGTTCAGCGTCGGCCTCCCGGCGCACGGCGCGGAGCTGGCCGACGACCTCGAGCGGATGGTCGCGCTGCACGACGCGTCGACGATCGCCGCGGTGATCGTGGAGCCGGTGGCCGGCTCCGCCGGTGTGCTGATCCCGCCGCAGGGCTACCTGAAGCGCCTGCGCGAGATCTGCGACAGGCACGGCATCCTGCTGATCTTCGACGAGGTCATCACCGGCTTCGGCCGCACCGGCAGCCCGTTCGCGGCGCAGACCTTCGACGTGACGCCGGACCTGATGACGGTCGCCAAGGGCCTGACCAACGGCTGCGTGCCGATGGGCGCGGTGTTCGCGCAGCAACGCATCCACGACGCCTTCATGACCGGGCCAGAACACCTGATCGAGTTCTTCCACGGCTACACCTACTCGGCGCATCCGCTGGCCTGCGCGGCGGGCCTGGCGACGCTGGACACCTACGCGGAGGAAGGCCTGCTGACGCGGGCCTCGGAACTGCAGGGCTACTTCGCGGAACAGCTGCATTCGCTGCGCGGCGAGCCCCACGTCATCGACGTGCGCAACTTCGGCCTGGTCGGCGGCGTCGAACTCTCCCCGCGCGCGGGCGAGCCGACCAAGCGCGCGTTCGAGACCTTCCTCGACTGCTGGCAGCAAGGCGTGCTGATCCGCACGACAGGCGACATCCTGGCGCTGTCGCCGCCGCTGATCGCGGAGCGGGAACACCTGGACCGGATGATCGATGCGATCCGCGTGGCGTTGCGGCGGGTGAAGTGAGGCTGCTTGCCACCTGCTCAGGCCGGCGCGTTGGCCGCCAGGTCGCAGGGCCCTGGCGTCAAGCGCCAGAACCCCGCGACCAGCCGTCCCCGATCACTTGCTGACTGCTCGCAGTTCTTTGCGTACGACGAGCTTGAGGCCGGACCCCACGTCGCTCACGGCGCAGACCTTCACGTCGACCCAACCCACCGGCAGGCCTTCTTCGCGGATGACGTCCTCGGTGATCGTGGTCGGCACCCTCGAGGCCGTCTTCGGCCACGAGACCGAGTAACCCGCCGACGTCGCTCCCACCCCTGTCGCCATGTCTGATCCCTCCCTGCGTCGGGCATCATCACCCACCATGTCCAGCGCCACAACCGACCGGAAACCCGGGATCGCCACGACGTCCTCCGCGACGCCCTCGCCGGCAGCCGACACAAGCTCCGGAATGATCGCCCCGCCCGGCCATCACGTCCCGTGGCTCTCCTACCTCAGCCTGGCCGCCAGCACCAGCGTGATCGGCAGCTATGTCGGGCTCTCCAAGCTGCTGGTCGTCGTGTTCCCGGTCTTCCTGCTGGCCTTCCTGCGCTTCGGCATGGCCGCCGTGTTCATGCTGCCGTGGCTACGGCGCGGCCCGACGGAGAAGCCGCTGACCGGCCGCATGCGCTTCCTGCTCTTCCTCGAATCCTTCTTCGGGAACTTCCTGTTCTCGATCTGCCTGCTGTTCGGGATGAAGCACAGCTCGGCCGTCGTGGCCGGCGTGATCATGGCCGGCATCCCGGCCACCGTCGCGCTGATGAGCTGGATCTTCCTGCGCGAACGCATCGCGCCGCGCACGCTGTTCGGCATCGCGATGGCGGTGGGCGGCATCGCGATGGTCGCGCTCGATCGCCATGGCGGCGGTGAGCACCTCGGCGACACCTCCGCCTGGGGAGCCTTGCTGCTGGTCGGGGCCATGTGTTGCGAGGCCAGCTACGTCGTGATCGGCAAGCAGCTCACCGCCGACCTGCCGCCGCGCCGCATCAGCGCGCTGATCAACCTCTGGGGCCTGATCCTCGTCACGCCGCTGGGGCTCTGGCAGGCCGTCGATTTCGATTTCGCGACCGTCGCCGCCAAGGACTGGGGCCTGCTGCTCTTCTACGCCATCGCCGCCAGCACCGTCACCGTCTGGCTCTGGATGAAGGGCCTGCAGCACGTCAGCGCCGCCAAGGCCGGCGTCTTCATGGTGTTCCTGCCGATCTCGACCGCGCTCATCGGACTGTTGCTGCTCGGGGAGCAGATGAGCGGGACGCAGTTGCTCGCCTACGCGTTGGCACTCTGCGGTGTCGTTCTGGCCACCTGGCCCGGACGCGCCCCGTCCTGAGGTCATCGACGCCGCCTCCTGATGGCATCGGCGCCGCGTCCTGACGACCGCCGCCAGCGTCAGGGGCTGCCTTCTGGCAGCGGGGGCCGGCGGGGTCGCCGGACGGGCCGACCGGTCTTCTCCGGGATTACACCGGTCTCCATCTAGTTTTACTACCAATGTAATACCATTCGGCGATCCGGCCCGCTAAGATGGGTCGATCGAACTTGCCCGGCCGCCTCGCGCCCGGGCTGCCAACTTCTCGCCGATGAACGCGACCGCCCCCTCCACGGCCTCTGCGCCCGCCTTTCCGACCGCCGTCAGCGCCGCCGTCAGCCAGGTCGACAACCCGGTCGTCAGCCAGGCCGACTGGGAAAGCTGGATCGCCAGCTGGTATGCCTTGCTGCGGCAACCCGTGCGTACCGGTGTGAGTCCGTTGCCGCCCATGTCGACATCGCCTGGTTCCGGTACCAAAGCGCCGCACGTGCTGGTCTTCGCGCCGCATCCGGACGATGAATGCATCGTCGGGGCCCTGCCGCTGCGACTGCGCCAGGAGGCCGGCTGGCGCGTCACCAACATCGCCGTCACCCTGGGGAGTAAGCAGGACCGCCGCGCTGAGCGCTGGACGGAACTCGGCGCCGCCTGCGACGTGCTGGGCTTTGACCTGCGCCTGCTGGCCGCCGACGGCTTCGAGCAGGTGAAGCCGGAAGCCGCTGCCGCGCGCACGCCGCTGTGGCAGCAGCAGGTCCGGCTGGTCGCCGAGCTGCTGGTCGCCGAGAAGCCGGCACTGATCCTCGTGCCGCATGCGGGCGACGGCATCCCGACGCACATCGGCGTGCACCTGCTGGTGAGCGAGGCGCTCGCGCAGGCGAAGATCTCCACCGTCTTCGCGCACACCGAGTTCTGGGCCACGCAGCCCTCGCCGACGACGCTTGTCGAGACCGGCCAGCGCGACACCGCGCTGCTGGTCCGGGCGCTGGCCTGCCACCACGGCGAGATCGCCCGCAATCCGTATCACCTGCGCCTGCCGGCCTGGATGGCCGACAACGTGCGCCGCGGCGGCGAGCTCCTCGCCGGTCCGGGCGAGGCGCCGCCGGACTTCGCCTTCGGCACGCTGTACCGCCTGACGCGCTGGGTCGACGGCGCCGCTGTCGGCGAACTGCCGAACACGCACTGGTCCTGCGACGCGGCGCTCGACCCGGACGCGCTGCTCGGCGCTTGAGCGTCGGCACTACGTCGCCGGCATGCTGCCTGCCTGTCGACTGAACCGCGGCTGAGCCGCGGGTGATCGCCAAGCGCCCGGCGCCCCAACTTCAACTCATCCCCGCCCGCGCTTTCGGCATACGCGCCGCGCACGCCGGCGCGGTGAGCCGCCTCCTGCGGCCCTATGCTTCGGGTTCCTTTCCCGAGCCCTTCCGCCACGCCATGAGCGACGCCCGCACCGATCCTCCGACCCACCTCCGCGTCCACCAGTTCGCCGGCCTCCAGCCCGGTCCCAAGCTGCTGGTGACGGCCGCCGTGCACGGCAACGAGGTCGCCGGCGTCGGCGCGATCCGGCGCGTGATGGCGATGCTGGACGAGGGCGCGCTGACGCTGCGCAAGGGCACGCTGACGATGATCCCCGTGGTCAATCCGCTGGCCCATCGCCTGCAGCGCCGCGAGGGCGAACGCAACCTGAACCGCAACCTGCGCGTCAACCCGATCCCCCAGGACTTCGAGGACCGCATTGCCAACCGCCTGTGCCCCTGGATCGCCGCGAGCGACGTGCTGCTGGACCTGCACAGCTTCAACAACCCGGGTCCGGCCTTCGCGATGATCGGACCGCGCGACAACGACGGCGACCTGGAGCCCTTCCGCCACCAGGCCGCCGAGAGCGCGCTGGCGCTGGCCGTGGGCACCTCGCGCCTGGTCGAGGGCTGGTTGTCGACCTACGCGCTGGGCCTGAAGCGCCGCGCCGAGAAGGCGGCGGACGGCTCGCGCCGGATGGCGCTGCAGCAGGACCCGCATTACGGCGTCGGCACCACCGAGTACATGCGCAGCACCGGCGGCTACTGCATCACGCTCGAATGCGGCCAGCACGCCGACCCGCAGGGGCCCGAGGTCGCCTTCCAGGCGATCCTGCGCACGCTGGTGCTGCTGGGCATGATCGCGCCCGAGGGCGTCGAGCTCGCCGACCCCAAGCGCCCCGTCGAGCTGCTGCAGCTCTATGAGGTCGTCGACCGCGAGAGCCCCGACGACACCTTCGCCCGCGCCTGGGCCAGCTTCGACGCGATCGCCGAGGGCGAGCGCATCGGCACCCGCGCCGACGGCACGCCGGTGCTGGCGCCGGCCGGCGGCCGCATCGTCTTCCCGAACAACAACGCGGAGCCCGGCCACGAGTGGTTCTACCTGGCAAAGCCCAGCGACCGCGTGTTGGCTTGAGCTTCTGGCTAGAGTGGGTGGCATGAACGACACCACCGAATCCAAGAGCCAGCCGCTGCAGCCCCTGCGCATCGACTTCGTCTCCGACGTCGCCTGCCCCTGGTGCGCCGTGGGCCTGAAGTCGCTGGAGACCGCCCTCGCCCGCGTGCCGGAGGTGCAGGTCGACATGCACTTCCAGCCCTTCGAGCTGAACCCGCAGATGGTCCCCGAGGGCGAGGACATCGAGGAACACCTGACGCGCAAGTACCGCTCGACGCCCGAGCAGCGCAAGGACATCCGCGCGCACCTGAAGCAGCGCGGCGCCGACGTCGGATTCACCTTCACCGAAGGCGCGCGCAGCCGCGTCTGGAACACCTTCGACGCGCACCGCCTGCTGCACTGGGCCGGGCTGCAATCCGCGCAGGCGCAGCGCGACCTGAAGCTCGCGCTGCTCACCGCGTATCACACCGACGGCAAGAACCCGGGCGACCGCGAGACGCTGCTGGCCACGGCGCGCGAGATCGGCCTCGACGCCGCCGAGGCGGCGCGCGTCCTGGACAGCGGCGAGTTCGCCGACGAGGTGCGCGACGCGGAGTCGCTGTGGCAGAGCCGCGGCATCAGCTCGGTGCCGGCGGTCGTGATCAACGAGAAGTACCTGATCTCGGGCGGCCAGCCGCCGGAGGCCTTCGAGCAGGCACTGCGCCAGATCGCGAGCGAACAGCAAGTGCAGGCGACGTAACCAACGCAAGGGGGTTGTTCCGCTGCCGGCGAGCCCCCCAGACCTGAGACAATCACCGCATCGTCTGAACGGGGCCCGCGCCCGCCGCGTGGCCCCGTTTTCATTGCTGTCGTCCTGACGTTGTCGCGAGTTGTCGTCCGTATGTTCAAGAACCTGATCGTTTACCGCCTGGCAGCCGACTGGCAGCCCAATGTCGAGAAGCTCGAGGACGCCCTCGAGAACGAGCGTTTCGCCCCCTGCGGCGCCACGGAAGCGCTGTCCGCCGGCTGGGTGCCGCCGCGTGGCGAACCGGGCGCCCGGCTGCTGGAAGAGATCGGCGACCATTGGCTGCTGAGCCTGCGCATGGAAAAGCGCGTGCTGCCCGGTTCGGTGGTGCGCGAGAAGGTCGACGAGATGGTCGAGCGCATCGAGCTCGAGACCGGCCGCCGTCCCGGCAAGAAACAGCAGCGCGACATGAAGGAGCAGGCCACGCTGGAGCTGCTGCCGCGCGCCTTCACGCTGCAATCCCACCTGCGGGTGTGGATCTCCCCCAAGCAGGGCTTCCTGATGGTGGACGCGGGCTCCATCGGCAAGGCCGACGAGCTGATCACGCTGCTGGTGAAGGCCGATTCGTCGATCAACCTGCACCTGCTGCAGAGCGCCGAATCGCCGGCCGCCTGCATGGCCGCGTGGCTGATGGACGGCGTGCCGCCGGCGGACTTCGTCATCGACCGCGATTGCGAGCTCAAGGCGGCCGACGAGATGAAGGCCGCCGTGCGCTACGCCCGCCACAACCTGGACACCGACGAGGTCAAGGCGCACCTGACCAGCGGCAAGATGCCGACGCGTCTGGCGATGACCTGGAAGGAGCGCGTCTCCTTCACGCTGACGGACACGATGCAGATCAAGGGCATCAAGTTCCTGGACGTGGTCTTCGACGGCCGCGACAAGCCGGCCAAGGACGAGGCCTTCGACGTCGATGCGGCGCTGGCCACCGGCGAACTCGCGCAGCTGATCCCCGACATGATCGAAGGCCTGGGCGGCGAGCTCGACTTCATCGGCCAGTCGGCCAAGATCGCGGCGGAACATGCCCCGGGCGGCGCTTCACCCAAGCCTGCGGCATCGGAAGGCGCGGCGAAGGCGTCGAAGACCGCCCCGCCCGCGAAGGACGAGGACCTCGCCACCGAGGCGGCGCCCTGGGACTGAGCCCGCGCCTCCCGCCCAGCCTGCGCAATCCGCGGCACCTGCCGGATCTGACATGACGCACGCCCCCGCCGCGGACACCGATTGGGTGCGTCACGGCGCGGGCCAGGATGGCCTCGATCGACTCGAGGCCTTTTTTCATGGCGAGGCCTACACGCCGCATCGCCACGACACCTACGCGATCGGCACGACGCTGGCCGGCGTCCAGTCCTTCACCTATCGCGCGTCGCTGCGCCACAGCCTGGCCGGGCACACGGTCGTGCTGCATCCGGACGAACTCCACGACGGTCACGCGGGCACCGACGCCGGTTTCCGTTATCGCATGCTGTACCTGGCGCCGGCCCGGCTGCAGGAGATGCTCGGCGGCGTGGCCCTGCCCTTCGTGCCGGGCGGCGTGTCGACCGATCCCCGGCTCGCGCGTGCCACGCGCAGGTTGCTGACGCAGCTCGCCGCGCCGCTCGACGCGCTGGAGCAGGACGACGGGCTGCTGACACTTGCCACCGCGCTGCAGCTTGCGGCAGGCTCGTCGCCGCGGCGTCTGCGCGGCGACTACCGCGCCGCCCAGGTCGCGCGCGAATACATGGACGATCGCCTCGACGGCGTCGTCACGCTGGACGAGCTCGCCAGGGTCGCGGGCCGCGATCGATGGAGCCTCTCGCGCGACTTCCGCGCCAGCTTCGGCACCAGTCCGTATCGCTACCTCACCTTGCGGCGGCTGGACCTGGCGCGCCGACTGATGCTCGCCGGGCAAGCGCTCGCGGACTGCGCGGTCCACGCCGGCTTCGCCGACCAGAGCCACCTGACGCGCCAGTTCGCGCAGGCGTTCGGCGTCACGCCGGCACGATGGCTGCGCATGTCGGGCCAGGAACATGGCTAGGCCAGGCCAGGCCAGGCCAGGCCTGGCCCAAGACTCGAGTTCCCGTTCGAACTGGACGCACGATCGTTCAAGACGCGGCGAGGGCCGGTCGACAAGATAGGCGCTCCATCAAACCTCAGCGTGCTGAACGCCTTGCACGCCTTGACGCCATGACGAGCACTGCCGCCCTGCCGACCTCGCCGCGGGACTACCGCGCCATCAACCTCACCGACAAGCTCTCGCTGCTGCACGAGCAGTGGTCGCAGCGCGTGGTGGCCGAGATCAACGACTACCAGTTCAAGATCGCCAAGGTCGAGGGCGAGTTCCTCTGGCATGCCCACGCCGACACGGACGAGGCCTTCCTCGTCGTGGCCGGCGAGCTGCGCCTGGACTTCCGCGACGGCGCGGTCACGCTGCGCGCGGGCGAGCTGTTCGTCGTCCCGCGCGGCGTGGAGCACAAGCCCAGCGCCGAACGGGAGACGCACCTGCTGGTCATCGAGCCGCGCGGCGTATTGAACACCGGCGCGGAACCCAACGAGCGCACGCGGCCGAACGACGTGTGGGTCTGAGCGCGACCGGTCGACTGCCGGTCAAGGCGCCCGGGGGGCCTGTCGCGCCAGACGCAGGAGCGTCGCCGGCTCGTCCTCGACGAGCTGGCGCAGGGCACTGCGCAAAGCGTTCTTGAAATCATCGACCTCGCCCGCAGAGGGGAAGTCCTTGCGCCCCGTCGGTGGCGGTGTCAGCGCCACGCACAGCGCCTTGGCGATGCCCTCCACGCTGAACCCGCCCCAGCCCACCGGCGGAAATTTTCCGCGCACGCGCAGACTCGACGTGGTCGTCACCATGACGTGATCGGCGGTGCCATCGCCCGCATGGACCACATGCAAGGTTCGCGCGTTCGGCCGCTCGACGTACGGGGGCGGGAGGTCGTCCGCATCCGCCGTATGAACCACGACCTCCGCGCCGTTGAACCCCTTCATCGCGAGGCCGACGGCGGCCAGGGCGCTGATCATGGCGCTCCGCTCACGTACATCGAGCCACGCGGCACCGCCGCCGAAGATCTTCTCGAACAAGGCCTGGGCCTGGTCGGTCTGTCGGGTGTGTTCGGTCGGGTCCGCCGAAGCGGTCTGCGTCGCTCGATCGACCAGCGCGCCCCTGGCAGCCCTCGGCTCGCCGAGGACGCGCGGCAGGTCGGCACCGTGTCCGGGGACATCCGGCAGGAAGGGAGCGCCCGCGTCGACGGTCGCCGCGCTGCACAAGCTGTTCAGCATGAGAAGTTCCGAGAAGTCGCAAGGCACCCTCAGTGTGCGCCTGACACGCCTCGTTCACACCGTCGCCGAGGACCCTTGCAGCGCCTGGCCTGCTAGAACAGATCCTGCTGTTCGCCGACCTGCTGCCCCGTCGCGCGGGCCTCGATCGCGAGGATCTTCAGCTTGGTCGCGACGCCGCCCGGCGCGGAGAAGCCCGTCAGGTTCGCCGCCTTGCCCGCCGCCGGCGCGCCCATCACGCGATGGCAAGGCACGATGGGCGCGAACGGGTTCTGGCCCTCGGCGCGGCCGACGGCGCGCGCCGCGTTCGGTTGCCCGATCCGCGCCGCCACCTCGCCGTAGGTCAGCGTCTGTCCGACCGGGATGCGCCGCGTGAACGCCAGCACCTCGCGATCGAAGGCCGCGACCGCGCTGTCGTCGAGTTCGATCTCGAGCAGGTCGCGCGGCTCGCCGTCGAGCAGCGCGCGCACGCCGAGGCAGGCCTGCTTCACCGTGTCGGGCAGGCGCTCGAAGTCCGCCTCCTCGCGCGCGGCGGGGAAGCGCACCCGCATGCGGTCGCGCGTGACGGACAGGCTCTCTTCCGGCAACTGCGAAGCGACGATGCCGCGCGCCGTCCACGCGATGCCGCAGTGGCCGAGCACCGTCGGATAGCAATGGAAGAACAC
>CBIHMU010000059.1:0-37175 GCA_966211105.1 uncultured Burkholderiales bacterium
CCCGACGCCGCCGCCGCCGCCGACGCGGGCGAAGGCATCGGCATGCGGATCCGCGCCCGCGTGCCGCCGCCCGCCGGACGGGACAGGTCCAGGCGCAAGAGCTCCAGCCGCGCCTGCGGCCCGCAGGCGACGGCCAGGCGGTCGCGGACCTGCACCGTGCCGAAGCCGCCCTCCGGCGACCGCGCCGCCTCGGCGTCGAAGCCCGCGCCGTCGTCCTCGACGTCCAGCCACAGCTGGCCGTCGGCTTCGGCCGCCCGCACCCGCAGCGTGCCGCCGCCGACGTGCGGCTCCAGGCCGTGCTTGATGGCGTTCTCCACCAGCGGCTGCAGCAGCAGCGGCGGCACCGGCGCGTCGCGCAGCGCCTCGGGCAGCTCGAACTCGAAGCGCAGCCGCGACCCCATCCGCACCTGCATCAGCGCCAGGTAGTCGGCGATGCGGGCGAATTCGTCCTTCAGCGGATGGCGTTCGGCGCGGGAAGCCGACAGCGTCGCGCGCAGGAAGGCGATCAGGTGGTCCAGCATCGCCTGCGCGCGCTCCGCGTCCATGCCGATCAGCACGCGCAGGTTGGCCAGCGTGTTGAACAGCATGTGCGGCTCGAGCTGCGACTCGAGCAGCCGCAGCTGCGTCTCGGCGGCCTGACGGCGGAGCGTTTCCGCGCGCGCCTCGGCGGCGGCGATGCGGTGGCGGGACAGGAAGAACAGCGTTGCGCCGAAGCCGGGGATCAGCGCGATCACCATCACGCTGAGCACGCGGCGCAGGGGGCTGGAGAGCAGGCTCTTCTCCTGCAGGCCCGTCACCATGTTGCCGGCCTCCACGCCCAGGCTGTAGCCGACCAGGGTGCCCAGCACCAGGCACAGCACCATCAGCGGCCAGCCCGGCCAGTCGAAGGGCTCGGCCGGCGCGCGGCCGAAGCCGGCCAGCAGGCGCCAGCGGAGCCAGCCCAGCCCGTAGCGCAGCAGGTTGATGCTGGCGGCGCAGAACAGCGAGATGAAGAAGCAGTAGATCAGCGTCGGACGCAGGGGCTGGTTGAAGATGGCCACCAGCGACAGCGAGACCACCACCGTCAGCGTCAGCACGATGAGCACGTGCCGGAGGATCCAGCGCACGGGCGGGGAGAAGGACTGGGGGGTCATGGAGGCGGAGTGTCGGCGATCGCGGCGAGGGTCGGAACTCGGGGCGGCACTCAGGCGGCGACCGCGTCGGATGCCTGGGGACGGTGGGCCAGGATGTTGATCGCCCGGCCCAGGAAGGCGCCGCTGAACAGGCCGAAGGCGGCGCTGAAGGCGATCGCATAGACGATGTTGTGGGCGTAGTCGGGGTGCAGCGCCAGGCTCATGCCGGAGGCGAACTTCAGCACGAAGATGCCCAGCATCAGCATCATCGGCACCCAGCTGCCGGGGACGAGGAAGCGGCGGGTGGCGGCGTCGTAGCGCACGTGGCCGGGCCAGCGCAGGGCGCGCAGCGCCAGCACGCCGGCGACGATGCCGGCCAGCCAGGCCAGGCCCGGCAGGCCGTCCAGGCCGAAGCTCTTCTCCACGCCCCAGGCGCCGAACACCAGCCACAGCGCCGGCAGCACGACCAGGCGCTTGGCGCGTACCGCGGTGGCGGTGCTCTGCTTGAAGCCGAAGTACAGGATCACCACGAGGATCGCCCAGACGAAACCGGGGATGTGGGACAGGATCTGGATCGGTGCGGGATGCATGGCGGGCTCCGTGAGGCGGTGCGTTGTCGATGGGCTCGACTGTCGCGGCACCCGCCCGGGCCGGCCATGGGATTGCGATGAGCCGCCGCGTTCCGGCGCGAACGGCGGCCGGACGGCGTGAAGCGCTTCAGTAGAAGTACGGCGAGCGCTTGGCCCACTCCGACTTCGGGTACAGGCGGTGCAGGGTCTGGAACATGGCCTTGGACTGGGCGCTGTTGTCCTTGTCCACGCAGCCGCCCTTGGTCGACTGGATGCCGACGTACAGCAGCCAGGGGAGGTCGGACGGGCGGTCCGGGCGCTTGCTCTCGGCCAGCACCCACTTCGCGTAGGCGCCCGTCGCGGATCCCATCGCGCCCAAGGCCGCGCGTTCCTTCGCCACCGCCTCGGCGGACGGCCACCCCGTCGCCGGTCCGGGAACCGGATAGTCCCGGTCCCATTCCGGCTTCTCGCTGTCCGCGCCCTGATCCAGGCGGCACCAGGTCCCGGCCGTCGCGTCCTTCGGGTCGTCCGGCTTCTGGCCGGCCAACATCATGTTCGCGCCCAAGCCCATGTCCACCTGGGCGGTCAGCCCGCTCCGCGTGATCGAGGCGCGCCACAGCGCCGCCCGCCGCGCCTCCGGCGTCGTCGCCTTCAGGTAGGGACCCACCAGCGCGTCCCCTTCCGCCTTCGGCAGCAGACCGGCCAGCGCCGTCGCCGCGGACCGGGCCAGTTCAGCTTGATCGAGCACGTCCGCGCGCCACCAGAGCCCAAACGCCAGCGCCGCCCGCAGCTTGTCCGGCACGGCCTTCGATCCGATCACCGCCGGCCAGTCGGCCACGCTGAAGCGCTTCACCAGCAGCGTGGCACCGTCCCCGTCCAGCGCCCGCGTCGTGGGCGCCGGAAGGTCGTAGGGATACACGGTGTCGCCCTGCGAATACCGCGACCAGGCGCCGCTCTCGCGCGCCAGCCAGGGAACGGCCTCCGCCGGCGTCCGCGCCAGCCGCAGCGCTTCCTCGGCCGCCAGGTTGCGCGCGGTCGGCGTCGGACCGGCCGGCGCGGTCAAGGCCGCCAGCTGCGTCCGCGCCCGGTCGACGTCGCCCGCCTCGCGCAGCAGGCGGACCTGCTGCATCCGCACGGTCCGCCAGCCCGGATGCGTGGCCGGCACCTTGTCCGCCGCCGCCTGGATCGCCTTCCAGGTCGAGGCATCGTTCGCCAGCGTCTTCCCATTGGCGCAGACCATCGTCGGGATCAGCCACAGCACGCTGTCCTGCTGGGCCTTCCAGCGCGTCAACGGCGTGGCGCCGGTGCTCTCCGGCGTCTTCACCGCGCCGGCGCTGCCGTTCATGCAGCCGCGCAACGCATAGATCCAATCGAACACCGGCAGCGCCCGCACGACCGATTCGCGCGCGGCGAGGTCCTTGGGCGTGCCCTCGTCCAGCCAGTGGTCCGAGATCCGCGCCCAGTCCGCCAGCGCCTGCGCCGGCGGGGCCTTGTCCAGCACCGCCAGCTCGCGGGTGAGCTGGCTCAGCCGCTTCTCCGGCTCGCTGCGCGCGCGGACCAGGTTCAGCAGGTCGTCCGCGGCGCGCCGCTGCACGGTCCAGTCCGCATGCGTGCCGATGAAGGCGGCCAGGGGCTGGAGCTTGCCCAGCAGCGCTGGCGGCAGCTTCTGCGGGCCGTAGTCACCCTCGTCGCGCGGCGTCAGCGTGGCCTGCCGCAACACGGTGCGCATCCGAGCCAGCGCGGCCCAGGCCTGCCAGGGATGGGCGTTGTCGGCGGCGATCTGCGCGAAGCCGGTCTCCGCCGTGATCCAGTCGCTGGCATAGAAGGCCGAGGCCGCGCGCTGGTAGTCGCGCGCCTGGCGCCAGTGCAGCGGCTCGCTGGCCGGCAGCGCCTCGATCGACGGTCGAGGTTCCGGCGTCTGCTTCGCGGTGGCGGCCGTCCGGCCGGGCGGTTCCGCCGTGCATTGCGCGAAGACCCGGTCCTGGCCGTCGATCCAGTCCTTGAGCCGGGCCGGCGTGGCGTCCGGCCGCTGACGCAAGGCGGCCAGGGTCTCCACCGCGAAGGCGTAGGCGCCGTCGGGGCAATTCAGGAACTCCTCGTAGGACTTCTCGTCCGCCGCCCGCATGGAGCCGGGGCGCCAGCGCGGCGCGTCGGCCACGAGCGTCTGGCGCGCGGTCAGCCAGGCGGCGATCGGCGGATGCTTTTCCGACTCGTAATTCGACGGGCTGTAGCTCGACGTGCAGCAGGCCTTGTCCAGCCACTCCCCGGCGATCGGCACCAACGGGCGTTTCGCATCGGCGCTGGCGATCGCGCGCCAGGCCGTGTACAGCATCGGCCGCGAGTAGCTGGGCAGCACCGTCCCCAGCTCGCCCTGGACGTAGCGGTCGAGCCGCACCTCGGTCCGGCTGGACGACACGAAGTCGTCGCCGCCGTCGAAGCCGCTCGCCCAGGCGGGAACCCATCCGCCGCCTGCCAGCAGCAGCGCGATCGCGGTCGCGCGCACGCTGGAGCTCGTCGCCGTGTTCATCGTCGTGTTCATCGCCGTGTCGATCGCCGTGTCGTTGGCCCTGTCCATCGTCTTCCTCCCTGTCATCGTGATGAGGGCGCAACGCCCCAGATGCGTGTCTCGGGCGCCGCCGGCCACTCGGTGGCCCGGCCGCGCGCGAGGTTGAACCAGTACCGCTTGGGCCAGCGCCGCTGCCAGTCGGACGGCGGCGTGTCCTGCGGCGAGAAGCCGGCCGCCTCGTTGCGGCAGCGCGGGTGCAGCGCCGCGGCGCCGGCAGCCAGTTCGCGCTGCCAGCGCGCGCTGTCGACGCCGAGCCGGAAGAACATCGGCACGACCTCGTCCGCGACGATCGGATCGATCCAGGCCTTGCTGCGGCATTGCCAGGCGAGCAGCGTCACCGACAGCCGCGTCGACGTCGGCAGCGCCGCGCGCAGGCGTTTCAGCAGCGCGTGGTAGCTGTCGCGCTGCGAGGGCACGGCCTCGAAGTCCAGCTGCACCCAACCGCTGGTGGAGCGCCGCGCGGCGGCCAGCACCCGCTGTTCGATCGCGGCCTGCTGGCGTTCGTTGAGCGCGCGGCCCGGCGAGGCGTCGGCGCCGCGGCCGTCGTAGAGCTCGCCGGCGGGCACCAGCCGGCGCAGCTGCGGCAGCGGATCCACATGGACGACCGGCGTCACCGGGCGATCGCCCGGCGGGGGCAGGCCTTGCCGCCGGGGGCGCTCCTCGATGCCGTCCGGCGTCAGGCGCATCTGCGTCACGGTCACCGCCCACGCTGTGGCGTTGGACGGCGGCGCGTGGTGGTCCCAGACCCAGGCGATGTCCGACGGACCGGAGTCAGGACGTGCGGGCAGGGCGGCAGTGGCCTGGGCGGTCGCGGCCTTGGCAGGCTCGGCCGCCCACCCGGCCGGCGCCGTCAGTTCAACGGCGGCGCTTAGTACCGCCGCCGCCCAGCAGGCTGCCCAGCACGCCACGGACGATCTCCCGACCCACCGACGATCCGATGCTGCGCAGCGCGGACTTGGCCGCCGTCTCCGCCAGCCCCTCGTGACGCCCGCCGCGCGGACCCGTGCTGCCGAACAGCACGTCCTTCAGCCCGCCGAGCAGGCCTCCGCCGTCGTCCTGCGCGGGCGCCGGAGCGGGCGCGCCACCGCGCGGCGATCCCGCCTGCGACGGCTGCGGTGCGGCGTCCGCCGTCGTGGACGCGCGACCGGTGAGCTTCTCGTACGCCGACTCGCGATCGACGTGCTTCTCGTAGACGCCGGCGACCAGCGACCCGGCGATCAGCGCCTTGCGTTGCTCCGGCGTGATCGGTCCGATCTGGCTGCCGGGCGGGAGCACGAACACGCGCTCGGTGATCGCCGGCCGGCCCTTCTCGTCGAGCAGGCTGATCAGCGCCTCGCCGACGCCCAGTTCGGTGATGGCCATCGCGATGTCCAGCCCCGGCTTCGGACGCATCGTGTCCGCCGCCGCCTTGACCGCCTTCTGGTCGCGCGGCGTGAACGCGCGCAGCGCGTGCTGCACCCGGTTGCCCAACTGCCCCAGCACCGTGTCCGGGATGTCCAGCGGGTTCTGCGTCACGAAGTAGACGCCCACGCCCTTGGAGCGCACCAACCGCACCACCAGTTCGATGCGCTCCACCAGCGCGGCCGGCGCGTCCTTGAACAGCAGATGCGCCTCGTCGAAGAAGAACACCAGCTTGGGCTTGTCCAGGTCGCCGACCTCGGGCAGCGCCTCGAACAGCTCCGACAGCATCCACAGCAGGAAGGTCGCGTACAGCCGCGGCGCGGCCATCAGCTTGTCCGCGGCCAGGATGTTGATCACGCCCAGGCCATCGGACGTCTGCATGAAGTCGTGGATGTCGAGCATCGGCTCGCCGAAGAACTTGTCGCCGCCCTGGGCCTCGATCTGCAGCAGCCCGCGCTGGATCGCGCCGACGCTGGCCGCGGAGACGTTGCCGTATTGCGTCGTGAACTCGCTGGCGTTGTCGCCGACGTGCTGGAGCATCGCGCGCAGGTCCTTCAGGTCCAGCAGCGCCAGGCCGTGGTCGTCGGCGATCTTGAACACCATCTGGAGCACGCCGCCCTGGGTCTCGTTGAGCCCCAGCATCCGCGACAGCAGCAGCGGGCCCATGTCGGAGACCGTGGCGCGCACCGGATGGCCCTGCTCGCCGAACACGTCCCAGAGCGTCGTCGGGCAGGCGATCGGGACCGGCGCTTCGACGCCGCGTTCCTTCAGCACCGCCAGCAGCTTGGTCGACGGCGCGCCCGCCTGCGAGATGCCGGTCAGGTCGCCCTTGACGTCCGCCATGAAGACCGGGACGCCCATCTGGCTGAACGATTCGGCCAGTTTCTGCAGACTGATGGTCTTGCCCGTCCCCGTGGCGCCGGTGATCAGGCCGTGGCGGTTGGCCAGCGCGGGCAACAGCTGGCACTCGATGTCGCCGTGGCGGGCCAGCAGGATCGGGTCGGCCATGCGGAAGTCTCCAGAGGCAAAAAAGCTAAAATCGCAGTCTAACGAAGCAACCACCGCGCCGCCCCGGAGAATTTCTTCCGGGCCGCGTCACAGGAGAACGAGGACATGGCAGGGCATTCCAAATGGGCGAACATCCAGCACCGCAAGGGTCGCCAGGACGAGAAGCGCGGCAAGGTCTGGACCCGTCTGACGCGTGAAATCATCGTCGCGGCCCGCGCCGGCGGTGCCGACATCAACATGAATCCCCGCCTGCGCCTGGCCATCGAGAAGGCCAAGGGCGCCAACATGCCGGCCGACAACATCAAGCGCAACGTCGACAAGGCCACCGGCAACCTCGACGGCGTGACCTACGAGGAAATCCGCTACGAGGGCTACGGCATCGGCGGCGCCGCGATCATCGTGGACTGCATGACCGACAACCGCGTCCGCACCGTGGCCGAAGTCCGCCACGCCTTCAGCAAGTACGGCGGCAACCTGGGCACCGAAGGCTCGGTGGCCTTCCAGTTCAAGCATTGCGGCCAGCTGGTGTTCGCGCCGGGCACCTCGGAGGACAAGGTCATGGAAGTCGCGCTGGAAGCCGGCGCCGAGGACGTCCTGACCGACGACGACGGCGCCATCGAGGTGCTGACCTCGCCCGCCGACTATGAAGCCGTCAAGAACGCGCTGGAAGCCGCCGGCCTGAAGCCCGAGATCGCCGAAGTCACGATGCGCGCCGAGAACACCATCGAGCTGGCCGGCGAAGACGCCGCGCGCATGCAGAAGCTGCTGGACGTGATCGAGGACCTGGACGACGTCCAGGACGTCTACAACAACGCGAGCCTGTCCGAATGAAGGTCCTGGTCCTTGGCAATGGTGGCCGTGAACACGCGCTGGCCTGGCGGCTGGCGCAGGGCGAACGCGTCACGCAGGTCTTCGTGGCCCCCGGCAACGGCGGCACCGCGCGCGACCCGCTGCTGAAGAACGTCCCGATCACCGACGTGAAGGCGCTGGCCGACTTCGCGGTCGAACAGAAGATCACGCTGACGGTGGTCGGTCCGGAAGCCTTCCTGGCCGCCGGCGTCGTCGACGAGTTCCGCGCCCGCGGCCTGCGCATCTTCGGCCCGACCAAGGCCGCCGCGCAGCTGGAAAGCTCCAAGGCCTTCGCCAAGGAGTTCATGAAGCGCCACGGCATCCCGACCGCCGCCTACGAGACCTTCAGCGACGCGACCCGGGCGCATGCCTACGTCGACGCGCAGGGCGCGCCCATCGTCATCAAGGCCGACGGCCTGGCGGCGGGCAAGGGCGTGGTCGTCGCGATGACGCTGGCCGAGGCGCATGAGGCGATCGACTGGATCCTCGCCGACAACAAGCTCGGCGTGGTCCACAACGAAGGCGGCGCGCGCGTCGTGATCGAGCAGTTCCTGGAAGGCGAGGAAGCCAGCTTCATCGTGCTGTGCGACGGCCGCAACGTGCTGCCGCTGGCCACCAGCCAGGACCACAAGCGCCTGCTCGACGGCGACCAGGGCCCCAACACCGGCGGCATGGGCGCGTACTCGCCCGCGCCGGTGGTGACGCCCAACGTCCACGCCAAGGCGATGCACGAGATCATCATGCCGACGATCCAGGGCATGGCCCGCGACGGCGCCCCGTTCACCGGCTTCCTGTACGCCGGGCTGATGATCGACGCGCACGGCCAGCCGCGCACCGTCGAGTTCAACACCCGCATGGGCGATCCCGAGACGCAGCCCATCATGATGCGGCTGAAGAGCGACCTGTTCGAGGTGCTGATGCACGCGACCGACGGCACGCTCGACCAGGTCGAGCTGCAGTGGGATCGCCGCGCCGCGCTGGGCGTCGTGATGGCCGCGAGCGGGTATCCGCTGTCGCCGCGCAAGGGCGACGCGATCTCCGGCCTGCCGGAGGACGGCGAGGACGCCATGGTCTTCCACGCCGGCACCACGCTGCAGGACGACGGCCAGCTCGTGACCAGCGGCGGCCGCGTGCTGTGCGTCACCGCGCTGGGCGAGGCGGTGCGCCACGCGCAGCAGCTGGCCTACCAGACCGCGCAATCGATCCAGTTCGACGGCAAGCAGTACCGCCAGGACATCGGCCACCGCGCGATCAAGCGCTGACTCGACCGCTGAGCTGACGTGGCCCCTTCCGTTCCCCGCCGATGGACCGGCGCGCTGACGCCGATGCCCGGCGGCAGCGCGTGGGCGCGCGCCGTGCTGCGCGCCTTCGGCTGGCGCATCGTCTGCCACGGCCTGCCGGCCAGGCAGGGGGTGGTGATGGTCTATCCGCACACGTCGAACTGGGACTTCCCGATCGGCGTGCTGACGAAGTGGAGCCTCGGCTTCCAGCTGAAGTTCTGGGCCAAGGACAGCCTGTTCAAGCCGGCCATCGTCGGTCGCTGGATGCGCGCGATCGGCGGGGTGCCGGTCAATCGCCGGTCGGCCAACGGCATGGTCGCCGACACGGTCCAGCAGATGCTGGCCGCCAAGGCGCGCGACGAGTCCTTCTGGCTCATCGTGGCGCCCGAAGGCACGCGCAGCTACGCCGATCACTGGCGGTCCGGCGCCTACCAGGTCGCCGTGCAGGCCGGCGTGCCGGTCGGGCTGGCGTCCTTCGACTTTCCGACGAAGCGGGTGCTGTTCACCGACTTCGTCGAAGTCAGCGGCGATCCGGCGCAGGACTTCGCGCTGTTCGCCGAGGTGCTGCAAGGCCGCCAGGGCAAGTACCCCCAGAACGCCGGACCGATCCGGTTGAAATCCAAGGACGGAGATCCCCGATGAACACGCAGCTGGTCCGCGATTACCTGCTCGGTCTGCAGCAACGCATCGTCACGACGCTGGAGCGTCTGGACGGGCAGGCCTTCATCACCGACGCCTGGCAGCGCGAGCCCGGCGGCCGCCTGGAAGGCGACGGCCGCGTGCGCCTGATCGAGAACGGCGCCGTGTTCGAGCGCGGCGGCGTCAACTTCTCGCATGTGCGGGGCCGGGTGTTGCCCCCGTCGGCGACGGCGCACCGGCCCGAGCTCGCCGGCGCGCCCTTCGAGGCGATGGGCGTGTCGCTGGTGCTGCATCCCCACAACCCGTTCGTGCCCACGGTCCACATGAACGTGCGCATGTTCGCGGCGCTGCCGCCCGACCGCGAGCCGGCCGTGTGGTTCGGCGGCGGCATGGACCTGACGCCGTACTACGGCTTCGAGCGCGACGCGCAGCACTTCCACCGCACCTGCCGCGCCGCGCTGGAGCCGCACGGCCAGGCGCTCTATCCGCGCTTCAAGCAGTGGTGCGACGAGTACTTCCACCTGAAGCACCGCAGCGAGCCGCGCGGCATCGGCGGCATCTTCTTCGACGATTTCGCCGAGGGCGGCGTCGAGAACGCGTTCGGCATGGTCCAATCCGTCGGCGATGCGTTCCTCCCCGCCTACGAGCCGATCGTCGATCGCCGGCACGGCCTGGCCTACGGCGAACGCGAGCGCGACTTCCAGGCTTACCGGCGCGGACGTTACGTCGAGTTCAACCTGGTCTTCGACCGTGGCACGCTGTTCGGGCTGCAGTCGGGCGGACGCACCGAGTCCATCCTGATGTCGATGCCGCCGGTCGCGCGCTGGCGCTACGACTGGCAGCCCGAGGAAGGCTCGCCCGAGGCGAAGCTCTACAGCGACTTCCTCCGCCCCCGCGACTGGGCCGACGAGGTGCCGACGCACCTCTGGTTCTGAATGGATCCCTTGAATCCTGTGCGGCAGGTCGGGTGGTTCGGCGGGTCGTTCGATCCGGTGCACCGCGCGCATCTGGCGCTGGCGCACGCGGCGCTCGACCAGCTGGCGCTGGACGAGGTCCGCTGGATCGTCGCCGGGCGGCCGTGGCAGAAGTCGGGCCGCCGGATGGCGGACGCCGCGGACCGCGCCGAGATGGTGCGGTTGATGATCGCGGGGAAGGGCGGGGATCCCCGCTTCGTCCTCGACGATCGCGAGATGAAACGCGCCGGACCGAGCTACACGCTCGACTCGGTGCGCGAGTATCAGCAGGAGCGCCCTCATGACGCGCTCTGGCTGATCCTCGGGCAGGACCAGTTGGCCGGCTTCCCGAGCTGGAACGGCTGGGAGGAACTGGTAGGGCGCGCGGGGCTGGCTGTCGCGGCCCGCGCGCAGGACAAGGTACAGGCGCCGGCGGCGCTGCTGGAACGGCCGCATCGGCTGGTCCGGCTGACGATGCCGGCGCTGGAATGGTCATCCACCGAGGCCCGCCGACTGGCGGCCGAGGGCGCTGACGTAGGGCCCGTGGTGGGCGAAGAGGTGGCGGGTTATATTTCCCGGCACCGTCTCTACAGTGAGAACTGAATGGACATCAAGAAACTGGAACGTGCCATCGTCGATGGTCTCGAGGACGTGAAGGGCCAGGACATCCTGGTCTTCGACACCGAGCGCCTGTCGCCGCTGTTCGAGCGCGTGATCATCGCCTCGGGCACGAGCAACCGGCAGACCAAGGCGCTGGCCTCCAGCGTGCGCGAGACGGTCAAGAAGCGCGGCATGCAGGTCATGCGCACCGAGGGCGAGGACAACGGCGAATGGATCATCGTCGACTGCGGCGCCGCCGTGGTCCACCTGATGCAGCCGGCGATCCGCCAGTACTACCACCTGGAAGAGATCTGGGGCGGCAAGCCGGTGAAGCTCAAGCTGGGCAACAGCGGCACCAAGCTGGTGAAGGCGTCCGAACCGATGGACGACGAGGACGACGCGCCGAAGGCGAAGAAGTCCTCCGCCAAGAAGGCCGACAAGGCAGGCAAGGGCGACAAGGCCGACAAGGCCGACAAGAAGTCCGACAAGAAGTCGGCCAAGCTCAAGTCGGTCGACGGCGAGGTGATCGGCGCGGCGTCGAAGAAGGCGCCGTCGCGCGCGACGGGCACGAAGTCCGCCGCCGCGAAGTCCGCGACGAAGACGGGGGCGACGAAGGCCGCGCCGGCGAAGACCGCCGCGACCAAGACCGCCGCAACCAAGACCGCCGCGACCAAGACCGCCAAACCGGCCGCGAAGAAGACCAGCATCAAGACCACCGCCGCCTCCGCGACGCCGGCTGCCAAGACCGCCCGCAAGCCCGCCGCCACCCAGGCGCCGGTCGAGACGGTGAAGGTCGGCAGCAAGAAGCCGGCGACGAAGAAGGTGTCGCCGAAGGTCGCCGCCGCCAGGCCGGCCACCGCGGCGAGAAAGCCGGCGGCCAAGCCGGTGTCCAAGCCGGCCGCCAAGAAGACCACGGTGAAGACCGGCACGAAGTCCAAGGCCAAGGCCTGACCCCGTGCGGCTGGTGTTGTGCGCGGTCGGGCAGAAGATGCCGGCCTGGGCCGATGAGGCCTATGAGGATTTCGCCAAGCGCTTCCCGCCCGAGATGCGGCTGGAACTCAAGGCGGTGAAGGCGGAGCCGCGCACCACCGGCAAGTCGACCGAGCAGCTGATGGCGGCCGAGGCGCTGCGCCTCGACGCCGCCTGCCCCAAGGGGGCGCGGCGCGTGGTGCTCGACGAGCGCGGCGATCGCGTCACCTCGAAGCAGCTCGCGCAGCGGCTCGAGTTCTGGCGCGGCGACGGGCGCGACGTCGCGATCTTCATCGGCGGCCCGGACGGGCTCGACGACAGCATCAAGTCGAGTGCCGACGAGAAGCTCCGCCTGTCCGACCTGACCCTGCCGCACGCCTTCGTCCGCGTGCTGCTGGCCGAAGGCCTCTACCGGGCCTGGTCCGTCATGGAAGGCCATCCGTATCACCGCGAATGAACTGACGATGTCCGCAGACTTCCTGTACCTCGCCTCGCAGAGTCCGCGTCGGCGACAGTTGCTGGAGCAGATCGGCGTTCGTCATGAACTGCTGCTGCCCGGCGCCGACGAGGACGCCGAGGCGCTGGAAGCCTTGATCGCCGGCGAGTCGCCCGACGACTACGTGCGCCGCGTCACCGTCGCCAAGCTCGATGCTGCGCTGCAGCGCCGCGAGCGTCGCGGCCTGCCGCCCGCGCCGGTGCTGTGTTCGGACACGACGGTGGCCCTGGGGGATCGCATCCTCGGCAAGCCCGACGACGCGGCGCATGCGTCGGCCATGCTGGCGAGCCTGTCCGGCCGCGAGCACCGCGTGCTGACGGCTGTCGCCGTCGGCCTGCCGGACGGGCGCATGCTGAGCGGCCTCAGCGTCTCGCAGGTGCGTTTCGCCGCGATCGGCGACGAACGCCTGCGCGCCTATGTGGCTTCGGGCGAACCCATGGGCAAGGCCGGCGCCTATGCGATACAAAGTCAGGCGGCCGCCTGGATCGAACACATCGCCGGCAGTTATTCGGGCATCATGGGCCTGCCGTTGTTTGAAACGGCTGAGCTGTTGCGGGAGGCCGGTTTCCCCGTCTGATCACGGACGGGAAAGCGGAGCGGCAGCGGACCCTGGACCGACAAAGCGTTCCGGAAGGCGACTCGAGCGTTGCCGCCAGCCCCGAGGCTGACGAGAGCGCTGGAGTACAAGAACATGGAAGACATCCTGATCAACTGGACCCCGCAGGAGACGCGGGTGGCCGTGGTCGAGAACGGGTCCGTGCAGGAACTGCACATCGAACGGACGCTGGAACGGGGCCTCGTCGGCAACGTCTATCTCGGCAAGGTCGCGCGGGTGCTGCCGGGCATGCAGTCCGCCTTCATCGACATCGGCCTGGAGCGGGCGGCCTTCCTGCATGTCGCCGACCTGCACCTGAACGGCGTCAACCCCCGCAGCCACCACGGTCCGCATGGCGACAACGCCCAGGCCGTGCCGATCGAGCGCCAGGTCTATGAGGGCCAGGCCTTGACCGTGCAGGTCATCAAGGACCCCATCGGCACCAAGGGCGCGCGGCTGTCCACGCAGATCTCCATCGCCGGCCGGCTGCTGGTGCACCTGCCGCAGGACAACCACATCGGCATCTCGCAGAAGATCGGCTCGCCCGAGGCGCGCGACGCGCTGCGCACGCGCATGCAGACGCTGGTGTCGGCCGGCGTCCAGGACGGCAACACCGGCGGCTTCATCCTGCGGACCAATGCCGAGGAAGCGAGCGACGAGGAGCTGGGCGCCGACATCGCCTACCTGCGCAAGACCTGGAACTCGATCCGCGACAAGTCATTGACGCTGCCGCCCGGCAGCCTGCTGTTCCAGGACCTGAGCCTGGTCGAGCGCGTGCTGCGCGACCTGGCCAGCGACCGGACCAATTCGATCCGGATCGACGCCAAGCTCCAGTACGACGTGGTGCGCCAGTTCGGCGAAACCTACATGCCGACGGCGACTGCGAAGCTCGAGCTGTACCGCGGCGAGCGTCCGATCTTCGACCTGAACAACATCGACGCCGAGATCGCCCGCGCGTTGGCGCGGCGCGTGGACCTGAAGTCCGGCGGCTACCTGATCATCGACCAGACCGAGGCGATGACCACGATCGACGTCAACACCGGCGGCTTCGTGGGTGCGCGCAATTTCGACGACACCATCTTCAAGACCAACCTCGAGGCGGCCGGTGCCATCGCGCGCCAGCTGCGCCTGCGCAACCTGGGCGGGATCATCATCGTCGACTTCATCGACATGACCCGCGAGGAGCACAAGACCGCCGTGCTGCAGGAGTTCCGCAAGCAGCTGAGCCGCGATCGCACCAAGGTGACGATCGGCGGCTTCACGCAGCTGGGGCTGGTCGAATTGACGCGCAAGCGCACCCGCGAGTCCCTGGCCCGCATGCTCTGCGAGCCGTGCCCCACCTGCGAAGCGCGCGGTCAGGTCAAGACCGCGCGCAGCATCTGCTACGAGATCCTGAGGGAGATCCTGCGCGAGTCGCGGCAGTTCAATCCGAAGGAGTTCCGCGTGGTGGCAGCGGCCAATGTCGTGGAGATGCTGCTCGACGAGGAGAACCAGCACCTGGCCGGCCTGTCGGATTTCATCGGCAAGCCAATCTCGCTGACCGCCGAGCCGACGAACCAGACCGAGCACTACGACATCGTGCTGATGTAGCCGCAGGACGGCTGGCCGAAGACTGCGGCGCAAGTCGACGCGAGCGGCCAGGGCACCGTCGTGAGGCCCTCCTCGAACCCGTGGAGCGCGAGTGCGCCCGCCTGATGCGCCGGCATCGCGGGCGCATGGTCGTGGATCAATCCCGCGGTGGCGCTGGCGGCGGCGACCGCGGCATCGCGCACGCCCATCGGCGATCGCTCCAGGTAGGCCAGCACCGGCAGCGTGAGGCGCTCGTGCACCTCGATGAAGGCCAGGCGCGACAGCGCCGCGGTCCTGCAGCGCGGGTCGACATCGTCGAGGTGCAGCGCATGACCGAGCTGCTGCAAGGTCGCGATCAGCACCTCGCGCAGGCGCGCGCCGTGGATCTCGGCTTCCGCCGAAGGCACGCGCATGCCGGGCGCGAGCGTGCCGGTGTCGATGCGGAAGCTCCGGAACATCAGCAGGCCGGCCAGCCGCGCCGCGCCGAGGATCTGTGTCTGCGCGTGGGCCAGGCCTTCGCCGGTGACCAGCTGGGCGCGGATCAGGCGATGGAAGTGCGCCGTCGCTGCGACGAGGTGCTTGAAGGAACTGCGGGTCATCGCGAGTCTCCCGCGGGAATCCGTTCCCACAGCTCGGTCCCCGTCTGGGCCAGGGCCATCCGCACGCGGGGGTCGGACACGACCTGGCCCCAGGTCGTCCGCAGCTGGTCCGCGAGGGGGCCGGGCAGGCGCGGCGGCGCGAGCAGCGCGTTCCACGCCGGCGCGTCGCGCGAGGTGAGGGCATCGAAGTCCTCCCAGTCCGGCGGCGAGACCAGGGCCGATCGATCGGCGGGGGTGGCCGGCAGCACACCGGCCAGGGCTGCGGAGGGCGTTGTGGTCGTTGTGGGCAGTGCGGTCGTTGCAGGCGTCGGCCCGAACGCCGGCGGCGTCGAGAGCGGCGTCAGCCATCGACCGAACATGCCCGGCGGGAACACGGTGACGAACGGCAGCTGGCCGACGCGTGCGATCGAGGTGAAGTCCTGCGCCGACGCGGCTGGGGGCTGGAACGGGTCGTCGGGAAGGCGCACGGGGCGTGCCAGCAAGGTGCTGCAGGTCAGCAGCAGGACCTGCCCGTCGGGGCGGGCCGTCGCCACCTGGCGGGCGGCGAGGTAGCCCTGGCGGTCCGGGAGGTGGCGGACCACGACGCGTCCGCCCGAGCGCTCGGCCCAGACCCGCGCCATCGTGTGGGCCACGTGGTCCGGTCCGCTGCCGGCGCTGAACGGGATCACCAGGGTCAACGACGGTTCGCGGCTGTCCGCCGACATGTCCGGCGAGGTGTCCGGCGAGGTGTCCGGCGAGATGTTCGGCGAGATGTGGGGCGAGGTGTCCGGCGAGGTGTGCGGCAATGCGCCGGGTGACCGGTCGGGTGACAGGCGGGGTGACGTGTCGGGCGACAGGTTGGTCGTCTGCGCCAGCGCCGCCTGGCAGAGTCCGGCGCCCATCAGCCCCGCGATCGCGATCAGCCAGGGTCGAAGAGCCTCAACGAGGCGGAACACGCGAAGTTGGCCACTGAAGCACAAAGGGGTGGACCGGGCAGGGCGACTGGGCAGGCGGCTGGGGCGCGTCGGATCGGACATGACTTCCTTTCGATGGTCGCGGCGGGCGCGAGCGAAGGGAATGATTCTGGGAAAAAAGGCATGCCGGGCACCATGACCGAAACTCGCTGAAAACATCGTCGGCATCGACTGGTTCGGGTCATCGACTGACTTGTTCATGGAGGGCTGGCGCGCCGCTTGCCAATGGCCTTGCCCTTTGTAACCTCGCCCAAGAGAAACACCTGTCCAGGCCTCGGGCACAATCAGGCCTCCATTCGTTCCGCAAGCCGATGAGCACCAAGACGATTGCCACCCCCACCGCTCTTCTTCCTTCCGGCATCGGCGCGCTGACGCGCCGTGGACTGCTCGGCGGCATGGCCGCCGGGTTGACGATGCCGGCGCTCGCGCAGTTCCGGGTCGAGATCGCCGGTGTCGGCGCCACCCGGCTGCCGATCGCGATCAGCGATTTCAACAACGAATCGGCCACCGGCCAGCCCCTGGCGGCGATCATCCGCGCCGACCTCGAGCGCAGCGGCCAGTTCAGCATCGTGCCCGGCCAGTCCGGCATGAGCGAGACCTCCCAACCCCAGTTCGTCGACTGGCGCGCGCGCGCCGCCGACGCCCTGGCGGCGGGTTCGGCGTCGCGGCTGGCCGACGGCCGCTTCGACGTCCGCTACCGGCTCTGGGACGTCGTCAAGGGCACGGACGTGGGCAGCGAGAGCATCCCCGTCGTGGCCGGCGACCTGCGCCTGGCGGCGCACAAGATCGCCGACACGATCTACCAGAAGCTCACCGGCGAGCGCGGCGTCTTCGCCACGCGGCTGGTCTACGTGAACAAGGCCGGCCCGCGCTACTCGCTGCGCGTCGCCGACGCGGACGGCGAGGGCGAGCAGACCGTGCTCAACAGCCCCGAGGCCATCATCTCGCCGGCCTGGTCGCCGGACGGCAACGAGGTCGCCTACGTCAGCTTCGAGTCGCGCAAGGCCGTGGTCTGGATCCAGGACCTGCGCACCGGCAAGCGCCGCAAGGTCGCGGACTTCCGTGGCACCAACAGCGCGCCGTCCTACTCGCCGAACGGGCAGCAGCTGGTGGTGACGCTGTCGCGCGAAGGCGGCTCGCAGCTGTACCTGATCAACAAGGACGGCTCGGGCGCCAAGCGCCTGACGCAGACCTCCGCCATCGACACCGAGGCGACCTTCTCGCCCGACGGCGCGCAGATCTATTTCGTCAGCGACCGCGGCGGCGCGCCGCAGATCTACCGCATGCCCGCCGGCGGCGGCAACGCGGAACGCGTCACCTTCAGCGGCAACTACAACATCAGCCCGTCCATCAGTCCCGACGGCCGCACGATGGCCTACGTCACGCGGGTGGGCGGCGGCACCTTCAAGCTGTGCGTGATGGACCTCGGCAGCGGGCAGGTCCAGCAGATCACGGACACCACCGAGGACGAGAGCCCCAGCTTCGCCCCCAACGGCAAGCTGATCGTCTACGCCACCCGCGCCGGCGGCCGCGACGTCCTGATGACGACCACGCTGGACGGCAAGGTCAAGGCGAAGCTGGCCACGCCGGGCGTCTCGGACATCCGGGAACCCGCGTGGGGTCCCTTCGGCAACTGAGCGTGCCGGGGTCCGACCTTGCGTCCGTTCGAGCCATTGAAGCATTTCGCAACGCCGGGCACATGGTTTGCCTACGTTGGCGTCGCGCCTCGCCCATCCCGTGCGAAGCGTGATCGTGACGACCCGGCCGACGCTCCGCGCGGGCATGCCTGCCCCACGGATGTGTCAGCTGATGATTCACAATTGATGTTCCCCCGCGGCTTCACCGGCGGCGCTGTTCACCGCCACGTCCTGACCGTAACTTCCTCGCCCGCTTTGACCTCTAGGAGCGTATGCCCATGAAATTCGAAAAACTGATGCTTGGCCTGGTGGCCGCGGCCGCCCTGTCCGCCTGCAGCTCGACCAAGCTGGATGAACCGGCCAAGGTTGAAAACAAGACCCCGGTGCCGACCCAGCAGACCCCGCAGGCCGACCCGAACGCCAACGCGCAGCGTCCGCAGCTGCCGACGGTCGACCTCGGTGCCCAACTGGACGCCGCTGTGTCGAACCAGCGCGTCGTGTTCTTCGACTTCGACAGCTTCGTCGTCAAGGACGAGTACCGCAGCCTGATCGAGAACCACGCCAAGCGTCTGAACAACAAGAAGACGCTGCAGCTGAGCCTGGAAGGCCACGCCGACGAACGCGGCGGCCGCGAGTACAACCTGGCCCTGGGCCAGAAGCGCGCGGAAGCCGTCGCCAAGTCGCTGACGCTGCTGGGCGTGTCGTCGGGCCAGGTCGAAGCGGTGAGCTTCGGCAAGGAGCGTCCGACGGACACCGGCCACAACGAAGAGGCCTGGGCCAAGAACCGTCGCGTCGAACTGCGCGACAAGTAATCCGGTGACATGAGCATGCTGCGTATGGATCGTTCCTTCCCGTTCGCGTCGACCCCGACGGCCAAGGCCGTGCTGGTCGGCGTGCTGATGGCGCTGAGCGCCGCCGGCCCCGCGCGGGCGGCGCTGTTCGAGGACGACGAGGCCCGCAAGGCCATCCTCGACCTGCGGACCAAGATGGCGCAGAACGACGACGCGCAGCGTGCCCGTGTCACGGAACTGCAGGGCCAGCTCGAGACCGCGCGACGCGGTCTGCTGGACCTGTCCGGACAGATCGAGGCGCTGAAGTCGGAGCTGGCCAAGATGCGCGGCCAGAACGAGCAGCTGGCGCGCGATCTGTCCGACACCCAGCGCAAGGTGACCGACCAGTCGGCCACCCTCGACAACCGGCTGCGCCCGCTGGAGCCGCAGAAGGTGTCGCTGGACGGCAAGGAATTCCAGGCCGATCCGGAAGAGAAGCGCCAGTTCGATGCCGCGATGGGCCTGATCCGCCGCGGCGACTTCAATGAGGCGACCTCCGCCTTCACGTCCTTCCTGACGCGTTTCCCGGCGAGCGGCTTCTCCGACGCCGTGCGCTTCTGGCTGGGCAATGCGCAATACGGCAAGCGCGACTACAAGGGCGCGATCGCGACCTTCAAGGCCTTCGTCGCCGCGAACCCGGACCATCCGCGCGCCGCCGAGAGCCTGCTGGCCATCGCCAACTGCCAGATCGAGCTCAAGGACACCAAGAGCGCCCGCAAGACGCTGGACGACCTGCAGAAGGCCTATCCCGGCAGCGAGGCTGCGAAGGCGGCCAAGGAACGCGCGGCCGGCCTGCGCTGATCCGGTGGTGATCGCTGCGCCTATCCTGCTGACCTGCTGACCTGCTGAGGACGCGCCGCGGCGCGCAACGATCTTGAGTCTGGAGACCGGGCACGGCCCCCTCGATCTGGAAGCGGACACGGAGCGCCGCTTCGGCGGCCTGCGCCGTCTGCACGGCGACCGCGACTACGCGCGGTTGCGCTCGGCGCGTTTCTGCGTCGTGGGGCTGGGCGGCGTGGGGTCCTGGGTCGTGGAGGCGCTGGCACGCATGGGCGTCGCCCGGCTGGTGCTGGTCGATCTCGACCATGTCGCCGAATCCAACATCAACCGCCAGGTGCAGGCGCTCGGCAGCACGCTGGGCATGGCCAAGTCGGAGGCGCTGAAGCAGCGCATCGCGGACATCCACCCCGGCTGCGAGGTCGTCACCATCGAGGACTTCGTCGACGAGCAGAACTGGCCGGCGCTGCTGGGTGACGTGCAGGTCGACGGCATCGTCGACGCCTGCGACCAGGTCCGCGCGAAGGCGCAGATCGCGGCGTGGGCGAGGGCGCTCAAGCTCCCCCAGATCTGCATCGGCGCCGCCGGCGGCAAGCACCGGCCGCAGGACGTGCAGATCCTGGACCTCTCCGAAACGACCCACGACCCGCTCCTGGCCAACCTGCGGCAGCGCTTGCGCAAGTTCCACGCCGCGCCCCGCCAGGGCGCGATGGGGGTCACCTGCGTCTTCTCGCGCGAGCCGGTGACGCGACCGGAGGGCATCGATGCCTGCGACCTCGACGGCAACCTGAACTGCCACGGGTATGGATCGAGCGTGGCGGTCACCGCCGGCTTCGGCATGGTCGCCGCGGCGGAGCTGGTGAATCGGTATCTGAAGGCGCTTGCGCGACCGCAAAAAACCGTCCTATAATGTGAGGCTCTGCTGAGGGGCAAACACCTCGAAGCAATGCAAGGGAGGTCAAGGCAACTTGGCCTTCTCTGCTTGAAGCAGGCTTCGGCGTGCAGGCTTCGGGTCGTTAGCTCAGTCGGTAGAGCAGCGGACTTTTAATCCGTTGGTCGCAGGTTCGAATCCTGCACGACCCACCATCGCATCAAATGACTGCCAGTGGAATGACTGGCAGTTGAGTAGTTGAGATTCTCGAGGGCTCTTAGCTCAGTTGGTAGAGCAGCGGACTCTTAATCCGTTGGTCGAAGGTTCGAATCCTTCAGGGCCCACCACCGATCCTTGTCGGATCGTCAGAGTGAAGACGCACACAAGTGTTGCGTGCGATTCACGGACGGCGAAACGATGTCAGCGGGGATCTGGTGTGACGAGATCAAAATATCTGACATAATCTCGGCTTCGCAAGTTTCTACGGAAACTTGGGGACGAAAAGAATTTCGGGCTCTTAGCTCAGTTGGTAGAGCAGCGGACTCTTAATCCGTTGGTCGAAGGTTCGAATCCTTCAGGGCCCACCAAATAAAAGGGGTTGCAGCGCAAGTTGCAACCCCTTTTGTCATTCCCGCTAGACTTCGCGCCATTCCCGCGATTCGCGAAGCCTCATTCCAAGATCCCCATGTCCCAGATTCAAGAAGCCGCGCTGCTGCAGGCCCTGCAGCAGGTCGTCGACCCCAATACCGGTCGCGACTTTGTCTCGACGAAGCAACTCCGCCAGTTGAAGGTGCAGGGCGACGCGGTCAGCTTCGAGATCGAGCTGGGCTACCCCGCCGCGAGCCAGATCGACGCGCTGCGCGCGGCCCTGGTCGAGGCGGCGCGTTCGGTGCCGGGCGTGGGCAACGTCAGCGTCGGCGTGACGACGAAGATCACCGCCCATGCCGTGCAGCGCGGTGTGCAGCTGCTGCCCGGGGTGAAGAACATCATCGCGGTGGCGTCGGGCAAGGGCGGCGTCGGCAAGAGCACCACCGCGGCCAACCTGGCGCTGGCGCTCTCGGCCGAAGGCGCGACCGTCGGGCTGCTCGATGCGGACATCTACGGGCCGAGCCTGCCCCTGATGCTGGGCATCAGCGGCCGTCCGGAAAGCACCGACGGCCAGACGATGGAGCCGCTGGAGTCGCACGGCCTGCAGCTGATGTCGATCGGCTTCCTGGTCGAGGACGACCAGGCGATGGTCTGGCGGGGTCCGATGGCGACGCAGGCGCTGGAGCAACTGCTGCGCCAGACGCGCTGGCGCGATCTGGACTACCTGGTGATCGACATGCCCCCGGGCACCGGCGACATCCAGCTGACCTTGTCGCAGCGCGTGCCGGTGAGTGGTTCCATCATCGTGACGACGCCGCAGGACATCGCGCTGATCGATGCGAAGAAGGGCCTGAAGATGTTCGAGAAGGTGGGCGTGCCCATCCTGGGCATCGTCGAGAACATGGCCATCCACATCTGCAGCCAGTGCGGCCACGCCGAGCACATCTTCGGCAGCGGCGGCGGTCAGCGCATGGCGGACCAGTACAGCCAGGAGCTGCTTGGTTCGCTGCCGCTGGCGCTGTCGATCCGCGAGCAGGCTGACAGTGGCAAGCCCACGGTCGTTGCCGAGCCCGACGGAGTGCATGCGCAGGCCTACAAGCAGATTGCGCGCAAGGTGGCGGTGAAGCTGGCGGGACAAGCGAAGGATTACTCGTCGAGATTCCCGACGATCACCATCTCCAAAAACACCTGACCCCACCGCGCCGCCCCGGCCTTATCGGCGCAGTGCTGCACTGCAACGGGAGCTGGGCAGGCCGGTGCCCCTCGGAGCGAATTCCGAGCGGCGAGGAGGAGATTGAGCGGAGAGGGGCACCGGCCTGCCCAGCGGAGCGCTCGGCCTTCCGCAGCAGGGTTGCCCGCCGCGCCGCCCTTTCGCTGCACCGCACAACGCCCCCACAACTATCCACGACGACGCCACTCAGAAAAAGCCATCGTCAAGCGTGGTGCGCCCTGCGGTTCTTCCTCTCGTCAGAGGGTGACTCCCCATTGGACAAAGCGGGAGCTTTGTGCCGAAATGCCTGGACGGGCCGCGTGACGGCCGTGCGTTTCACCCAGGTCGGTCCTGCTGCAGGCGGATCGAGCCCAGGAGGCACAAGATGGACATGAACCGGAGGCATTTCTTCCGGGTGAGCGGGGCGGCCGTGATGGGCTCCAGCCTCGTGGCGTTGGGGTTCTCTCCGACCGCCGCACTGGCCGAGACGCGCCAGTTCAAGCTTGCCCGGGCGACCGAGACCCGCAACACCTGCCCCTACTGCTCGGTGGGCTGCGGGATCATCATGTATTCGCTCGGGGACAAGGCGAAGAACGTCACCTCCGAGATCATCCACATCGAGGGCGACCCCGATCATCCGGTCAATCGCGGCACCTTGTGCCCGAAGGGCGCGGGCCTGCTGGACTTCGTCCACAGCCCCAACCGGCTGAAGTACCCCGAGATCCGCGAGGCCGGATCCAAGGAGTGGAAGCGGGTCAGCTGGGACGAGGCGATGGACCGCTTCGTCAAGCTGATGAAGGCGGACCGCGACGCCAACTTCATCGCCAGCAACGCCGACGGGAAGACCGTCAACCGCTGGCTCTCGACCGGCATGATCTGCGCCTCCGCGTCCTCGAACGAATCGGGCTACATCACCCACAAGGCGATGCGCTCGATGGGGATGCTCGCGTTCGACAACCAGGCCCGCGTTTGACACGGACCGACGGTGGCCAGTCTGGCCCCGACGTTCGGACGCGGCGCGATGACCAACCACTGGGTGGACATCAAGAACGCCGATCTCGTGCTGATCATGGGCGGCAACGCCGCCGAGGCGCATCCCTGCGGCTTCAAGTGGGTGATCGAGGCCAAGCACCACAACAAGGCCCGGCTGATCGTCGTCGACCCGCGCTTCACGCGCTCGGCCGCGATGAGCGACTACTACGCGCCGATCCGCGCGGGGTCCGACATCGCCTTCCTGGGCGGCGTCATCCACTATCTGCTCAGCAACAACAAGATCCAGACGGAGTACGTCCGCAACTACACGAACGCGCCCTTCATCGTCGGTGAGGGCTACAAGTTCGAGGACGGCATCTTCTCCGGCTACGACGAGGCCAAGCGCGCCTACAGCAACGCGTCGTGGGCCTACGAGATGGACGAGAAGGGCTTCGCCAAGGTCGACATGACGATGCAGCATCCGCGCTGCGTGCTCAACGTCATGAAGACCCACTTCTCGCGCTACACGCCGGAGAAGGTCAGCGAGATCACCGGCACGCCCAAGGACCGGTTCGTCGAGATCTGCCGCCAGATCGCCGAGACCTCGGCGCCGGGCAAGGTGATGACGATCCTGTACGCGCTGGGCTGGACGCAGCACAGCCAGGGCTCGCAGATCATCCGCACCGGCGCGCTGGTGCAGCTGCTGCTGGGCAACATCGGCCTGCCGGGCGGCGGCATGAACGCGCTGCGCGGCCACAGCAACATCCAGGGCCTCACCGACCTGGGCCTGCTGTCGACCTCGCTGACGGGCTACATGTCGCTGGCCAAGGACTCGGAGCAGGACCTCGAGACCTACTACAAGAGCCGCGCGCTCAAGCCGCTGCGTCCCAACCAGATGAGCTTCTGGCAGAACTATCCGAAGTTCTTCGTCAGCCAGCAGAAGGCGTGGTGGGGCAAGGCTGCGACCAAGGAGAACGACTGGGCCTACCACTACCTGCCGAAGTGGGACAAGGGCTACGACGTGCTGCAGGCCTTCGAGCTGATGCACCAGGGCAAGGTCAACGGCTACATCTGCCAGGGCTTCAACCCGGTGGGCTCCTTCCCCAACAAGAAGAAGGTGGTCGAGAGCCTGTCCAAGCTGAAGTTCCTCGCGATCATCGATCCGCTCAACACCGAGACCGCCGAGTTCTGGAAGAACTACGGCGAGCACAACGACGTGAAGACGGAAGAGATCCAGACCGTGGTGTTCCGCTTCCCCAGCACCTGCTTCGCGGAGGAGGACGGCTCGCTGACCAACTCCGGGCGCTGGCTGCAGTGGCACTGGAAGGGCGCCGAGCCTCCGGGCGAGGCCAGGGGCGACGCGGAGATCATCGCGGAGATCTTCCTGCGCCTCAGGACGCTGTACCAGAAGGACGGCGGCGCCTTCCCCGATCCGATCGTCAACCTGAACTGGCCGTACAAGATCCCGAACAGCCCCTCGGCCGAGGAGCTGGCGATGGAATTCAACGGCAAGGCGCTGGCCGACGTGACCGATCCCAAGGACGCGACCAAGGTGCTGGCCAAGGCGGGCGAGCAGTTGTCGGGCTTCGCGCTGCTGCGCGACGACGGCAGCACCTCCAGCGGCTGCTGGATCTACGCCGGCGCCTGGACGCAGGCGGGCAACCAGATGGCGCGGCGCGACAACAGCGATCCGTGGGGCATCGGCCAGACGCTGAACTGGGCCTGGGCCTGGCCGGCGAACCGGCGCGTGCTCTACAACGCCGCGTCCTGCGATCCGAGCGGCAAGCCGTGGAATCCGAAGCGGCGCCTCCTCAGCTACACCGACAAGTGGGGCGGCGCCGATGTGCCGGACATCCGGCCGGACGCCAATCCCAACGACGAGGATGCGGTGCGGCCCTTCATCATGACCGCCGAGGGCGTGGCGCGCCTGTTCGCGCCCAGCGGCATGGTCGACGGCCCGCTGCCCGAGCACTACGAGCCCTTCGAATCGCCCCTGACGGTCAACCCGCTGCACCCGAACAACGCCAAGGCGATGAACAACCCGGCCGGCCGGGTGTTCAAGGCCGACCGCGAGCAGTTCGGCAAGCCCGACAAGTTCCCGTACGTGGCGACCAGCTACCGGCTCACCGAGCACTTCCACTACTGGACCAAGAACGTGCGCACCAGCGCCATCATCCAGCCGCAGCAGTTCGTGGAGATCGGCGAGGAACTCGCGAAGGACAAGGGCATCGCCAACGGCGATCAGGTCAAGGTCAGCTCCAACCGCGGCTTCATCAAGGCCGTGGCGGTGGTGACCAAGCGGGTGGCGTCGCTCGATGTCGGCGGCAAGCGGGTCCACACGGTGGGTCTGCCCAACCACTGGGGCTTCGTCGGCGTGGCCAAGCCCGGTTATCTGGTCAACACGCTGACCCCGTTCGTGGGCGACGCGAATACCCAGACGCCGGAGTTCAAGAGCTTCACCGTCAACATCGAGAAAGCTTGAGGAGCGCCAGCCATGTCTTCATTGCAATCCCTCGACATCGCCAAGCGCTCCGCGACGACGCTGCCCAGTCCCGATGCGCGACGCACGACGACGGAGGTCGCCAAGCTGATCGACGTCTCCTCGTGCATCGGCTGCAAGGCCTGCCAGGTCGCCTGCATGCAGTGGAACGACCTGCGCGACGATGTCGGCGAGAACCACGGCACCTACGACAACCCGCGCGACCTGACCCCGCAGTCATGGACGGTGATGCGCTTCTCGGAGGTCGAGGTCGTCGAGAACAAGCTGGAGTGGCTGATCCGCAAGGACGGCTGCATGCACTGCGACGACCCCGGCTGCCTGAAGGCCTGTCCGGCGCCTGGCGCGATCGTGAAGTATCAGAACGGCATCGTCGACTTCATCTCGGAACACTGCGTCGGCTGCGGCAACTGCGTCACCGGCTGTCCCTTCGACGTGCCGCGCATCAGCAAGGCCGACAACAAGGCCTACAAGTGCAGCCTGTGCTCGGACCGCGTCGGCGTCGGCCTGGAGCCGGCCTGCGTGAAGGCCTGCCCGACCGGCGCGATCCGTTTCGGCTCGAAGGAGGACATGCATGAGTTCGCCGCCGAGCGCATCGTCGACCTGAAGGAGCGCGGCTACACCAACGCCGGCGTCTACGACCCGCAGGGCGTCGGCGGCACGCACGTGATGTACGTGCTGCAGCATGCGGACCAGCCGGGGCTCTATCACGGGCTGCCCAAGGATCCGCAGATCAGTCCGCTGGTGTCGCTGTGGAAGGGCGCGGCCAAGCCGCTGGCGGTGGCCGCGATGGTCGGCGCGGCGGTGGCCGGCTTCTTCCACTACATGAAGGTCGGTCCGCAGAAGACGGCGCACGACGAGCCGGATCCCGAGGAGGAACTCGCCGACGAGCGCGCCAAGCGGGGCGAGGGCCCTGACGGCCCGCCGGGTGACGCACCAAGGCGTTCGAGCTACACCCCGCCCAGCGGCGGCCTCTGACCCACCGGGAGACCCTCATGTTGCTGCAACGCTATCGCGACAGCCAGCGGCTCAACCACTGGCTCATCGTGCTGCTGTTCCTGTGCGCCGGGCTCTCGGGCCTGGCCTTCTTCCACCCCAGTCTCTTCTTCCTCAGCAACCTCTTCGGCGGCGGACCGTGGACGCGCGTGCTGCATCCCTACATGGGGCTGGGCATGGTGATCGCCTTCGCCTTCCTCGCAGCGCGGATGTGGCGGGACAACCTCTGGATCGATGCCGACTCGCAATGGATGCGGCAGAGCCCCGCCATGATCACCGGCGCCGGCAAGGAAGGCGTCCAGCCCGCGGCCAAGTACAACGCCGGCCAGAAGATCGTCTTCTGGGTGATGGTGGTGACGCTGACCATCCTGCTGGTCACCGGCTTCATGTTCTGGCACGCCTGGTTCCCCGAGGGCAACATTCTGATGCGCCGCATCGCGGTGCTGCTGCATGCGGCCTCGGCGGCCATCCTGATCCTGACGATCATCATCCACGTTTACGCGGCCATCTGGGTCAAGGGCTCGTTCCGCGCGATGACCCGTGGTACGGTCACCGACACCTGGGCCGCGCACCATCATCCGCTGTGGCACAAGGAAGCGAAGGAGCGGCCACGCGCATGACATCGTCCCCCCCCATCCGGGTCATGACCCCGGAAGAGATCGCGGTCAACGCAGGCCCGCGCGCCGCGCCGGTGAAGGTGCCGGAGCCCGGCCTCTTCGCCGAGCGCGCCGCGCGCCTGCGGCAGCTGGCCGAGGGGCATGCGATGCGGGACTACCTGCTGTTCGTGGCCGAACTGGCGCAGGCGCAGCATGAGCGCTTCAAGCGGCCGGACGCGGTGGCATTGCCGGACGAGGTGCTGATCAACGGGGCGATGGTGGGCGGTCTGCCGCCGCTGGACGTCGCGACCTTCCGGCGGGATCCGGCGTGGCGCGAGGAGTTGCGCGCGCTGCTGGCCACGATGCGGACCGCGGCCGTCCCGGATCCGGCGAAGGCCTTGGTGGCCCAGCTGGCCGACGCCGACGCGGACTGGCTGGAGCAGCAGGCGGGCGCGCTGCTGGCAGGCGGCGGTCCGGGCCTGGACCCGGCGGCGGCGCCGCTGATCGCCGCGGCCCTGCAGGTGTACTGGGCGCGCCTCGTCGTGCGGCTGCAGGCGCGCTACGACGACAGCGACCAGGGCGAGCATGTCGCGCCCTTCGGCATGATCGACGACCCCACGGTCTGCCCGTGCTGCGGCTCGCGGCCGGTGGCCTCGATCACGCGCATCGCGGCCGAGCAGTCCGGGCAGCGCTTCCTCGCCTGCTCGCTGTGCGGCGCCCAGTGGCACTACGTGCGCATCAAGTGCACCCACTGCCAGGGCACGAAGGGCATCAGCTTCCAGAGCCTGGTCGACGACGACGGCAACAAGTCCGACGCGGTCGCGGCCGAATGTTGCGAGACCTGCGGTCATTACCTCAAGCAGGTCCACATGGAGAAGGACCTGCAGGTCGAGCCGCTGGCCGACGATCTGGCGACGCTGACGCTGGACCTGCTGGTCGGTGAACTGGGGCTGGTGCGGCAGGGCTTCAATCCGTTGCTGATCCTCGGCGAGGCCGAGGCGCCGCCGCCGGATCCCGGAGGGCACTGAGCATGAAGCCCGAGGCATCCATGGTTCATGGTCCGACGGCAGGCTCCCCGGTCAGCAGCAAGGATCCGGTCGCGGCCCCCAAGGACCTTCCCTCCGTCGATCGCCTGCTGCGCGACGCGGCGGTGACGCACCTGATGGCGCGGCACGGCCATGCCTTCGTCGCCGCGGAGGCGCGCCGGTTGCTCGAGTCGTCGCGCGAGCGCGCGCTGGCCGGCACCTTCACGGTGGATGAACTCCACCGGCTGCCGGCCGAGCTCGATCGCTTGTGCGTCCAGCGCCTCGCGCCGCGCATGCGCCGGGTGATCAACCTCACCGGCACGGTGCTGCACACCAACCTGGGTCGCGCGCTGCTCGCCGACGAGGCGCTGCGCCACGTGCTGGCCTGCATGAGTTCGCCCAACAACCTCGAGTTCGATCTGGCGCGCGGGGAGCGCGGCGACCGCGACAGCCTGGTCGAATCGCTGTTGTGCGACATCACCGGCGCCGAGGCGGCCACGGTCGTCAACAACAACGCCGCCGCGGTGCTGCTGGGCATCGCCGCGCTGGCGGGCGGCAAGGAAGCCGTCGTGTCGCGCGGCGAGCTGGTGGAGATCGGCGGCGCGTTCCGAATGCCCGACGTGATGGCGGCGGCGGGGGCGCGCCTGGTGGAGGTCGGCACGACCAACCGCACGCACGCGCGGGACTACGCGTCGGCCATCGGCCCTGAGACCGCGCTGTTGTTGAAGGTCCACACCAGCAACTACGCGATCCAGGGCTTCACCTCGTCGGTGAGCGAGGCCGAGCTCGCGCCGATCGCGAAGGCCGCGGGCGTGCCGTTGATGACGGACCTCGGCAGCGGCTCGCTGGTCGATCTGGCGCAATGGGGGCTGCCGGCCGAGCCGCTGCCGCAGGCCATGCTGGCCGACGGCTGCGACGTCGTGACCTTCAGCGGCGACAAGCTGCTCGGCGGGCCGCAGGCCGGGCTGATCGTCGGTCGCCGGGACCTGGTGCAGAAGATCCGCAAGTTCCCGATGAAGCGCGCGTTGCGGCTGTCCAAGCTGCCGATGGCCGCGCTGGAGGCGACGCTGCGCCTGTACCTGCAGCCGGACCGCCTGACGCAGGACCTGCCGACCCTGCGGCTGCTGACGCGCCCGGTCGGACAGATCGAGGCGCAGGCGGAGCGGCTGCTGGCACGCGTGGAAGACGCCGTCGCGCCGCGCTTCGGCGCGCGGGTGAGCGCGATGCGCGGGCAGATCGGCTCGGGCTCGTTGCCCGTGGAGACGCTGCCGTCGGCGGGCCTCGTGCTGACGCCGAAGCTGCCAGGCAAGCGCGGCATCGGCCGCGCGCTCGACGAGCTGCTCACGGCGCTGCGCGCCTTGCCGCTGCCGGTCATCGCGCGCGTGCAGGCCGACGAGCTCTGGATGGACCTGCGCTGCCTCGACGAGGCCCGGGAGGAACCCGACTTCATCGAGCAGCTCGCGCGGCTGAAGGAGTCGCTCGCATGATCGTCGGAACCGCCGGCCACATCGACCACGGCAAGACGACGCTGGTGAAGGCGCTGACCGGCGTGGACACGGACCGCCTGCCCGAGGAGAAGCGGCGCGGCATCAGCATCGCGCTGGGGTACGCGTTCATGGATGCCGATGCCCGCATGCCGGGCGAGGGCGAGGGCGAGGGCGAGGGCCGTCGGATCGGTTTTGTCGACGTTCCGGGGCACGAGCGCCTGGTGCACACGATGCTGTCCGGCGCGACCGGCATCGACCACGCGCTGCTGCTGGTCGCCGCCGACGACGGCGTGATGCCGCAGACCCGCGAGCACCTGGCGCTGCTGACGCTGCTCGGCATCGCGCGCGGGACGATCGCGCTCACCAAGTGCGATCGCGTCGACGGGGCCACGCGCGCCCGGCGGCGCGAGGAGATCCGCGCGCTGGTGGCCGGCACGCCGTTCGCGGAGGCGCCGGTGTTCGAGGTCGCCGCGACGGCGGGCGAGGGCGTGCGCGAGCTGCGCGGGCACCTGATCGCCGAAGCGGAGGCGCTGCCGTCACGCGAGGTTGCGGGGCGCGGCTTCCGGCTGGCGGTGGACCGCGTGTTCAGCCTCGCCGGCGTCGGCACCGTCTGCACCGGCACCGCGCATGCGGGCACGGTGGCGATCGGCGACGAGTTGCTGCTGTTGCCGCCCGCCCCCGGCCAGTCGCCGCGGCGCGGCCGCGTGCGCAGCCTGCATGCGCAGAACGAGCCGGCCGCACGCGCCTCGGCCGGCCAGCGCGTCGCCATCGGCCTGGCCGGTGTGGAGAAGGACGAGGTCGAACGCGGTCAATGGCTGGCCGCGCCGGAGATCGCGCAGTGGACGGATCGCATCGACGTGCGCTTGCGGGTGTGGCCCGAAGAGATGAAGGCGCTGCGCAGCGGTGTGCCGGTGCACGTCCATGTGGGCGCGCAAGCGGTCACTGGCTCGGTGGCGGTGCTCGGAGGCTTGGGTACCGCGGAGGCTGCTGGCCCTCACCCCCGCCCTCTCCCGCAAGCGGGAGAGGGAGTGAGCCCCGTGGCGGTGGCCGAGGCGCTGCAGCCGAGCGGGGACGGCGTGGTGCAGCTCGTGCTGCATCGATCGATCGGTGCGTGGGCCGGCGATCGCGTCGTGCTGCGCGACGCGTCCGCGACGCGCGCGCTGGCGGGCGGCGTGGTGCTCGATCCGCAGGCGCCCGCGCGTTATCGCCGCACGCCGCAGCGGCTCGCGGAACTCGCCGCGCTGACTGCGGACTCGCCGGCGCGGCGGCTCGCGGGCTTGCTGGCGCAGGCCCCGATGGGCGTCGATCTCGCGCGCTTCGCCGCCGGCCAGGGCGTCGCCGGCGACGCCCGCGTGACGCTGCTCGCCGCGGCCGGCGCCTCGACGGTCGTGCTGGGCGCCGACGGACCGGTCTGGGCGCTGGGCGCGGCGCAGACGGCCCAGTGGGAAGCCGTCGCGCTGGCGCGGCTGGCGCGGTATCACGAGGATCAGCCCGAGGAGCTCGGCCCCGATCTCGCGCGCTGGCGCCGGCTGGCCGCGCCGCGGATGGCCGAGCCGCTGTGGCAGGCGCTGGTGCGGCGGATGGCGTCGGCGGGGCAGGTGGCGATCAGCGGCGCGTCGGCCCACCTGCCGGCGCACGGCATCCAGCTGTCGGCCCTCGACGAGCGCCTGGCGCAGAAGGTGATGCCGCGCCTGCTGTCGGCGGGGTTCGAAGGCGCCTGGGCGCGCGACCTGGCCAAGGATGCGCATGAGCCCGAGGCCCTGGTGCGCACGACGCTGTCGCGCCTGTCCCAGCGGGGCGAGCTGTTCCAGGTCGTCAAGGACCTGTACTACGCGCCGGCGGCCATCCACGAACTGGCCCGCATCGCACGGGCCTCGGCGGTCGGCGGCGACGTGACGGCCGCGCTGTTCCGCGACCGCAGCGGCCTGGGCCGCAAGCGCGCGATCCAGGTGCTCGAATTCTTCGACAAGGTCGGCGTGCTGCGGCGCGTCGGCGACGCCCACCGGCTGCGGACCGACAGCCGGCTGTTCATCGACAATCATGAGGGGGGCGGCGCGGCCCGCGCCGACGCCGCCGAGCCCGCCTGAAGGCGCCTGAACGCGCCTGAACGCGCCATGATGAACGTTCAACGATCAATGGAGAGACAACGATCCTGGTGGATCGGCCGGACTTCAAATCCGGTGGACGGCGCCACGCGCCGTCGGGTGGGTTCGACTCCCATGTCTCTCCGCCACTGTCCTGAAGCTTCTTCCCCTTTACCGGAGCCTTTGATGCCTAGCCTCTTCCGACAAGTCAGCCGTGCGCTGCAGGGAATCGTCGCCGCGTCGCTGATCGCCGCGGGTCTTGCCGGGCCCGCGCTGGCGCAGTCGCCGCAAGTGCTGCGCGTGACCGCCATCCCCGATGAATCGCCGACCGAGCTCGCCCGCAAGTTCGCGCCGCTCGGCAGGTACCTGGAGAAGGAACTGGGCGTGAAGGTCGAATGGACCCCCGTCACGGACTACGCCGCCGCCGTGGAGGCGGTCGTCAACAAGAAGATCGACCTGGCCTGGTTTGGCGGCTTCACCTTCGTGCAGGCCAACGTGCGCGCCGGCGGCAAGATCGTGCCGCTGGTCCAGCGCGAGGAGGACGAGAAGTTCCGTTCCGTCTTCATCACCGACGCGAAATCGGGCATCGGAAAGCTCGAGGACCTGAAGGGCAAGACGCTCAGCTTCGGCTCCGCGTCGTCGACCTCGGGCCACCTGATGCCGCGTTCCTTCCTGCTGGCCGCGAAGATCAACCCCGACACCGACCTCAGGCGCATCTCCTTCTCCGGCGCGCATGACGCCACCGTCGCCGCCGTGGCCTCGGGCAAGGTCGACGCGGGCGCGCTCAACATCTCCGTCTGGGAGAAGCTGGTCGCCGAGAAGAAGGTCGACACCTCGACCGTCAAGGTGTTCTTCACGACGCCGCCGTATTACGACTACAACTGGAGCGTCCATGCCGACATGCCGGCCGCGACCAAGGAGAAGCTCAAGGCCGCGTTCCTGAAGCTGAACCCGTCGACGCCCGAAGGCAAGGAGATCCTCGACCTGCAGCGCGCGACGCGCTTCGTGCCGACCCAGCCGGAGAACTACGCCGGCATCAAGGCCGCCGCCGAGAACGCCGGACTGCTGAAATGAACTGAGGCGATCGCGTGCGTCTGCTGGAACTGGACGGTCTGCATCTGCGCGCCGGCGCGCGCACGCTGATCGAGCCGCTGTCATTGCACATCGAGGCCGGCGAGCAGGTCGCGCTGATCGGCGCCTCGGGCGCCGGCAAGACCTCCTTGCTGCACGCGCTGGCGCTGGCGCTGGCGCCGGCCGCGGGGACCCTGCGTCTGGCGGGCCAGTACGCCTGGGCCTTGTCGTCGCGCGACCGCCACTGGCTGCGGCGCGAACTGATGCTGGCGCCGCAGCATCCGCCCCTGCCCCCGCGCCAGCGCGTGGTGACGGCGGTGCTGGCCGGGCGGCTGCCCGGCGCTTCCATGGCCGACAGCCTGCGCATGCTGCTCAGCCCGACCGAGGCGCAGGCGCGTCTGGCGTTCGACGCGCTGGACCGGCTGGAACTCGGCGACCGGCTCTGGTCGCGCGTCGATCAGCTGTCCGGCGGCGAACGCCAGCGCGTCGCGGTCGCGCGGCTGCTGGTGGCCAAGGCGCGGCTGTGGCTCGCCGACGAGCCGCTGTCGGCGCTGGATCCGCAGCGCGCGCAGCGCGTCCTGGAGGTGCTGCGGGACAGCGCCCGCGCGCAGGGCCGGACGCTCGTGTGCAGCCTGCACCAGGTGGATCTGGCCTGCCGGCTGTTCCCGCGCGTGATCGCGCTGCGCGAGGGCCGCCTCGTCTACGACGGCCCGCCGCGGGACCTGGGCGCGCGGCAGCTCGACGAGATCTATGCGGACCTGCTGAATGAGCCGCCGTCCGTGGCCGAGGAGGCGGCGCGGCCGACCGCGCTGCCTCAGGCGATGTGTCGATGAGCGCGGCCGCTGCCGCGCCGTGGCGCCGCGATCCTGCCGCCACGCGACGTCTCGGCCTGGCCGTCGGGCTGCTGGTGCTGCTGTGGCCGCTGCTGGTCTGGTGCGAGTTCCGGCCCTGGGAACTGCTGGACCCGCGCAGCCTGCGCGCGACGCTGCGATTCGGCGCGCAGTTCCTGACGCCGCGCGTGGATGCCGAGTTCCTGGCGATGCTGGCGGGCGACACCTGGCGCACCATCGCGATGGCGACGGTGGGCCTGGCGCTGGCGTGGGTGGTCGCCGTGCCGATGGCGCTGCTGGCGACGGCGCGGCTGTCGGTGTCGGCGGTGGCGGGCCGCATGGGGACGATGCCCGCGGCGTTGCGCGGCGCCGTGCGCCTGGTGCTGGTCGTGCTGCGCTCGGTGCCGGAGCTGGTCTGGGCGCTGATGCTGGTGCGCGTCATCGGCCTGGGGCCCGGCGCGGGCGTGCTGGCGATCGCGCTGTCCTATGGCGGCATGCTCGGCAAGGTCTACGCCGAGATCCTCGAAAGCGCCGACGCCGCGCCCACGCAGGCGCTGCTGCGCGGCGGCGCCGGACGTCTGCAGGCGCTGCTCTTCGGCGCGATGCCCGGCTGCGCCGACGAACTGGTGAGCTACACGGTCTACCGCTGGGAATGCGCGATCCGGTCCTCGGTCGTGCTGGGTTTCGTGGGCGCCGGCGGGCTGGGGCAGCAACTGGACAACGCGACCAAGATGTTCGCGGGGTCGGAGGTCGCGACCATCCTGCTGGTGTTCATGGCACTCGTGGCGATGGCCGACCGGATCAGCGCCTGGCTGCGTCCCGCGCGGGAGGCCGGGCAGGGGGCGGAAGCGTCGCGACCTGCCGGTCGCCCCGCCGCGCGATGGGGCGTGCGCGCCCTGCTCGCCGGTCTGCTCACGCTGGGGGTGGCGAGCTTCGCGACGCTGCCGCTGCGTTGGGGCGAGCTGCTCGGTGCGGGCGCGCTCGCGCAGATGGGGCGTTTCATCGCGGAGTTCTTCCCGCCGCAATGGGCGCCGGCGTTTCTCGCGCGCGTCGGTCAGGGGGCGCTGGAGACCTTGGCGATGTCGGCGCTCGGCAGCGGCCTGGCGGCGGTGGCCGGGCTGGCGATCGCGCTGGTGGCCAGCCGGCCGCCAGGGCCGCTGCGCTGGCTTTCGCGGCTGCTGCTGAACGCGCTGCGCAGCGTGCCGGAGCTGGTCTGGGCGGCGATCCTGCTGGTCTCGGCCGGCCTGGGGCCGATGCCCGGCACGCTGGCCCTGGCCTTGCACACGACCGGCGTGCTGGGCCGTCTGATGGCGGAGGCGCTCGAGAACGCGCCGCCGCAGACCGCCCAGGCCCTGCGCTGGGCGGGCGCCTCACGCGGGCAGGTGTTCGCGTTCGCGACGCTGCCTCAGGCGGCGCCGCAGTTGCTCAGCTACACGCTGTACCGGTGGGAGAACAACATCCGCGCCGCGACGGTGCTGGGCGTCGTCGGGGCCGGCGGCCTCGGCCAGATGTTGAGCCTGCACCTCAGCCTGTTCCAGATGCGCGAAACTTGCACCGTGCTGCTGGCGATGCTGGCGCTGGTGATGCTGGTCGATGCCTGTTCCTACGCGGCGCGCCGGAAGTTGAATCGATGAAGAATGCCGCCATGAACGACGACGCCCTGCAGCTGCTGCTGGCGCGCGCTTCGGTCGGACCGAAGTACTTGATCGAGCCCGGCCCCGATGACGAGCAGCTGCGCCTGATGGTCGACGCCGCGCTGCACGCGCCGGACCACGCGGGGCTGGTGCCTTTCCGTTTCAAGGTCGTGCGCGGCGCGGCGAAGCGGTCGATGGCGGCGCTGTTCGCCGAGGCCGCGCGCCGCGCGGGCAAGGACGCGGCGGGCCTGGCGATGGACGAGGAACGCGCGCTGCGACCGCCGGTGACGGTGGCGGTCGTCGCCCGGCTGGACCTGGGGCATCCGCAGGTGCCGGCGCACGAGCAATGGGCCTGCGTGGGCGGGGCGCTGACGAACTTCCTGAACGCCGCGCAGGCGCTCGGCTTCGGCGGGAAGATGCTGAGTGGGGCGAAGGCGCGCGATCCGGGGCTGATCGCCGCGTTCTGCGAGCCGGGCGAGACGCTGCTCGGCTGGATCGCGATGGGCACGCCGGCGCCGTCGGACAAACCGCCCAAGCAACGCGGCGCCAAGGCAGGCGCCGATCGCGCCTTGCAGTTCTGGGGCGGCTAGCCGTCAGCCCTCAGCCGTAGATGTAGCTCTGCAATTGCGCGATCGTCAGCTCGTCGTCCGCGATGATGTTGTCCATCAGGTCTCTGATCGACAGCATGCCCACGACGGTCGCTCCCTCGACCACCGGCAGGTGGCGGATCTTGCGCTGGCTCATCAGGCTCATGCACTCGCGGCACTCGGTGTCGGGCTTCACGACGAACACGTTGGCCGTCATCACGTCCTTGACCTGCGTGTTGCGCGAGTCGCGTCCCTGCAGCGCGATCTTGCGGGTGTAGTCGCGCTCCGAGAAGATGCCGAGCAGCCGCTCGCCCTCCATCACCAGCAGCGCGCCGACATCATGTTGCGCGAGCAGATGCAGTGCATCGAACACCGTTGCTTCCGGCGTGATGCGCCAGACGCTCGGGCCGCGGTTCTTCAACAGTTCGGACACCGGTTTCATGGGGCCTCCTGGCGGAATCCTGACGGAATCCTGGCGAATGGCTGAGGGACATCGAGCGCTCAAGATAAGCGCCTTGGCAGCGCGCCGCAAGCCCCTGCAAGACCCGACCCCCCAAGGAGCGAGATCCCGATCGCCGCCTGTCCCGGGGATCGGGCACCCGCCCGATCAAGCGGGATGGGTCAGGTCACGCAGGTGGGTGGGGCCGGCGCGGCGCTCGATCTCGGCGAGCAGGTCGCGGCCCCAGCCCATCGCGAAGAGGGCCTCGCCGACGACGAACATCGGACCCACCAGCAGCCCGATCAGGTCGTCGACGAAGGCGGGTTTGCGGCCCTCGTAGTAGTGGCCGACGAACTGGATGATCCAGCCCACGACGAAACTGCCCAGGCCCCAGGCGAGCCAGCCGCCGAAGGAGCCCGCCGCCAGCGGGTGCGCCAGGGCCATCAGCACCGCGTTGACCACGGCGGTGGCAAGTCCGAGGACCACGTTGCCGCGTGTCAGGTACCAGATCGTCGCGGCGCTCCACACCACCCAGGCGGCGGACACGGTCCAGTCGGCGATGTGGAACTGCGCCCGTGCGAGCAGCACGCCGATCGCGAAGACGATCAGCGGGATGCCGACGAAATGCGTGGCGATGTTGCGGCGGTCGCGGTGGTAGGCGGCGTACTGCGCCATCAGGTCGGTCGCTTGGCGTGCCATGGCAGTCTCCGTGCGGGGTGTCGTCGTGATGTCGCAATGCTAGTGCGACCAGCTTGTTTGTGCCGTTCAGAATGCAGGTCTGAACACTCTTGGTTTACCCCTATGCAAGTGTTGACGCGGGCAAGCGAGGTGCCTCGGGTTCTGCGGACCCGGCGGCGATGGGGTTTGGCGGGCTGGGCGGACGGGG
>CBIHMU010000060.1:0-35877 GCA_966211105.1 uncultured Burkholderiales bacterium
GTCGTCGCGGGCCAGGCGGGTCTTGTCGAGTTCGCCTTCCATGCGGCGCTGCTCGGCCACGCGGTCGACGAGGAACTGCGCCATCGGGCGCCATTCGTCGGCCTCGGGGCGCGCGTCGCGCAGGACCTGGTCGAGCAGCGTCTGGGCGCGGAAGGTCTCGCCGTTGGCGTGGCTGAACATCAGCGCCAGCGCGAGCTGCACCGCGTTGCCGGGCGGCAGCGCGGCGTCGTCGCGCGGAGCGACTTCCTGCGCGAGCTCGAGCGGGCTCATCTGGCGCAGCCGGTCGTTGAGGTTGAGCACGATGCGCGCGGCGTTGTCGGTCGGCGCGACGACGGGCACCTGCACCGGCACCTGCACGCGCACTTCCTTGACGATGGTGCGGGGCGGCTGCTGGGCGCAGCCGGCGGCGCCGAGCGCAACGAGGGTGGCCAGGAGCGGCGCAGCGACCGAGGAGGCCACCGAGGAGGTGACCGAGGTGGCGACCCGCGAGGCCCGGCCACCGGCGGCCGTCAGGCCGCGCGTCGTCATGCGTTCGAGGATTTCAGGAACCGGGGCGTGTGGGCGCATGGCAGCGTGATTCTGAAATGGGCGCCTTGGTCGGCGGGCAGCAGGTCGATGTGGCCGCCATGGGCGGTGATGTATTCGGTGACGATGGACAGGCCGATGCCGGTGCCCTTGAGCGCGTCCTCGGGCTGGCGTTCGCCGCGGTAGAAGGGCTCGAAGATGCGGGCCTGGTCTGCCGGGGCGACACCGGGACCGTCGTCGCGCAGGTCGATGGTGAGCTGGCCGTCCCGGCGCGCGAGGTCGATGTCGACGCGGCCGCCGGGCGGGGCGAAGCGTATCGCATTGGAGAGGAGGTTGCCGACCGCGGCCGCGATCTTGGCCGGGTCGACGTCCGCCTCGAGCGGTCCGCCGGACAGGCTGACGTGCAATCCGCGTGCCTGCCACTGCAGCCGCTGGTGATCGATCGTGCCCTGGATCAGGGACATGAGCTCGGTGCGCTGCGGCTTGAGGTCGCGGGCCTCGAAGGCGGCGGCGTTGAAGCGCAGCAGGTCCTCGATCTGGCGCTGCAGCACGGCGGTGTTGTCGCGCAGGATGCGGGCGACTTCCTTCTGCTTGTCGTTGAGCGGGCCGGCGACCTCGTCCTCCAGCAGCGCGGTGCCTTCGCGCAGGGCGGCCAGCGGGGTCTTGAGCTCGTGCGAGACGTGCCGCAGGAAACGCGCCTTGTCGGCATCGAGTTCCGCCAGCCGCAGCCGCAGCCAGTCCAGGCGCTGGCCGATCACGCGCAGGTCGGCGGGGCCGCGGATCTCGATGCGGTCGTCGAGGCGGTTCTCGCCCAGGCCCTTGATGGCGCGGGCGAGGTGGCGCAGCGGCCGGGTCAGGAAGATGCCGAAGACCAGCGACAGCAGCGCGGCCAGGGCGATGGCGCCCAGCACCTGCTGGCCCAGGAGCACGCGGCCGTTCTCGAGCTTGTCCTGCAGCACGCGGTTGCTGGTCTCGGCGTGCCTGCGGACGTCCTCGGCGAGGCTGCCGGTGAGGCCGCCGAGTTCGCGGAAGCGCGTCATCAGGTCGGTCTCGCGCTTGCGCGGATTGATCGCGCGGGGCGTGTCCAGCAGCGCGCGGACTTCGGCGAGCTTGGTCTTCCAGGCGTCCAGCGGCGCGGGGGCCAGGCCTTGCGCGCGCAGCAGGGCGAGCAGGCGCTCGGCGTCGGCGGCGTCCTCGTCGAAGCGCTGGCGCAGCGCGCGGTCCTCCAGGACGGCGTACTGCCGCGCGGCGCGCTCCATGCTGACGCCCCGGTCGCCGAGCTGCTGCACCTCGCTGCTCATGCGCGCGGCGCGCACGACGGCCTCGCGGCTCTGCATCGTCAGGCGTTCGAGCGTCAGCAGGCCGCCCAGCGACGCGGCGGCGAGCAGGCCGGCGATCGACAGGAAGCCGATCAGCAGCATCTGGCGGAAGGAAATGCGGTTCAGCATCGGGCGGCAGTGTAGTTGTCCGGTGGCGTGCGGTTGCCGGAGGCCCGGGTTCTCCGGCGACAAGCGTCGTCGAACCTGACAACCGCGCGGCGGGGGTTGCCACTGACGCGGGATCTGGATTCCCCGCGACAGCCGTCATGACTTCCCACGCGCAAACCCCTTCGACCTCGACCTCGACCTCGACCTCGACCTCGACCTCGACCTCGACCTCTGTCATCGCACAGAACGACGCGACCGCGTTCGACGACAAGTCGCCGCCCGCGGCGCCGTGGACACCACCGCTTTGGCGCCGCGCGCCGTGGCCGTACACCCCGCTGATCAAGGCGACGTCGCAGGACAGCAAGGCGCTGCACGCGATGCCGAATCCGGGCTTGTTCGATCTGGTCGCGCAGGAACTGCGACGGCATCTGCCCAGGCTGGAAGACGCCATGGCGCAGGATCCGCGGCTGGCCGACGCGGCGATCGCGTCGCTGTGGAACGTGCTGGCGCACGACGCGGAGGTGGCGGCGGAAGCCACCCCCGCCGCCGCGTCGAAGTCGGCGATCGACAGGATCGAAGCCGAGTTCGGGAAAGCGCTCGCGACACGGGCGGACGCGCTCGTGCGCGAGGCCGGCGAGACCCTGGTCGCGGGTCTTCGCGAGCTGGATCCGCTCAAGCTCCGTGACGCGTATCTGAAGACGGCGGAGGCTTTCGAGATCACGCGCGGCGCGCGGAAGGAACGTCTTGCTTTCGAGGACGTTGCTTCGGGCTGGTTCGCCGAAGCGTCCGACCTCGACCTGCGGGGCCGGCCGGAACTGCGCACCTCGCTTGTGGTGCAACGCGACGGGCTGGCGTTCGTCGTCGCGATGTCCGATGCGATGCGGATGCTGGCATTGGCCGCGACGCCCGATGACGGCGCGCGCGTGGCGATGGCGCAGGTGATGGCGCAGGTGGTGCGGGCCACGGTGTTGAAGGAGCCCTTCCTCATCGATGCGGACGCGGTGACGTTCATGGCGCGGTCGGCGGACCCGGCGGACCAGCATCGACTGCATGCGCTGCGGGCGACCTTCCTGATGCAGCAGCGCCTGGCCAGGCGCGGCTTGTCGATGGCGCCGCGCTTCGTTTCCCTGCTCAAGCGCGAGTCGGGCGAGTGGCGCGAACTCTCCGGCGGGTCGCTCCTTGTCAGCGACGCGGACCTCCTCGACGAGCTGTGCGCGCCGATGTCTCCGCCGCTGCCGCTGCGGGACGTCGACCAGACCATCGACACGGCGGCCCCGTTGAAGGGGCTGACGCGAGGCAAACGTCGTCTGGTGCAGACACTCGACTGCGAGCAGGGGCGCATCGACATCGCGTTGGCGCTCGACAGCGAGCGCGCGTCGGCGATCGACGAGCGGCCGTTCAGGGCGGCCGTGCACGTCGATCCGCTGCCGGCTGGCGCCACACCGCAGCAGCGCCTGCACCAGGACCGGCAGATCCGCCAGATCGACGACTTCATCCGGGCCCACTTCCTTCGCGTGGTCGACAAGCCGGAGAACGGCTTGCCTCCCGAGATCCGGTTGAAGGGCCAGGAGATCTTCGTCGGCAAGCTGCGCGTGGCGACGGAGAAGGAGGGACGCTGGGTCGGCGATGCCGACGCGATCAAGAGGGCGGTCGGGACGCTCTGGGTGCACGACCGGATCCCAGGATCGTTCCCGGGAACCCAAGCGCGCCTGGCGCTCGCGCCGCCCCGGTTCATGAAGGGCGGCAAACGCTTGACGCTCGTCCTCCAGATGGAGAAAGACGATGAGATCGACTACAACGCCCGCCTCCTGACGCGCAAGGAAGCCGGAGAGACGGCGTGGGTCCAGCTCAATCGGGACGGCGGATTCAGGATCGCCGACGGCGAGGAATGGATCCGCGGTCTCGCATCGGACGGCCTCATCAAGCTCGTCGTCGTCGGGCATGGCACGAGGCTGGGGAATCTGGACGAGGCGGCGCTGGCCGACTATTCGGCCGGAGCGCTGGCCGCGCGCGTGCGCAAGGCGCTCGGAGAACTGAGGCTGCCCCGACGCGTCGACCGGGTCACGCTCTTTTCCTGCACGCAGGAATCGCCGGTCTTTCCCCGCAGCTTCGCCACCGAGTTTCTGCTGGCCGCCGACAAGGCCGGATTCCTGAGGCCGGCGGCGACGTTGACCGCCTACGCCGAAAACGTGGCCTTCTCGCCTTTCGGATCGCGTCACACGCAGCCCCATGGCGATGCGCCGTCGGGCGTGCACCGCCCGGAGGCAACCTTCAGCTTCCATATCGATGCCGGGACGAAGCAGGTCGTTCGCAGGGACAAGCACCCGCAGGGCTTCGAGGACGGGATCATCGCCACCCCGCGTCGCACCGACGTTCGTCGACCCGTGGTGTTCTCGGACGATGTGGATGAAGCGGATGCCATCCGTCTGCCAGGCCATGCCGGCACGTTGTTCGAGGTGCTCGCGACCTTGAAGCGCACCTTGAAGCAAGTGCCTGATGGCCAGGTGGCGCCCCTGGGCGAGACACCCGATGCGATCACGGCGGCTGTGCGTGATGCCGTGCAGGCATGCGGCGGGACTGCGCCGGAAGGCAGCGTCAGCGGCCGGGCGACCGCGACGAAGATGATCGCCGACGGCCTCTGGCAGGCGGATCCGGACCTGTTGTACGACGGCTTCGCCGCGCTGTCCAAAGCGTTCGGCGAGTACGCGCCGCAGCGGAGTGTCTGGGAGTTGGATGATCTGCCGATCGGCGCCTTCGACAAGGTGAGGATGCCCTCCGCCGAGCTGTCAAGACACCCGACCCGCCTGGAGCTTCCCATCGGGGAACTTGCCTTCCTGGCCGGCGTGCAAGGCGGCTCACGCGCGTTGATCGACCTGTCCGGCCGGACGTTCAACGATGCATTCCGTCGTCACCTGAGCGAGCAGACCCTGGCGCTGCTGAGGTCCGCGCTGAGCGGACGTCCGTTCGCCGTCGACAAGGACCGTCTGGAGGTCTTGAGCGCCTCGTCGAACGACGTGCATCGCGCGCAGCTGCGTTCGCTCGAGGTCGTGCACGGCGCGACGATGGCTCTGGCCCGCAACGGTGTGGTCGAGGCGCCGATCTACCTGACGGGTATCTCCCAGGACGCTGGAACCGGATGGGAGCGCCAGCAGGACGGAAGTGCCATCCATCGCGGCGATCTCCTGCCGGATCTGCTGCCGGAGCGCAAGGCGGAGATCGATCGGATGCGATCGCCGCCACCCGCCGACATCGACGATGCGAATCCGCTGTCGCGGCTGGCGGCGTTCATGCCGCTCGCGCGCCAGACGATCGATCGGACCGCTGGCACCATCACGATTGAATGGCCCCTGGCGAAGTCCGGTCGTCAGGCCGCCACGACCCTCCAGTTCAAAAGGGCCGACGCGGGTGGCGAGGCGGACATCCGCGCGCGCCAGGACATCGACATCAGGACCTTGGATACGTTCATCGTCGGCGCATTCATGCCCTATGACGCGCTGCCGGTGAACGCCGCGCCGGCCTTGATTCGAATCGACGGTGACCAGCTGATGGCGGGACGCGCCGTGGTTGCCGAGCGCAAGGCGGGCGTGTGGACGACGAGGCGCGAGAAGCTCCTGGAAGTCCAGCACGCGCTCAATCCGACGTTGTCTCCCGGGCCATTCCCGTCGGTCGACGAGTGGGCTTTTCACGCCGACGGCTATGTCCCCCGCAGCCACGGTGACGGCGTCAATTCCCGATTGCTCCTGATACTGCAGATGGAGCCGGGAGAGGACGGGCAGGGCTACGCGGTCCAGAGCATCATCGACCACCCCGATGACGCCGTCTGGATCCAGGTCGACCCGCATGGGGAGCACCGTGTCCGCTCCGGGGGCCATCTGCTGGAACGGGCGACAGACAAGACGCCGATCAAACTGGAAGTCGTCGGCCACGGCAGAAATGATCTGCGTACCCGGGCCCAGACGCTCGCGGGCTACTCCTCGACGGAGCTGGCGGATCGACTGGCATCGCTCCAGCAGGATCTCCGGCTCAGGGCCAAGGTGGAGCGTGTCGCGCTGATCTCCTGCAGGCTTGAGACGCCCGGGGTGCTCCACAGTTTCGGCGCCGATTTTCTGAAGGAGGCCGATCGCAAGGGCTTGACGGCCGACAGTGCCACGATCGTGTCGTACGGCGAGGTGTTGTTGACGCCCGGTCTTGAAGACGACTTGTTGTCGCGGTCAACGCAGCAGTTTCCCGGTGCGCCTGTTCTCGAGCATCAGCCCGGCGTGACCTGGATTTCCCGCAAGGACCCTTTGACCGGCGCGATCATCCAGTCAGACAAATACCCGGCGACCACGTTGAGGTCTTCCGTTGCCCGGGGCGGTCCCATCGAGCGGACACACGATCACGTCCACGCTGACGGATCCAGGGGCGACCGGCAGCTGGCGCGGGACAGGTTCCGCCAATGGGGTTCGGCCGGGAGCTTGAGGGAGCTGTTCAGGACCTTGGACAAGGTCCTGGAGCGGTCGGGGATGGGCGTGCTCGATGGCGCGGTGCCGACGGCGCTGACCCAGGCCATCGAGGCGTCGTTGAAGCAAACGCTCTCGACGGACGCGGATCCCGGGCTTGACTTCTCTACGACCGCGAAACAAATCGCCAAGGGGCTCTGGAGAAGGGATCCCATGGCGTTGTACGACGGCTTCGCAGACCTGAATGATGACTGCGATACCGACGCGACGATCCCGGTCGATTGGGACGGTCGCCCGCGAGGCTGGGTGAAGGACGTTCGTTTCCCTTCGCGGATGCTGGACGCGTTCAGGAAGGGGGTGCTCCTGCCTGCCGCAGAGGCCGGGTTCATGAGTGCCCTCGACGCCGGATGGGCGGCCTTGAAGCAGATGGCGATGCGCGCCGGTTCCGCACCGGACGACACCGCCCGGATCGCGCTGGCCCAGCAGACGGGCGACCTTGTCCACGCGCTGCTGGCCGGCCGGCCGTTCGTCGTCGACGTCGACCAGCTGGCTGCGCTGTCTCCCTCCGGCTTGAAACGCCCGGCGGGCACCACGGCGTTGGACGTCCTGGAAGTCGTGCACGGCGCAGCCATGCATCTGACGCGACAGGGGATCATGGCCGAACCGATCTACCTGAGCGACGCCACCACGGCGTCGACACCAGGATGGGAGAAACATGCGGACGGAAGCCGCGTCCATCGGGGCGATCTCCTTCCCGAGCTGTTGCCGGACCGGGGAGGCTCGTTGGCTTGGCTCCGTCAACCCTTCTCTCGTCCTGTGGATGACGCCGCGCCGCTGGCGAGGCTGAGGGACTTCATGCCGAAGGCCAAACAGTCGCTCGATCGAGCCAAGGGCACCATCACGATCACCTGGCGCGGAGAACCGCCCCGGCGGCAGGCCGATTCGGTGCTCCACTTCCGGCCGCTCCCTGAGGGCGCCGGCGCCGAGGGGCGTCGGGGGCAGGACGCCGACATCCAGGCATTGGATGAATTCATCGTCAGCGCGTTCTTCGACGTTGTCGGCGCCCGGCAGAATGCGACACCGTCCCAGCTGAAGCTGGTGGACGGCGTCTTGACCGCGAGCAACGCGGTGCTTGCCAAGCGTGTGAATGACCGCTGGTATCGCGACACCGGAGCCATTCGTCAGACGCAGGCTGTCCTTGGGGCTTATGCCGAGCCGTTGCCCGCCACGGCGGTGTCGACCTGGCGGGCAGGCCTGGGTGATGCCCTGAACGGCATGGACGGTGCAGGGGAGTTGATCGGGAAGAAGCTGCGCCTGCACGTGCAGATTGAAGACGACAAGACGATGCTCCGCGGCGCGCGGCGTGTCGTCCGCAATCATCCCGATGAGGTGGTGTGGATCCAGATGGACCGCCTGGGGGACCATCGCATCGTCTATGGCGCACAGCTGCTGGAACAGGTGCGACCGGACCTCCCCGTGAAGATCACGATCGAGGGCCACGGCAGCCACGATGAATTCAAGCGCTCGCAGGTCTTCGCCGACTTCACGCCCGACGAACTGGCGGACAGCTTGGCGACGCTCGTTGCGGGCTTGAAGCTGGGATCCAGGGCACGGCAGGCCATGCTCCTCGGGTGCGGGCTCGTGGCGCCGATGGTCGCCAGCGACTATGCCGAGCAGTTCCTGGAAGCCGCGATCAGCAAGGGGGTGCTGCATGAAGACGTTGAACTGACCGCGTATGCGGCGACGGTGACGATGGTCGACGACCTCGATGCCGTCCGTTCGCCATCGAAGAAGACCCGGAGATTCCGGGGAGAGCAAAGCCGCCGGTTCGTGCCCGGGACGACGTGGCTCTACAGGAAGCATTCGGGGACCGGACAGATCCTCCGCACCGACAAGCACCCCGCGGCGGAGTTCGACGATGCCTACGGGATCGACAGCGTCCACACCATCGACCGTGACGAGGCCCGCAACGTCCAGCCAGGCCGCGCCGGCCCGCTCTCCGAACTGTTCGGCACGTTGGGGGCGACGCAGGTCGCGGGCGGCATCGCCAAGCGGGATGGCAACGCGCCGGATGCCGTGGTCGAGGCAGTGCAGGGAAAGCTGCGGTTCCTGTTGTCGAAGGTGCAAGGGGTGTCGGAGCACGTGCTGCAGGACGCCGCGCGATCGCTGGCGGACGGCCTCTGGCGGCGTGATCCCGCGACCCTCCACGAGGGCTACGTCAAGCTGTCCGCCGTCTGTGCCGCCGACAGCGGGCAGGCCGCAAAGGTGGTCTGGGGCGATCAGCCGATCGGTGTGGTGGATCGGGCGATCACGCCCTCGCAGCTGCGCTTGAAGTTCACCAAGTTCATGGAAATGCCGCTCGCCGATGCGGCGCTGGTGCATGGCCTGCAGGCCGCCGTCGCGGGCATGCGCGGGCTTGCTCCTGACGCGCAGGCGGATGCGCAGGCGGACGCCATCGGCCGTGCCTTCGCGCAGCAGACGCTGGCGCTCACGGAGGCCCTGCTGAGCGGGCAGCCGTTCACCGTCGATGCGGATGCCGTCTTCCGGATGTCCACCATGCAGGACGTCAAGGCCCGCGCCACGCTGGACGTCCTGGACGTCACCCACGCCACCGCCATGCAACTGGCGCGCCGCGCGGTGATGGCGACGCCGATCTTCCTCACCGACGCCCGGCAGAGTCCGGACGTCGGATGGGAAGGGTTTCCGGACGGCAGTCGGGTCCACCGTGGCGACATCCTGCCGAACGTGCTGCCGGAGCGCGGCACGACGATCGAGCGCCTGCGGACCCCGGCGGCGACCGCCGTCGACGACGCCCGCCCGTTGCCGCGCCTGGCCCGGTTCATGCCGGAGGCGAGGCAGACGCTCGACCGGCGGGCGGGGACCGTGACCATCGTCTGGCCCGGGATGAAGGACGGCCGGCAGGCCGACTCGGTGCTGAGATTCGCACCCTTAGATGCCGATGCCGATGCCGATGCCGATGCTGGCCTCGAGGCACGGCGTCGGCAGGACGCGGACATGCTGGCGATGGACGACTTCATCCTCCGCGAGTTCTTCCCCGCGGCCGGCCCCATGCGCAACAGCATGCCCGGCGAGTTGAGGCTCACGGACGGCAGGTTGGTCGCGGGTCGTTCCGTGCTGGCCGACAGGCAAGGGGAGGGATGGGTGCGCCACGACGCGGCCATGCGCGAGGCCCTGTCCATCCTGTCCCCGCTTCCCGTGGAATCGCAGGTCGAGCGTCCGGCGACATCGTGGCATGGCGACATCGGCGATGCGATCACGGGCCTGAAGGTCGCGGACACCGGAACCCGGCTCGTCGTCCATCTTCAGATGGAAGAAGACCTCGTCATGGTCCATGGCGCGCGACGCACGGTCCGCAATCATCCCGAGGACACCGTGTGGATCCAGGTGGACCGGCTCGGACACCAGGTGATCCGGTACGGCGAAGCCCTGTTGAAGAACGCCGCCCCCGACCTGCCGGTCAAGATCGAGATCAGCGGTCACGGCAGTCACGATCCCGCGACGCGGACGCAGCGGCTGGCCGGCTATGGCGCGGTCGAACTGGCGGCCCGTGTGGGCGTGGTGATGGACCACATCGGCCTGAGGTCGAGGGCGAAGCACCTCACGCTCGTGGCCTGCGCGATCGAGGCGCCGGTCGTGGCGGACAGCTTCGGCGCCGCGTTCATGAAAGCCGCGCTCGACCAGCGCATCGTCCGTCAGGACGCGACCTTGGTGGCGTACGGCGAGGTGCTGATCCGGAACAACCGGCTCGAGGGCACTCAACCGTCCCGCACGACGCGCAGGCATCCGGGTGCGGCGCCGGAGAAACACGCGCCGGGCGTGACCTGGCAGTTCAGGAAGGACGAAACCACGGGGGAGATCGTCCGGACCGACAAGTACCCGGCCGGGAAGGCGGAGGACGCCAATGTGGTCGGGGATGACGACTCGGCGCTGACGCGCCTGGCCGATTTCCGGGACGAGGCTTATGGGGCTTTGGCGTCGGCGTCGACCGTGGACGGCCTGGCGGGGCGCACGCTGCCCCTGCAGGGGATCGATGTCCCGTTGACCTTCCTGGCCTCGCTGGGCGCGACCATCGACGACCGCCCCCTCACAGGCGACCTGTTGCACGACATCGCGAATCTTCCGGATGATCCGGCGACGCGGCTCAAGATCGAGCCGGAACTCTTCCGGCACTGGACGTCGCTGTTGTCCGATCAGCCCGACGCCGAGATCTCCGACCGGCTCCGGGCGCTGGGCGGGTGGCTGGACCAACGGGAAAAGCAGTCCGGCGTCGGCGCCGCATTCATCGGTGAGGCCTCGCCGGAAACTCGCGCGATCGCCGACAGGCTGACATCGGCGTGGCAGGCCGAAGCCGAAGCCGAAGCCGACGCCGAAGTCGGTGGCGATGGCCTCGGCGACGGGCAGGCGTGGCGCGATGCGGCGCTGCTCAGGGCGGCGCGCGGTGACCCGACCCGTCCCACCAGCCTGCTCGGTGACATCCTCGCGGACCTGTCGCCGTCGACGCGCGCGGACTTCGAGGGCTGGTTGAAAAGCACCGGCCAGAGTCTCGACGACTTGCAGGGCATGGCGCCGTCGCGGCCGGGCCGCGAGGGAGACACGCCGGTCGAGAAGGTCGTCAAGGCGATCGAGCGCCGCGTCCAGGGCGACGATGGCATCGACTTCGACAAGATGCTGCGCGTGAACAAGGACAACGCGCTCGCCGGTCTCCGGGAGATCGGCGTGGTGCAGGTCGGCGAGCACGGACTGCGCCTGGATGCCACGCGGCTGAAGCGCTACATCGACAGCGGCGATGGTGTGAAGCTCGCTTACGCGGCGCGTGCGTTCCGCAAGATGTCCGGCAAGGCCTACGGCGCGCTGCTCGACGCGGCGCCGGACAGCGTCCGGCCGTTCATGACGGAGATGCGGCGTCTGCCATCGAGCGGAAAGACGCTGGGCAAGAAGGTCCTGGCCGGCTTCAACAAGGTGGACGGCGCGATCGACTACATCGACACCGCCCAGGGTGTCTACCAGATCCTGGCCCACTGGGACGTGATGAGCCCGACCCAGAAGGGCTTGAGCGTCGTGCAGAGCGGGGGCATCGTCATCTCCCGGCTGGCCATGATGGCGGGGCAGGCCTTGAGCAAGCTCGCGCCGGTCGCGCGGTCCGGCGTGCTCCGCTTGGCCGGCGCGGGCCTGGCGGGTGGCGCCGCCAATGTCGGACTCTCCGCCCTGGGGATCGCGTCGTGCGCCTTGGAATGGCAGGCCCTCAAGGACAGCGGGCAGGGGATCGACAGCCATGCCGGCAAGTCCGCGATCGCCAACACCGTCATGGCATGCACGTCCTTCATCGTCGCGACGGCCAGTGCCGTCGTCGGCGCGGCCGTGTTTCTGGCCGGAGGCGCGACAGCGGTTGCCGGCACGGCGCTCGGCCTGGCGTCGAGCGTCCTTGGCGCTGTCGGGGCGCCCCTGGCGATCGTGATGTTCATCACCAGCGCGGTGGTGCAGGCGGCGCTCTGGTTCGAAGAGTTCGGCCAGTACATCCGCGATGGGACGAGCGTCGACGACAAGGCGGCGGCGGGCTTCGCCAAGGCCTTCGGCTTCTCGACCGATGTCACGCTGCGGGCGGAAACGGAGAAGGCCGCCCGGGAGGCCGCGGCCAGGCTCTCCCAGTCGCTGAAGGCCCAACAGCAATCAGACCTGGAATTCGAAGCCAGGCAACTGGGCAAGCAAGGCTACGACACCGCCAGGATTCCGGACACCACGCATCCGGTGAAGCACGCCACCTTCTATGACGGGCAGTCCAGCCAGCGCTACAACTTCGCCCTTCAGCCCGGAAAGGTCAAGGCGACGACGTTCAAGCGCGTGACCCTGCCACAGAGGGGATCCGTTGGACTTCGGTCCGGCACCGCCTGGCTGTCGATGGATCTGTGGGAGCACGAGACGGCGACTCAATACGTCATGGGAGGCGCAGATCGTCAGTTGCTCCAGGTCGGCAGTCTCAACGACGTCTCTCTGCAGACCCAATCGGAAGAAACGATCTTCCAGGCGCGACGTCCAAGCAACGCGTTGCTCGAGGGAAGCGGGAGCGGGGTCACCGAGATCCAGATCGATGCCGAGGGATCGGACGTGGCGCTCTCGTTCCTCACGATTTTCGGCAGCCCAGGGATCCTGTTCGAATACCCGGGACGCCTGCCGAATCGCGTGCTCGGTGCTCAAAGGGCGACGGTCCGCAACGCGGCCAAGGCCACTGTGAGCGGCTCGGGAGCCGGCGAGCATTTCGACGTGTCGGCCTCCGAGGCGACGATCCGCGGAGGGGGCGGGAACGACACGTACATCGTGCGTGCCGGCAACCGGATCTTCTCCGCTTCCAGGGACGTGGCCATCTGGACTCGCGGTGTCAGCGGCGCCGCCATCGATGTGGGACACGCCGCCGCGAGCCTGCTGCTCAAGGTCGACGTGCTCCATGAGTCGCTGTCCTTCCGCCGGGACGGCGAGCACCTGGATGTTGTCATCGGACAGGAGTCATTGAGGCTGGAGAGGTACTTCGGCGGGGCGGATCAGCCAGGCACGGCAACTGCGGCGGCCGTCGTCATCGTCGACGCGGTCGGGACGATCCTGACCCTGATCGAGCCCGAGGTGATCAAGGAGGAGACGATCTCCGTCACGGCACTCGACAAGCATCTGGCATTCAGCAAGGAACTGCCCGTCTCGCGCAGAACCCTCTCCGGAGACCATGCACGCACCCGCTTCCACCTGTCCTCCGGCGGCGGCGATGTCCGCGTCGAGCCGATGACGGCGATGCCGATGAACCTTTTCCTGGATGTGCCTGTCGACCGTCTCGGGCTGCACGAGGAGGGCGACGACCTGGACATCATCGAGACACCCCCCGTCGGCGCCCCTGAGACCTTCGTGCCGCTGCGTTTGCGGCTGTCGGGGCTGCGGCGGTCGGACGCGGATGAGTCGGACGCGGATGAATCCGACCGGCATGTCACGGTGTGGGTGGCGGACAAGGACAAGGACAAACCGCCTGCCGTCCTTGTGCTTCCGAAGGCCGGCGAGCCGGTCGATGCGACGGCCCGCGTCCTTGTCTCGCTCAAGGATTCGACCGGGGAGAAGTCCGACGTCACGATGACTTCCACGACGGAGGGCAATCCGTCTGTCGCAGGCCAGGGCACGAAAGACGCGGATGTGATCGACGCCCGGTCGCTGCCGGACGGCACTGTGCTGAGGGGCGGTCTCGGTGCGGACACCTACCGGATCAAGGCGGGGCAGTCGCACGTGATCGACAACAGGGCCGAGGACTCGGCACGGGATGTTCTGGAAGTCGACGATATCGGTTGGTTGGCGCTGCTGAAGGACCTGCGGTTCTCTCGCTCGGGCGGCGATCTCGTGATCGGCATGGCGGGCGGTCAGATCACCGTGCGGGATCACGCAGCCCGTTCCCATGCGCGCCGTCTCACGCTCGGTGTCGGCGACAAGCGGTTCGCCCTGCCCGTGATCCAGGACGGGTTCATGGTGCATCTGTCGTCACCCGCGGAAGGCGACGTGCCGGCAACGGCCCCCGGTGTCCACATGGTCCTGCCCAGGCCCGGCCGACCCTGGGATCTGCGCGCGCAACCAAAACGGGTATGGATGCGTAGGCCCGACGAAGTGCTCAAACATGGATCGAGTGTCGAAGCCGTCCGACGCGGGGATCTCGCGTCGAGGGTGATCCTGGTGGATTACCAGCATGCGCCCGAGGCTTGGGCCTTGAAGGAGGACGTTGCGCAGGACGAAGGCCGTCTGGCAGGTGTCTTCGGCATGGCCATTCACGACCATGCCTTCCCCATCGGCAAGCTTCACGAGGATCTTCTGGCAGGCACGACCGATCCCGGCCATGTCTATCCACTGGAAACGGTGCGGGGCTATCTCGTGGCGAGAGGGGTGCCCCGGGAGGTCGCCGACCAGATTCGCAGCGACACCTTCCAGCGACTGCAACGATTGCATCAGTTGCTGGCGGTCGCGGTCGACTCGCGTGATCGGCAGCTCCCGGCGGCATTCATCGACCTTTACACCGCGAGCGATCTGACGCCGTCCGCCGACCAGGGGCCGATGCTCAGGTTCCTGGCATCGCGCCGATCACCATGGGCGTATGACGAGCTGATCCTGCGCCATGCGCTGTCGATGACGCAGCTCCAGGTGTTCGAGTCCTGGGCCGACGTCCATGTGGGCGGCGTGCGGGGTTCCGACAACGCCTGTGCGGCGCTGGCGGCATTCAGCCAGATGTTGAATGGCAATAAACCTTCTGGATCTTTCGCGCCCTCCTTGCTCGCGAAGGTCCTTGAGCTGAAAGGCCGTCCGCGCGCCATCGCGCAACAACTGGCGCTCGCGATGCAGGCCGCCGACACCCTGGATGACCATTGGGTGGCAGGCATGCTGCAGGCGGGTGCCGTTCACCATGACGTCCTGCGGCGCCTGCGGGACGCAGGCGTGTCGCCACAAGACTTGGTGCTGAGCAATGCCAATCGCCTGCGCTACGAAGGATCTGGCGATCGGTCGGCGCTCATCGCGGTCAACGCCTCGGAAAGCTTGAAGAGCCCGCTGACCAACGCCTACCGCTATACGTTGAAGTACTACCTCAAGCTCGATAAGGCTGGGGGCAGATTTGAAAGAAGGGACAGGAGTCGCCAGGCGGGCGTTGTCTATGACTTCGTCCCGGGAATCATCGTGGATGAGAATGGCGAATCTCCCGATCCCGTGTCGGCGTACGCAACGTGGCACAAGACGTACGCGGAAAAGATTGCGAAGGAAGAGAAGAAGCTCAGAGGCCACAAATCCCATGGGACAGTCGGTGGCGCAGCGACCAACGCATCTCCCTGGTATGACTCGCAGATCCCGGAGTACAAGGAGGCGCTTTCGTCCGTTGTTCGCCTGAAAAGAGAAGGACTCGCGAACGTGGAGACGTATCAGGCGGGGGGCACGTGGGACGGTCGTTCAACCCCCGGGAACCTGGTCGACGGTTTCGACGGGCATGACGAGACCGTCGCTTGGCGACCGGGCGCATCGAGTGCGTCGTCCGGCGACGACAATTCGAAGCCCGACATCTCGGTGGATCCCGACAAATTCATCCAGTTCGACTTCGCGCATCCCGTGGCACTGACGGGGCTGACACTGAAGATCGACGCGTCGTCGCTCGAATGGACCGCGGAGGCGTTGTCCAGTCCTTCGTCCATATGGCAGATCCTGGCACAGCGCAAGGACCAGGCGTGGGTCGAGGTCTCCTCCTCGATGGCGATCCAGGCGCGGGACAAGCATCCCTGGTGGCACATCGACACGAAAGGCGTCCCTTACAGCCGGTACCGCCTGACGGGCATGCACGGAACTTTCCCCAAGGCCGCCTGGTTCAGCGAGGTGACGTTCTCGACCGGCGAGGCCGGCATGGACAGCGAGTCCCGGTCTGCCGTCAGCGCCCTGCAGGTCGCCGGGTATGGCGACGAGGAGATCCGATCCCTGTTTCTCATGGGTCTGCGCGACCAGTGGGACGCCCTGAAGGTTGCAGTCCTGCGTCGCCATTTCGGCCCCTTGCCGCTGGCCGTCGCCTTGGAGGACGCACAGCGTCATCACGCGTTGACCGACACGGAGATCGCGATACTGAAGGACTTGCGGGCCGAATCAGACGATTCGCAGCCATGGTCTGCAGCATCGCTCCTCAAGGCCGTCCGCCTCCGCGCTGCCCATCGACATCTCCAATTGCTCAATGAGCGCCTGCCGTTCCTCGACCCCGAGTCGATCCAGGACGAAGCGCATCGCCAGTTCGTGGCGCAGATGAAGGAAGGGCTGGTCGACAAGCGCGACGCATCCGTCAAGCAAGACAGGGAGAACGAAGCGATGGGACCGGGAACGGTTCCCGAACCCAGCATGCCGGACTGGCTGAAGGACGTGGTCATCCTGTCCCCGGTGAGGACGTCCGACCTGCCGCGCGCCTCCAAATCGGCGTTGAATGCCGGCCCCCATGAGGCCGCGCGGCGTCTCGTGGACGAGCAGTACGCCAGGCTCGCGGCGGGCCTCGGGGAAGCCGGCGCGATGCGCGCCACCGCGCCGTGGTATCTCCATCTCTTCGCGCTGACCGCGGCCGCCTCAGGCCGGGACCTTCGCTTGCGGGTGACGTCCGACACGACGGAGAAGGCGCAGGCCGTCCGGGCCGTGATCGAGGACGCCTTGCCCCGCCTGCAGGCCGCTCAGGACGAGGGCCTGCTCAAGGTATCGATCGCGGCCTCGATGCCGCCGGTCGGCGACGTGAAGGCCTGGTCGAGCTCGACCCCGACCTCGACCTCGGACGGAGCGCCCCTGCACCTCTCGCCCGGGACCGCCCTCGTGACCGAGTACGGCCAGGCCCGCGACGGCCTGCCCATCCCCCGCTTGAAGGCGGGAGGATTCACGGACGACGAAGCGCTGTCGCTGTTCGGCCGCGGCGTTCAGACGGTGGAGCAGGTGACGCGCGCGATCGAATGGCGCAAGCTCTTCCCGACCCTGCCCTGGAAGATCGTCGCCGATGGCGCGCTGTATGTTCCGGCCTCGGAGGGCGTACCGCGCGAGCCGGTCAGCGGCCAGGGCGGGCAGGGGAGCCCCGTGCGAGGCGGGCTGACGCAGGTCCAGCTCGCCGAATTCATCGACGGGCAACTGCCGATCGATGCGCCTCGCCTGTTCAACCGGGCCATGACAGGTCGCCATCTGTTGACGGTGCGCCACTGGCTCGACGCCATGGGGAACGCCACGGCGAATCTCCCGATCGCTGCCCAGTTGACCAGAGCCGCGAGCGGCGCGCCGGGGGCCTTGGCCTCCGCCATCGGCCTCGCCGTGAAGCAGAAGCTGCTCCACCACGGCGCATCGACGGTGACCGAAACATCGGGGTGGGCGCCATCCGCCTTGCGTGGCTTCATCTCCCTGGAACCGGGAGAGGGCGGGAAGAGGACGGCATCGTTCGACGCGTCGATCTTCAACGTCCTCAGCGTGTACGAGCGGCTGCTCGACACACTGGGTGACGGGCTCAAGGATTTGGGACACGACCAGGAGACGGCGGCCGAAGCCCTCCGGTCGAACTATGTCGAACTCGCCGTCATCCGCGCGGCCATCGCCGGACAGCAGCTTCGTCTGCAGGTCCCGGCGGGAGCGTCGCCGCGAGAGCAGGCGTTCATGACCTTGATCGGGGCGAGACTCGCCGCCTTGCAGCAGATGGACGCGCGCGATCTTCTCGACGTCCGGATCGTTTCAGCGATGCCCCCGGTCGATCCGGCTGATGGATGGACGACCGAGGCCGTCGATGGCAAGACCTGGCACCAGTCTCCGGATGCCTCGCCAGAGGCTTGGTTGCGCGCCAAGGCGTCGCAGGCGATCCCGCGGCTGGAAGCCGATGGATTCAGCGGCGAGGAGGCACGGGCCTTGTACGCGCTGGGCGTGACGGCCTCGGACCGAGTGGCACGTGCGATCGAGCTGCGCAAGCAGTTCCGCAGCCTGCCTCCGGAGGTCGTGGCGAAAGAGGTGATGCTGCCTCCCCTCGCTGTCGAGCAACGCCGGTACGCGATCGACCTGGTCCGGCATCTCGAGCTGGAGCCGGCGGAGGTGCTTGCGGCTTTCCGCGGCAACAAGCTCAAGCCGCTCCGCGAGGTCGTGGTCAACGAGGATCACCTGCCGCATTCGTGGCGCGACCTGCTGTGGCACACCTACGGCGAGTGGTTTCCGCTGGTGAAGGGCTCTCCGGTCAGCGCTCTCCTGTCGCGCTTGACGACGTCGTTGGGTGAATCGCTCGCGCCATTGAAGCTTGAGGCGAAGGAGTCCGTCGACGATCTCGCCTGGGCGCTCCTGCAGGCCGTGTCGGGTCCGGTCTGGCACTTTCGCAGGTCGCTGAGCGAAGTCATCCAGACGGTGCAGTGGTGGCATGCCCGTCGCGACCTGCAGGCCGATGTCGTCCTGTCGGCGCCGTGGGCGCCCAAATGCCTGCAGGCCTTGGTATCGCTCGGCGATGGCCGCGAGGGCGGCAGTGATGGCGAAGCGGGACATGCGCTGGCGGCGCCGACCGCCATCGTGCTCCGGGCCTTCGAGGGTTTGTTGGAAACGCTGGAAGCGGCGCTCCGTCAGCGCGGCGACAGCGAGGCCTCGGTGGCGGAAGCCATGGCGCCGCACGTCCTGCGCCTGGCGGCCTTGCACGCCAGCGCCAGCGGACGGCAGCTGCGCCTGCACGTGCCGCCGACGGGGTCGCCCGCGGATCGGGAACTCAGGGACCTGCTCGACCTGGCGATCCCGTTCCTGGAGAAAGCCAGGAGTGCCGGCCTCGTCGATGTCGCGATCGCATCGGCGATCCCGCCGGTCGATCCGGCGCATGCCTGGGCCACCGAGGTCCTCGAGGGCACGGCGCTTCATGTCTCGTCGACGGGACCGCTGGAGAGCGCCTTGAACGAGGCCCTGCGCAGCTACCCCTTCCATCGCCTGACGGCAGCGGGCTACGGGGACGACGATGCGTGGGCGCTCCAGCAAGGAGGCGTCGACACCGGCGAACTCGTGGATCGCGCGATCCAGCTGCGGGGCTTCTTCGGTGACCTGTCCCCGCAGCTCGTCCTGGCGGAGCTGGGCAACGCGCCGTTCACCGCATTGGAGGAAAGACTTGCTGCCAAGGTGGGATGGCTGGCGAGGCGCTACTCCTTGGATGCCACTGCGTTGGTCCGTGGCGGCGCGGTCGACCCGGTGATCCGGATTGCCAGCGAGCTGATTCAAATGCCCGGCGGACTTTTCTCCAGCGAGGACATCCAGCAATCACAAAGGACGTCGATCCTTCAATGGCTGTCGGACACGCAGGGGTCCGACTGGGTGTCCGACGACGCTCATGTGACCGCGTTCGTGGAGGTGATGGGTCTTGCCGCCGCAGGCGACATCGGGCGATTGACGGAAGCGCTCAGCCTCGCGAGGCGGCTGGGCTTCACGTACCGCGGACAGACCACCGTGGTCGATCGCGACGATTGGATGCCAGAGACCGTCAGCCGCCATGGGACGCTGGTCCTCGTCGAAGACGGGGAGGGGCAGGAAGGCGGGGAGGGGGCCTCTGCCATGGCGGCATCGGATTACGTCGTCCTCCAGGGCTTCAAGCGACTCCTCGATCTTTCCCGCTCCGGCTACGCGAGTCGCGGCAAGGACGAGGCGAGCGCGACGAGTGACATCGGGCCGTTCTACCTCCAGCTGCAGGTGCTGCGTGCCGCAGCGGCCGGTCGGACGCTGGAGCTGGTGCTGTCGGGGAGCGATTCCCGCGAGGGTTTGCATCTCCGGACAGGGCTCAAAATGCTTCTCTCTTCATTGACGAAGGCCCAGCAGGAAGGACTGGTCAAGGTCAGACAGCGGCCCAGCACCGCCCTTCCAAGTCTCCACGGCAAGCTGGTCGTGAGTCTGCCTGACGTCCAGACACAAGGCGAAGCCAGCAGGCGTTCCAAACGCGCCGCAGCAGACCCGGGGCCGGATCAGGGACGCGGTGGCGAGCCGCAGCGCCAGGCCAACCTGCTGCTGCAGGAGATGTCAGGCGAACGACCTGCCAGCGTGGGCGGGACGTCCTTCCCGGCGTCGCAGAAGCTCCCTTCGCCGATGAGCCTGCTGAGCGCGCAGTCGAGCTGACGCGGATCGCCCGCCGCAAGGCGCCGGCCCGCCGCCGCCTCGGCGGCCGGGCTGGCGCGGACGGATACTCCAGCGGCCATGAACCTGCATCGCGTCGATCTCGTCTCGCTGTCGCTCTTCAGCCTGGTGGCCCGCACGGGCAGCATCAGCCAGGGGGCGGCACTGGCCGCGCTGGCGGTCGGCGCGGCCAGCAAGCGGCTGAGCGACCTGGAGCATTCGCTCGGGACGACGCTGCTGGAGCGGCATTCGCGCGGCGTGACGCTGACTGCAGCGGGCTTGGCGCTGCAGCAGCATGCGCAGCGCATCCTCAGCGATGTCGACCAGATGACCGCCGACCTGTCCGATTACGCGTCGGGCCTGACCGGCGTGGTGCGGCTCTGGGCCAACACCTCGGCGGTGACGCAGTTCCTGCCCGAGCAGGTGTCGGCCTTCGTGCGCGACAACCCGCGCATCCGGATCGAGCTCGAAGAGGCGGACAGCCACGAGATCGTGGTGGCGGTGCTCGACGGCCGCGCGGACCTCGGCATCTTCGCGGATCGCACGCCGGCGCTGGGCCTGCACGTCCTGAACTACCGGCGCGACCGGCTGGTGTTGGTCGCGCCGGGCGGGCATCCGCTGGCCAGGCGCAGGACGGTGCGCTGGGAGCAGGCCGTCGAACACGACTTCGTGACGCTGGCGAAGGCGACCTCGCTGCAGAAGCGCCTGGAGATGGAGACCGAGAAGCTCGGCCGGCGTCTGAAGAACCGCATCCAGGTGCGCAGCTTCGACGCGATGTGCCGCATGGTCGCCGCGGGCATGGGGATCGCCGTGCTGCCGGACGTGGCGGTCGAACCGCTGCTCAAGCCGTTGAACCTGCGGCGTGTGGGACTCGACGAGGACTGGTCGGACCGCACGCTGCTGATCGGGGTGCGCGACCTGGATGCGCTCCCGAGGCATGTGCGGGTGTTCATCGATCACCTGTGCCTCTGACTGCGGCTGCGCCGTGTCGTGCCTTCGAATTGAGATGTGGTGCTTTCTATCGGCAGAATCATGCCGGTAGACCGGACTTTCTTCATCAACCGGCAGAAAGATACCGGTCATTGACGTCGTGTTGAAGGTTTGTAATCGGCAGACTTCGACCGATTGAGATCAATTCTCTCGTTAGCGGGCGCTGCCCGACGACTTAGGCAATGCGCTGATCAACAGCTCCATGGCTCGTCAGGGCGTGTCCGCCTCGCAGGTCACTGCGCTGGATCGGCTGGCCTACATGCATGAGTGACTGCGATCTGCTGGAGGAGAACGGCCGCGCGCATTTCATGACGCGCCGTTTCGATCGGCACGGCAGTCCGGGCCGGCACCACGTCCAGACGCTCTGCGCGATGCAGCATCTGGACTACAAGCTCAAGGGCGTCCACTCCTACGCTCGTCGCGGATCGCTTCGGGATTCGACAGGCCAATCGTGTGATCGACGACATCCAGGAAGTGTTCCAACTCTGGTCCGTCTATGCCGATGTTGCGGGCGTCCCGGCACCGGAGATCGACTTCATCGACAAGCAATTGGTCACCCTGACCTAGGTGCAACCCCATCCCGCTTTCGCGATCCGTGAAAGCTGGCGCCGCCACTCCGGCATTCCCACGGGCGACGGTCCTTCCCAGAATCGGTCTCCAAGACAAGGAGACATCGAACCATGGAAGGTCTGCAGGCCCTGCAAGGGTTGCGCATCGTCGAGATGGGGCAGCTCATCGCCGGTCCGTTCGCCGGGAAGACGCTCGGCGACTTCGGCGCCGACGTCGTGAAGATCGAGGCGCCCGGCAGCGGCGACCCGCTGCGCAACTGGCGGATGATCCAGGACGGCACCTCCGTCTGGTGGCAGGTCCAGTCGCGCAACAAACGCTCCATCGCCCTCGACCTCCGCCAGAAGGACGGCCAGGACATCGCCCGCGCGCTGATCGCCGACGCCGACGTCCTGATCGAGAACTTCAGACCTGGCACCCTCGAGGGTTGGGGCATGGCCTATGAGGAACTCGCGCAGTCCAATCCCGGCCTGATCATGCTGCGCATCAGCGGCTACGGGCAGACCGGGCCCTACCGCGACCTGCCGGGCTTCGGCGTGATCGGCGAAGCGATGGGCGGCCTGCGGCATCTGACCGGCGAACCCGGCCGCGTGCCGGTGCGCTGCGGCATCTCCATCGGTGACACGCTTGCCGCGCTGCACGGCACCATCGGCGTGCTGACCGCCCTCTATCACCGCAAGGTCAACGGCGGCCGCGGCCAGGTCATCGACGTCGCGCTCACCGAAGCCGTGCTCAACGTGATGGAGAGCCTGGTCCCCGAGTACAGCGCCTTCGGCGCCGTGCGCGGTCCGGCCGGTTCCGCGCTGCCCGGCATCGCGCCGTCGAATGCCTATCCGTGCGCGGACGGCGTCGTGCTGATCGCGGGCAACGGCGATTCGATCTTCAAGCGGCTGATGCAGGTGATCGGGCGTGACGATCTGGCCAACGACGAGGCGCTGGCCAACAACGCCGGCCGCGTCGCCCGTGTCGACGAGATCGACGCCGCCATCGGCGCCTGGGCCGCGACGCGCAGCGTCGACGACGTGCTGGCGCCCCTCGCCGAGGCCAGCGTGCCCGCCGGCCGCGTCTACACCGCCAAGGACATCGTCGAGGACCCGCACTTCCGCGCCCGCGACATGATCATCAGGCAGCAGACGCGCGACGGCCACGAGCTCGACGTGCCCGGCATCGTGCCCAAGCTGATGGGCACGCCCGGCGCGGTGCGCCGCGCCGCGCCGCGACTGGGCGGCGACACCGACGAGGTGCTGCGCGAGATCGGCCTCAGCGCCGGGCAGATCGCCGCGCTCCGCGACCGCAAGATCGTTTCCTGAAGGCTCCGCGATGACCGCTTCTGCTTCCTCTTCCGCTCCCTCTACTTCGCAGCCTTCCTCGCAGGCTTCCTCGCAGCCTTCCTCGCTGTCTTCCCCCGCCGGCGCGGCCGCCCGCGTGCCGTCCGACGTCTGGACCGGCGCCGGCCGTCGCCTCTTCATGCAGGACGTGGGCACCCGCGACGGCCTGCAGGCCGAGACCACCTTCGTGCCGACCGCCGACAAGATCGCGCTGGTCGACGCGCTGTCCGACGCAGGCCTCGCCAAGATCGAGGTCACGGCCTTCGTCTCGCCGAAGGCGATCCCGGTACTCGCCGATGCGTCCGAGGTGATGGCGGGCATCCGGCGCAAGCCGGGCGTGGTCTACACGGTGCTGGTGCCCAACGTCCGCGGCGCGGAGCGCGCCATCGCGGCCCGCGCCGACGAGCTGAACCTGGTGATGTCCGCCAGCGAGAGCCACAACCTCTCCAACCTGCGGATGACGCGCGAGCAATCCTTCGCCGGCCTCGCCGAAGTCGCCGCGATGGCGCACCAGGCCGGCATCGCGGTGAACGTGTCGCTGTCGTGCTCCTTCGGTTGCCCGATGGAAGGCGACGTGCCCTTCGAGACGGTGCTGGGCTGGTGCGCTCACTTCATCGAGGACCTCGGCGCACGCGGCGTGACGCTGTGTGACACGACCGGCATGGCCTATCCGCCGCAGGTCGTCGCGCTGGTGCGCGCCTTCCGCGAGCGCTGGCCCCAGTCCCAGCTCACGCTGCACTTCCACAACACGCGCGGCATGGGCCTGGCCAACGTGATCGCGGCGATCGACGCCGGCGCGGACCGCTTCGATGCGTCGCTCGGCGGCATCGGCGGCTGCCCGTACGCGCCCGGTGCGACCGGCAACGTCTGCACCGAGGAGATCGTCCATGCGCTGCAGTGCATGGGCTGCGACACCGGCGTGGACCTGGAGCGATTGATCGCCGCCGCCAAGCGCCTGCCGCCGCTGATCGGCCACGCGGTGCCGAGCCAGATCGTCAGCGCCGGGCGCCGGCTCGACCTGCACCCGCGGCCGCGCGACTTCGACGCGATCCGCGAGCGCGCGCTGGCCCGCGACGCCTGAGTGCCGTTCCGCCGGCCCCGGCCCGCGTCCAGCAACGCCTGTCCCGCGAGACCTTTCCGCTTCACCCCCAACGACAACGCCGCCCCGAGCGGCCTCCCTGGAGACAAGACCATGAACCGAATCCGCCGCCGCCTCGCCGTGGCCGCTCCTGCCGTCGCGATGATCGCGACCGCCGTCGCCGTGCTGGCACCGATGGGTGCCGCGCAGGCGCAGTCGTATCCGAACAAGCCGATCACCATGCTGGTCGGCGCCGCGCCCGGCGGCACCACGGACATCGCCGCGCGCATGCTTGCCGAGCCGCTGGGCAAGGCGCTGGGGCAGACGGTGGTGGTGGACAACCGCTCCGGCGCCAGCGGCGCGCTGGCCGCCGTCGCGACCAAGCGCGCGGAGCCGGACGGCTACACCATCCTGATGCAGTACTCCGGCTACCACGTGATCACGCCGCACATCCAGAAGGGCGCGTGGGAGCTGAAGGACCTGCGCCCGGTCGCCAACGTGCTGACCGCGCCGCAGCTGATCGTGCTGCGCGAGGGCGTGCCCGCAAAGACCACCGCCGAGCTGATCGCCTATGCGAAAAAGAATCCCGGCAAGCTGTCCTTCGCGTCCTCGGGCAACGGCTCGCTGCAGCACGTCACCGGCGTGATGCTGGAGCAGCAGGCCGGCATCCAGATGATCCACGTCCCGTACAAGGGCACGGGCCCGGCGCTGCAGGACCTGCTGGGCGGCCAGGTCGACCTGACCTTCGGCACGCCGCCGCCGTTCATGCCCTTCATCGCGGCGGGCAAGCTGCGCGCGGTCGCGGTGACCGGCAAGGAGCGCCTGTCCTCGCTGCCGGACGTGCCGACGGCTGCGCAAGCCGGGCTGCCCAACCTGGATGCGGGCTCCTGGTTCGCGGTGTTCGCGCCGGCCAGGACGCCGCAGGCGGTGGTCGACCGCCTGACCAGCGAGATCCAGAAGATCATGGCCACGCCCGAGTTCAAGAAGAAGGCCGCCGAGCTCGGCGCCACCGCGGACTACATGAATCCGCAGCAGCTGCAGGCGCATTCGGATGCGGAGTTCCTGCGCTGGGGCAAGGTGATCAGCGCGGCGAAGATCCAGGCGGATTGAAGCCGCCGCGGCGCGTCCGGATCGGCCTCGAGCCGTCCATCCCCCTCACGGGGGCTGCCGTGAGGCAGGAAGTTGCAGGGGGAGGCGCTCCATAATCCGCGCGCCCGCCGTCCGAAGACGACCATGGACCGATGGCGGGCGTCAAGGAGGGGGGAGCGAATGAACCAGCAAGGTCTGCGCGCCGCCGTGGCGCAACATCCCGCGGCCGTCGGGCCGATGACTGCGGTCGGCGACCGCCTCGCCGTGGTGAAGCCGCGGCCCACCGCGTGAACGCGCCGCGTGTGCCCGCCTATTTCGTCGCGGAGACGGCGGCGAAGGATGGCCGCGCGCGTCCCCTGAAGTACCGGCTGCGCGACACGCCGGCCGGTCCGGAGCTGGAGCTTCGCCTGCAGGTGCTGCCGGCGCGCGTGCAGCACGCGGAGCAGCTGCGGATCCGTCTGCAGCAGTTCGGCCTGGACCTGTCCGCCAGCGGCCTGCCGCCGGAGACCGACCTCGAGGAGCGCGCCCTGCTGGTGCCCCTGCCAGCCGCATCGGCTCCATCGGCCGCATCGGCTCCGTCGGCAACATCGGCCACGTCGGCCGTCGCGGGCCGAGCGGCGGCGCCGGCCCCCATCCTGCTGAGGACGCGGCTCCTGCTGCCGCCGTCGGCGCTGCCGACCGGCACCCTGCGAGAGGGATTGACGCGACGCTGGCGGGTGCTGGTCGAAGGGTTCGACGACGGCGAGCCCGAGGAACATCGCGTCGACCTGTATTTCCCTCTGCCCGGCGAGGAAGGGCCGTGGCCCGAGCTCGCGCCGCTGCCGCCGCTGCCGCTGTCATCGTCGTCGGACCTCCACATCGATCTTTCGCCAGGTGTGGACGAGTGCGAGGCCGTGGAGCCCGAGACGCCTGCCGTGCGCGTGGCTCCGTACGGACTCGGCGACGAGGTCCGTCTCGATCCGGGCGTGCTGGCTCGCCAGCCGGCGGCGCCCGTGCCCGCCATGCGCCTGCTGGAGGATGGCGAACGCTGGGTCGCGGCGTTCACCCGGACCCGCTGGCGCGTCGGCGCGGTCCTGTGCGCGGCCCTGGCGGGCGCGCTGACGTCGGCCGCCCGGACCGCGTTCGACGAGGCGGGCATCGCCTCCGCTCCGGTCACCCTGCTGGCCCTCGCCGGCGCCGTCGGCGCCATCGCGGCCGCCGCGCATTTCGCGACACGTCGCTGGCGCCTGGTCGTCGACAGCGACGGGTTGACGCTGGATGTGGGCTCGGCGATCAGGTCCCGATGCCGGCCGCTGGGGCAGCCGCTGGCCTGGACCCGCCGCCGCGCGTCGGGCACGGGTCGCCATCAGCGCCATGAACTCGTCGTCGTGTCCGCGCTCGGGGAGCCGGTGGTCGTCGTCCCGGACCTGCCGGGGGTGTCCCAGGTGGAGTCGATGGGATCACGGCTGCTGCGTGCGCTCGCGCATCGGCGCGGGCGCTTTGCGATGCAGGCGCCTGCAGGTGCGCTGAGCCGACCGCAACGCTCACACGTCGTCGTGCTGGTGATGGTCCTCGCGTCGACGGCCGGCGCGGTCGGCTGGGCCATTCGCGCGTTCGAGGCAGGTCCGTCGGGCCTGCCGACGCTGCGCCCGACCCGGCATCTGGCGGACGACTGGCGACAGCGCTTCCACCGCTTGACGGTCGAGGGCTTGCGCGACCAGCAACTCATCGAGGCGGTGCGGCACGGCGACAGCGCCGCGGCGGCCCGGCTGCTGTCGCAGCAGGCGGATCCGGATCTGCGCCTCCCGGACGGCCGCTCGCTGCTGATGCAGGCGGTGGCACAGGGGCAGGGCGACGTGGTGGAGGTGTTGCTGTCGGCCGGCGCCCGCGTCAACGACGTGAACGAGACCAGCCCGAACCAGCGCGGCGACACCGCGCTGCTGCTGGCGATGTACCGCGGCCGGAGCGATCTGGCCCGGCGCCTCATCGCAGCGGGCGCTCGGCTGGACATGCGCAACAGGTGGGACTGGGGCCCGGCCCACATGGCCGCCCAGGCGGGGTGCATGCCCTGTCTGGAGCTGCTGCGCGACGCCGGCGCGCCGTTGCATGAACCCGCCTCCGCCAGTCGCGGCGAGACGCCGTTGATGCTGGCGGCCGCGCGCGGCCAGGTCGGGGCGCTGGCCTGGTTCGTCGAGCAGGGCGGCGACCTGGAACGGCGTGATCCCTCCGGTCATGACGCGTTGGCGTGGGCGCGGTTCTTCAGGCAGCCGGCGACCGAACGCTGGATTGTTGAACGGTCCGCGGCGGCCTCCGCCGCGGGCGCCGCCGGAACCTCTGCCGTGACGCGCGGCGAGCCGGGCGGGCGATGACCCGCGGGCGCTCGAAGCGCCGCCGGGTCGGGCCGTCAGATCGCCACCAGCCCCCGGATCTCCGGGGTCTGCATGTCCGCGTTGTTCCCCCGCGCGATGACGCTCCCGCGTTCAAGCACGAGGAACTCGTCGGCCAGTTCCGCGGCGAAGTCGTAGTACTGCTCGCACAGGAGGATGGCGACCGGGTGGCCGTCCAGGCCCTCGTCCGCCAGGCGCCGGATCACGCGCCCGATGTCCTTGATGATGCTGGGCTGGATGCCTTCGGTCGGTTCGTCGAGGATCAGCAGCCGCGGCGACGCCGCCAGCGCCCGCGCGATCGCGAGCTGCTGCTGCTGGCCGCCGGACAGGTCGCCGCCGCGGCGCTTCAGCATCTGCTGGAGCACCGGGAACAGCGCGTACAGGTGCTCCGGGATCGGCGTGCCGCCGGGCTTGCTCGCCAGGCCCATGCGCAGGTTCTCCTCGACGCTCAGGCGGGCGAAGATCTCGCGCCCCTGCGGCACGTAGCCGATGCCGGCCCGCGCGCGCTGGTAGGGCGTCGCCCGCGTGATGTCCGCGCCGGCCAGCGTGACGCTGCCCGCGCGGATCGGGATCAGGCCCATCAGGCTCTTCAGCAGGCTGGTCTTGCCGACGCCGTTGCGGCCGAGCAGCACCGTGATGCGCCCCGGCGAGGCGCTCACCGACACGTCGCGCAGGATGTGCGACCCGCCGTAGTACTGCTGGATGCCGATGGCGTCGAGCATCGGGGCGATCGTCGCCGTGTCACCGGTGGCGCCGGTGGCGCCGGCGCGGTCCTGAAGTTCAACGTCCAAGGTACACCTCGATCACACGTTCATCCGCTTGCACTTGCGCGAGCGTTCCCTCGGCCAGCACCGCGCCTTCGGCCAGCACGGTCACCTTCTCCGCGATGCGGTCGACGAACCCCATGTCGTGCTCGACGACGATGATGCTGTGCTTCCCCTTGAGCGTCAGGATCAGCTCCGCCGTGCGTTCGGTCTCCTGGTCGGTCATGCCGGCCACCGGCTCGTCGAGCAGCAGCAGCTTCGGGTCCTGCACCAGCAGCATGCCGATCTCCAGCCACTGCTTCTGCCCGTGGCTCAGCAGCCCCGCCGCGCGCGTCATCCGGTCCTGCAGGCGGATCAGCGTCAGCACCTCCGCCAGCCGGTCCTTCTGCGCGCCGCTCAGCACGCCCCACAGCGACGCCCGCAGCGCGCGGGACCCCTGCAGCGCGAGTTCGAGGTTCTCGTAGACGCTCAGCGCCTCGAACACCGTCGGGCGCTGGAACTTGCGGCCGATGCCGAGCTGCGCGATCTCGGCCTCGCTGTGGCGCAGCAGGTCGATGGTGCCGCCGAAGAACACCGTGCCGCTGTCGGGCCGGGTCTTGCCGGTGATGATGTCCATCATCGTGGTCTTGCCGGCACCGTTCGGGCCGATGATGCAGCGCAGCTCGCCGGGCGCGATGTCGATGGACAGGCCGTTGATCGCGCGGAAGCCGTCGAAGCTGACGAACACCTCCTCCAGGTACAGGATGCGGCCGTGCGCCAGGTCCAGCTGGCCCGGCAGCACGACGCGGCCATAGCCGGGGCCGCTGGCCGCGCGCAGCCGCTCGGCGCCCTGTTCGAGCAGATCGGGGTTCATGCCTGGGTCTCCACGTGCTTCCTGCCCAGCCGGCGCTTGACCAGCCCCGCGATGCCGTCCGGCATGAACAGCGTCACCGCCACGAACAGCGCGCCCAGCAGGTACAGCCAGTACTCCGGCGCGAATTGCGTCAGCCAGCTCTTCGCGCCGTTGACGGCGAAGGCGCCGACGATCGGACCGATGAGCGTGCCGCGTCCGCCGACCGCCGCCCAGACGGCGATCTCGATGGAGTTGGCGACGCTCATCTCGCCCGGGTTGATGATGCCGACCTGCGGCACGTACAAGGCGCCGGCCAGGCCGCAGATCAAGGCCGACAGCACCCAGGCGGCCAGCTTGTAGGGCAGCGGCGAGTAGCCGCAGAACATCAGCCGCGACTCGGCGTCGCGCACCGCGCTGAGCACGCGGCCGAACTTCGCGCGCGTCAGCCAGCGCAGGCCGAGAAAGCAGCCGACCAGCGCCACCGCGCTCAGCACGAACAGCGTCATGCGCATGCCCGGCGTCGTGATCGAGAGGCCCAGCAGCCGCTTGAAGTCGGTGAAGCCGTTGTTGCCGCCGAAGCCGCTCTCGTTGCGGAAGAAGAACAGCATCGCGGCGTAGGTCATCGCCTGCGTGATGATCGAGAAGTACACGCCCTTGATGCGCGAGCGGAACGCGAAGAAGCCGAAGAGGAACGCGATGCCGCCCGGCACCAGCAGCACCAGCAGCATCGTCGCGAGGAAGCTGTCGCTGAAGGTCCAGTGCCAGGGCAGCTCCTTCCAGTCGAGGAAGACCATGAAGTCCGGCAGCGTGCTGCGGTACTGGCCGTCGGAGCCGATCTGGCGCATCAGGTACATGCCCATCGCATAGCCGCCGAGCGCGAAGTACAGGCCGTGGCCCAGCGACAGGATCCCGGCGAAGCCCCAGATCAGGTCCATCGCCAGCGCGCACATCGCGTAGCAGCAGAACTTGCCGAGCAGGCTGATCCAGTAGCCGTCCACATGCAGCGGATGGCCGGCGGGCACCAGCAGGTTCAGCGCGGGCAGCAGCACGCAGGCGACGGTCAGCGCCGCCAGCACGGCGACCCAGCCGGCCCGGCCGAGCAGGGCGGGGCGCTGCGGCAGCAGCAGGGCGGCGGCGGGCGTCGCATGGCCGGCAGGGGCCGCCGCGGAAGGCTCGGCGGCGGAGGCGGAGGCGGCAGTGGCCGTGGCGGGAGAGGTCGCGGTCATGAGGGGATCCCTGCGCATTCAGGACTCCTGCGCGCGGCCCTTGACCGCGAACAGGCCCTGCGGCCGCTTCTGGATGAAGACGATGATGAAGAGCAGCACGGCGATCTTGGCCAGCACCGCGCCGACGACGCCTTCCAGCGCCTTGTTGGCCAGGCCCAGGCCGAGCGCGGCCAGCACGGTGCCGGCGAGCTGGCCGACGCCGCCCAGCACGACCACCATGAAGGCGTCGACGATGTAGCTCTGGCCGAGGTCCGGGCCGACGTTGCCGACCTGGCTCAGCGCGCAGCCGGCCAGTCCCGCAAGGCCGGAACCGAGCGCGAAGGCGTAGGTGTCGACGCGGGCGGTGGGCACGCCCATGCAGGAGGCGATCGGGCGGTTCTGCGTGACGGCGCGGACGAACAGCCCGAGCCGCGTGCGCGCGATCAGCAGCGACATGCCGCCGAGCACCACCAGCGCGAAGACGATGATGACGAGCCGGTTGGCCGGCAGCGCGAGACCCGGCAGCAGCGCCAGCGAGCCGCCCATCCACGACGGGCTTTCCACCGCGACGTTCTGCGCGCCGAAAAGCGAGCGCACCGCCTGCATCAGGACCAGGCTCAGGCCCCAGGTGGCGAGCAGCGTCTCCAGCGGCCGGCCGTAGAGCCAGCGGATGACGGTGCGCTCCAGCGCCGCGCCGACCAGCGCCGACGCGAGGAAGGCCGCCGGCATGGCGACGATGAGGTAGGCGTCGAACCAGCCGGGCAGCCACTGGCGGAAGGCGACCTGGACGAGGTAGGTCGCGTAGGCGCCGATCATCATCAGCTCGCCGTGCGCCATGTTGATGACGCCCATCAGGCCGTAGGTGATGGCCAGGCCCAGGGCGACCAGCAGCAGGATGCTGGCCAGGCTGATGCCGGTGAACAGCGCGCCCAGGCGTTCGCCCCAGGCGAGGGTGGCCTCGACCTCGCGCAGCGAGCGCTGCAGCGCGCGTTTCACGCCGGGGTCCTGTTCGTCGGACAGGCGCTGGTTGAGCAGCAGGCGCGTCTCGGGGCGGTGCGATTCGCCGAGCAGCTTCGCGGCGGCGAGGCGCTTGGCGGCGTCCGGGCTCGCGGCGAGCGCGGCGGCGCGGGCGAGCTTCAAGGCGTCGAGCACGGTCGCGTCCTGCTCCTTCGCGATCGCGGTCTCCAGCAGCGCGACGCGCGCGTCGTCGCCGCCGGCTTCCATCAGCGCCTTGGCCGCGGCGAGGCGCTCGGCCTGGTCCGCGCTCGTCAGGTGGAGCGCGGCCAGGGCGCCGTCGAGTTCGCCGCGCAGGCGGTTGTTGAGCATCACGTCCTCGAGCGAGGACTGGGCGTCCGGCGACAGCGTGACCGCCGCGCCGGTGGCGGCGTCGACGACGCCGGTGTCGGTCGTGATCAGCACGCGCCGATCGGGACCGAGCTTCACGCGTTCGTCGGACAGCGCCTGCAGCAGTACCGCGGTGCGTGCGTCGGGCGCCGCGACGAGCTGACCGAGCGCGGCGATGCGGTCCTCGGTCTCGCCCTGCGCGACGGACAGCGCCTGCGGCTGCGTCAGCGCTTGCGCTGTCGACGCGAGGCCGCACAGCGCCAGGATCCATCCGAGGAGCAGGGCGCGCCGCATCACTTCTTCGCCGGCTCGTCAGGCTTGCCTTCATTCCCGGCGATGTACGGGCTCCACGGCTTGGCCTTGACCGGCGCGGGCGTCTTCCACACGACGTTGAACTGCCCGTCCGCGCGGATCTCGCCGATGAACACCGACTTGTGCAGGTGATGGTTCTTCTCGTCCATCTTGGACGTGATGCCCGACGGCGCGCTGAAGGTCTGGCCGGCCATCGCCGCGATCACCTTGTCGGTGTCGGTCGACTTGGCCTTCTCCACCGCCTGCTTCCACATGTTGATGCCGATGTAGGTGGCCTCCATCGGATCGTTGGTCAGCGGCTTGTCCTTGTGACCCGGCAGGTTCTTGGCCTTCGCATACGTCGACCACTTCTTGATGAACGCCTCGTTGGTCGGGTTCTTGATCGACATGAAGTAGTTCCACGCCGCCAGATGGCCGACCAGCGGCTTGGTGTCCACGCCGCGCAGCTCCTCCTCGCCGACGGAGAACGCCACCACCGGCACGTCCTTGGCCTTCAGCCCGGCGTTGCCCAGCTCCTTGTAGAACGGCACGTTGGAATCGCCGTTGATCGTCGACACCACCGCCGTCTTGCCGCCCGCCGAGAACTTCTTGATGTCCGCGACGATGGTCTGGTAGTCGCTGTGTCCGAACGGGGTGTACTTCTCGTCGATGTCGCTGTCCTTCACGCCCTTGCTCTTGAGGTAGGCGCGCAGGATCTTGTTGGTGGTGCGGGGGTAGACATAGTCGGTGCCCAGCAGCACCCAGCGCTTGGCGCCGCCGCCGTCCTTGCTCATCAGGTAGTCGACCGCGGGGATGGCCTGCTGGTTGGGCGCGGCGCCGGTGTAGAAGACGTTCTTGCTGAGCTCCTCGCCCTCGTACTGGACGGGATAGAAGAGCAGGCCGTTGAGCTCCTCGACCACCGGCAGCACCGACTTGCGTGACACCGAGGTCCAGCAGCCGAAGATCACCGCGACCTTGTCCTGGGTCAGCAGCTGGCGGGTCTTCTCGGCGAAGAGCGGCCAGTTGGAGGCCGGGTCCACGATCACCGGCTCGAGCTTCTTGCCCAGCACGCCGCCCTGGGCGTTGATCTCGTCGATGGCCATCAGGACGGTGTCCTTGAGGACCGTCTCCGAGATCGCCATCGTGCCCGACAGGCTGTGCAGCACGCCGACCTTGATGGTGTCGGCGGCGAAGGCGGGCAGGGCGGCCAGGTTCAGGCCGGCCAGGGCGCCGGCGACGGCCAGGGTCTTGAGCGCGTGGCGGCGCTGCGGGCGGGGGGTGCGCGGCGAGCGGGCGGATTTCGGTTGCGACGACATGGGGAGCTCCGGTGGATGAAGGAAGACTTCGACGGACTTCGCAGGACTTCGGGAAGTGATCGGATGCTAGGAAGGAGGGGACGCGGGGCATATACGGCACATGGCGTACATCCGGGAGAATGGGCGCATGCAAGCCCATTTCCACAACGACCGCGTGTTCACCGTGCCGGGTTTCCTCTCCCCCGAGGAGTGCACCGAGGTGATCGCGCTGGCGGAGCAGAGCGGCTTCGACGCCGCGACGGTGCGGCTGGAGGCGGGGCAGCAGTTGCTGGCCCACATCCGCAACAACGAGCGCACCATGGTGGCCAGCGCCGCCTGGGTCGAGCGGCTGTGGGACCGGTTGCGGCGGCTGCCGCTGCCCGAGCTCGACGGCTCGCGCGCGGTGGGCCTGCCCCGGGAGCTGCGCTTCTACAAGTACGCGGCGGGTCAGCGCTTCCGGATGCACAAGGACGGGCCGTGGCGCGAGGATGGGCTGGTGAGCCGGCTGAGCTTCCTGGTCTATCTGAACGAGGGCTTCGAGGGTGGCGAGACGGGCTTCCGCGACTTCGCCGTGCGGCCCCGGACCGGCGGCGCGCTGGCCTTCGTCCACGACACCTGGCACGAGGGCGCGCCCGTGACCTCGGGGACCAAGTACGTGCTGCGCTCGGACGTGATGTACGCGCCGAAAGTCGACCAGGGCGCGGATTCGAGGTTCGACTCCGGGTTCGACTCGCGCGTCGACTCACGGTTCGACTCACGGTTCGACTCGCGGTTTGACTCGCGCTTCGACTCCCGGTTCGATTGACCGTAGGCGGCGGTGACCGCTCGTAACACCTCGACCCCGTGTGCGTGCACCGCCTGACGCGTCGTCCCGTTGATGCAACATCCCGCCTGCCGGACGAGGTCGAGACCTCGGCGATGAGGGCATGAGAAGAACGCGAAACAACAGGAAAGCACGAGGAGCGATCGCGATGACGATGACTGGAATGACGATGACGATGCCGGCCGCGCGGTCGGACCGCGCGATGGCGCGGAGCTTCGGCGAGACGGCCAAGGCGCTGCTCGCGGCGCTGATGCTGCTGGTGGCGATGCTGACGGGCTCGTCGGCCTGGGCGCGCGACGACGGCCAGTGGCAGGTGCTGAGCGCGCGCTACGGCACGGCGCAGCGCAACATCGACGTGACCGACCGCCTGCGCGACCTGGCGCGGCGCGACGACCGCGTGCGGGTGACCAACGAGCTGTTCGGCAACGATCCGGCCTACGGCCAGACGAAGACGCTGCGCATCTACGCGCGCAACCGGGACGGCGACAACCGCACCTTCGAATTCCGCGAGGGCAGCGTCATCGACGGCAACGACTTCACCGGCTGGCGCGGCGGCGAATGGGGCCACGGCGGCGGCAACGGCAACTGGGAAGGCGGCGGCGGTGGCCGCGACGACGGCGCGTACGCCATCCTGGGCGCACGTTACGGCGTGCCGGAGGCAAGCATCGACGTGACCGGCCGCCTGCGCGAGCTGGCGCGACGCGACGCGAAGGTGCGCGTGACCAACGGCCTGTTCCGCGACGACCCGGCGGTCGGCCGCACGAAGACGCTGCGCATCTACGCCCGCGACCGCAGCGGTCAGGTGAGAACCTTCGACTACCGCGAGGGCGCGTGGATCGACGGCGGCCAGTTCACCGGCTGGGGCCGCGGCGACTGGGGCCAGGGCGGCTGGAACGGCGGCTGGGACGGCCGTCCGGGCAGCCCCACCAACCCCGGCGGCTACAACCCCGGCGGCCAGGGACCGGCCCAGGACCAGCGCCTGAACATCGTGCGCGCCACCTACGGCAGCGGCGGACGCACCGTCGACGTGACGGACCGCCTGCGCAACATCAGCCGCGGCGGCGTGCTGGACATCCGTGTCGACAACGACCTGGCCAGCCGCGATCCGGCCGTGGGCGAGCGCAAGACGCTGCGCGTGACCTTCACGCTGGGTCGCGGCCGGGAACAGACGCGCGAAGCGCGCGAGGGCGATCGACTCCGCCTGCCTTGAAGTGCCCGTGAGGCGGCTTTGAGACGGCTGTGATGCGGCTGTGATGCGGCTGTGATGCGGCTGTGATGCGGTTTTGAAGCGGGTGTGAGGGTGGTTGTGAGCAGGCCTTGAAGGGGACTTGCGCGCGCGGGATGTGCGCTTTCTCACGACCCCGGCGCCAGCGCGCGCGCCTCCCCCCGTGGCGCGGGGGACACCGCCCGGAAGCGCGTCGATAGAGTGCGTTGCATCGACCTGCCCTGCGGGTCTTCGAGGTCTCCGGACCGCACCGCCATGAAGCTCACGACCCGCCTCTTCGCCGCTGCCGCGGCCGCCGTCCTGACCGCCGCCGCCTCCGCCGCGCTGGCGGCGCCCGTGAGCGCGGCCCAGTCCGTCGCGCTCCAGCAGGGCGCGACCGCCGACACCAAGACGGCCGGCTTCAGCATCGTCCATTCGACGGCCGGGGAGTTCGTCGACACCTTCACCTTCAGCGGCATCGACCGCTGGGGCAAGGTCAACGCCAGCCTGACGACGATCGGCATGTCGGCCGCGTTCGACATCAACTTCGTCAGCGCGGTGCTCAACGGCGCGACCTACACCTTCACGCGCTCGACGATGGGCGGCTACGCGAACGCGCTCGAGATCGCCGCGTTGCCGGACGTGCGCCTGAGCGGTCCGCTGGTGCTGACCGTGCGCGGC
>CBIHMU010000061.1:0-35524 GCA_966211105.1 uncultured Burkholderiales bacterium
CCAGGCCGCACCCGCATTGGCGACGACGGCGGGATTGGGCGCGGCGAGCGTGCCGCGCGTGCCCAGGGTCGTCGTCTGCGCGACGGCGGCGAGCGTCGCGCCAGCGGCCAGCGCCACCAGCAGTTCGCGGCAGCGGGCGCCGAAGCGGGAGCGACGGCGCGCGTGCGGGGGAAGGACAGCGCCAAGCGGCACCGGAAAGGCCAGGGTCATGTCTTGTCTCCAGGTCCCGAGGGTCGGGTGGTCGCTGCGGCGACTCGATGTGGATCTTGCAGGACTGCCCGGGCGACTATGCCGCCCCGCCGCGCGTGCGGCACCGGGGAAATCAGGAGGCGGATGGGTATGCGGCTTGCCTCCGCCCGCGCCGCATCGGACCCGACGCCGTCCGATTCCGGATCATGGAGGGAGGCCGCACGATGCGGTCGTCACGCCCGGCGGCGCGCAGGATGTCACGCCCGGACGGCCGCCCGGTGTCGGGTTTTGCCCTCCCGACGCTGCTGTAGGTCAAGTCCCTACAGCCGCTGCGGGAGGCGACGCTCATCGCGAGTGGCAGCCGCTTGCTGGCGGTGACGGCCTTGCCGGACGAGGATGACAGCATGAACATCGCCGTCATCGAAGACAACGTTCCCGTCCGCCAACTCCTGGTCCGTCGCGCCGAGAGGCTGGGCGGCATCACGGTCGTCGCGCAGGCCTCGGGCGAGGACGAGGCCGTGGACGCCGTCATGGCCACCGCGCCCGACGTCGTGCTGCTCGACCTCAACCTGTCGCAGGGCACCGGCCTGTCGGTGCTGTCCCGCCTGCGCGGCCAGGACTACGCCGGCCGGGTCTTCGTGCTCAGCGCGGAAGACGCCGGCACCCACGCCGCACCGTGCCGCCGCAGCGGCGCGGACGGCTTCTACGACAAGGCCTTCGATTTCGAGCAGCTGCTCGCCGATCTGCACGAGCTGTGCCAGCGCGGCGCCGCCAACGTGCCGTGGTCCGCCGGCCCCCGCGCCGTCGCCAACGGCTGAGTTCCCGATCCACCAACCGGCACCCGCAGACCGGACCATCCGCATCCACCGTCCTGGGAGGACCCCGCCATGAAGCGCTCGATGACACTGCCCCGGCTGCCGTTCCCGCTGCCGACGCTGTCCTGGGCGTCACGCGGCCCCATGGCCTCCTGGCTGCTGGTCGGCAACCTGCTGATGATCGTGGCGCTGGCCGCGATGACGGCGCTCAGCCTCTGGAACCACCGCGAGACCGAGACCGATCGCGCCCGCGACGTGGTCGAGAACCTCGCGCAGAACATCGCCGTCGAGGTCGGCGCCGAGCTGCGCAACACCGACAACGCGCTGGCCACGATCGCGCTGCGCTACCGCAGCACGCGCCAGTCCGCGGACCAGGCGGCGATGGTCGCGCGCCTGCTCGACGAGCAGCGCGGCCTGCTGCCGCAGGTCGTCGCGCTGCGCGTCACCGACCTCCACGGCACCGTGACCACCGGCCTGGTGCCCGGCGAGCGGCCCTTCAACGTCGGCGACCGCGCCTACTTCGCCCAGGCGCGGCAGACGGACACGATGGTCATCTCCGAGCCGCTGAACAGCCGCGCGCAGAACCACTGGTGCATCATCCTGGCCCGCCGCCTGATCGACCACGAGGGCAACTTCGGCGGCATCGTCTATGCCGTGGTGACCGCCCAGCACTTCGTCGACCGCTTCAGCGGCGTGGCGCTCGGGCCCTCGGGCGCGGTCTCGCTGCGCTCCGACGGCTTGAACCTGGTGGCGCGCTACTCCGCCAGCGAGCCGAGCTCGACCAAGGGCTTCGGCACGAAGTCGCTGTCCGAGCACGCGCTGCAGTCGCTGGCGCAGAACCGCGAGCGCGGCGTCTACCTCACCCCCACGGCGCTCGACCGCGTCGAGCGCATCACGGCCTATCGCAAGGTGCCGGGTTATGCGATGACGCTGTTCACCGGCATGAGCAGCAACTACTTCCTGGCCGGCTGGCGCGGGCAGGTCGTTCAGCAGACGCTGCTGGCGGCGCTGGTCGCGTTGGCGGTGGCCGCCGCGTCGGCGCTGATCCACCGCATCCATCGCCGCGAACGCCGCGCCAAGGACGCGCTGCAGCTGCTGGCGCGGGAGCAGGACGCGATGCTGCGCAACGACCTGATCGGCATGGTCCGCATCCGCGACGGCCATGCGCTCTGGGGCAACCCGGCGATGGAGCGCATGTTCGGCCACCCGCCCGGCGGGATGGTCGGTCAACCGGCGCAGATGCTCTTCCTCAGTCCCCAGGAACACGCCCGCATCCGGGAGGCCAGCCTGGCGACGATGCGTTCGGGCGGCCGCTTCCACACCCAGCTGCGCATGCGCCGCGTGGACGGCGCGGAGTTCTGGGTCGACCTGCACGGCACGGTGCTGTCGGAGCACGAATCGATGTGGATGCTCGTCGACATCGACGGCCTCAAGCGCAGCGAGGAGCAGGCGCAGCACCTGGCGCTGCGCGACGTGCTGACCGGCCTGCCGAACCGCCGCCTGTTCGAGGAGAAGGTCGGCGACGCGATCAACGCCGCGCGACGCACCGGCCGCGGCTTCTCGGTCTGCTACCTGGACCTGGACGGCTTCAAGGCCATCAACGACCAGCACGGCCACGAGGCCGGCGACGAGGTCCTGTCCGAGATCTCGCGGCGCCTGCAGGCGCTGGTGCGCGGCAACGACGTCGTCGCGCGCCTGGGCGGCGACGAGTTCGCGATCCTGCTCTCCGGCGTCAGCCGGCCGGAAGATGTCGAGCAGACGCTGCAGCGCTGCCTGTTCTCGATCCAGCGCCGCATCACGCTGGACAGCGGCGAGAAGGTCTCGGTCGGCGCCAGCATCGGCGCGGTGATCGGCGGCGGCGACGACGCCTGCCGCGAGCTGCTGCACGCCGCCGACGAGGCGATGTACGCGGTCAAGCGCACCGGCAAGGGCCAGATCCAGATCGCCGATCACGTGCAGTCCGAATGGGCCGTGGCGGCCTGACTCCGCCTGAGCGGTGGGACGCCCGGCTGGAAAGCCTCGGCGCCAAGCCTCATCATGGCGATTCCTTTGGCTAAAAAGGGGGAACTCCAATGAACATCGGCACCTGGCGTCTGTCCACGCAGTTGACCGTGTCCTTCATGATGCTGGTGGCGCTGTGCGCGCTGGTCGGCGGCATGGGTCTGCTGCAATTGAACCGCGTGCATGACAGCACGACCGCGATCGCCGAGGACTGGCTGCCCAGCATCCAGAGCATGGCGGCGATCCGCGTGAAGGCCAACCAGATCCGGCGCATGGAGCCGGATCACCTGCTGTCCGACGACCAGCAGGAGCGGGCGCAGATCGAGCGCAACATCGCGCGCGCCCGCAAGGAGCTCACGGACGCGGAGAAGGCCTACCTGCCCTACATCACCAACGAGGAGGAGCGCCGGCTCTACGGCGAGGTCGTCGCCGCGCGCGACGCCTACTTCGCGGCGCAGGAGCGGCTGCTGCACCTGTCGCGCAACGATGCCACCGACGCGGAAGCGAAGGCCTTCTTCCGCGCCGATTCCCGCAGCAGCTTCAACGCCTGGGTCAAGGCGATCGAGCGCAGCGCCGACTACAACGCCGCCGGCAGTGAGCAGTCGCGGCGGGAGGCGCAGGAGAGTTATGCCGCCGGGCACGGCTGGAGCCTGTCGCTGACGGTGGTGTCGGTGGCGGTGGCGGTCGGGCTCGCGCTGCTGCTGCTGGGGCATGTGCGGCGCCAGCTCGGCGGCGATCCGGCCGAGGCGGCGCGGCTGGTGCGGCAGGTGGCCGAGGGCGACCTCAGCGGGGAGATCCGCGTGCGGCCCGGCGACGACCGCAGCCTGATCGCGGCGCTCAAGGCGATGCAGACCGGCCTGCGGCAGGTGGTGGGCGTCGTGCGCGAGGGCAGCGAGTCGGTGGCCAGCGCCAGCGGACAGATCGCGATCGGCAACCACGACCTGAGCCAGCGCACCGAGGAGCAGGCCAGTGCGCTGGAAGAGACGGCGGCGACGATGACCGAGCTCGGCGAAACGGTGCTCCAGACCTCCGAGAACGCGCAGCAGGCCGACCGCCTGGCGCGATCCGCCAGCGAGGTGGCGCAGCGCGGCGGCGCGGTGGTGTCGCAGTTCGTCGAGACCATGCGGGGCATCGACGAGAGCAGCCGCCGCATCGGCGACATCATCGGGACCATCGACGGCATCGCCTTCCAGACCAACATCCTGGCGCTGAACGCCGCGGTGGAGGCGGCGCGCGCCGGCGAGCACGGCAAGGGCTTCGCGGTGGTGGCGTCGGAGGTCCGCGCGCTGGCGGGACGCAGCGCGGAGGCGGCCAGGGAGATCAAGTCGCTGATCGCGGACAGCGTCGAGCGTGTCGAGCAGGGCACGGGGCAGGTCGAGCAGGCCGGCGTGACGATGGCGGAGATCGTCGCGGCCATCGGCCGGGTGACCGATGTCGTCGGCGAGATCAGCAGCGCGACGCGCGAGCAGTCGCAAGGGGTGAACCAGGTCGGCGAGGCGGTCAACCAGATGGACCAGGTGACGCAGCAGAACGCCGCGCTGGTCGAGGAATCCGCCGCCGCCGCGGAAAGCCTGCGCCAGCAGGCGCAAGCGCTGGTGCAGTCGGTCGCGAAGTTCCGGCTCGGCTGAGCGGGAGCGCTCCTCTTGCTCCCTCTCCCGCTTGCAGGAGAGGGCAGGGGTGAGGGCCAGCGGCCGACGCAGGGCTCAGACCGGGATCGGGAAGTCGACGTCCGTGTCGTTGACGCGGTTCACGAGGTTCGTGAATCCGATCAGCGAGACCGTCAACAGGGCCTCGACCACTTGCGCCGTCGTCCAGCCGGCGGCGAGCACCGCCTGCACGCGCTCGGCCGCGACCGTCCCGGTCGTCGACGTCACATGCCGGGCGAAGTCGACCAGCGCCTGGCGCTTCGCATCCTCGACGCTGTCGCCGCCACGCAGCTGACGCAGCTCGTCCGCTTTCAATCCGACCAGCTTGCCGATCGCCGAATGCGCGGCCACGCAGTAGTCACAGCCGTTCCGCGCGCTGACCGCGACGCGGATGGCCTCGATGTCGACCTTGGACAAGGTGCCGCGGGAGAGGACGGCGTCGCCTTCCATGGCCAACTTCAGCGCGGCGGGGCTGAGCGCGCCGATCAGCGCATAGGCGTTGGGCACCTTGCCGGCGCCCTTGCGGATGGCGTCGAACAGCGGTTGGGCGGCGGCAGGGGCGTCGGCGATGGCGGGAGCGGTGAGGCGGGACATGGCGTTTCCTTTCGAGGGGGGAGGTCGCCGTTTTCGGGACGTTCCCGAGGAGGTCGGCGCTGCGTTGCTGCAGTGACTTCACTGTAGGAATCTCCGCTCCGGACGCCCATGCCCGCGCGAGCCTGTCTAATGCCCGTTCGTTCCAGACTGGCCGCGTCGACGGTCGATGAGGGGGCAGGACCGATGGCCGATGGCAAGGACGGGATGGACGGGAAAGACGGGAAAGACGGGAAAGACGGCGCGGGACTGCTGGACCGGCTGCTGGCGTTGGTCGACGTCGACGGACGGCTCGACGTCCGCTGTGACCTCGGCGCGGGGTGGACGTTGGCCCAGGCCGCCCAGACTGCCCAGGCCGCTCAGGCTGCCCTGGCGGGTCATCACATCCCCTTCCATGTGCTGCTCGACGGCGATGCCGTCGTCGATGCGGACGGTCTGCGGGAAGCGCCGATGCGGGCGGGCGACGTGCTGATGCTGCCCGGCGGCGGCGCGCACCAGTTGCGCGACCGCGATCCGGCCAGCCTGCGCCGGCCGGCCGAGGGCACGCTGCTGTGCGGACGCTTCATCGTCCCGGCCGCCTCGGCGAAGCTGATCCGCGCGCTGCTGCCGCCCGCGATGATGGTGCGGTCGCCCGGACCCGGCTCGCGCCTGACCCGCCTGCTGGCCCTGATGCGCGAAGAGGCCGACGCGCCCGGCGAGGGCGGCGCGGCCTTGCTCCGCCACCTCTCAGGCGCGCTCTTCGCCGTCGCGCTGCGCGCGGCGATGGGCGACGGCCTCCCGGCCACCGTGGAAGCGCCCGGCGTCCTGGCGCTCGGCGCGCATCCGCGGCTGGCGGCGCTCGTCGTCGACATGCTCGGGAACCTGGCCCGCGACTGGACCCTCGACGGCATGGCCGCACACGCGGCCTTGTCGCGTTCATCGCTGATCCGCGCCTTCCAGTCCGCGGCGGGCGTCTCGCCGGCCGAGTTCCTGAACCAGGTGCGGATGACCGAAGCCGCCCGTCGCCTGCGCGCCGGCCGCGAGTCCGTGGCCGCCATCGGCGACGCCGTCGGGTACGCGTCCGAAGCAGCGTTCCAACGCGCGTTCAAGCGCGAGATCGGGATGACGCCGGCCGCCTGGCGGGACGGCGGCGCCGAGGTCGACCCCTCGACCAACAACGCGGCGCTCCCGGTGCGGCAGCGGCTCGGCTGAGGGCGCTCGACGGCGCTCGACCGCGCTCGACCGCGCTCAACCGTGCGCAACCATGCTCAACCGCGGGTGGCCAGGCGCGGGCACGCCGCGGGGCCGGGAGATGATCAGGCCGCGCGCGGCGGGTGGCGATCAGGCCGCACGCGGCCGGTGGCGATCAGGCCGCGCGCGGCCCGTGGCGCAAGGTCAGCAGCGTGCCCAGCGTGATCGCCGCGGCGGCGAAGGCGGGGCCGCCGAGCGCGCCGATGTGGTCCACGAGCATGCCGCCGCCGATGGCGCCGCTGGCGATGGCGATCTGGAAGGCGGCCACGAGCAACCCGCCCGCGCCCTCGGCCTGGTCCGGCGCCGCGCGCACGATCCAGGTCTGGAAGCCGACCGGGAAGGCGCCGAAGGCGAAGCCCCACAGCACCACCGCCACCGCGGTGACCCAGACCGAGCTGCCCGCCATCAGCAGCGCGGCGGCGAGGACGACGATGAGCGAGCCGCCGGCGACGATGGCGCGCCGTTCGCTGCGTTCGGCGAGGAAGCCGCCGACCAGGTTGCCGAAGAAGCCGCCGATGCCGTAGCCCAGGAGGACCGCCGAGATCATCGAGACCGGCAGGTGGGTGATGGTCTCCATCAGCGGCCGGATGTAGGTGAAGCCGGCGAAGTGACCGGAGATCACGAGCAGCACCGCCAGCAGCGCGACGCGCACGCCGGGCCGGGTCAGCAGTTCGCCCAGTACGCGCAGGTCGGGGTTGTCCTTCGGCGGCAGCTTGGGCAGGGTCAGGAGTTGCGCCGCCAGCGTGACGAGGCTGAGCACGCCGGCCGCGACGAAGGCGCTGCGCCAGCCCCACAGGTCGCCCATCCAGGCGCCGATGGGCGCCGCGCAGACGGTGGCGACGGAGACGCCGGCCAGGATGACCGACATGGCGCGTGCGAACAGGGGCATGGGCACGAGCCGCATCGCCAGCGCCGCGGCCATCGACCAGAAGCCGCCGAGCGCGACGCCCAGGATGACGCGCGCCGCGAGCAGCACGCCGAGGCTGGACGCCGTGACCGCCATGACGTTGGACAGCACCAGCAGCAGCGTCAACGCGATCAGGACGACGCGCCGGTCGAAACGCCTGGTGAGCAGCGGGATGGACGGCGCGGCGACGGCACCGACCAGCGCGGTCGCCGTGACGGTCTGGCCGGCGGCGCCGGCGCTGATGTTCAGGTCGGCCGCCATCGCGGTCAGCAGGCTCGCGGGGAGGAACTCCGCCGTCACCAGGCCGAAGACGCCGATGGTCAGGGAGGCGATCGCCGCCCAGTGGGCGGATGCCTCGGCAGCGGCAGGCGGGGTGAGCGGCGCGGAGAGGCAGTCGGTGCAGGAGGAAGACACGGCGGAGAAGAGGGACAGTGGGTATGGCCTTGAGCTTATGGGTAGCATCCAGGCGTTTCCATGCCGGAAGAGCCGAAATGCTTGACGATTCCTCCAGCGCTCCCAGGGAGCCCTTGCCGCCGACGCCGCTGAAACCCGCCGACCTGCTGACGCAGATCCTGCTGGGGCTGCGACTGGAGGGCGTCGAGTACGGCCGCTGCCTGATGCGCGCGCCCTGGGCGATCGCCTTCCCGGCGCGCAAGGAGGCGCGGTGCCATTTCGTCGCGCGCGGCAGTTGCTGGCTGATGACGCCGGGCAGCGACGGGGTCCAGCTGAATGCGGGCGACGCGGTCCTGCTGCCGCGCGGCAGTGCCCATGTGCTCGCCAGCGCGCCGGATCTGCCGGCGGTGGACATCGAGTCGATCTCGCGACGGCCGGTCGCGGAGGACATCTACCTGGTCGGTGCCGAAGCGGTGGCCCGGGCGGGCGCGGGCGCCGGGGCGCGAACCCTCGCGGAGGGGGATGCGGAGGGCGGTGCGGAGGGGGGTGCGGAAGGCCCTCCTGAGGCCGTGTCCGGCGAGGACGCGCCCGACGTCCTGTTCTGCGGTGCGATGCGCTTCAACCTGGATCCGCTGCATCCGCTGCTGGCGATGATGCCGGACGCGATGCGGGCCAACGATCTGGCGCGCCGCGATCCCACCGTGCCGACGCTGCTGGAGGCGATGGAGCGGGAAGTGGCGCTGGACCGCATCGGCGCCTGCGGCATCCTCGCGCGCCTGGCCGACGTGCTGGCGGCCAGCATCATCCGCGCCTGGGTGGAATGCGCCTGCAACGACGCCAGCGGCTGGATCGCGGCCGTGCAGTGTCCGGGCATCGGCAAGGTCATCGCCGCGATCCACAACGAGCCCGAGCGCGACTGGAGCGTGCCGGAGCTGGCCGGGCTGATGGGCGCCTCGCGTTCGCGCTTCGCCGAGGCGTTCACGAAGACGGTGGGCGAGAGCCCGGCCAAGTACGTCGCCAAGGTCAAGATGTTCCAGGCCCGCCGCTGGATCGCGCACGAGGGCATGCGCGTCGCCGTCGCGGCGGACCGGCTCGGTTACGACTCCGAGGCGTCGTTCAGCCGCGCCTTCAAGCGCATCGTCGGACAGCCGCCGGGCGCCTTGCGGCGCGCCGCCGCGCGGGCCGCCGGCTGACGCCTGGAGGTCGTACGACCCGGGCTAACCCGGAGTCGGTCCGCTTTACACCCCCATGTCGCGGGGATCCCCCGTGGATCGGGGTGTTCGGCGCACGGCGCCTGCAAATGCCGATGCCATCGGGGTTTCCTGTGACGTACCTCGAAAGTTCGTGACACTTGGCACAGCTTGTGCATCGTTCCCTCTGTTCAGCACCGCACCGAGCGTGGTTGTGCCGCGCCGGGTGTCCACACCTTTTCAGGGGGAACGTTCGATGTTCACGCGAGTCAAGAGCTTCAAGCACACCTGGCTGCCGATCGCAGCCCTGGCCCTGGGCGCGGCGACGTCCGCCCAGGCTGCCGCCGTCTTCAACGAGGGCGGCACCGATGCCGGCCAGACCCTGGGCACGGCCAAGACCTTCCTGGGCAGCGGCGCCATCGACACGATCCGCGGCACGACCGACGGCGATGCCGATCTGTTCGCGATCTACCTGACTGCGGGCACGGCGTTCTCCGCCACGACCACCGCGTCGGGCATCGACTACAACTTCTTCGACACGGTGCTGTACCTGTTCGATGCCGCGGGCAAGGGCCTGATCGGCAACGACGACGACGGCGACGTGGGCGGCTCGCAGTCCACCCTGAGCAACTACATCCCGACCGTGAGCGGCCTGTACTACCTGGCCATCACCGGCGCGGGCTACACGCCGGTGAGCGGCGGCTCGGCGATCTTCCCGTCGCTGCTGGGCCAGGGCGGCAACGTGGCCGCCAACCCCGCCGCCGGCGCGCTGACCGGCTGGAACAGCCTGACCAGCGAGTTCGGCGACTACGAGATCCAGCTGGTCGGCGCGAGCGCCTCCGCGGCCTCCGACGTGCCCGAACCCGGCAGCCTGCTGCTGGCCGGCGCCGCCCTCGGCGTGGCCGGCCTGATCCGCCGCCGCAAGCCCGTCACCACCGCACAAGCCTGAGGAGCTGCCCATGACGACTTCGAATCACACCAAGCACAGCACCGCCCCCCGTCTGCGCGTCCTGAGCGCGCTGCTGGCCCTGGCCGCCTGCGGCGGCGCGTACGCGCAGCACGCCAAGCTCGACGGCGCGCTGTCCGACCTCGTCGACCAGCAGTCGCGCCGCCAGCTGCGCTCGCTGGCCGTCGATACCGACGAGTTCAAGCCTTACGTCAAGTCGCTGTCCGACGCGCAAGGCCGCGTGCTGGTGGACATCTACCTCGAGGCCGGCACCTCGATCGACGACTTCAAGGCGCAGCTCGAGGCGTCCGGCGCCCAGGTGACCGGCGTCAACCGGGCGTTCAACAACGGCGCGATCTCGGCCTACGTGCCGACGTCCGCGCTGGCCGCGCTGTCGGGCACCAGCGGCCTGCACCTGGCCAAGCTGACCCGCCGTCCGCACAAGAACGTGGGCCTGACGACCTCGCAAGGCGCGCCGGTGCTGCGCAGCAACGTCGCCAACGCCGCCGGCTGGACCGGCGCGGGCATCACCGTCGGCGTGCTGTCGGACTCCTATGACGCCTCGCCGCTGAGCTTCACCACGGTGCGCGCGGCCAACGACATCGCCTCCGGCGATCTGCGGCCGCCGAAGTGGGTCCTCGACATCGGTGCCGACCCGAGCAACACCGACGAAGGCCGCGCGATGATGCAGATCGTGCAGGACGTGGCTCCGGGCGCGGACCAGTGCTTCGCCACCGCCTTCGCCGGCGAGGCCGCCTTCGCCGACAACATCCGCCGGCTGCGCACGGAACCCGCCTGCCGCGCCGACGTGATCGTCGACGACGTCTTCTACTACGACGAGCCCTTCTTCTCCGACGGCCAGGTCGCGCAGGCGGTCAACGACGTCGTCAACAGCACGACGCTGGCGGGCCGTCCGGTGTCCTACTTCTCGTCGGCGGGCAATCAGGGTTCGGCGGGCGGCGGCGGCGCGATCGACGTGCCGGTCGCGACCTTCTCGACCACGCCGACCAACCTGGGCAACGTCAACCTGGCGTCGCTGAGCACCTGCACCAGCTCGCCGTCCACCGGCAGCACCAAGGCCAACCAGGCCGGCGGCTTCCTGGACTTCGGCGGCGGCACCTACGCGCTGCCGGTGACCTACAGCGGCGCGGGCTCGACGCTGCTGCTGCAGTGGGACGACCTGTTCTATCAAGGCAAGGTCACGACCGACCTGAACTTCTACCTGATCAACGCGGCGGGCAACTGCGTCTTCACCTTCGCGACCAACAACATCGCGGCCGACTTCGGCGAGGAGATCGTCGGCCTGTCGGGCGGCGCCAGCGGCACCTACCGGATCATGGTCGCCCGCACCGGCGCCGGCACCAAGCTGGCCTCGCGGGTGCGCCTGGTCAACCTTGACGGCTGGGGCGGCGCGCCGTTCCAGGTGCGCAGCGGCCCGACGACCTTCGGCCACAGCGCGGCGGCCGGCGCCAACAGCGTCGCGGCCTACCGCTACTCGTTCCCGGCGACGCAGCAGAACCCCTTCATCCCCGCGTTCGAGAGCTTCAGCAGCCCCGGCCCGGTGACGATCGCGTTCGACGCCGCCGGCAACCGCCTGGCCGTGCCCGAGACCCGCAAGAAGCCTGACATCGCCGCGCCGGACGGCGGCAACACGACCTTCTTCTTCCCGAACTCGGATTACGAAGGCGACGGCTTCAACAACTTCTTCGGCACCAGTGCGGCCGCGCCGCACGCGGCGGCGGTGGCGGCGCTGATGCTGCAGAAGGCTGGCGGTCCCGGCTCGCTGACGCCCAAGCAGATCAAGAGCATCCTGCAGACGACGCCGGCGCCGCGCGTGATCCCGTTCTCGGGCGGCGCCGCGGTCAAGGGCTGGAGCCTGTACGACGGCTTCGGCCTGATCGACGCGGTGAATGCGTTGAACAAGCTGCCCTGACCGTTCCATCGCGCGCCTTCCGGCGCGTGAGCGGGCCCTCGAAGGCCGCCGTCCGCAAGGTCGGCGGCCTTGTCGTTTTGCGGGTGCGCAAGGACTGACCCTCTGGCATCGGACAAGACCTGACACCGATGACATCGCGATGACAGACGGCGGTGATGCCTCCCCCCAAAAGGGCTGATGGCAGATCACCGGACGCTCCTGCAGAATCGCCGCCGTTGAATCAGGGAGAGAGGCTGACCGGCGACCGCGCGGATAGACGCGGCCCGGGCTCGACAGTGCCGCCATCGGGGCGCGCACGGCTGCCTGATCGTCTTCAGGGAGTCGCCTGCCGATGTCATGTTCTGAATCTTCGCGCCGCCTGCGGCGCCTCTTCACGATGCTGGTGATCTGGCTCGGCCTGTGCGGCCCGGCGGCGGCCTACGACATCTGGATCACCACCAACCCCTGGCGCGAAGCCTCCGGGAAGCTGACGCCGTCGTCGTGCCCGGGGGCCGGCGTCGATCCGCAGTCCATCGTCTACACGCCGGATGCCGGCGAGCGCGGGTACGACTACCCGGAACGCATGCGGGATCACCTGTTGGCCTTCGGCAACGCGTCCTGCACCGCGTTGACCAATTGCCAGTCGCTGACCAACTGGCGCAGCGCCGGGGCCTGCTCGGTTTCGGGCAATGGGACCGCTGCGGGCAACCTCAAGTGTGCCTATGCCGTCACGCGGGTGACGCGCAAGAACGAAGGCGGGGTCTGCGGCGCCGAGGAGAGCCGCGCCGACATCACCGACTACGCGATGACGACGGCCAAGCAGTGCCAGACCATCGACTCGCTCGGTCTCTTCGACGCGGCGACACGCAACTGCTACTGCAGCAAGGGCGTGTTCGTGCCGGAGAAGAACAAGTGCGTCGAGACCGCCGATGTGGTGTGGACGCCGCGCTGCGACACCTGCGTGGGGAGTTCGGTCTATCCGGCGATCGGAGCGAAGGCGCAGCGTTTCGACCTCGGCTGGCAGCCCTGGTACGGCTTGAGCGCGACCTTCAATTCGACCCGGCGGATCCCGTATGACGAGACCTTGAACGGGCCCTCGATGGCGCCGCCGGATCCGACGACGCTGGGGGAGGCCTGGACGAGCAACCTCGACCGCAAGGTCACGCGCAGCGACGCCGGCGGACTGAGCCCGCGGCTGAACGTCGCGCGGGGCGGCGGTTTCTCGACGGTGTTCCAGCTTCAGAGCAGCGGCCAGTATCTGCCGATGCAGGCCAGTTCGCTGGAGTCGATCGCGACCAAGCCGGGCGGCGGGTGGTACTACCGCGATGCGGCCGCCGGGGTGATGGAGGTCTACGACTTCAACGGTCTGCTGGTGAGCCAGCAATCGATCACGGGCAAGAAGCTCACGATCGTGCGCAGCGTCGCGGGCACGCCGGCGGACGTGGCGCCGCAGCCGGACCTGCCGATCCAGCTCACTGACCAGGACGGCCGGGTGGTGCAGCTGCGTTATGCGCGGCCCGACCCCAACGGCCTCCCGGTGCTGTCGCGGGTGATCGATCCTGCCGGCGCGGTGACCGAGCTGCGCTACACGCCGAGCAATCCGCAGCCGACGACGATCGTGCACAGCGACGGCAAGACGACCCAGCTGTTCTACGAGGACGTCAATTCCGGCTGGGCGCTGACGGGCTACCAGGACGAGAACGGCACGCGCGCCGGGACCTACGGCTATGACGCCAAGGGGCGGGTGATGTCGACGTCGCGCGCCGGCGGGCAGGACGCCTACTCGGTGACCTGGGCTCAACCCGCCAAATGGAGCTGGAGCGAGGTCTTCGACACGCGGACCGGCAAGGTGTTGCGTATCCATCAGCTGCAGCCCGCCACCGGCGCGGTGGTCACGCATCCGAGCGGCAGGACCGAGTCGATCGACGCGACGTCGTCGCTGGACGCGGTGCAGTGGTCGATGAAGACGCAGCAGGCGGGCGCGGGGTCGCCGGCGGCGACGACCGCCCGGAGTTTCGATGCGCGCGGCAACGTCACGCGCCTGGACGACTACAACGGCAACCGCAGCTGCATGAGCTACGAGACCGATCGCAATCTGGAGACGGTGCGGATCGAAGGCCTGAGCGCGTCGGCCGATTGCGCCTCGGCGCTGACGGGCGCGCTGCCCGCCGGCGCGCGCAAGGTGAGCACGCAATGGCATCCGGTGTGGCGGCTGCAGGTGCGCGTGGCCGAGCCCGGCCGCATCACGACCCTGGTCTACAACGGTCAGAGGGATCCGCTCAACAACAATGCGTTGACGGGTTGCGACAACACCGGCTCGACGCTGCCGGACGGCACCTCGCTCGTGATGCTGTGCAAGCGCAGCGAGCAGGCGACCACGGACACGGACGGCTCGCAGGGCTTCGCCGCGACGCCGGTGGCCGGTGTGGCGACGCGCAGTTGGAGCTGGTCCTACAACGGCGTGGGGCAGGTGCTCACCGAGACCGATCCGCGCGGCAAGCGGACCGCGACCAACGAGTACTACACCACCACGACGGCGGATTACACGAAGGGGGACCTGAAGTCGACGACCAACGGCGCGGGGCACAAGACCAGCTTCCCGCGCTACAACGCCTACGGTCAGCCGCTGGAGATGATCGACGCGAATGCGATCAGCACCGTCTATGCGTACGCAGCGCGGCAGCGTCTGGCCACGTCGACGACCGAAGGGGCGACGACGGCCTATGAGTACTGGCCGACGGGTGAACTCAAGCGCGCGACGTTGCCCGACGGTAGCGCAATGGACTACGAGTACGACGATGTGCGTCGGCTGAAGGCGGTGACGGACTCGACGGGCAACCGCATCGAATACACGCTGGATGCGAGCGGCCAGAGAACGCAAGAGCTGGTGAAAGACCCGCTGGGGACGCTGATGCGGACGATGAGCCGCACGTTCGACGCGCTGGGTCGCGCACAACAGACGACGGGCAGGGAGTAAGCCATGAGCGGAATCGACAGGCATTCGAAGTGCCGGAGCCAACTCGCGTCCGTCGTGGTCGCGTTCATCGGGTTGATCGGCGTGATCGGAGGCATCGGCGCGACTGCCCATGGCGCCACGCTGCCACCTCCGCCGGTCTCGCCGGCGCCGGTCACCGACTACGAGTACGACGCCAAGGGCAATCCGACCAAGGTCATCAAGGCCAAGGGTGCGAGCGGTTTCGGCTTCGCGACCACCAACGCGTACGACGCGCTGGACCGCGTCAAGACCAGCACGGATGCGCGCAACGGCGTGACGCAACTCGGTTACGACGGCATCGACCAGCTGAAGCAGGTCACCGACCCGCGCAGCCTGGTGACGAGCTATCAGCGCAACGGCCTGGGCGACATGACCCAACTCGTTAGCCCGGACACGGGTACCGCCAACAGCACCTACGACGCCGTTGGCAACCTGCTCACGCGCACAGACAGTCGCGGCGTTCAGGCGACCTATGGCTACGACAGCCTCAACCGCATCACCTCGGCGGTGTACACGCAGAGCGGCCAGACGGCGCAGAACTATGCGTGGACCTACGACCAGACCGGGGGCGATTTCGGCGCCGGCATCGGCCGGCTCACTGCTGCTACCGGCACGGCGGGCGACACGAAGTACGGCTACGACGGCAAGGGCCGCGTGGTCACGGTGATCCAGACGGTGGGGACGGCGGTCTTCACCACGCGCTACAGCTATGACGTCGCCGGACACGTCAACCGGATCACGTACCCATCGGGCCGCGTGTTGACGATCCAGTACGACGCCGGCCTGCCGGTGAGCATGAGCCTGGCCAAGGATGCGTCGAGCACGGCCCAGCCGCTGATCAGCGGCATCCAGTGGGAACCGTTCGGCCCTGCGCGCAGTTGGAACATTCAGCTGACCACCGGCCCGAAGCCCATCGAGCGGGTCTTCGATCAATACGGCCGGATCGTCCGCTACTCGCTCAACTCGCGGGTGCGCGACATCACCTACGACGCGGCGGACCGCATCGTCAGCTACACGCATCTGGACGCAACGACGGGTCAGGCCACAGCCGAAGCGCAGTCGCTCAACCAGAGCTTCGCCTATGACGAGCTAGGTCGATTGACCGGCATCGTCACGCCCGCTTCAAGCTGGACCATCGGCTACGACGCCAACGGCAACCGGACCGGCGTGACGCTCAACGGCACGGCCCGGACCTACGCGACCGAAGCGACGAGCAACCGACTCACGAGCATCAGCAATCCCACGCGGGGCTTCGGCTACGACGCGATGGGCAATACGCTGAGTGACACGGGCCTCGCGTACACGACGACGTATCGCCTCGACGGTCGGATGGGGACGATCACGAAGTCCGGCGTGACCACGACCTACAGCTACGACGCGGGTGGGCAGCGAGTGCGCAAGATGTCGGGCTCGACGGTGACGCACTTCAACTACGACCAGGGTGGGCAGCTCCTGGGTCAGTATTCGGGCACGACGCCGTCACAGGAGTACGTGTGGCTGAGCGGCATTCCGGTGGCCGTGCTCAACGGTGCGTCGCAGGATCCCGAGGTGCTCTACGTCTTCTCGGATCACCTCGGCGCGCCGCGCGTGATGATCGACAAGAACAACGGTGGCCGCTGGCGCTGGATCAGCGAACCGTTCGGCACGACCACGGCTGAAGAGGCGCCCGGCGGCCTCGCACCCGTGACCCTCAACCTGCGCTTCCCCGGCCAGTACTTCGACAAGGAGTCCGGGCTGAGCTACAACTTCTTCCGGGACTATGACGGGACGATCGGAAGATTTGTTCAAAGTGACCCCATTGGGCTGAACGGGGGCATCAACACCTACGGGTACGTGGGTGGCAATCCACTGACCTACATTGACCCTGAGGGACTGAGCTTCCTCGGAGATGCGGGGTCGTTTGTAGGAGGCTGGGGCGGCCGCGCTGGCGGCGTAGTTGTCGGAGAAGCATTGTTCCCCGCTGGCGGCGGCGTCCCCGGGGCCATCGTTGGTGGTCGCGTAGGTGCGTGGGGTGGGCGCCTTGCTGGTGAGTGGCTCAACGACCTGCTATTTTCTACATCAAGCGCGGCTGGCGATTCGGCCTCGACCGCTAAACGAACGGTCCCGTACCCCGACCGCAAGCGTGGAAAGTACACCTGTATTTGTCGGGCCAATAAAGATGGCCGTAGCCCTGACAATTGCTCCATAGACAATCAGGATTCCGCTTTGGGTTATGGCGAAGGGTCTAGTTTGCCGGAGGCTAAGAAAGCCGCTGAGAAAGATGCAAAGGAAAAATTGGGCGCCAAGTCGACCCATCACATCCAATGCCGCTGTATTGGCCCAAATGGAGATAGGATTATTCCGCATGGATGAAATTACCTCTGCGCTGATTCTGTCCGCACGGCAAGAAATGGAGGTCGGTAACTATAGTGCCGCATTCAGAATCTTGTGGCCGCTTGTGCAGAACGACTGCGCTGAAGCCTTGTTCCTTTACTCGACTTTCAGTGTGGCAGGCAGCGAATCTGACGCGGATTTCGAGCAGCGAAGTCTCGCGATGTTGGGGCGCGCAGCAGAGCTAGGCTACGCCCCCGCAATTTACGCGCTGGGTGTTTGTTATGAATCCGGAGACTTGGTTGCTGCTGCCGACCCTGAACGCGCGGGAAAACTCTTTGAATCCGCAGCGGCTACCGCTCATCCCAATGCGATGTATCGCCATGGGCTTAATCTAATTAGTGGCTCAAACGGAATTCCGCGTAATGCATCAATGGGTCTGCGGCTTGTGCAGGAGGCTGCACAAAATGGGGTCGAAGATGCCGTGGAGTATTTAAAGGACCACTAACCACCCACGGCCTTTGGTGCCGCGCGCGCGTTCTCGCAGCCAAAGTGCGCCTCTAGAAAAATTTCTTCCAAAACTGGGAAGGTCGCCTTCTTCCCTCGCTCCGCAAATCCGCGTCACGCCTCAGGAAAACGCCTGCAGCGACGGCGGATGGGGGCCTGGGCGGAGCTACGCCCAGAGTGACCCCATCGGCTTGGATGGAGGCATCAACACCTACGCCTATGCAGGGTCTAACCCGCTGAGCAATGCGGACCCTGAAGGCCTCGGTTGGAAATGCACGACAAGCGGGGCCATTACGCGGTGCGTGAACACGCCCCCAACCATTCCTGACTTTCCAAACTCGACGCCCCCATCGACGCCGACGCCAGACTGCCTAAAACCAAGTCCGAATTTGCCGACATGGAATTGGGACGGGATAACTTGGCCTTCGCGCCAGCCAAATGCATCGACGCCTGCCCCGGAGGCGGCACTTCCTCCGGGAGCGGCAGCAAATTCGCCAGCCGAATATTGCCCGCCGACCAATGCAGAGTGCGATGCCGAATGGCTCCGCGCACGTAACGTCTGCTTCGAGTGGATGAATGAATTGGGACGGCCAGACATCTCATCCAGGCGGCGGCGGCAGTTGATGGACCTTACGGGCGGCAACATGGGGAGCTGCTTGCGCGGCCAGGTATCCCAAGCGTGCGGCGGCAATCGTGTCGATAACCCACCCAAGCGTGGAAAGAGAAAATTCCTCTGATGAGCCCAAAAAAGGAAACTGAATCTGCCGTGATTGCAAAAGCTCTCCGGCAGGCTAAAGCGGGGTCGTTTGAACAGGCGCTTGCGCTGGTTGAAAGCCTTGACGCTGACCAACTGGGCATAGCGGACCTGCGTTCGTTGGCGCTCGTCTATTCCTACTGTGGAAAAGAGGATGCGGCCGTTGAAGTCTGGGTGAAGGTTTGCGAATGCGGTGAGGTCAGCCCGGGCGATTACTACATGTTGGGCTCTACCCAAATGGGCCTGGGTAAGTCAGACGCTGCCATCGGGAGTCTTCAACAAGGCTTGGAGGCCGGGGACAGTGCGGGCAACGCTGGCTATTCTGGAGTCACGGCCCTGAGCCTCGCCTACCTGCTTATTCGTCGCAACCGCGCTGCCGATGCGCGCTTGGTTATCAATCGCCTGACAGACGACGACTCGACATACATCAAGGAAATCGGCCTTGTGACGAAGCGGCAACTGCTGGAGCTGCTTCGTTGAGTTGAGCAGCCGTGTCGAGGCTGGCCGCCAGGCCACCCAAAGGGCTCGGCCTTGACGCGGGGGCGCAACACCTGACGCTCGCCGTTCGGCGGGGCTTGCAGACGAAGTGGCAGGCCCCGGTGACGGCAGAGGGCGACTCGCCCCCTTCGCTGGGAAGGGCGGGGGGATGGGTTGGAGCCGCTGCCGCAGGACAGCGGGCAGCACCGGCAGGCGCCGGGGCTGACCCGGAAGCGCGCCCCACCCCAGTGGGGTCGCTGCAGGGCGCCGGGGGAGCCGTGCAGGTCGAGGCGCGGTCCAAGCGCCGATGCGGCCCCAGCCGCACGACCTGAGCCGGGACCGCAGCCGCAGGCGTGAGGTCCGCCGCTTCCTGCGCGACGCGCCGACGAAGGCGGTGTGGCGTGCAGGCAGCGGCGCTCCTGAGCCACTGGGCGCGACAGCGAACAGGGGCGACGACGGGAGACGCTGGGCCTCCAAGCCCAGCGAGTGTGCGTGTGGCCCCTAGGCCACCGAAGAGCACACGGTCGCCCGCCCGGAGTTGGCTGATGCTGGCAGCGTCTGCTGCGAGCGTCGGCCAGCTCCAGACGCATCGGCAGATGCGTCATCGCTACACGTCGCATCCCTGCGAGGTGTTCATGCGAGTCTCATCCGATGCCCTGGCCGGCCTGCTGCGGCCACCGCCCCCCAAACCTAAGCAACCCACGGCCCGCGAGCGCGCGGCCGCGAACCGCCTGCGCGTGCTGCAGGCCGTGGCTGAGCACGGCTCGCTGCGCTGCGCGGACCTTGCCGCCGCGTGCTGGCCAGGTGCGAGATACGGCGAGCAAATGGCGCAGCGCACCGTGCGTGCCCTGGTCGCGGCCGGCGAGCTGATGCCCCGGCGCAATGCCCTGGGCGGCGTCAGCGTCGTGCTCACGCGGCCCGGTACCGCAGCGCTCGAAGTGCGCGGCGTCGTGGCGCACCACGGTCTGGACCTCTCGGTCAGCGGCCCCGCCTTCCGGCACTCGGCGCTGACAGCGCGCTGGTGCATCCACAAGCGCAGCCAGAGCTTCCAGACCTTCACCGAATACGCCATCGCCCAGGGCCGCGCGCCGCTGAGCCGCGAGCTGCTGTTCAAGCGCCTGGGCCGGCACGTCGATGCAGTGCTCATCAAGGGCGACAAGCTCTACGCCGTCGAAACCGAGTCCGCCCCGAAGGACACCGGCTCGCTGATGCGCATCGCCGCGATGGCCGAGCTGGTCGGCCGCCGCCTGCACCCCGACCTGCCGTTCACGCTGGCCGGCGTCTTCGTGGTCTTCGACGCCGAGCAGAACCACGCCGGGCGCATCGCCCGCGCGGCGCGTGAGCGCTGGCAGCGCTACAGCGCCGCAGACCAGACGCTGCTGGCCGGCCGCGTCACGCTGGCCCGCGTGAGCCTGGGCCTGTCACTCGTGTGGCGCGGCTGCAGTGAAGAGCGGCTGACGCTGGCGCGCGTTTAAACCGGGTGCCTATACCAAGCAGGACACCTCACCGACAGATGAGGCCATCCGTGCAACTTGATTCGGAGCCTTGCGCTTCCCCAACGGCCCCGAAAGGGGCCGTTGGGTTTAAAGGGCCGCGCGCCCTAAAGCCTCAAGGCTAAACCCCCCGTTCCTAGACGCAGGACCCCTTGCACGGAGTCCTGTCATGTCCACCCTCCCGGCCGCCCTTGCTGCGGCCATTGCGCGCGAGCGCGACGAATGCGCCGCACGCGCCTTCAGCCCCCTTGTTCCCTACCTCCCCGAGCCCGGTGCCGAGCTGCACGCCAGCCAGGCTGCGCAGCTCGCCGACGCCCTCAAGGCGGGCCAGGCCCACGAAGCCGCGCTGCTGCGCCACGCGCGCGGCGTGCAGCACCTGCTGGGCTGCAGCTACGCCGAGCTGTGCGAGGCCGCCAAGCTCGTCCCCGAGCGGCTGCGCGCCATCGCCACGGTGGACGGCTGCGACACCTTCGACCCGGACCGCCTCATCGCCGTGGCCGAAGGCGTGTTCGGCATCGAAGTGCCCGGCCAGCACCGCCAGGCGCAGCTCGCGCGCGTGCTCGATGCGCGGTTCTGGCGCCGCGTGCTGTGGAAGCGCATCGGCCAGGAAAAGGAACTGCTGTTCCTCAAGCTCGGGCTCATCGGCAAGAACGGCAGCGCGTATTGCAGCGCCGACGCCGTGAAGGTGCGCGCCACCCAGCAGCGGGCGCAGCAGCGCTGGCTCAAGGAAACCATGCTCACCGCCGACATCGACGGCGAGCAGGTCGAGCTGCCGCTGGAAGCGGTGGCCAAGACGCCGCACCAGCGCCTGAGCCGGCTGTACGCGTTCATCGCGGCCATGGACCGCATGGCCAAGGAAGACGGCCTGGAAGTCGCCCTGGTCACGGCCACGCTCGAAGGCCCGTGGCACCCCAACCCGGGCTATGCCAAGCCGGACCACGTATGGAACGGCAAGACGCCCAAGGAAGCGGCGCGCGAGCTGAGCGCACGCTGGCAGCGCGTGCGCAACGACCTGGCCAAACAGGGCATCGCCGTCAGTGGCCTGTGGACGGCGGAGCCGCACCGCGACGGCTGCCCGCATCGCCACTACTGGCTCATCTACCACCCCGACCACCGGCACCAGGTCTTCGCCGCCTTCCTCGGCCACTTCCCCGGCAAGCTCAAGCATCGCGACGATGACGACGAGGCCAGCGACCGCGTGTTCGAGACCAAGGCCGATGCGCTGGCCGGCGTGAGCCGGCCGCTCAAGCGCCGTCGCGAAGGCGCGCAGGTGGACGTGTCCGTCATCAACCGCGACAAAGGCAGCGGCGCCAGCTACGTCATCAAGTACGTCGCGAAGGCCATCGGCGCCGAGGGCGCCTTCGATGGTGAAGACGCGCCGGCCCAGAGCCAGCGCGAGCAGCGCACGCTGCAGGCCATCGACGCTTACCGCTCGCTGTGGTGCATGCGCGGCGCGCAGTTCTTCGGCATCCGCAACTGCCTCGGGTTGTGGGACCAACTGCGCTCGGTGAAAGAGCCGCCCGTCGAGCCCGAGCTGCTCGCGCTGTGGCGCGCCGCGCGCGGGGGCGATGCCAAGGGCCGCATCGAGGCCGGCCAGCAGCGCGGCGATGCGTACGCCTTCCTGAAGCTGCAGGGCGGCCTGGCGGCCGTGCCGCAGCCGGCGCAGACCGAGCTGGCTGATGCCGAGCCGGCGCCGGTGGCGCGCGTCTACCGCGTGCCGAGCCTGACGCAGTACGGCGAGAAGGGCCAGCGCGCCGAGGGCGTCGAGCTGGTCGGCGGCCAGGCGTCGAAGCCGGTGAGCACGCGCACGGCGCACTGGCGGATGAAGCCGAAGGCTAAAACACCGTCTAAAACGGCCCCGGTTATCAAACGTACACGCGTTACAACCCAACCACGGGCAAGTGCTATAGCGGACGAACTTCCGGGTACGATGATCCTCAAACGAATATCAGGAATCGTGCCTATGGTCAGCCGCTTTTGAACGCGGAAGGCTTCGAATCTCCCATTCTCGACCGCTCATCAGAGAATTACTCAGCCATTCGTGGAAGAGAGCAACGATTGATCGAGGCCAACGGTGGCGCTCAGAGCGCCGGGGGGTCTTCCAGGAACATGATTAACGGCATCAGCTTATGGAATCCGCGCCGCCCGTTCTATTTGAATGATTCGCTTGTTGAGTTTGGAGTGGCGACTCCGTCTGGAAACTGCACTTGTCAATGAATAAAATACCACCGATGTCAGAAGAAGAAATCGGAAAACTCAAACGCTTCATGGGTTTATTCTATGAATGGTTTGAGGCTAAGCCGCACCATCCGCCGGAAATCCATCCCGTGATGGTTATGGAGCAGTTGGAAAGGAAGTCTCTTTCTCAGGCAAGGCGGGGACTGGAGATGGCAATCAATGACATTGTTGAAGCGACAAGTGGTTGGGACCAAGAAGTAATTGCGTTGGCAGACACTCGGTTCTTGCAGAATGGCGCACCATCGCTTTCCGAAGTTCGAATAAAATACTCGAGAAAGTATCTTCAGATACTTAAGCGAGGAAACATCAGGTCGCAGAGGGAGTATTACTTGGTGAAAGGAATACTCGATGGCAGCGGCCTTGAGGATAGGTCAGACGAGGCTAAGAAGGTTGCCGTCATGGTGGCAGACTACGAGAGCAGGCTGCCGCCAAGTTCCGGGCAGTAGCTCAGACCAGAGCGAGACCGCTCCATGGCGTGATCAGGGACAGGGCACAAGTCGGGAGGACTTGGCTGCCTTCAAGTTGGTGCGGTATCTGCCCAAGCGCCTCACGACCTTGCGACACCTGCACGAACTGCGCGCTTGAGTTGATCGACTCGAAGGACGCCCCCGGTCGCCGTCGCTATGGGTGCCGTTTCATTGGCTTGGCCGGCCTCGCGTTGCTGTGCTCGCCGCCGCCATCCCGCCTCGTCTGCTGACGGTTTTTTCAAGCCGTTGCAATGAGCGTCCGAAACGCTTCCCGGCACTGTCTTTACAGGGCGCATCCCCCTTGTTCACGGGGTCTGCGAGCGTCCGGCAAGCCAGCCCGGGACCCATTCTTGCTATGGACCCCTGCGAACCCGGGATGGGGGCCACGAGGCCCGCCGCAACGGGGTAGTCCCGTCATGGTGCAGGGCTACACTCGCCGCTCGCGTACGCGTAGAGCACCCCTCAAGGGGCCGCCGGACAGACACAACATCAAGGTCGACACCATGCTTGCGATGAGGACTCGGGATCACGGAAATCAGGCGCGGACCACCGCGCCGACGCTGGCCGTCTGCACGGCCATCCTGGCCGCCGCATTGCTCGCCGCCTGCGGTGGCGGCAGCGGCGCCAAGGCCTCCCAGACCGCGGCCAAGGTGAACAAGGAAGAGATCACCGTCCACCAGATCAACTTCGTCCTCCAGCGCCAGCCCAACGTCAAGCCCGAGCAGGTGGACGCCGCCTCGCGCCAGATCCTGGAACGCCTGATCGACCAGGAACTCGCCGTCCAGAAGGCCCAGGACCTCAAGGTCGACCGCGATCCGCGCGTGGTGCAACAGATCGAAACCGCAAAGCGGGAGATCATCGCCAGGGCCTATGCTGAACGCATCGGCGAGACGGTGGCCAAACCGACGGACCAGGAAATCAAGCAGTACTACAACGACAAACCGGCACTTTTTGCCGAGCGTCGCATCTACAACTTGCAGGAAATCAACATCGAGGCGAAGCCCGACCAGTTCGAAGCCATCCGCGCGAAGCTGCAGGCTGCCAAGACCCTCCCCGAATTCCTCGAATCGCTCAAGACCGACAACTTCAAGTTCGTCGGTTCCCAGATCGTGCGCTCGGCCGAGCAGATCCCGCTCAACAACCTCGACGCGATCGCCCGGCTCAAGGACGGCCAGTTCATCATGAACGGCCAGCCCAACGGCATCACCGTGCTCTTCCTCGCCGGCTCGCAGCGCCAGCCCGCGACCGAGGCCCAGGCCCGCGCCTCCATCGAGATGTTCCTGCTGAACCAGCGCCGCGCCGAGCTGGTCGCCAAGGACATCAAGGCCATGCGCGACAACGCCAAGATCGAATACGTCGGCAAGTTCGCCGACATGGCGGCCTCCGCCCCCGCGTCGACCGCCACTCCCGCGGCCCCGGTGCTCGCACCGCCCGCCGCCTCCGACACCAGCCCCACCGGCGCCAGCGGCCCGGTGGACAACAGCGCACTTTCCAAGGGCCTCGGCATCAAATGAAACCTCAGCGTCGCTTCCCGATCCTCGCCATCACCGCACCGGCCCTGCTGGCCGCGGTGCTCTCCACCAGCACGCTCGCGCAGACCGCGCAGCGTCCCGCCACGCCCGCGCCGGTCGCCCCGGCCACCGGCGCCGCCGCGGAGTACCGCCTCGGATCGGGCGACGCCCTGAAGATCACCGTGTTCCAGAATGCCGACATGGCGCTCGAAACCCGCGTCTCCGAATCCGGCACCATCAGCTTCCCGCTGCTCGGCGTCGTGCGCATCGGCGGCCTGACCGTCAGCGAGGCCGAGGCGAAAATCGCCGACGGCCTGAAGAAGGGCAACTTCGTCAAGCAGCCGCAGGTCACCATCCTGGTGCTCAAGGTCGTCGGCAACCAGGCCAGCGTGCTGGGCCAGGTCAACCAGCCGGGCCGCTACCCGCTGGAAGTTTCCGACATGCGGCTCACCGATCTGCTGGCCAACGCCCGCGGCGTCGCCTCCACCGGCAGCGACACGCTGGTGCTCAGCGGCGCGCGCGGCGGCAAGCCCTTCCGCCTCGAGATCGACCTGCCCACGCTGTTCGGTCCCAACGGCCGCGAGCAGGACATCGTCGTCCAGAACGGCGACGTGCTGTGGGTGGACCGCTATCCGATGGTCTACATCTACGGCGAAGTGCAGAAGCCCGGGCAGATCCGCCTCGAGCGCGGCATGACGCTGCTGCAGGGCCTGGCGGCCGGGGGCGGCCTGACGCTGCGCGGCACCGACCGCGGCATCCGCGTCCACCGCAAGGACGACAGCGGCAAGGTCCAGGAGATCAAGCCCGCGATGGACGAGTCGCTGCGCAACGGCGACGTGATCTTTGTGCGCGAGAGCCTGTTCTGACGGTCCGGCTTTGACGATGTGTAGTGCCGGGCCTCGGGCCCGGCGAAGGAGTGCAGGGTGACGCCCAGCAAATTGATGTCCATCATTCGCGCCCGCTGGTCGCTGGTGCTGCTCGTGATCGCGCTGACCACGCTGACGGCCCTCGGCGTCAGCCTCATGCTGCCCAAGCGTTACATCGCGACCGCCTCGGTGCTGGTCGACGCCAAGCCCGATCCGGTGTCGGCGCTGATCTACCCGGGCATGGCTTCGCCGGCCTACATGAACACGCAGGTCGACGTGATCTCCAGCGACCGTGTGGCGCTGCGCGTGGTGCGCGACCTGCGCCTGACCGAACTGCCCGAACTGCGCCAGCAGTGGCAGGACGCCCAGCTCGAAGGCACGATGGAGCAATGGCTCGGCGACGGCCTGCGCGGCAACATGGACGTCAAGCCTTCCAAGGAAAGCAACGTGCTGATGGTGACCTACAAGTCGCCGTCGCCGCAGGTCGCCGCGACGATGGCCAACGCCTTCGTCAAGGCCTACCTGGCCACGACGCTGGACCTGCGCGTCGAGCCCGCGCGCCAGTACGCCGGCTATTTCGACGTGCAGGCCAAGACGGCGCTGGAGAAGCTCGAGGCCGCGCGCGCCAAGCTCTCCGTCTACGAGCGCGAGCACGGCATCCTCGCCAGCGACGAGCGCATGGACGTGGAGACGGCCCGCCTGTCCGAACTGTCCTCGCAACTGGTCGGCCTGCAGGCGCAGTCGTCCGAATCCGGCAGCCGCCAGGGCCAGGCCGCGCGCGGCGCCGACACGCTGCCCGACGTGCTCGCCAACCCGGTGGTGTCGCAGCTCAAGTCGGACGTCAGCCGCGCCGAAGCGCAGTTGCAGCAGCTCAGCACCCGCTATGGCGACAACCACCCGCAGGTGGTCGAGGCCAAGGCGTCCCTGGCCGATACCCGCGCGAAGCTGCGCACCGAGATCTCGCGCGTGACCGGCGCCGTCACCGCGACCAACAACATCAACCGGCAGCGCGAGTCCGAAACCCGCGCCCAGCTCGAGGCGCAGCGCGAGAAGGTCGCCAAGCTGAAGCTGGCGCGCGACGAGGCCAGCGGCCTGATGCGCGAGGTCGAGAGCGCCCAGCGTGCCTACGAGAACATCACCACGCGCCTGAACCAGACCAGCCTGGAAAGCCAGACCACGCAGAGCAACGTCAACGTGCTGACCGAGGCGACGCCGCCGCGGGCCCCGGCGTCGCCGCGCGTCGGGCTGAACACGGCGCTGGCCTTCGTCGCCGGCCTGATCCTGGCCGTCGGCCTGGCGCTGCTGCTGGAGCTGCGCGACCGCAAGGTGCGCGACGCCGACGACGTGATGGCGGTGCTGCCGCTGCCCATGCTGGGCGTGCTGCCCGCGCCGGGCAAGCGCCAGCCCGGCGGTCTGGCGTCGAATGAGCGCCGGCTTCTGGGACATGCGACCCCTCGGGGGGCCGCGTGATGTCCGACATCAAGGAACCCCTGGCCTACAGCAAACCCGTGGACGCACCCAACAAACCTTCCGGCGGCGTGCATGACCGCTCGATCGGCGCGATCATCGCCGAGACCCGCAACCTCAGCGCCGACCAGGTCGAGCGCGTGCTGCAGTACCAGCGCGAGCGCGGCATCCGCTTCGGCGAGGCCGCGGTGGCGCTGGGCTACGCCAACGCCGAGGACGTGCTGGAGGCGCTGTCCAAGCAGTTCCACTACCCGTACGCGCCCAACGAACGCAAGGTCCGCAGCCCCGAGCTGGTGGCGCTGAACACGCCGTTCTCGTCGCAGGCGGAAGTCTTCCGCGGTATCCGCAGCCAGATCATGATGCGGCTCTACCGCGAAGGCGAACCGCGCCGCGCGCTGGCCATCATCAGCCCCGACACGCTGGACGGGAAGAGCTACTTCACCGCCAACCTGGCGGTGACGCTGGCGCAACTGGGCGGCCGCACGCTGCTGGTGGACGCCGACCTGCGCCGTCCGCGCCAGCACGAGATCTTCGACGTCCAGAACCAGGCCGGCCTGTCCTCGATCCTGTCGGGACGCAGCGAGCCGCGCGTGATCCAGCAGGTGGAGGGCATGAACAGCCTGTTCGTCCTGCCCGTCGGCGCGGTGCCGCCGAACCCGGTGGAGTTGCTGGAACGCCCCGCCTTCGGCATGCTGATGCGGGAGCTGGCCGGCAAGTTCGACCACGTGATCGTGGACACCTCCGCCGGCCAGTACGGCGCGGACGCGGCGATCGTCGCCGCGCGCTGCGGCGCCGCGCTGGTGCTGGCCCGTCAGAACCAGTCGCGCGTCGTCGCGCTGCAGGAACTGACCGACAGTCTCGACGGCGTCGCCACGACGCTGATCGGGACGGTCATGAACCAATACTGATTCAGGGCCGCAGAGCCTTCGATGGAGACACGTCCGGCCTCGGCCGGCGTGTCTTCGCTTGTCTTGACGCTTCAGCAGGGATCGCAGTGAAAGTGATGTCGCGCAATCTCTTCGCCCAGTCTTCCGGCAGTCCGGGCCGCCTCGGACCGGGCTTCTGGGCCGCCAACCGGACCGCGCTGCTGGTGCTCGCGGCCGGCCTGCTGGCCTTGTACGTGCCCACGGTGATCGACTTCATCCACGGACCGTGGCGGGGCGACCGCAACTCCCACGGTCCGATCGTGCTGGCGCTGTCGGCCTGGTACTTCTACTTCCAGACCAAACGCCTGGCCGGCCAGGGCGAGACCTTCCGGGCGCGCCCTGCGCCCGTGCTCGGCTGGACGGTGCTGCTGCTGGGACTGCTCGCCTATGTCCTGGGCCGCTCACAGCAACTGGCCATCCTGGAGCTGGGCTCGCTGCTGCCGGTGCTGCTGGGCCTGGCCTTCGTGCTGGTCGGACCGGGCCTGGCGCGGCGCTACTGGTTCGCCTTCTTCCTGCTGCTCTTCGCCGTGCCGCTGCCTGCATCCATCGTCGACATCATCACGCAGCCGATGAAGATCGCCGCTTCCTGGGGCGCGGAGCACCTGATGTACGCGCTGGGCTACCCCGTCGCGCGCGCCGGCGTGATCCTGCAGATCGGGTCCTACCAGCTGATGGTCGCCGACGCCTGCGCGGGCCTGAATTCGCTGTTCACGCTCGAGGCGCTGGGACTGCTCTACATGAACGTCGTGCGCCACGAATCGGTGTTCCGCAACATCACGCTGGCGATCCTGATCGTGCCGATCTCGTATTGCTCCAACGTCGTGCGCATCCTGATCCTGGCGCTGCTGACGTACCACATGGGCGACGACGTGGGGCAGGGCTTCATGCACGAGTTCTCCGGCATGGCCCTGTTCCTGACGGCGCTGATGCTGATCGTGGTCGTGGACGGCTTGCTGCGCCAGCTGTCGCTGCGCGTGTCGCGCCTGCGCGGCCGGGCCGCCTGAGGCCGGAACCGGGAGAGACCGATGACCACGAATTCCACCGCACCGATGCCGCCCGCGTCACCGCCCCCGGCCGGCGCGCCGCTGGATCGCCTGCCACGCCTGCCGCTGGGCGCCTGCATCACGGGCGTCATGCTGATGCTGGCCGCGGTCGGCGGCGCCTGGCTGGCGACGCCGCGGCTGCAGGCCTTGCAGGGCGCGCCCAACCTGGACGCCGTCGTCCCCAAGGCCTTCGGCGACTGGCGCGCGGTCCAGGACGCGACGCCGCAGATCGACGTGTCGCAGGGCGTCGAGACCGTGCAGGAGCAGCCCTACGACCAGACGGTGATGCGCACCTACGTCAACAGCCAGGGCCAGCGCATCATGCTGGCGCTGGCCTGGGGCGAACGCCAGCGGCAGGACGTCAAGGTGCACCGCCCCGAGGTCTGCTATCCGGCGCAGGGCTACCTCGTGCGCAAGCTCGCATCCGGTCCGGCGATCGCGACCGGCGCGCGCGCCGCGCCGGTGCCGACGACGGAGATCCTGACCGAGGGCGGCGGCGGCTATGAGGCCGTGCGCTACTGGATCCGCATCGGCGAGATGTACGGCGGCGACGGCCTGGCCGCGCGCTGGTACATCCTGAACGAAGGCTTCCGCGGCCGCATCCCGGACGGCATGCTGGTGCGCGCCTCGCAGCGGCTGCCGCAGGCGGGCGCGGAGCCGCAGTCGCAGGCGCTGATGGCGTCGTTCCTGTCCGACCTGGTGGCCGCGGTGCCGGCGCCGGCGCGGCAGATGCTGGTGCGATGACGCCGGCGCGGTCGAGAGGCGAGGGCGGCGTGGCGCGTGTGTTCCGAGAAGTGATGACGGCCTGGCGCGGCATGCGCGCGGGCATGGACGGCACGTCGTGGACGGGCCTGCTGGGCCTGGCCGCAGGGGCTGTGGCGATCGGCTACCTGACGGTGATGGTCAGCTCGATGGCGCCCGACAAGCCCGCGATGCTCGCGGTGCTGCCGCTGATGCTGCTGACGGGTTTCCTGTTCGTGTACAGCCGCGAAGCCTTCCTGATGGTCGTGCTGCTGGTGCGCGCCGGCGCCAATCCGATCTTCGAGGAGACCCGCCTGGCCGCGATCGGCGGCCTGGGCGGCCTGCTCAACGCGCTGGTGATCCTGCTGGCCGGCCTGATCATCGCGCGCGATCCCAAGCGCGTCCCGCGCGCGGCGTGGCTGATCTGGCTGCCCTTCATCGCGATGCAGGCGCTGGGCATCGTCTATTCGCCGGAGAAGGTGCAGGCGATCCGGCTCTACCTGGGCCAGCTGTCGGTGGTGGCGCTGTTCCTGGTGAGTTTCTACCTGGTCACCGAGGAAGCGGATCTGAACAGGCTGCTCAGGTTGGTCACCTGGTCGTCGGTGCCTGTCGCACTGGTTACCCTGGTTTACATCGGACTGGGCCGGACGGCTGGTAGCGTGGACGGCTTCGAGTCCGGGGCCGGCCGTTACGGTGGCCCCTTCCCCCACGCCAACATCCTGGCGTTCTATCTGGTGTTGTGCCTGGGTGTCTTGCTTTACCGCTGGAAGAGCGGCCAGATCGGCCGCCAGCCGGTCACGCTGATGGCGGTGACCGGCTACATGCTGCTGCTGATCGGCCTGCTGTTCGCGACGAAGACGCGCAGCGCCTGGATCTCGGTGATGTTCCTCTTCGTCGTCTACGGACTGTTCCGGGAGCGGCGCTACATCGTCTACCTGGTCATCGGCGGGATGCTGTCCATGCTGATCCCCGAGGTGCGCGAACGCGTCATGGGCATGACGCAGGGCAATGAGGTCGTGCAGTACGCGCAGCTGAACTCCTTCGCCTGGCGCAAGCTGCTGTGGACCGACGCGCTGACGTGGATGTCGCCGTCCCGCTACCTGACCGGCTACGGCGCGGAGTCGTTCCAGCAGCTGTCGACGACCTTCTTCTCGATGGCGGGCCGCGTGAAATGGGGCGCGCACAGCGCGGCGGTGCAGGTCTTCTTCGAGCTCGGCGCGATCGGGCTGGGCGCGTTCTGCTGGGTGTACTGGCGCACCGGCCGGATGATCGCGATGCTGTGGCGCGCGCGGCCGCTGCTGGCGCTGGTGGGCTTGTCGCTGCTGGGGGCCAACTTCCTGGTCTCCCTGTCCGACAACATGCTGTTCTACCTGATCTACAACTGGTATTTCTGGCTGACGATGGGCGCGATCTGCGCGCTGGCCTGCCGCATCGCCGGCGCGGGTGAACGCCGCAAGGCCCGGCCCTGGGGCATCCGGCCGAGCAAGTACCGGCCGCCGCCGGACTTCCCGCCGACGGAGCCGCTCCATCCGACCTTGCCCCCGCCGCTGCCGGCCTCGCATGCGCGACCGGCCCGGCTGACCGGAGGGCGGTTCCGATGAGCCACGACGCCTCGTGCCCCGCCGCCGTGCATGCCGAGGGCGGACGCCAGCCGGTGCTGGACGGCGTGCGCGCCATCAGCATCCTGTCGGTGCTGTGGATCCACCTGTTTCCGCTGCGTGTCGCCGGCCACTCGCTGAACGATTCGCTGGGCATGTTCGGCATGGCCCTCTTCTTCATCCTGTCGGGCTACCTGATCACGCAGCAGCTGTTGAAGCGGCCGCCGGTGGGCAATTTCATCGCGCGCCGGCTGCTGCGCGTCGTGCCCGCCGCCTGGATCTGCATGGTGGTGGTGTGGTGCTTCGTGCCGGTCGATGTCGAGACGGCGCTGAGCTACCTGTTCTTCTATGCCAACCTGCCGCCGCAGCGGCTGGTCTGGCCGATCGACCATTTCTGGAGCCTGTGCATCGAGGTGCAGTTCTATCTGCTCGCGGCGGTGCTGCTGTGGCTGCGGGTCCGCGCGATCGGGTGGCTGTTCCCGGCGCTGCTGCTGGCCGTGACGGTGATGCGGGTGACGCATCTGTCGACGACCGGCAGCATCACCTGGTTCCGCGCGGACGATCTGCTGGCCGGCGCCTGCCTGGCCTTGCTGATGCAGTCGCGCCATGCGCCCTTGGCGCGCGCGCTGCTGGGCAGGCCTGCAGTCATCCCCCTGGCCCTGCTCATGTTGCTGGCCTGCAGCCTGATTTCCCACCACAGTGTGTATCCGCTGAGCTTCCTGCGCCCGTATGCGGCGGCCGTCTTCGTCTGTGCCCTGATGGTGCAGCCGGGGCATTGGCTGTCGCGCTGGCTGGGGGGAGCCGCATTTGCCTATATTGCTTCTGTTTCCTACGCCTTGTATGTGTGGCACCTGCCCCTGGCGGCCACCTGGCTCGGCAGCGGTGAGCACTGGACGAAATACCTCAAACGACCGCTGTTGTTGCTGGTGGTCTTCGGCATCGCGCACGTCTCCACCTTCCAGGTGGAACGGCGCTTCAACGAGCTGGCCAAGCGCATTGGGGCAGGGCGCGGCCGGCAGCTGAAGGAGGTATGAAAGTGTCGCTGTCATCACCCCGCCGTTCCCTTGCCCGTTCCCGCACCGGCCCGCTCGCGGCGCCCCGCGCGGAACACGCCGCCTCTTCCCGCGAGGCCCGACCCCGGCGACGACCCCCTGCGACTCGGCTGCTGGCCGCCGTCGCGGCCGGCACGCTGCTCATGCTGGCCGCGGGCAGCGCCGCGGCCCAGTACGGGCTGGGCGTGCCGTCGCCGCGCTACGGCAGCTTCGAGTCGCCGTTCGCGTCGTACTCGCCCTGGAACCTGCGTCCGATCAATCCGGTGCTGGGCGCCGCCGTCATCCCGCTCTCGGAGTACTACCCGACGCTGGCCGAGGGCGCCTGGTCCACCGGCGCCTTCAAGGCCGCGAGCACCGACGGCCCGGTGACGGTCTACCCGCTCGCCGGCCAATCCGGCGTGTGGGACCCGGACATGGAGACCTACCGGCCCACCGTGGTGATTCCGCGCTGGCCTGCGGGCGTCACGCCGGCCTCGGGCTCGGACGGCCATGCCGACATCGTCGACGAGGCGATGGGCATCGTGCACTCGTTCTTCCAGCTCCGGCGCGAGAGCGACGGCCAGTGGCGCGCCGGCCAGTACGCCTGGGCGCCGCTGGCGGGACGCGGCTTCGGCGAGCCGGCGCACTATTACATGGGTGCGCGCGCCGTCGGCGTGTCGGCGATCGGCGGCATCATCCGCAAGGGCGAGGTCGACGACGGCCTGCCGTTCTACCGCCATGCGCTGGCGATGTCGCTGACCTTCAACGGCCTGAGCGCGACGGTGCCGTACATCTTCCCGGCCACCTCGGCCGACAGCAACGCCGCCACAACCAATACCGGCGCCATCCCGCAGGGCGCGCTGATGATGCTGCCGGCGGACTTCGACACCGCCTCGATCCAGAACCTGAAGCTGCGCAAGGTCGCTGAGACGCTGAAGAAGTTCGGCGCCTACGTCGTCGATCGCAACTACGGCACGCCGTATGTGATCTATGTCGAGAACGGCAGCAACTTCAACCTGATGCCCACCGGCTGGGACGATGCGACGGCCGTCCAGCTCGATCGCATCCGCGCGTCGCTGCGCCAGGTGATGAGCGTCGCGTGGTGGGTCAACGCCAACGGCGAATCGGTGGTGCCCGAGCGGCGGCTGAACCTGCTGTCGATGCGCGGCCAGTGGTCGCTGCAGCGCGGCACAGCGATCGGCAGCTTCGACACCTGGAAGCAGGCGGTGGCCTTCCCGCCCGAGGCGATCGACGTCATCCAGGTGAACTACAGCAGCCGGGTGCTCAGCACGGTGGACTGGTCCAGGCCCGTGGCCGGCGCGCCCTACAAGCTGACCGCGCGTGCGACTGGCGGCGCGCGCCTGAAGTTCCAGCTGTTCAGCAGTGCGGGGGTGAAGCTGGTCGACAGCGGCGAGCTCGCCGACGGCCAGAGCGTCGAGTTCCCCTGGCCCGACGGCGTGGGACTGCGCACGGCGCTGTTCGCCTACAGCGGCGCGGCGGGCACGGTGTCGACGGTGGGGGGCACGCTGGTGCTGAACTCGCCGCTGACGCTGATGTCCGGCAAGGTGCTGATGCGATGAGCGCACGCGGCGACACCGGGACGCCCCCCGCGCAGACCGATCCGCGCGCGGACTGGGCCGCCGACCTCGCCCGCTACGGCGGGCGTGCGGCGCTGCACCGGGACCAGTCGCTGTGGGCGATCCGGGTGCACCGCTTCGGCCGGCGCGTCGATGCGATGCCGCCCGGCTTCGCGCGCCGCTGGCGCACCCGGCTCTACTGGCTGCTGTTCCGGTTCGTGGAGACGCTCACCGGCATCAGCCTCCCCAAGGAATGCCGCATCGGCCCCGGGCTGCGGATCTGGCATTTCGGCGGCATCTTCGTCAATCCGGCCACCGTCATCGGCGCGAATTGCACCCTGCGCCAGGGCGTGACGCTGGGCAACCGCGTCGAGGACGGGCCCTGTCCGGTGCTGGAGGACGGCGTCGAACTCGGCGCCTATGCCCAGGTCCTGGGCGGCGTGCGCCTGGGCGCCGGCTGCAAGGTCGGCGCGATGGCCGTCGTGCTGACCGACGTGCCGCCGGGCGCGACCGCCGTGGGCAACCCGGCACGCATCTTGCCCCTAGTGGCGCCCCAGGCCGGGACGGCCGGGATCGTTTCGCCCGGAAATTCCGGTGCGTCCGAAGTGCCGGCACTGCTGGCGGACGACTGACCATGGGAGGAGTTCCGACGTGACGATGCAGTGGAATCGACGACGCTGGTGCGGCGCCGGCCTCGGGCTGACCGCCGGCGCGGCGGCGCCTTGGCTGGACGCGGTGGCGGCCGGCGACGGCGAAAGGAAGGGCGCCAAGGACGCGGAGAAAGCCGGCCGCCGGCCGCGTTTCGGCACGCTTGAACGCCCCTTCTCTGCGCAGTCCCCGTGGAATTCGCGTCCGGTCGATCCGGTGCTGGGCGACACGCGCATCCCCAAGGACGATTACTACCCGACGATCGAGAACGGCACCTGGTCCACCGGCGTGTTCCTGTGCGGGCCCGACGACCGGCCCCAGCGCGTGCTGGGCCTGCCCGGCCAGCCCGGCGTCTGGGACCCGGACGCCGAGGCCCACCAGCCCGAAGTCCTGATCCCGCGCTGGCCTGAGGCGGCCGTGCCTTCCAAGGGCTCGGACGGTCACCTGGACCTGGTCGATCCGCAGACGGGGATCATCCATTCCTTCTTCATGCTCAAGCGCGTCGGCGACGACTGGCGCGCGCAGCAGTACGCCTGGACGCGGCTGGACGGCCGCGGCTGGGGCGACCCGGCGCACTACTTCCAGGGCGCGCGCGCGGCCGGCGTGCCGACGATGGGCGGCCTGATCCGCAAGCACGAGTTCGAAGACGGCGACACGATGTACCGGCACGCGCTGGCGATCTCGCTGACCTTCTCGGCGCTGCAGGCGCGACCGAATTACGTGTTCCCGGCCACCTCGGGCGACAACCAGCCCGAGCGCAACAAGGGCGCGATCCCTGAGGGCGCGCTGCTGATGCTGCCGCCGGACTTCGACGTCAAGTCGCTGAACGACGCCAAGATGCGCAAGATCGCGGAGACGCTGAAGGTCTACGGCGGCTACGTCGTGGACCGCAACATCGGCACGCCCTTCGTGATCTACGCCGAGATCGGCACGCCGGTGCGCCTGCATCCGATGGGCGGTTGGAACAACCAGGTCGCGAGCGATCTCGACAAGCTGCGCTGGAGCCTGCGCCCGGTGCGCTCGACCTCGGGCTTCCTGGACGGCCACGGCCGGCC
>CBIHMU010000062.1:0-33982 GCA_966211105.1 uncultured Burkholderiales bacterium
ATGGCTGCTTCCCCGGCGTGCCCGAAAGGAGGATTGCCGATGTCGTGGAAGAGGGCGACGCGCTCGATGCGCCGGCGTGCGGGCTCGTCGAGACCGGCGGCTTCGGCGAGGATGAGGGAGTAGCAGGCGACGCGCCGGACGTGCGCGCCGGTCTGGGGGTCGTTGGCGTCGACGGCGCGGAGGAGCTCCTCGCCTACGCGCGGCTCCTGCCGCCGGAGATCGGCAATGGCGCGGCGCGCATCGGTCGCGTGATCACGGCGCCGACGGCCCGCGGCGGCGGCCTCGGCCGCGCGCTGATGAGCCAGGCCGTGCGCGAGTGCCAGAAACTCTGGCCGGGCCAGCCGATCGAGCTCGGCGCGCAGGCCCACCTGCGCGAGTTCTACGGCAGCTTCGGCTTCACGCCGATCTCGGACGTCTACGACGAGGACGGCATCCCCCACATCGACATGCGCAAGGAGGCGACGCCATGAGCGGACCCCAACACGACGCCCCACACGACGCCCCACGCGACGCCCACCGCGATGCCGCGGTTCCGGGCGGATCGCCTTCCGCGGACGACCTCGTCCTGCATCACTACAGCAGCTCGCCCTTCGCCGAGAAGTCGCGGCTGATGCTGGGGCTCAAGGGACTGCCGTGGCACTCGGTGACGGTGCCGATGGTGCTGCCCAAGCCGGACGTGGTGGCGCTGACCGGCGGCTACCGCCGCACGCCCTTCCTGCAGCTGGGTGCCGACATCTACTGCGACACCGCGCTGATCGCCGAGGTGCTGGAAGGCCGCCGGCCGACGCCCAGCCTCTTTCCCGCGGCCGTCGCCGGCCACGCGCGTGCGCTGGCGCAGTGGGCGGACACGGACCTGTTCTGGACCGCGCTGCCCTACGCGATGCAGCCGGCGGGCGCGACCGCGCTGTTCGCCGGCGCGCCGCCGGACATGCTCAAGATCTTCGTCGCCGACCGCAAGGCGATGAGCGAGGGCATGCCGCAGGTGCGCGGCGTCGACGCCGGAGCGGCGCTGACGCAGTACCTCGCGTGGCTGTCGGACATGCTGTCGGATGGCCGGCCCTGGCTGCTCGGCGGCGAGACCAGCATCGCCGACCTCAGCGTCTATCACCCGCTGTGGTTCGTGACCCGGACCGGTCCGCTGGCCGAGATCTTCCAGCCGCACGAGGCGCTGCGCGCCTGGATGGCGCGTGTCGCCGCGATCGGCCATGGGGAGCGCGCCGGCAAGCTCGACGGCGCCGCCGCGATCGCGCTGGCGAAGGCCTCGACGCCGCGTCCGGCGCAGGTCGAGGAAGGCCTGGGCTTCGCCGCCGGCGAGGCCGTGACGGTCACCCCCTACGACTACGCCCGCGACGCGGTCGCCGGCGACCTCGTGGGCCTCACCTGCCGCACGGTGACGCTCGCCCGCGAGGACGAGCGCGCCGGCCGCGTGCACGTGCACTTCCCGCGCATCCGCTACACGCTGAAGCGGGCATAGCCCGTCGGTATCGTCGCAAGCACACAGACAAGAACACCTCACGGAGACAGGCGCATGAAGGACTATCAAGGCAAGACCGCGGTGATCACCGGCGCGGGCTCGGGGTTCGGGCTCGAGGTGGCGCGCATCGCCGCCGCGCGCGGCATGAACCTGGTGCTGTGCGACGTGCAGCAGGACGCGCTCGACAAGGCCGCCGCTGAATTCGCCGCGCATCCGGTGCTGGCGCAACGCGTCGACGTGTCCAAGGCCGATCCGATGGAGGCGCTGGCGGCCGCGGTGAAGGCGCGCTTCGGCGCGCCGAACTTCGTGTTCAACAACGCCGGCGTCGGCTCGGGCGGGCTGATCTGGGAGAACTCGCTCGCCGACTGGGACTGGGTGCTGGGCGTCAACCTGATGGGCGTGGTGCACGGGGTGCGGCTGTTCACGCCGATGATGCTGGAGGCTGCCGGCAAGGACCCCGCATGGCAGGGCCACATCGTCAACACCGCCTCCATGGCCGGCATGCTGAACCCACCCAACATGGGGGTCTACAACGTGTCCAAGCATGCGGTGGTGTCGCTCAGCGAGACGCTCTACCAGGACCTGGCGCTGGTGACGGAGCAGGTGCGGGCCTCGGTGCTGTGCCCCTTCTTCGTGCCGACCGGCATCACGCAGAGCCATCGCAACCGTCCGGGCGAACTCGGCGCCGACAAGCCGACCCGGAGCCAGCTCATCTCGCAGGCGATGACCGACAAGGCGGTCAGCTCCGGCAAGCTGACGGCGGCGGACGTCGCGCGGATGGTGTTCGAGGCCATGGACGAGGAGCGCTTCTACATCTTCAGCCACCCGCAGGCGCTCAAGGGCGTGCAGACGCGGCTGGAGGACGTGATGCAGCTGCGCAACCCGACCGACCCGTTCGAGGACAAGCCGGAGATCGGCGCCAAGCTCAAGGCGTCGCTGCGCGGCTGAGGCCTGCCGGACGGCGCACGGGAACGTGCGATCACGGGGGCGCCTGTCCGCGTGCGCGGGGATGCGTGGGCCACACCTGACACTTCTGACAGGGGACCACCCCCGGATGCGGGAGAGCCCTTCCCCTCGCCCGGGGTAGGCGGGCCCACAATGGTCGCGTGGTCTCGTTCGCACTCCCCCGACTTCCGCGTGTGCTGACGCGCCTGTTGCCGATCCTGGCGGCGGTCGTGGCGGCCTGGCTGGCATTGGCGGGGCAGGGGCATGCAGACCCGCGCGACTGGCTGACGGCCGAGGAGCGCGCCTGGGTGGCGCAGCATCCGGTGCTGCGGGTCGGCGGCTCGGCCAGCTACGGCCCGTTCACCTATGTCGACGAGGAGGGCCGCCTCACCGGCCTGTCGCTGGACTATGCGCGGCGGCTGTCGGAGCTCACCGGACTGCGCTTCGAATTCCAGGCGCCGCGCCCCTTCGCCGACAACCTGGACGCCCTGGCCGCGGGCGAGCTCGACCTGCAGATGTCCTTGCGCGAGACGCCGGACCGCGCGCAGCGTTTCGGCTTCACGCGACCCTACATCACGGTGCCGGCGGTGCTGCTGCGCCGCGCCGGCGCCGGCGACGATCCGCTGCGGCCGGGCGAGGCGGTGGCGGTGGCGCGCGGTTATGCGGTGGCGGAATTCCTGCGGGACCGCTACGCGACGAATCCGGTGCAGGTCGAGGTCGACGACCGCACGGTGCTGCGCCGGCTGGCCGGCGGCCAGGTCGGCGCGGCGGTGGTGGACCTGGCCGGCGCGACCTACCTGATGCGGCGCGACGGCATCGGCAACCTGCGCGTGGTGGACGACATCGGCTACGCCTACGGGCTGGGCATCGGCTACCGCCGCGACTGGCCGATGCTGGGCCGCATCCTGGACAAGGCGCTGACGCGCATCGGCGACGGCGAGCGCCAGGCCATCGCCGACCGCTGGATCACGCAGGACACGGCGGCGATGCGCTGGCAGCGCCGCACGTTGTGGGCCGTGGGCATCGCGCTGGCGCTGGTGGTCGTCGGGCTCGGCGTGACGCTGCTCTGGAACCGCGCGCTGCAACGTCAGGTGCGCCTGCGCGGCGAGCTGCTGGAGCGCGAGCTGGGCGAGCGCATGCGGTTGCAGGACGTGGACCAGGCCCGCGAGCTGGCCGAGGTCACCAGCAAGACCAAGAGCGAGTTCCTGTCCCAGGCGAGCCATGAGCTGCGCACGCCGCTCAACGCGGTGCTGGGATTCAGCCAGCTGCTCGCCCACGATCCGAAGCGGCCGCTGGACGAGGTGCAGCAGTCGCGGCTCCAGCACATCGACCAGGCGGCCAAGCACCTGCTGGTGCTGATCGAGGACATGATGACGCTGTCGCGCGTGGAGGCGAACACGCTGACCGTGCAGTCGCTGCCGCTGCAGGCGGCGCCGCTGCTGCGCCGCGTGGTGGAACTCGCGCAGCCGGCGGCCGCGGCCGCGGGCGTCGATCTGCAGGTCGGCATGACGCCCGAGGAGGACAGCACCCTGCCGCTGGTACAGGCCGATCCGATCCGGCTGGAACAGGTGCTGCACAACCTCATCTCCAACGCCATCAAGTACAACCGGCGCGGCGGCTGGGTCAAGGTCCGCGCCAGCGCGCAAGCGCGCGGCTTCCGCATCGAGGTGGCCGACAACGGCATCGGACTGAGCCCCGAGCAGCGCTCGCAGCTGTTCCAGCCGTTCAACCGGCTCGGGCGTGTGGAGCAGCCAGGGCACGGCATCGGGTTGGTCATCTGCAAGCAGCTGATGGATCGCATGGGCGGGCGCATCCTCGTGGACAGCGAGAGCGGGCAGGGGTCGCGGTTCACGCTGGAATTGCCGGCGGTGCCGGGCGTCGCTTAGACCGAGCAAGATCAGGGCAACCCCGCCCCCCTTTCCTCCATCTCCCTCCTTCGCTTGCCTCCCGGCAAGCGAATTCCCTCCTTGAGTTCCGGAAAGGGGGGCGGGGTCGCCCTGATCCGAGGCACCGCGGGGCTGTGCTCCGGCGCTCTGGCACACTGCGCGGCCTTGCGCGGTACCCTCCATCCCATGTCTACCTCCGAATCTCCCCGTCGCGCCGTCGTCATCGGCGGCGGCCCCGCCGGCCTCATGGCCGCTGAGCGCCTCGCCCATGCCGGGCTCTGCGTCGACCTCTACGACGCCATGGCCTCCGTCGGCCGCAAGTTCCTGCTGGCAGGCAAGGGCGGACTGAACCTCACGCACTCGGAGTCGCGTCCCGATTTCGATTCGCGCTTCTTCGAACGCCAGGCCGACGTCGGCCGCTGGCTCGACCGCTTCGACGGCGAGGCGCTCCGGGCCTGGGCACAAGGCCTCGGCGTCGAGACCTTCGTGGGCACCTCCGGGCGCGTCTTTCCCCGGGACCTCAAGGCCGCGCCGATGCTGCGCGCCTGGCTGTCGCGCCTGCGCACGCAGGGCGTGCGTTTCCACATGCGCCACCGCTGGCTCGGTTGGGACGAGGACGGCGCGCTGCGCTTCAGCGCGCCCGGAAGCGAGGCGACCGTGACCGTGAGCGCGGACGCCGTCGTGCTCGCGCTGGGCGGCGCCTCGTGGCCGCAGCTGGGGTCGGACGGCGCCTGGGCACCGCTGCTCGCCGACGTCGGCGCCACCGTCTCGCCCTTGCGGGCCGCCAACTGCGGCTTCGATCTCGGCGCACCGCGGGACGGCGCGGCGCCCGGCTGGTCGCCGTTCTTCGCCGACAAGTTCGCGGGTCAGCCGCTCAAGCCGGTGGCCCTGAGCGCCGAAGGCGTGGACGGCCGGCAGTTCGCGCGCCAGGGCGAATTCGTCGTGACCGCGACCGGCATCGAAGGCTCGCTGGTCTATGCCGCGTCCGCGTTGCTGCGCGAGAAGATCGAGCGCGACGGCGAGGCGCTGGTCCACCTGGACCTGCTGCCCGGCCGCGATGCCGCCTGGGTGCTGGAGCAGGTCGCGCATCCGCGCGGCTCGCGGTCCTTGTCCTCGCACCTGAAGAGCCGCTTGAACATCGAGGGCCTGAAAGCCGGCCTGCTGCACGAGGTGCTCACGAAGGACGAATACGCCGACACGGCCACGCTGGCCCGCACGCTGAAGGCGCTGCCGCTGCGCCTGCGCGCCGCGCGGCCCGTCGCGGAAGCCATCAGCACCGCGGGCGGGGTGGCGATCGAATCGCTCGACGAGCGGCTGATGCTGAAAGCGAGGCCCGGCGTGTTCGTCGCCGGCGAGATGCTGGACTGGGAAGCGCCGACGGGCGGTTACCTGCTGACGGCCTCGATGGCCAGCGGCCTCGTCGCCGGGGAAGGCGTCGCCGCGTACTTGGGCTGAGTCGGGCTCGTGAGCCGCATTTGACGAAATACGGCTCACAAAATGAGCCGGAAATGACAGAATGTGGCGCATGATCCGAAAGACAGCCCCACCGACCTGGATCTGGCAACGCCCGGACTGGCCGGCTTTCCACTACGACGCTCAGGCCGTGGCGCCCGACCTGTTCGAGGCCTACGTCATGCACGGCACCGTCGAGGGCAAGGCGATGGCCATCGGCCTCGGGGTGACGAGTCCTGTCGTGCTGGATGTGTTTGCCGACGAGGTCGTCGCCACGGCCGCGATCGAAGGGGAGCGACTGTCCGCCGATACCGTGCGCTCGTCGGTGCTCCGGCGGATGGGTTTGAGCGAGGCGGGGCCTGTCGACCGCCACGTCGACGGACTCGTCGCGATGATCGCGGATGCGACGACCCGCATTGATCAGCCGCTGGACGACGATCGCCTCTGCCGCTGGCAGGCGGCGCTGTTCCCGAACGGCCTCTCCGGTCTCCAGCGCATCGCCGTGGGACGTTATCGCGAGCACGCGGATCCGATGCAGATCGTCAGCGGACGTCCCGGTCGGGAGGTGGTGCATTACCAGGCGCCTGCGTCACGCGACGTTCCTGCCGAGATGGCGCGTTTCCTCGCGTGGTTTGCGGCCACGACGCCGCGCAAGGGCGTCCCGCAAGCGTTGGACGGTCCGAGGTTGGATGGCCTCGCGCGCGCGGCGATCGCGCACTTCTGGTTCGAGAGCATCCACCCGTTCGAGGACGGAAACGGCCGCGTCGGCCGGGCGATCATCGACATGGCGATCGCCCAGCACCTCAGACCACCGATGCGGCTCCACAGCCTGTCCAGGCAACTGCTGACCGCCCGTGGCGAGTATTACGCGGCGCTGGAAGGCTCGCGCGGCGGCATGGATCTGACCGCCTGGGTGCAATGGTTCGTGCGCCAGTACACCGGCGCCTGTGACGCCGCGAACCACGTCATGGACACCGCCGTCCAGAAGCGACGCTTCTGGGACGCGCATGCGGCCGTGTCGTTGGCGGAGCGCCAGCGCAAGGTCCTGCAGCGCCTGCTGGACGACGGCGACGGCGGCTTCCTCGGCGGACTCAACGCCGAGAAATACATGAAGATGACCGGCGTCTCGAAGGCGACGGCGACGCGCGACCTGTCGGAGATGACCGCGGCCGGCCAACTGCGCGCGCACGGCGTGGGCAAGGCGGTGCGCTACTACGTCGACGTGCCCGGCTGGACGCACGGCATCGCGTAACGCCCAGGGCGCACTCAGGCCTGTTTCGGCTTGAGCCCCATCTTCTCGAGCGTCAGCGTCTCGTCCGCGCGACCCCAGCCGCCATCGGCGACCTCGTCCACCAGCACCATGGTGTAGGGGCGGGCGCGTTCGCCGAAGTACTCGACGAACATCGCCGTGACGCGGTGGATGATTTCCTCCTTGCGGGCGGCGTCGGCGACGCCTTCGGGCAGCTTGATGTTGGCAAAGGGCATGGTGGCCTCGTTGAAGTGAAGGGATGACGAGGCTGATTCTTCGCAATCGGCGCTTGTCGACAAAGGGTCCGGCGTCGTCATGACATGCCAACGGGCGTCAACAATGCGGGCCGGCCATGCGGGCCGGTCATTCGGGCCGGTCATTCGGGCCGGTCATGCGGGTGACATCAAGTTCAGCGACCCTGCGTCGCGATGCGTTCTGCGACCGGATCCCCCGCCCGCACGCTCGCCGGCTGGCTCCGCCAGGCGCGCGGCCTGCTGCTGTTGCTGCTGTGCGCCGCGGTGCCGCTGTATGGCGCCGCGGGCGCGCGGCTGACGACGCTCGGCCCCCTGCATCACCACCGCGCGGCGCCCGTCGCCGATCACGACCATCGATCGCTGGCCGAGCGATGGCGGGAGGCCGTCCACCAGGGGCTGCAGGCGCTGGCGGGGCAGGAGGGCTCGCAGGTGCTCGACACCGCCCGGGCGCGGCAGCAGCAGGTCCAGGCGCAGCGCGACGGGAGACCCGCGCATGTCCACGCTCACGGCCTTTTCGAGCGCCACCACCACGAGGCCGACGATCCCACCGTCGTGCTGGACGATCATGACGGGCCCGCCCTGAGCGACGCGGCGGCGCTGGGCGGCTACGTCCTGCCGATGGCGAGCGTCGACATGCCGCGCGTCCCCGCGCCCGGGAACGCCAACGGCCATTGGCCTCGCGCCGGACCGCCGACCTGGCGGAGCATCGGCGATGCGCGACTGGAGCGGCCGCCCCGGCGCTGAACGGCCTTCATGGCGCGCGCAGGTCCACGCCCTCGGCGCGGACGTCGCGCGCGCCGCCGTTCCACATCGTCGGGCCGCCGCGCTGGTCGCGTTGGCCGCACTGGCCGCGCCCGTCCGATGAGGCCACGCCGCCGTCGCCGACAGGTCGACGCGGCGCCATCGGCTGTCCGCCGACGCGGCAGCAGGATCTCTCGTCATGGAAACACTTGGAACCCACTCCCCGGGCGCCGTCGTCGGCGCTCGCGATCTCGACGCGGCCAGACCGACGTCCACGCCCAAGCCCAAGCCCAAGCACACGCACACGCACACGCACACGTCCGCGTCCCCATCCCCATCGACATCGACATCGACATCGACATCGACATCGACCTGGCAGGGCGCGGTCGACCGGGCCGTGCGCCTGTGCGGCAGCCAGGCCGCGCTGGCCCGGCATCTGAAAGTGCCTCGGCAGCACGTCAGCGAGGCCCGCACGGGCGGTCGCACGATCCCGACGGACCGCCTGCCGGCGCTCGGGCAACTCGTCCACATGACCCCCGCCGAACTGTGGACCTTGCAGGAGGTGGCCAACATGCCGCGGCGCAATCCGTTCGCCCGCGATGGCAACGCGCCGTGAACGCAGTGTGGGTGAGTTGTACGGGTGGCGTCCAGGCGCGTAGGACCGCGCCGACGCGAAGACGCGCTGCCCACCGTCACGCGCCGGGAGACCGGCGTCCTAGGATTGGTTCCGTGCCATCGCACCCTGCGAGATACGCAGTAACTTTCTGGAGTAGACGATGAACAAGGACCAAGTGAAGGGCGCCGTCAAGGACGCCGCGGGCAAGGTGCAACAGAAGACCGGCGAGGTCATCGGCAGCACCGAGCAGCAGGCCAAGGGTCTGGCCAAGCAGGTCGACGGCAAGGCCCAGAAGGCCTACGGCGACGTGAAGGAAGCCGCCAAGGACGCTGGCAAGCGCTGAGCGCCCGGCGCCAGTGACAACGCCGGCGGGACTCGCGTCCCGCCGGCGTTTTTCGTTGTCCGATCATTGTCCGATCATTGTCCGATCATTGTCCGATCATTGTTCGATCATTGTCGGATCACACAGGCCGGACGGGCCGGCCCGCCAGTTGATTAGCCCGGCTTGTTCTTCAGCTTGCCCTTGGGCATCACGGCGGTCATCGGCGCCACCGGCCGGGTGGAGACGGACGACGACTCCTTGGGCGTGCTGGTGTCCTTCTTGGGCTTCTTGTTGGCCTTGTCGTTGCGTTGCTCGCCTTTTGGCATGGCTTGATTTCCTTCTGGTCGTTCAGGGTCGGGATGGCGGCACTCTACTACTGCCGCGCGCGCCGGTCACTTCACCGGCAACCCCGGCCTGATCCCGTACAACGCCAGCATGCCGAAGACATGGCCGATGGCGACGCCCGGTTCACCGGACTCGATCCGCGCGATGGTCTGGACGTGCACGCCCAGCCGCGTGCCCGCCGCACCCTGACTCTCGCCGGCCGCCGTGCGCGCGGCCTTCGCCGCGGCGCCCAGCGCCTTGATCGCCTGCAGGGCGTCGTCGTCGATGTCCACCGAAATGCGTTTGCCTTGTGCCATGGGACCGCATTCTCGCCGGAGGCTGAGACAAGCCGCCTCCTGCGTCACCCGAATCCGTGCGGGTCCGCCACCCTCGGCCAGTAGTCCAGCGATCGGGCGCGGTAGGGCGTGCTCGCGAAATCGCAGGTCATCGCCCCGGGCGTGGTGACGTAGAGCACCGCCTTGGCGATCGGCGCGAACTCGGCATGGAAGTGCTGCGTCGACTTCACCACGATCAGCGCCTTGTTCTCGAGCGTCAGGCCCAGGCCGGTGAACGCATCCGTGCCGTAGGTCTGCGTGCGGATCGAGCAGAGCACGATGTGCACGCCGTTCGCCGCCTCGACCCGCACGCAGGTGCCCAGCCGTTCGCGCGTGCCGAGCGCGGACTGGGTGTGGTCCTCGACGACCGCCCGCACCACGACCCGCAGGTCCAGCGGGTCGCCCGAGGCCGGTCCGCATTTGCCGCCGATCCGCAGGTCGAGCTCCGCGCCCACGCCCGCGTCGCGGCAGATGTGCACCGCGCCCAGGTCCCACAGGCAGCCGACGATGACGTTGCCGATGCCGCGCTGGACGATGCGGCGCAGGACGAAGGTGCTGTCGCACGGCGCGCCGCCGCCGGGGTTGTCGGCGATGTCGGCGAGCACCACCGTACCTTCGCCCATCGCGAGCGCGCGATCGAGCGCGCCGTCGACATCGATCAGTTCCGGTCCGATCGCCTCACGCAGCGCCCAGAACTCGCGGCCCAGCTGCTCGGCGAGCGAGCGCGCCAGCGCCGGATCGTCGTCGGTCACGACCCAGAGCTTCGCGCCCGCTTCGGGCACGTCGCCCCACGGGAAGCCATGGCCGAGCGAGATCGACAGCACGCCCGGTTCGCCTTCCAGCGCCTGCATGCGCGCGACGAAGGACTGCATCGGCTCGCGCGTCGTGTGCCAGAGGCCGACCATCTTGCAGTCGAAGGTCGCCGTGACCGGTCGCACGCGGCCCGCCGCCGTGTCGACGAGGAGCCGGTAGAGCTCGCGCCCGCGCGGTTCCGCGTCGATGTGCGGATACTCCTTGAACGCCACGATCGCCGTCGCCGAGCGCTGCATCAGCGCCGTGAGATGACAGTGCAGATCGAGCTCCAGCCCGATCGCGACGTCCGGACCCACCACCGCGCGGATGTGCGCCGCGAGGTCGCCCTCGCAGTCGTCGTAGCCTTCCGCGGCCATCGCGCCGTGCAGCAGCAGCTGCACCGCGTCGACCGGCATCGCCGCGCGCAGGTCGGCGAGGATTTCGTCGCGCAGCGCCTCGTAGACATGCCGCACCGTGCGGCCCGAGGGCTGGGCGATCGCGCAGAGGCTCTCGGCGACCTCATGGCCGTCGGCCTCGATCAGGTCGCGCAGGAAGCGCATGAAGGCGCCGGTGCCTCCGGGATCGCGCCGGCTCGCGTCGCCGTGGAAGATCCCGTACTCCTCGAAGCCGCCCAGCCCCGTCGGCGCCGGTGCGAAGGTGTTGGTCTCGGTGGCGAGGTGGGCGATGAAGAACTTCATGGGTCGTTCCGTGCGCGCGGGCTCAGTAGTTGAGGTTGAAGGCCATCAGCTGACCGACGACGCCGATCCAGACGATGCCCGCCAGCGCCAGCGCGACCAGCACGCCCCACACGCGCGTCAGACGCGTGGCATCGACGCGGAACAGTTTCCACGCGACCCACACGCCGACGATTGCCGCCGCGATCGCGAACACGCCGCTCAATTGCATGAGACCGAACAGCCAGTCGTTGCCGCCGTTGTAGAGGGCGAGGTCGGTGCTGAGCACCGGCATGATCAGGACGATCCAGGCCGTCACGTAGACGAGGTCCACGCCGACGGCGACGCGCTGCCAGCGGCGCAGCTTCTGCAGCGCGGGCGAGGCGCCGCTCGTGGCGCGGTCCGCGCGTCGCAGCAGCGCGCCCAGCGGCCAGGCGGCGAGCGCGCCGGCCAGCACCAGCAGCGACAGGCCCAGGATGCTCAGCGTCAACGGCGCCGAGCGCAGGAAGGGCGCTTCCTGCAACACGGAGACGGGGTTCTCGCTGTCGATCACCGTCTTCACGCCGTCGACGTCGGCCAGCGCGAGTTCCTGCGTGCCGCCCTGCTTGCGCCACAGCTGCGGCGCGACTTCGCGGAAGGTGGCCATCTCCCCCGTCGGGCCGGAGGGCGCGACGATCGTGCCATCGGGATTGGCGGCAATCACCGTCTGGTTCATCAGGTAAAGCGCGCTGAGGAAGCCGTGTTCGACGCGACGCGAGGTCTGGTAGCGGCCCGCGATCAACTGCGCGTCCTCGGGCGCCGACGCCAGCGCCGGCGCGTCGACGACCGGCTGACCGGGGAAGTAGCGGTCGAGGAAGCCCTCCATCAACGCCTTGCGCGCGAGGTAGACCGCCGAGTCCTTCCCGCGGCTGTTGAAGGACACGAAGATGCCGACGCCTTCATCGGGCAGCAGGCTGAGGTCGGAATGGAACACGATGGTGTCGCCGCCGTGGCCCAGCAGGGTGCGGCCATTGCGGTACTCCCGGAAGAAGCCGTGCGCCATCACGTTGAAGCCGGGGCGCGTCTGCGCGGACGGGCTGTGCATCAGCGCGGTGGTGGCGGGGCTCAGGATCTCGACGCCGTTGAACTTGCCCTGCTGCAGGTGCGCGAGCATGAAGCGCGCCATGTCCGACGCCGTCGCGCTGCCGCTGCCCGCGGGCGCGGTGACGACGAGCTCGAACGGGGAGGGCGCGGGATCGCTCGCCTGCCGGTAGCCCTTCGCGATGAAGGGCTCGAACTTCGCCGGCAGCGGCTGCGCCGTCGTCGAGTGCTGCATGCCCAGCGGCTGGAAGATGTGGCGGTCGACGTAGGTGTCGAAGGGCTCGCCCGACACCCGCTGCACGATGTAGCCGGCCAGCGCGACGCCGTAGTTGGAATAGCCCGGGGCCTGCCCCGGCGCGAACAGCATCGGCCGCGGATGCTGCTTCAGGTAGTCCTCGTTGGACGGCGCGAGCTTGGGGTCGTAGGCGAGCAGATCCTTCAGACCCTCCTCGAAGCCGGCGGTGTGGTTCATCAGATGCCGCAGCGTGACCGGCTTGCCGAAGGTCTGCGGGATCTTGAAGTCGAGGTAGTCGTTGACGTCGCGGTCCAGATCGAGCTTGCCCGCCTGGACCTGCTGCATCACCGCGGTCCAGGTGAACAGCTTGGAGGTCGAGCCGGGCCGGACCATCGAGGTCTCGGCGTTCATCGGCACCTTGGCCTTGACGTCCGCGTAGCCGTAGCCCTTCTGGAACAGCACCTGGCCGTCCTTGACCACAGAGACGACGGCGCCGGCGATGTCGCCGGCCTCGAGCGAGTAGGCGACGCGGCCGTCCAGCCAGGCTTCGAGGTCGGCGGCGGTCAGCGCGACGGCAGCGCGAGCGCCCGAGGCGGGCAGCGCCGGCGGCTCGGGCGTGGCGGCGGTCTTCGGCGCGAGCGGCTTCGCCGGCGGGATCGCCGCGGGCTGACCGGTGGGTTGACCGGTGGGCTGGGCGACCGTCAAGGTCGCGAGCGCGGCGAGGACGGCGGCCAGCGCCAGCGGCAGCGCCCATCGTCCGACGCGGGAGCGGGAGCGGGCGTGGCGGCCGGCCAGGCCGGTCTGCGGGGTCAAGGTCATCGGGATTCCTTCAAACAAGCACGGGCGCGCCTTGTGAGCGCGCCCTGATCCACAGCCGGGGACCGCGGGTTCAGAAGTTCTGGTTGAAGCTCATCAGGTGGTGGGCGGCGCCGATCACGATCAGCACGATGAACGCCAGCACCCACACCACCGCCAGCGCCTTCGCGGACCTGCCTCCGCCCTTGAGCGCGAGCCGCGCGTGCCACAGCGCCGCGAGCAGTCCGCCGATGAAGGCCAGCAGGGTCAGTCCTTGCGCGAGGGGCAGGACGACGCTCAGGTCGCCGTCGCCTTCCAAGCGCGTGAACACCAAGGTCCAGAGCGCGACGGCGAGCAGCACGAGCACGCTGGCGACGCGCACCGCCAGCACCGACCGTCCCGGCGCTGCGGCGCCGTGCTTGCGGCGCAGCACCGCGGCGACCGGCCACAGCAGCGCGGTGAGCAGCATCGTCGCCAGCGACAGGCCGGCCATCAGCAGGGCCAGACCGCCTGACAGCGCCGGGACCGGCTCGAAGACGAACGCGAAGACGTAAGGCTCCAGGCCCCAGCGCAGCACGCGGCCGTTCTCGACGATCGCCTGGAGGCGGCGCTTGCCGTGCTCCTCTTCCCACAGGTAGGGCCTGACCTCGCGGAACACGCTGCGCGAGCCGGCCAGCTCCAGCGCGACGCGGCCGTCGTCCAGCGCCTGCACCTTCAGCGGGCTGAGCAGCGGCAGCAGCGAGAAGAAGGTCGAGTCCTCGCGCCGGGTGCTCTGGTACGAACCGGCCAGCTGCTGCGCATGCTGCTTCGCGGTCGCGTCGTCGACCTGCCGCGGCGTCGCCGGGCGCGCATCGGGCAGATAGCGGTTGGCGAAGGCGTCCAGCAGCGTGTCCCGCAGCCACTTGCCCTGGCCGTCCTTGCCCGGGGAGTTGACCGAGATGTACAGCCCGATGCCGTCGTCGACGAACAGCAGCAGGTCGGTGTGGAAGAGGATGGTGTCGCCGCCGTGGCCGACGACGCGATGGCCGTTGATGTCGTGCTGGTAGAAGCCCAGTCCGATGCCGAGCAGGTCCGGCATCGGCTTGGTGAGCTGGCCGTGCATCTGCTTCACGGTCTCCGGCCGGAGCAGGCGCGCATCGCCGAGCTGCCCCTGCTGCAGGAAGGCCAGCATGAAGCGGCCCATGTCCGCGCCCGTCGCCGACAGGCTGCCGGCGGGCGCCAGGCTGACGATCTCGAAACCCTTGCCGGGTTCGCCCTGTTTCTCGTAGCCCTGCGACATCAGCGGCGCCAGCGCCGGCGGCAGCGGCTGGCGGAAGGTCGCATGCCGCATGCCCAGCGGGGAGAAGATCTTCTGCTCGACATAGTCGTCGAAGGGCAGGCCGCTGACGCGCTGCACGATGTAGCCGGCGAGCGCGGTGGCGTAGTTCGAGTAACCCGGCCGCGCGCCCGGCTCGTAGAGCGCGGGCGGGATGTAGTCCTTGAGCACCTTCGCCAGATCGGGCGACTTGCCCGAATAGGTGATCAGGTCGCGCGCCGTCTCCTCGAAGCCGGTCGTGTGCGTGAGCACGTGGCGCAGCGTCATCGGCTTGCCGTTGAGCTGCGGGATCTTGAAGTCGAGGTACTGGTTGAGGTCGGCGTCCAGGTTCAGCTGGCCCTGCTCGACCAGCTGCATCACCGCCGTCCACGTGAACAGCTTGGACACGGAGCCCGGGCGGAACAGCGTGCGCGCCGCATCGACGGGGACGCGCCGGTCCCAGTCGGCGTAGCCGTAGCCCTTCTGGATCAGCGGCTGGCCGTCCTTCACGATGACGACGACGGCACCCGGCACCTGCGCCATCTTCAGCGCGGCGGGCATCAGGCCGTCCAGCCAGGCTTGCGCGTCGGCCAGCGTCAGGGGTTGGGCGGCGGCCTTTGCAGCGGTCGCGCCCGTCGCGCCCGTCGCGGCGCTCGCGGCGACGGGCGTCGTCGCGGACGCGCCGGAAGTGCTGGCGGCGGTGGAAGCGCCCGAGGCCGCCGAAGGCGGCGACGTCGCGGTGATCGGCGCGATCAGCACCGACTTGGGCGTGGTTGTCGGCGTCTGGGCCGACGCCGTCGGCAGCGCCGCGCAGACGGCCAGCATCAGGGCGCCTAGGCGCAGGGTCAGGGGCTTCATGGGGCGGCGTTCAGAAGTTGTAGTTGACCGAGGCGCCGATCGTGCGCGGCTGCGCCGGCGTCGCGCGCAGCGGGCCGCCGAAGGCGGTGAGCGCCGTGTCGGCGCCGAGGATCGCGCGCTTGTCGGTCAGGTTGCGGACGAAGGCCGACAGCTGCCAGGCGCCGAAGTCCATGCCCCACTGCGCATCCACCAGCGTGTAGGCCGGCATCACGAAGTTGGGGATGGAGGTGGTCTCGCTGTCGTAGCCCGCGTTGCGCTTGCCGACGTGCCGCACCTGCAGGCTGGCGTAGGACGGCTTGCCCGCCAGCGCGAAGTTGTAGCGCGCGCCCAGCGACACGGACAGCTTCGCTGAGTTCGGCAGCCTCGCGCCGGAGGGGCCGAGGGCCGGCGCGTCTTCCTTGAGCTTGCCGTCGGTCCAGGCCAGGCTGCCCTCCAGGCGCCAGTCGTCGTTGATCGCATAACGCGACGCCAGCTCCAGCCCCTTGACCTCGGCCTTGCCGGCGTTGCCCATCACCGTGGTGGCGCCGAAGGCGAGCGGCTGCTGCAGCTTGCTCCAGCGGATGTCGAAGAGCGCGACCTCCAGCGACAGGCGCCGGTCCAGCAGGTCGGCCTTGTAGCCGGCCTCGTAGCTCCAGAGCGTGTCGGCCTCGAACGAGGTCGGCGCGCCGGGGATGACCTGGCCGTTCTCGTCGATCGCCTGCGGGTTGGGGCCGCCGGGACGGTAGCCGCTGGCGGCGCGGACGTAGACGCTGCTCTGCTTGTCGAGCGAATAGCGACCCGTGATCAGGTAGGTGTTCGACCGGTCCTTGGACGTGGCCGGTGCCGGGAAGTCCGGGACGTCGTTGGTGAAGGTCTCGTAGGCCTGCTTGTTGCGCGCCACGCGGGCGCCCAGCGTGAAGGACAGCGCCGAGCTGGGATTCCAGGTCACGTCGCCGTAGACGGCGTTCTCCTCGTAGCTCGCGGGCTGGCCCACGCGCACGAGCTCCGCGTCCGCATCGGCCCCGGTGGGACGGCCCCACAGGCGCTGGTTGTAGCCGTTGCGTTCCTTGTTGTGATACAGGCCGATCAGCCATTCGACGGTGCCGCGCGCCGAGGTCAGGCGCAGCTCCTGCGTTTCCTTGCGCAGCTTGGTGCGGTTGTCCAGCTGCACGAAGTCGAAGGCGCCGCCGCCCAGGATCTCGGTGGCGTCCAGCAGCGTGTCGCCGTTGAAGCGCTGGCTCGACACGATGGCGTTCAGGCGCGCCCAGCCGAAGTCGTAGTCGACGTCCGCCGAGAGCAGCCGCGTGCGGATGCTGTAGGGCTCGGAGATCGACAGGTCGTGCGTCAGGTCGCCGTGCAGCGGCTGGCCCGTCGCGACGTCGTACTGGACCACGCCGGTGCCGTTGCGTTCGATCTTCTGGTCGACCGCGGAGAGGCGGACCTTCATCTTCGACATCGGCTCCAGCAGCAGCGAGACCCGCCCGCCGCGGGTGTCGCCGTCGTTGACGTGCTTGCCCGACGCCAGGCCGGAGGCCTTGATGTAGCCGCCGTCATGGTCGTTGAAGGCGGCCACGCGCAGGGCGGCGACGCCGGCGCTCAGCGGCACGTTCACCACCGCGTTCTCCGTGTGTCCGAGCGCGCCGCCCTTGATGCCGCGCACGCCCAGGCCGACCTTGCCGGAAAACTCCAGGGTGTCGGGTTCGTTGGTGACGTACTTGAGCAGGCCGCCCATCGCGCCCGCGCCGTAGAGCGTGCCCTGCGGGCCGCGCAGCAGCTCGATGTGATGCAGGTCCAGCAGCGACATGTCGAGCGCCGCCACCGCCGCGCCGCCGAAGGCGGTGCTGGAGCCGTAGGCCACCTCGTCGACATAGGTGCCGACCGTCGCCGTGCCCGCGCTGCCCACGTTGATGCCGCGGATGCTGACCTGGCCGCGGCCGGGGCCGCCGTCGCTGCTCACGTCCACGCCGGGCAGGCTGCCGACGTAGTCCACCAGGGAGCCGGCGCCCGCGCGCTCCAGGCCCTCGGCGCTGATCGTCTCCACGCGCAGCGGCACGTCGCGCAGCGGTTCGCGGCGGCGCGTCGCGGTGACGGTCACGACCTCCAGCTTCTCCGCCTTGGCCGCGGCGCGGTCACCGTCCCGTTCGCTGGGCACTGCGGACGACGCTGGCGCGGCGGGCGGCAGCGGCGCGGCGGCCTGGCTCCACGCGGGCAGCGCCTGCATCGCGGCGAGGCAGGGCAGCAGCAGGGGCGCGAAGGCGAAGCGTCGCGCGTTCCGTGCGGAAGGCGCTCGGCGGCTGGATCGGGCAGGGCGGGGAGCGCGGGGGGAGACGGTCATTCGGTGGACTCCTGGCGAGGCGGGCGAAGTTGAGCCGCAAGTTTCCAATTTGGAAAAAGCTTTCACATTGGTGGAAACCTTAGCTGCTATTGCGCGAAGCTTCAACTCAGGGTGATCGCGGTGGTCCCTGGGGACCGCCTTGCTAAGATCGCTGCACTGTCTGCTTCCCTCGACCATGGCCATCGATTCGAACCTTCCCGGCGACCACATCCGCAGCGTGCGACGACGGTTGGGCCTGACGCTCAGCGACGTGAGCGGGCGGACCGGCCTGGCGGTGTCGACGCTTTCCAAACTGGAAAAGGGCAACATGTCCCTGTCCTACGACAAGCTGATGCTGCTGAGCAAAGGCCTGGGCGTGGACATGGCGGAGCTGCTGGCCGACGTGCCCGGCTCGCGCGCCGCGCCGGGCGGCGGCGGACGTCGGATCGTCGAGCGCGCCGGGGAAGGGCAGCAGGTCGTGACGGAGAGTTATCAGCAGCTGTATCTGGCGACGGAGCTCCTGAACAAACGCGTCACGCCGTTGATCGCCGAGGTGAACGCGCGCACGTTGGACGAGTTCAAGGCGGAGTTCGGCGATCTGATCCGCCATCCCGGCGAGGAGTTCGCGTACGTGCTGGAGGGCGAGATCGCCTTCCACTGCGAGCTGTATGCGCCGGTGGTGCTGAAGGCCGGGGACTCGATCTACTTCGACAGCGAGATGGGGCACGCCTACCTGAAGGCGTCCGACGCCCGCTGCCGCGTGCTGGCGACCTGCGCGCCGCGCAGCAGCGGCACGCCGGACGGGTTCAGCCAGCATTTCATCGATGTGTCCAAGCGTCTGCAGGAGCCGGCACCGGCGCCCGCACCAACCACCTCGGGCAAGGGCGCGAAGGCTGCAGCCACGAAATCGCGCGGTTCGAAGCGCTGATTGTCCTGACCCGACCCTCACCCCGACCCCTCTCCCGCAGTGCGGGAGAGGGGCCAAGTAGCACCGAGCCTGCAACGACTACTTCTGAGCGGTGGAGGCCCCCTCTCCCGCACTGCGGGAGAGGGTTGGGGGTGAGGGTCGTGCCAACGCCTCGGTCGGCGCCTCGAGCCTCCTCAACAGGGGTCCCAGCGCGAGCAGCGCCATCGAGGCCGCGGCGGCGAGCGCTGCAAGCAGCACGAAGAATCCGGCCGGCCCGAGCCACTCCCACGCGCGTCCCACGACCCCCGACAGCAGGTTGCCCGCGAAGGCCGCGAGGAACCACGCGGCAATGACCGTCGCGCCCATGCCCGACGGCGCGAGCCGCGCGAACAGGCCCAGCCCCACCGGCAGGATGTAGAGCTCGCCCATCGTGTAGACCGCGAAGAACACCAGCAGCCACAGGCCGCTCACCGGCTTGCCATCGGACATCGCAGCCATCGCCGCCAGCAGCAGGTAGGCCGCGGCGACGCCGGCCGCGCCGATGGCCATCTTCCGCACCGGCGCGGGTTCGCGGCCCTTCACGGCCGCGCGCCGCCAGGCGCGGATCAGCAGCGGCGTGAACAGGAAGACGAACAGCGGGTTGAGCGACTGCACCCAGGTCACCGGGATCGCGACGCCGAAGGCGTGCAGGTCGACGCTGCTGTCCGCCCACAACGCCAGGGTGTTGCCGCTGTGCGCGTAGGCGCTGCGGAACACCATCACCGCCAGGGCCACCAGCAGCAGCGGCACGACGATCGCAGCCGCGCCGGGTTTGCGCCGTGCGTTGCCATCGACTGAGCCCGCAGACCCGGTGACGTCAGTCGAACCCGTCGAACCACCCGTCGATCCCGCAGCCCCCGCTGCATCGGGGCTCGCGGCGTTGGCGGCCCGCGCGGATGTATCCCGCGGCCGGTCCTGCGGCAGATGCCGCCCGCCGAGCAGGTAGATCGCCAGGCCCACGCACATGCCGACGCCCGCGGCGCCGAAGCCCCAGTGCCAGCCGTAGACCTCGCCCAGCGTGCCGCAGGCCAGCGGCGCGAGCAGCCCGCCGAGGTTCACGCCCACGTAGTAGACGTTGTAGGCGCCGCCGCGGCGGGGATCGTCCTCGGCGTAGAGATCGCCGACCTGGCTCGGCAGGTTGGGGAGGAAGAGGCCGTTGCCCAGCGCGATCAGCACGAGGCTCGGATAGAACATCGCCTCCCAGCTCAGCGCGAAATGCCCCACCGCCATCAGGCTGCCGCCGATCACGATCGCGAGGCGGCGCCCGAGCCAGCGGTCGGCGAGGTAGCCCCCGGCGATCGGCGTCAGGAACACGCCGCCGGTGTACAGGCCGTAGATCAGCGAGGCGTCGGCCTGCGTGAAATGCAGCTGCTTGGTCATGTAATAGACCAGCAGCGCGCTCATCCCGTAGAAGGAGAAGCGCTCCCACATCTCGGTCAGGAACAGCACGGTGAGCCCGCGCGGCTGGCCGAACCAGGTGGCGCGCGAGGCCGTCATCGGGGCGGCGGCGGGGTGGTCGGGGATCATGGTGGCGCTCATCGTCGCGGAGCCTCCGGGATCGGTTCTGCGGGTCTTCCCGTGACAAAACCAGGTTGTGCATCGAGTTGTCCAGATGGTAGAGTTATTTTCCAATTTGGAAAGTAGCTAAAAACCATGAGTGAGACGACCGCCCGCAGCGTGGATTGCCTGGTGATCGGGGCCGGCATCGCGGGAGCGTCGATCGCGGCGAATCTGGCGCCGCACCTGACGGTGGCCGTGCTGGAAGCGGAGGCGCATGCCGGGTATCACACCACCGGCCGCTCCGCGGCGCTGTATTCGGCGCTCTACGGGAACGCGCCGGTGCGTGCGCTGACGCGGGCCAGCCGCCCCTTCTTCGATCAACCGACGGCGGGATTCGCCCACGTCCCCCTGCTGCGCGCGCGGGACACGCTCTACCTGATCGGCAGCGGGCAGCAGGCGGTCGCCGACCGGTTCGCCGCGGACGAGGACGTGCGCACGCAGACGCGCCGCCTGGACGCGGACGAGGTGATCCGGCGCCTCTCGATCCTGCAGCGCGACCGGATCGAGGGCGCGCTGCTCGACGACACCTCGGCCGACATCGACGTCGATGCGCTGCACCAGGGCTTCCTGCGGCAGGCCCGGGCCGGCGGCGTCCGCCTGCATCTCGGATCGCCGCTGCGCGAGCTGGTGCGGGAGAAGAAGGGCTGGCTCGCCCGCACCGACAGCTTCAGCGTGCGTGCGCCGCTGGTGATCAATGCGGCCGGCGCGTGGGCGGACGCGGTGGCCCGACTGGCCGGCGTCGCGCCCTTGTCGCTGCAGCCGCTGCGGCGGACGGCGGCCTTGATCGACGTGCCGGACGGCGTCGCTGCGGGCGAGGCGGCCGACTGGCCGGCGGTCATCGCGATCGACGAGAGCCACTACTTCAAGCCGGACGCCGGCCTGCTGCTGATCTCCCCGGCGGACGAGACCCCCAGCCCGCCCTGCGACGCGCAGCCCGAGGAACTGGACGTGGCGATCGCGGTGGACCGTTTCGAAACGCTCAGCGGACAGCGCGTGGCGCGTGTGCGCCATCGCTGGGCGGGACTGCGCGTGTTCAGTCCGGACCGCACGCCGGTGGTGGGACTGGATCCGACGGCGCCCGGCTTCTTCTGGTGCGCGGGGCAGGGGGGTTACGGCATCCAGACTGCGCCCGCGCTGGGCCGCGCCGCTGCCGCGCTCGCGCTCGGACAGGCGCTGCCCGAGGACATCGCCGCCGCCGGCGTGCGTGCCAGCGAGCTCTCTCCTCAACGATTCCGCAGTCTCTGAACCATGTCACGTCTCCAACTGTCCACCCAGGTCGAGCGGCTCGTGCTGCGCGAGCCCTTCGTCATCTCCGGCTATCGATTCACCGAGATGCCCGCGATGCGCGTCGTCCTGCGCGACGGCGCGTACGAAGGGCGCGGCGAGGCGGCCGGCGTCTATTACCTGAACGATCGTCCGGCCGACATGCCGGCGCAGCTGGAGGCGGTGCGCGAGGCCATCGAAGGCGGCATCGGTCGTCAGGCGCTGCGGCGCCTGCTGCCGCCGGGCGGCGCGCGCAACGCGGTCGACTGCGCGCTGTGGGAGCTCGAGGCCCGCCGATCGGGCCGGTCCGTGTGGCAGTTGGCGGGGCTCACCGAGCCGCGCCCGCTGACCACGACGATCACGCTGGGCGCCGATGACCCCGGCGCCATGGCGACGCGGGCGCTCGCGCTGCGCGACATGCGGGCGCTCAAGCTCAAGCTCACCGGCGAGACGGATGCCGACATCGCGCGGGTGCGCGCGGTGCGCGGCGCGCGGCCGGACGTGTGGCTCAGCGTCGACGCCAACCAGGGCTTCACGCCGGCCACGATCGAGGCGCTGCTGCCGGTGCTGGTCGCCTGCGACGTGAGCCTTGTCGAGCAGCCGTTCGCGCGCGGCCGCGAGGCCGACATGGCGCTCGTCGATTTCCCCATGCCGACGGCGGCGGACGAGAGCTGCCTGACGCTCGACGAACTCGAGGCCTTGCCCGGTCGCTTCGACGTCCTCAACATCAAGCTCGACAAGTGCGGCGGGCTGACGGAAGGCCTGCTGATGGCGCACCGTGCCCGGGTGCTCAAGCTCGGCGTGATGGTGGGCAACATGGGCGGGACCAGCCTGGCGATGGCGCCGGCGATGCTGGTCGGTCAGCTGTGCGACATCGTCGACCTCGACGGGCCGACCATCCTGGTCCAGGACGTCGTGCCCGGTGTGACGTACGGCGGAGGGAAGGTGGACTGTCCGGTGGCGGTGTGGGGCTAGGTCGACGCTGCCCGGCGCCGAGGCGCGTGCCGACGCGCAGACGCGCAGACGCCGAGCGTCCTCAGATCGCGTCCACCACTTTCGTGAAGCGCATGACCCAATTCGTCTCCCACGTCGTCCCGCCATCGGCGGAGAACGCCTGCTCCCAGCGCGGCTCATCCAGCTTGCGCTTGTCCCAGGTGAATCGGACCTTGATGTCGCGGCCGTCGAGCAAATCGTCGGCGTAGAACAGCCCGATCGGACCGTCGAAGCGGCCCTTGACCGGCACGTCCAGCGCATGCGGCGCGCGGCCGTCCAGCCACCAGATCGCCCAGAGGCCGCTCCCGGGATCGAAGGACCGCAGCGCCACCGCGCGGTAGCGGCCCTCCGGGAGATCCAGCTCGTTGTCCTCGATGTTGCCGAGGCCGCCGAGGATGGGCCGCGTCGTGCAGCGGCCCTCGAAGGTGGTCCAGTCCTCGCAGCCGCTCAGGCGACTGTTGAGCCGGCGGTGATGGACGGCGTAGGCGCCGAATTCGAAGTCGAAGTCATCGGCGCCTGGCGCTGGTGACGTGTGCATGGCTGGCCTCGGGTCGTGTTGTCGACCGGCCAAGTTTGCGCGCGAGCTTGTCCAGTCCTGACAGCAGGGCCGGCGCCGTGCCGCGCCACGTGGCGGCACGAGGCGCCTGCCGTCAGGGTCGATGCGCGAGGGCGAAGTCCAACGCCGCGCGCACGGCGACGACCTGCGCCTCGACGCATTCCTCCGGATTCGTCCGCGGGCTGTCGGGATACACCTCGGTGGTTGTCGTGAACGGCGCGCGCGTCACGCTCGCGCACAGGCCGGAGTGGCGGACGGGGAACTCGATGACGCCGCGGGCGCTCAGCGGCGCGCCGATGATGTGGCCGTCCGCGTCGGGCGGCGCGATGTGGGTGACCTGCTCCACCGCCGCGATGATCGCCTGCTGGAAATCGAGCCGGGTCGTCTCGCTGTCGCCAACCAGGTAGAAGCCGTCGGGAACTTCCTCCGCCTCCAGCGGCTTGCCGTCGCGGGCCGCCAGCGCCAGGCGGAACTCGGTGATGTCAGTGTCCGTCGTCTCGTGCAGGTCGATGTGCAGCAGGAACTGGCCCGCGTACGGCGCCAGCAGCCCGATCAGGGCCGAGGACTCCGCGGCCTCGCGGCGCGCGCCGAAGTTCCGGTTGGGATCGACCGCGTGATGGTTCCACCGGCACACGCGCTCGTAGGCCCAGGGACTGACGCAGGGCGCGACGAGGACATTCACGCGATCGCCGAAGGCTTCGGCATGTTCCTCCGCAAAACGCAGGGCGCCGAGCACGCCGCTGGTCTCGTAGCCGTGCACGCCCCCCGTCACCAGCGCCACCGGGCGCGACGGATCCCAGGCGCGGCTCTTCAACGCGAGCAGCGGGTAGCTGTCGGCGCCGTAGGTCAATTCGCCGTAGCGCACGACTTCGAAGCGATCCGCGAGGGCTTCGACGCGGGGGACGACGTCGTCCTGATAACGCCGGGACACGACCTGGCGCTCGCGCCAGGCGGTGCGTTCCGCGTCGCCCCACGGGACGCCGGGAGTGCCGATGGGATAGAAGCGCGCTGTGCTCATGAATGCTCCGAATCCGGGGAGGGTCATCAAGTCGGCGAGTGTCTCCCATTCACGATGGTCGACTATCCTGCGCCGGCATTGTTCGATCAGGAGCGGCAGGCATGAAGTACACGAAGCTGGGCAATAGCGGTCTGGACGTCTCGCGGCTGTGCCTGGGATGCATGACCTTCGGGGCGGCCGACGTCGGCAACCACAGCTGGACGCTGGACCTCGACGCCTCGCGTCGGATCTTCCGCAAGGCGGTGGAGAGCGGCATCACCTTCTTCGACACCGCCAACAGCTACTCCGGCGGCACGTCCGAGCAGATGGTGGGCGTGCTGCTGAAGGAGATGACGCGCCGCGAGGAGGTCGTGCTCGCGACCAAGATGTATTTCCCGTACGAGACGCCCGAAGGCGTCAAGCATCGCCGCGGCCTGTCGCGCAAGCAGGTGCTCGCCGAGATCGACGCGAGCCTGGCGCGCCTGGGCACCGACCACGTCGACCTGCTGCAGATCCACCGCTGGGATCACGACACGCCGATCGAGGAAACGATGTGCGCGCTGAACGACGTGGTGCGTTCCGGCCGGGCGCGTTATCTGGGCGCCTCGTCGATGTATGCGTGGCAGTTCGCCAAGGCGCAGGAGGTGGCGCGTCGCAACGGCTGGACGCCGTTCGTGAGCATGCAGAACCACGTCAACCTGCTGTACCGCGAGGAGGAGCGCGAGATGATCCCGCTCTGCGCCGACCAGGGCGTCGGGCTGATCCCGTGGAGCCCGATGGCGCGCGGCCGTCTCACGCGGCCGGCGGAGGAGGCCACCCGCCGGCTGCAGACCGACGACGTCGGCAAGCGTCTCTACGACAAGTCGGGCGAGCAGGACCGGCCGGTCATCCAGGCCGTCCAGGACCTCGCGGCGCGGCGCGGCGCGAAGATGGCGCAGATTGCCCTGGCGTGGGTGCTCGCGAAGCCGCAGGTGACGGCGCCCATCGTCGGCGCGTCGACGATCGGGCAGCTCGAGGATGCCGTCGGTGCGCTGGATCTGACGCTTGCCGCGGAGGAGATCGCCGCGCTGGAGGCGCCCTACGTGCCGCACGCGATCAGCGGCCACGAGTAGATCCGGGACGGCCGACCGGACGGACTGGCCCCGCCCGAGCAAGGGCCGACAGGCGCTGCGCTACCATCGGCCCATAGACCGTGAGGTTGTCATCCCGAAGTCCTTGCTTCGTTCGAGGGTCTCGAACGCGCCGCAAGTCCTCGCCGTGATCGCTTGGCGCTTCTGTTCGCGCCGCATGTCGTGGCGCGAAACGCGAGGAGTAGGGCAATGGCTGCACTGCAGGACCTGGAGGCGCTCCGGGCGTCGCTGCGCACATGCGTGGACGCACTTCACCGGCGACGCGCCAGCGAGATTCCCGAACTGCTGATCGACCGGCTTGTGCGCCAGCGCTGGCTGGAATGGCGGGGTGGGGCGCTCTGTCTCACCGAGGACGGCGAGCACATCTACTGGCAGGAGCTGGCGTGAGCTCCGCACAGGCGGCGTCATGCTGATCCGGACGCGTCTGTCCAACATCAGCGGCCTGCGGATCGAGTCGTTTGATCTGGTGTTCGTGACGGCGCCGGCGACGGACGTCGGGGCGGTCATTTTTCAGCGGCCCGGATTGCCGACGCGGAGGGTGCTCCACGTGGAGGGCGTCGCCGATGATCGCGAGGCGGCTGCGCAGGCGATCCGGAGAATGCTCGACCCGTCGCTGCTCAGCGACGGGTGGAGGCTGTGAGCCGGACTGGCAGGCCTGCAGAGCGGCTGGCCAGCGGGCTCACTCAGTCGGCGTTCAGATGACGCGGATGCCGGAGGCTTGCGGGCCCTTCGGACCGTCCTTGGTCTCGAACTCGACCTTGGCGCCTTCGGCCAGGGTGCGGAAGCCGCCCGAGCTCTGGATTTCGCTGTGGTGGGCGAACAGGTCCTTGGAGCCGTCGGTCGGGGTGATGAAGCCGAAGCCCTTGTCGTCGCTGAACCACTTCACGGTGCCGGTCTTGGTCGTCATGTTGTTTCCTTTGGAATGAATGACAGGAAAAAACCCGGCGCACGGATGCGTGCCGGGACAGAGACACTCAAGAGCTTGCAGCGGGGGGGTGTTGCTGAAGCAGCCGCTCGCGAGGCGGGTCCGGAGAGGACCGGCGGGGGCTGCAGAGAAGACCTCAGAAGAAAGGTCTTGTGCGAATCTATCCAGCCAATGTAGCACAGATGAGCACCTTCCGACAGCCTCGTGCTCACTTCCTCATTTCGTCTTGTGATCGTCGTTGAGGTAGGGCATGGGGATCCACCGGTAGCCCTTGCCATCGGCCTGCAGGTGCCCGACGCCGGGGAAGGCGACATGGTCGCCCGCGACCCAGTAGCGCCCCTTCAGCGCATCGGCGAAGGCCTGCTTGCGTGTGGCCGCCGCCGCCTTCGGATCGACGTCGAAGGCCACCGTCACGTCGGGGCGCGGCAACTGCACGTCGGCCACGTGGAGCAGGTCACCCCAGAACACCAGCTTCTCGCCCTGGCTCTCCAGCACGTAGAAGCTGTGGCCCGGCGTGTGTCCCGGCGCCGGCAGCGAGCGGATGCCCGGGAAGAGCGCGGTCTCGCCGCTGAAGGTCTTCACGCGGCCCGCGTCGACGTAGGGCTGGACCTTCGCCAGGGCCTGATCGAAGTAGACCTTCAGGGCTTGCGGCGCGCGCTCGCGCTGGCCGGCGCCCAGCCAGTAATCGAGCTCCCTGCTTTCGAGGTGCAGCGTCGCGTTGGGGAAGACCCGGCGCGAACCGTCCATCAGACCGCCGGTGTGGTCCGTGTGGATGTGCGTGATGAGGATGTCGGTGACCTGCTCGGGCGCGTAGCCGGCACCCTTCAGGCTCGCGCCGATCTTGTTGAGCGTCGGGCCGTAGAGCTCGCCCGTGCCGGCGTCGATCATCACGAGGCGATCGCCGGCCTTGATCAGGTAGGCATTGATCGAGGCGTCGACCACGGTGCCCTGATAGGTCGTGGCCAGACGCCTGGCGACCTCGTCGGCGCTGATCCCCTTGAGCACCTGCTGCGCCGGGATGGGCAGCGTGCCGTCGGACAGTGCGATGACTTCGAAGGCGCCGATCTTGAAGTGCTGGTAGCCCGCCTGGACGTGGCTGAGCTTGGGCGCGGCAGCGTCCGCACCTTGCGCGTGGACGGCGGGCGCCACGGTGGCGAAGGCGGCGGCGATGGCCAGGGTCAGGGTCAGGGTGAGGAATGATCGATGGGTCATGGTGTCGGGATAGTCGTCGTCGAGGTGAAGAGGCGATCAGGCTGACCGAAGCGGTGAGCCATCCATTGCGGCGATACCATTGAAGGCGGTCGCCCCGCGTGTCGAAGGCTTGAAGCCTGGGAACGAAGCGAAGCGTAGGGCGGGCGCGCCGGGGGGCGCGAGTCGTTAGATCCGATGGGAGGTATCGGAATCGTGGATATGAGACGTTCGGATCTGCATCTGCTGATCTCGCTGGACACGCTGCTCGACGAGCTCAACGTCACGCGCGCCGCGCAGCGCATGCACATCAGCCAGCCGACGCTGTCGGGGCATCTGGCCAAGCTGCGCGAGCTGTTCCAGGATCCGCTGCTGGTGCCCTCGGAAACCGGCCGCGGCATGGTGGCGACGGAACGCGCGCTGGCGCTTCGGCCCGCGCTCGCGCAGGCGCTCTCGCAGTTGCGCGAGGCGGTGGCGCAGCCGCACGACTTCGATCCGGCGACCTCGGCGCGGACCTTCACCGTCGCGGCCAATGACAGCGTGTTCACGATCCTCGCGCTCGATGTGATGGCCGAGGTGATGCGGCACGGCAATCCCGAGTTGCGCATGGCCGTCGTGCCGGCCTACGACGTCGGGCTGGTGGAGCGCATGGCGCGCGGCGAAGTCGACCTCTTCCTCGGCGACATCGACAAGGTGCCCGAGAGCCTGAGGGCGAGATTCCTGATGCGCGCCGATTTCGCCCTGGCGCAGCGCCGCGGTCATCCGCGCGGAGCGAAGCCGCCTGAGCTCGATGAATACTGCGATCTCGGCCACGTCATCGTGTCGGCCAAGGGGGAGTTCTCGTCTTCCGTCGACGATGTGCTGGCCAAGCGGGGCCGGCACCGCCGCGTCACCGCGGCGGTGCCCAGCTACAACCAGGTCGCGCTGGTGCTGTCGCAGACGGACCTCGTGACGACCCTGCCGCGACAGCTGCTGCAGCGCTACGAGTCCTTCGTCGAGCTGCTCGAACTCCCGTTCGAGCTGGCACCGTTCCGGCTCGCGATGGCGTGGCACCCGCGATCGCAGAACGACGCCGCCGGGAAGTGGCTGCGGAACTGCTTCACTGCGGCCGGTACGTGACCTTCAGCTGGTAGTTGCCGGCCGAGTAGCCGTAGACCAGCACGTACACGTCGCCGTTGGCCGTCATGGTCACGCTGCAGCCCTCGGTCGCGGTCGAGCCGTTGGAGCGGCAGGTGTAGGTCGAGGTGGTCGGCACCGCGCTCTTGCGGACGTAGAGGTCGATGTCGCCGGTGCCGGTCGTGCTCGCCGCGAGGCTGCCGCCGTTGGCGACCTTGAACGGGCCGAAGCTCTTGCTGGCGCCGCGCGCCAGGCTGCCGCTGAAGTTTTCCGTCCTGTCCGTCGGGGGCTGCGTGCCGGGGCCGTCGCTGCCGAGCTCCACCGCGTAGGCTGCGGCCATGCGCGCGAACTTCAGCGCGTGGTCGGCCTGGCTGCCCATGTTGGCGTAGGTGTCGTTGGCCGTGTGGATGTTGGGGTTGTCCGCGCTGAAGCTCGACTCGAAGGGCATGCTGGCGAAGAAGCCCTTGGCGTTCCACGACGCATGGTCCGAGCAGGCATAGCCGCAACGGTCCGTGCCCACGCGCAGCGTCGGCAGGTAGGTCGCGATCACGTTCGTGAGGAAGGTGTTCTGCGCGCTGTCCGTGTAGTCGGTGAAGATGTAGATGTCGTTGACGGCGCCCTTGTAGTTGGTCATGTCGAGCTGCAGCACGCCCACCACGTTCGTGTTGGCCGCGGCGAAGCTGTTGGCGATCTCCTGCGAGCCGCGCAGGCCGACTTCCTCGGCCGCATAAGCCATCAGCTTGATCGTGCGGCGCGGCTTGTAGTTCGCCTGCACCAGCGCGCGCAGCACTTCCGTCAGGCTCGCCACGCCGGAGGCGTCGTCGTCGGCGCCCGGCGCGCGCATCGTCTCGCCCGATCCGCCGGACTGGTTGATCGAGTCCAGGTGCGCGCCCATCACGATCACTTCGCTGCCGTTGTCGGAGCCCTGGATCGTCGCGATCACCGACTTCTGCGCCCAGCCCGCGTGGGTGAACTGCTCGACGGTGATGTCGCTGCGCCCGGCGCCCAGCGTCGTCCACTTCTGCTTGAGCCAGTTCGACGCCGCCACGCCGCTGCTGCTCGTGTAGTAGCGGTTGAGGTTGGCCGAGAGATCGACGATGGTCTGGCCGATGTTGCTCGCCTGCATCTGCGACAGGATGGGCGTCACGACGGCCTGCTGGTCGATCGTGTAGTTCGGCCGCGTCGCGACCAGCGCGGCCGCCAGCCGCTGCGAGGCGCCCGGCGTGCTGTGGCGCTGCAGCGCGGCCAGGCCGGCCTCCTGGCTCGGGTGGTACATGTAGCCGCCGCAGCGGCGCAGCTCCTCGTGGATCGAGTGGCTCAGCGAGGCGAGCGCGTCCTCGTCGACCTCGACCAGATGGATGCCCTCTGGTTTGGCGGCGACGGACAGCGCCGACGCGTCCTGCGCGGCGTCGGCCTTGACACTGGCCACGGCGCGCGCGGAAGGGCGGTGTTTCTGCAACTGGACCAGCGCGGCGTCGCCGAGGCTGATCCAGACCTTGTCGCCCGCGTAGGCGGGCGTGAGCGCGGCCAGGCCGACGCACACCGCGGTGATGGTGAGGAATGAACGCATGGGTGTTGTCTCCGGAATCGTTCCAGGAATGGCGAAGCCGGCGCGCCGCGCAGGGCAGCGCGCCGGAGCCCGCGGCGCCGCGCGAGGCGGCGCGTCGGGGTCGTTCAGCGGGGATCAGTAGGTCCCGACCAGCGAGGCGCCGCTCACCGTCGCGTACGCGCTGACCAGCACGTAGTACACGCCGGCCGTCGGTGCCGAGAAGCTGATCGTCTCGGCGTTGGTCGAGCCGATCGAGCGCTTGTCGTAGGTCGTGGTCGTCGGCGCGGAGCCGCGCTTGACGTACAGGTCGCCATCACCCGAGCCGCCGGACAGCTTGACGGTCAGCGTGGTGCGACCCGCCGGCACGGTGATGCTGTACAGCTTGGTCGCGCCCTTGGCCAGCGAGATGCCGGACACCGGCACGCCGCTGGTCAGCGGGGTCGCGGTCGGCGGCGGCGTGGTGCCGGAGCAGCTCACGCCGACGCTGGCGAAGGCGGCGGTCACGTCGGCCTTGGCGTAGCCGCGGTTGGTCGCGGCGGTCTCCACGCCGCAGGCGCCCTGGTTGAAGGTGCTGTTGGCGGTCCAGTACAGGCGGTTGGCGTCGACCATCACCTCGAAGGCCTTGCGCGTGTTCCATCCCGGCTTGGTCGCCAGCAGGTAGAAGGCCTTGTTGTAGACGCCGCTCGAGTAGTGGACGTCCATGCCGCTGCGGTAGTCGGCGGCATTGCCGATCGAGCTGCCGTCGCGGGTCGGATCGCTGAAGTAGCGCAGCGCGCCGGAGCCCTTGAAGATCTGCGCGCCGACCAGCCAGTCGTTGCTGCCGTTGTTGCGGTAGTACTCGGCGGCCTCGCCGGCCATGTCGGAGAAGGCTTCGTTCATGCCGCCCGACTGGCCGGAGTAGGTCAGGCCCGAGTTCTGCTCGGTGAAGCCGTGGCTCACCTCGTGCGCGGAGACGTCCAGCGAGACCAGCGGATAGAAGGTGGTGCGGCCGTCGCCGAAGCTCATCGCCGTGCCGTCCCAGAAGGCGTTCTCATAGTTGCTGCCGTAGTGCACGCGCATGTACAGCGTGCCGGTCAGCGGACGGATGTTGAACCAGTCGCCGTACATCTTGAAGATGATCTCGCCGAAGTAGTGCGCGTCGTTCAGCGGCGAGTAGGCGCCGTTGATCTGCTTGTACTCGTTGCGCGAGCAGGTGAACTGGAAGGGCGTGTTGCTCGCGCCGGTGCTGCCGTTGAGGTTGACGGTCACGACGTTGCCGGAGTTCATCTGGCAGGTGTCCGTCACCTTCAGGGGCGGGTAGTCGGTGCCGTACTCATAGCGGCCGGTCTTGGCGTTGCCGCCGGGGCCGGTCGCGTCCTTGTGGGCCAGGCCTTCCCAGCGCTCCAGCACCGCGCCGGTGGTGGCGTCGATCATGAAGTGCGGGCGGCTCGGCTGCTTGGCGTCGTGGCGCACGAAGGACACCAGGTAGAACAGCTGGGCCTTGTTGTTCTGGTTCAGCCGGACGTAGAGCTTGACCTGCTCGTTCTCGGTGATCGCGGCGTTGATGGCGCCCTTGGCCTGCGCCAGCGCCCCTTGCGCGGTCAGGCTGGCCTGCGCGGTGGGCAGGTCCTGCTGGATGTTGGCGAGCATGCTGCCGGAGAAGCGCGAGCTGCCCGCCTCGCTGCTCTCGACCACCCCTTCGCCCCACACCGGGACGCCCTGGTAGTACTGCTGGTGGCGCGTCACGACCTTGCCGCCGGCGTAGGCCTGGCTGCGCACGGCCTGCAGCTCGCCGGTCCCGAGTCCGAGCGCCGTGGCGGCGGACTGCGGCGCGGCGCTCGAGGCGCGCATCTGCGTGTTCACGGGGGAGGAGTCGTCGAGCAGGACGCGGTCCGCGGCGATCGCCTGGCAGGCAGCGGTGGCCGCGGCGGCGAGGATGCTGGCGCGAATGGCGCGCTGGATGAATGCCTGTGTGGAAACGTTAGACATAAGCCTCTTTCATTCGTGATGGATCGATCAGATCTCCCGAAGAAATGGCCGTGCTCGCTCAGGTAGGAACGGGACGGCCCCCTCTGTGCGCGACCCAGTGGTGGGGCCGTGTCAGATGTTCTTGGAGGTGCGGCTGGCGCCGCGTCCCGAGGTGTCGCCGGGTGCCCCGGAGGTCCCGAGGTCAGGTCTTGTGTGTCCGGACGACTGGGCGAATGTAGGGGCATCGCGGGCCGGTTCGGACTGTCAGGCCTTACAGGCGGTGTAACCCTTGCAACCAAGTTTTCGGGCACGCCAGTGGCTGGCATGCGCGCGATAGGCGAGGATCGGCATCGCCGCGACCCTGATCCAGAGGACATGCGGGATCGGGGGACGTCTCAGGAGACACACACCATGACCCCCATGGAGACAAACCCTAGGCCCACCGCCACCAATGCCGATGTCGATGTCGATGCCGATGCCGATGCCGATGCGGACCGCCCCGACGCCGCCGCGAGGTGGCGCACCCATGAGGTCGCCAATCAGGTCGACGAGCTCAGCGGCTACTCGCTGCTCGAGACCGATCCGGCGCTGAAGGAGGCGCTCGCGCGCGCCGGCGCCGAGGCCTTCGTGCCCGGCCTGAGCGCGTACGCCGACGAGCTGGGACGCGCCGACACCTATGCGCTCGCCGAGCGCATCAACCGCGTCACGCCGACGCTGGACAGCTTCGACAAGCGGGGCCGCCGCATCGATCGCGTCGAGTTCGACGCCGGCTGGCACGAACTGCTCGCGATGTACCGCCGGGCGGACCTGGTCGCGATGCCGTTCCGCGACGAGCGCCCCGGCCGCTGGGCCGCGTGGGCCGCCGGTTTCTACCTCCACGGGCAGGTCGAGGCCGGCACCTTGTGTCCCGCGACGATGACGCAGGCCAGCATTCCGGTGCTGCGCCGCGAGCCGCGGCTTTGGGAGGCGCTTCGCGATCAGTTGTTCAGCACCGTGTACGACGGGCGGGACCTGCCGCTGGCGCAGAAGCGCTCGATCTGGCTCGGCATGGGCATGACCGAGAAGCAGGGCGGGTCCGACGTGCGCGCCAACACGACGCGCGCCGAGCCGGCCGCGCACCCGGGCGGAGGCGGCCGCGGCGGCGAGTACCGCCTCACGGGCCACAAGTGGTTCTTCTCCGCCCCGATGTGCGACGCGCACCTGGTCGTCGCCAAGACACCGGATGGCGCGCCGGGCTGCTTCTTCGTGCCGCGCTGGCGGCCCGACGGGACGAAGAACGCGGTCCACGTGCAGCGCCTCAAGGACAAGGTCGGCAACCGCAGCAACAGCAGCTCGGAGGTCGAGTTCCAGGACGCCTACGGCGTGCTGATGGGCGAAGAGGGCCGTGGCATCCCGACCATCATCGAGATGGCGACCTACACGCGTCTGAACTGCGTCGTCGGCAGCGCGGCGATGCTGAGGCAGGCGCTGGTGCAGGCCTTGCACTACACGCGGCATCGCCTGGCCTTCGGCAAGCGGCTCGCGGAGCAGCCGCTGATGCGCGCCGTGCTCGCCGACCTTGCGCTCGAGAGCGAAGCCGCGATGCAGTTGAGCCTGCGTCTGGCCCATGCCTTCGAGCATCAGGACGATGCGCGCGAACGCACCTGGATGCGGCTGGTCACGCCGGCGGCGAAGTTCTGGGTCTGCAAGCGCGCGGTCGAGCTCACTGGCGAGGCCATGGAAGTCCTCGGCGGCAACGGCTACATCGACGACGGGATCATGGGACGCCTGTACCGGGAGGCGCCGGTGAACTCGATCTGGGAAGGCTCGGGCAACGTGATGTGCCTGGATGTGATGCGCGCCGTCGCGAGGGATCCGCAAGCCTTCCTGGCGCTGCTCGACGAGATCGGTGCGGACCTCGGCGACGACCGCGAGCTGCGCGGCGAGCTCGATGCCTTGCGCGGATTGCTGGCCACGCCGCCCGATCAGCTGGAAGCGCTCGGCCGTCGTCTTGCGTCCCGGCTGGTGCTGCTCGCGCAGGCGGCGCTGCTGCGCCGGTACTCGCCCGCGTTCGTCGCCGATGCGTTCATCGCCAGCCGGTTCGACCCCCATTGGGGCGCAGTCGCCGGAACGCTCGATGCGCGGCCCCTCGCAGTGGAAGCGCTCCTGCGGCGGGCCTTCCCTGCGTGAGACCGTGCCCGTCGGCAGGCGCCG
>CBIHMU010000063.1:0-33580 GCA_966211105.1 uncultured Burkholderiales bacterium
CAATGGAAGAACACCTGCGGTGCCATGGGGCGATGGGGCGATGGGGCGATGGGGCGATGGGGCGATCAGGCGATCAGGCGATCGGGCGACTGGGCAATTGGGCGATGCCGAACCGCGACGCGGTCAGTGCGTCACAGGGAGCGTTGAAACCGACGAGCCCGGATCGATCGACGCCTCGACCGGCGGCTTGAAGGCGGGATGCTGCATCGCGATCTCGGCGGCCTGCAGGCGCGCGGCGGTGGCGAGTTTCGAGACCTCGCGCGGCGCCATCGCCTTGAGCTTGTGGTCCGACCACACCTGGCGCCAGCGGCGCGCGCCGGGCAGGCCGTTCCACAGGCCGAGCGCGTGCCGCATCGCCTGCGACCACGGTCGGCCGAGCGCGACCTGCCGGTCGAGGTAGTCCAGCCATTGCGCCTCGACCGCTTCGCGGCTGGCGACCGGGGCCTGCGCCTCGCCGAAGAAGCGCTGGTCCCACTGCGCCATCTGCCAAGGCTCGTGATAGGCCTGCCGACCGACCATCACGCCGTCGACATGGTCGAGCTGCGCGGCGATCTCGTCGTCCGTCTTGAAACCGCCGTTGATGGCGATGGTCAGATGCGGGAACTCGCGCTTGAGGCGGTGGACGAGTTCGTACCGCAGCGGCGGGATGTCGCGGTTCTCCTTGGGCGACAGGCCTTGCAGCCACGCGTTGCGCGCATGGACGAGGAAGACCTCGCAGCCGGCGTCGGCCACCTGGCCGACGAAGTCGCGCACGAAGTCGTAGCTCTCGATCCGGTCGATGCCGATGCGGTGCTTGACGGTGACCGGGATCGCGACCGCGTCGCGCATCGCCTTGACGCCGTCGGCGACCAGCGCCGGCTCCGCCATCAGGCAGGCGCCGAACGCGCCGCGCTGGACGCGTTCACTGGGGCAGCCGCAGTTCAGGTTGACCTCGTCGTAGCCCCACTGCTCGGCCAGCTTCGCGCAGGCGGCAAGATCGGCCGGCTCCGAGCCGCCGAGCTGCAGCGCGACCGGGTGTTCCTGCGCGTTGAAATCGAGGTGCCGGGGCTTGTCGCCATGCAGGATCGCGCCGGTGGTCACCATCTCGGTATAGAGCAGCGTGTGGCGGGTCAGCAGCCGGTGGAAGTACCGGCAGTCGGCGGTCGTCCAGTCCAGCATCGGTGCAACGGACAGGCGCCAAGGGGAAAACGTCGAGGACATCGGGCGATTATCCCGCGATGCCCGCGAGCGGGCGCCGCACGGGGCTTGTCGGCTGCGCCCCACATCGGCGCCGTCAACGCCTCCTTCGAGGCAGTCGATTGTTTCCAATTGCATCGAAGGCCTCGAATGCGGCGACGCCCCGGCTTGCGTACGTCGTACCATCCGCGCGCCTCCGCGGTCTCCTGCTCCACGTCCCATGTCTCCGTTCCGTCGCCCGCCTGGCTCTGCCGGCGGACTCCTGCGCCTTCGCGGCGCCGTCCCCGCGCTGCTGATCGCCGCCGCGGGCATGGCGCTGCCGTCGGCGCACGCGACGCAGGCACAGACGAAGCCCAGGACGGTGAAGGCGGCGAAGGCCGCGACGGCGTCCTCCTTGGCGTCCTCCTCGGCGTCCTTCTCGTCGTCCTCCTCGGCGTCCTCCTCGGCGAACGAGGCGGCGCCGAACCTGGCGAAATCCGAACTTGCCGACATCGCCGACCTGCGCAAGCGGATGGCGGCCAAGACCGTGGTCGTGACCCGGCATGCCGAGGTCGCCGACATCGCCATCCAGGTCTGGGCGCGGACGACGCTCCCGAGGAAGTACTACGCGGCCGTGACGCAGCAGGGCACGCTGCGGCGCACGCTCAGTTTCAACGACGAGGCCGAGGCCTGGCGCAGCTACGACAGCTTCCGCCGCATGGCCGGCCTCGGCGAGGTGGGACGCCCGGTGCTGCTCGGTCAGCAGATGCCGGTGACGGTCGGCGCCCCTGATCCGGACCTCATCGCCCGCGCGCCCTTGCCGAGGAGCGACACGCCCATGGCGGCGCGCGAGATCTCCGCCACATCGGGCGAATCCGTGGAGCCGCGCGTGGCGGGTTCCGCCGTCGAGACCCTGCGCCGCACCCGCTTCGGCGACGAGGTGGCGCGTCTGGTCTGGAACGCCGAGAGCTCGCAATACCTGGTGTCGCTCACGAGGCAGGGCTCGGTGGTCGCCATGCTGCGCAGCCGCGATGCGGCCGAGGCCACACGCGCGTACGAGGACTATGCGCGCCAGGCTGAGACGCGCGCCTCGCTGCTGCCGGGGCGCTCCGCGGCGCCCGTGTCGGCGGCGGCTCGCTGACGGCGGCCCCTCGTCCTACAGACACCGGCGCGGGAACGGCGAAGACTGCGGGCATCCGGCCCTCGCGGCCGTTCGCGCATCAGGAGCACGCCATGATCCGCAAGCTCGGCAACGGCCAGTACCGCCTCTACTCCCGCAACCCCGATCCGAAAACGGGCAAACGCCGCAACCTCGGCACCTTCGACACCCGCGAGGCTGCCGAGAAGCATGAGCGGGAGGTGCAGTACTTCAAGCGGCATTGAGCGCGCAGGACGGGTGCCACGGTCGGCGGGAACCGTCGCAGCAAGCGAAGAGCTCTAAGGCTTCACTCTGCTGCATGCGCATGTCGTCTTCGGAGATGGCCTGCCTGAGCTTGTGGTCCGCTGCAACGCGTCGCGCCTTCAATGCCGACAGTTGAGCGGCCAATTGACGCGCCATCAGGCGCCGCTCCCGGGGCATCAGTCGTACCCCTCGTGCTCTTCATCGTCTGATTCCGTCGCCGCATCACTGGCGATCTCCTCATCGAAGGGGCCGTTCCAGCGCCCCTTGAACGCGATCCTGACGCCCATCTCGTGCAGATCAAGATCGATGAGGCGCCACGAACAATCGCTGGTGAGCGCAAAGCCCAACTCCCACGGCGCATCAACGCGCAGTTCGTAGCGCACGGCCGCGAACCCGGTTTCTTTCGGCGACACGGTGACTCGAGGCGGGCAGTTGCACAGCCGCAGCGAATGCTCCTTCAACACCTGCGCCGCCACCTGCAACATCTGGATCACCTGAGGCCAGCGCAACCGGTGATGCCGCAAGACCTGATCCATCTCTTCGGCGAGTTGGTACCAGTCGACGACCTCGTTCGCACTCGAACAGCTCCCGTCGCACGCCGCCGACGGCTCGCCGAACAGCGCCGTCGGCTCGGCAAGCAGCGCCACGATTTCATAGAACTCCGCCTGAGGTCGCCCCACGACCGGCGGCAGCCGCTTCACCAGATTCCTCGCGTGCTCCAACTGGACATTCATCGCCATCATCGTCCTCGCTTTCTCCTGCATTCCTGGATGCGTTCAACCCGAATGCCGGCAGTGTCGGACCTGATCAAGCGAAGTCGATTCCCCTCGAAGGGCGATTAAATGGGGGACACACCTTCGTGTGAGTGACTCCCCCTGCACAAACCGATGCAGGTCATTGCCTCCAAGCCTCTATGCTTGAGTTGAACCGGCACGCCCGGGCGTGCCGATCACCAGAGCACAGGGAGACAAGACATGCGACTTTCCGTTCGAGGCGGCAGCGGGCCGCTGTGTGCATTGACCTTGGCGATCACGCTCGGAGCGGCCGGGCTGCTCGCGGGCTGCGGCGGCGATGACGACGGCGATGGCGACGGCACACCCGCCGCCAGGTACAGCGCCGAGATCCGGCGCACCGCGATGGGCGTGCCCCACATCAAGGCCGCCGACTGGGGCGGCGCCGGTTACGGCTACGGCTACGCGCAGGCGCAGGACGACCTGTGCACCATCGCCAACTCGATGCTCACCTTCCGCGGCGAACGCTCGCGCCACTTCGGCGCCGACGCCGTCGTCCCCTTCCAGAGCACCATCGGCCAGCCGAGGAACCTGGACTCGGACTTCTATCACCGCCACGTCCTCAACGACGATGCGATGCAGCGCCTGATCGCCGCGCAGCCCGACAAGCTCAGGCAGCTCGTCGCCGGCTTCGCCGCCGGCTACAACCGCTACGTCCGCGAGATCAAGAGCGGCGCCGAGCCCACCGCCCACGCGGCCTGCCGCAACGAGGCCTGGGTCGTGCCGGTCACGGACACCGACATCTTCCGCCGCATGTACGCCGCCCACTTCGCGGCGGGCTACAGCAACTTCGTCGCGCAGATCGCCAACGCCACACCGCCCGCCGCGGCGACACCGACGATGGCCGCTGCCAAGCCGCGGGCCACGCACCGCGCGCGAACTGCGGCGCCGCCACCGCTCGCCATCGCCAAGGCCCACCTGCCCGACTTCCAGGTCGGCGGCAGCGACGGCGTGGGCAGCAACATGATCGGCTTCGGCACCGCCGCGACCGGCGACGGCAGTCCGCTGCTGTTCGGCAATCCGCACTGGTACTGGCGCGGCCCCGACCGCTTCTACCAGGCGCAGCTCACCATCCCCGGCGAGCTCAACGTCGCCGGCACGTCCTTCCTGGCGGTCCCGGTCATCCAGATCGGCTACACCGACAACGTCGCCTGGAGCCACACCGTCTCCACCGCGCGCCGCTACGGGCTGTTCCAGCTCACGCTCACGCCCGGCGATCCGACCAGCTACCAGCGCGACGGCGCCGCCGTGAAGATGACGGCGCGCGCCCTCACCGTGCAGGTCAAGCAGGCCGACGGCAGCGTGACGCCGGTCTCGCGCACGCTCTACGAATCGCAGTACGGCCCCATCGTCAACCTCGGCCCGCTCAACGCCGCCCTGGGCTGGAACACGAACACCGTGTTCGCGATCCGGGACATCAACGGCGACAACCTCCGCGTGTTCCGCGTCTGGCTGCGCTGGAGCCAGGCCAGGACGCTGGACGAGCTCGCCGCCATCCAGCGCGAGGAGTCCTCCATCCCCTGGGTCAACACCGTCGCCGTCGCGCGCGGCAGCGGCCAGGCCTGGTACGCCGACATCGGCGCGATGCCCAACGTGTCGCCCTCGCAGCTCACGAGCTGCGCGACACCCTTGACCGCCGCGCTCAGCGCCGCGCTGCCGCGCACGCCGGTGCTGGACGGCTCCAAGAGCAGCTGCGACTGGCAGAGCGATCCCGACTCCAAGCAGCCCGGCGCGCTCGGCCCCGCGCGCATGCCCAGCCTGCTGCGCGACGACTACGTCCTCAACAGCAACGACAGCTACTGGCTCGCCAACACGGCCGCACCGCTGACGGGTTATCCGGACGTGCTCGGACCGGCCGGCACGACCTCGGTCAGTTTCCGCACGCGACTGGCCCATCTGCTGGCGCAGGGACGTCTGGCGGGCACCGACGGTTACGCCGGCAACAAGGCCACCAGCGAGACCGTGCGCGCCATGGTGCTCAACAGCCGCACGCTGACCTCGGAGCTCTTCCGCGACCAGGCGGTCGCGATGTTCTGCGCGCCGCCGACGGCGTTCACCGTGAGCGGCGATCCCGCCACGGGCGAGACCTTCAGCCCGGCGCGCAGCGTCGATCCGACCGAGGCCTGCGCGGTGCTGCAGGCGTGGGACGGCAAGGCGCTGCTCGCCTCACGCGGCGCGCATGTGTGGGACGAGTTCTGGACGCGCGCGTCGCGCATTCCCGAGGCCACGCTGTTCGCGGTGCCCTTCAGCAGCGCCGATCCGCTGCACACGCCGCGCGACCTGAACCCCGCCATGAAGACGACGCTGCAGCAGGCCTTCGGCGCGGCGATCCTGCGGGTTCAGGCCAGCGGTTTCGCGATGAACGCGACGCGCGGCGAAACGCTGTTCGCCACGCGCGGCACCGAGAAGATCCCGCTGTTCGGCGGCTGCGGCCAGCCGCAGGGCTACTACACCGTGGCCTGCGCGCTCAGCCGGCTGGACCAGGGCGGCTACGACCTCAACACCGCGACCAGCGCCAACAGCTACATGCAGGTGGTGCGCTTCCCGGGCGAAGGCGTCGAGGCCTACACCTTCCTGACCTTCTCGCAGTCGGACGATCCGGCCTCCGCGCACTCCAGCGACTACACGCGCGCCTACAGCGCGGGGCAGTGGCAGAAGATGCCGTTCTCGGAGGCCGACATCGCGAAGGACACGGCCTTCTCGACCAAGACCATCAGCGAGTGATGGACAGGACCGGCGTCCCGCCGCCCTGGAACGACACGGCCGGCCGACCGCCTCGACATCGAGGCGGTGCGGCCGGCCGTGAGATCCGATCGCCGGGCGCTCGGTGGGATCAGACCTGCAGCGAGCGCTCGATCTCGGTCAGCTTGTAGCGGGCCAGGGCGAGGTTGCCCTTGTTCTTGTCCAGCACCAGGTACAGGAACAGGCCGGCGTTGTTGGGCACCAGGCGGATCAGGTGGTACTGGTCGGTCAGCGTGATCAGGATGTCCTCGATGCCCTTGCGCAGGCCCAGCGACTCCATGGTCTGCAGCTTGGCGCGCACCACCTGCGTGTTGCCGGCGGCGGCCAGGTCCAGGTTCACGGCGGTGCCGGCCTGGGCCAGGCACATGCCGCTGCGGAAATCGACCAGCGCGGCGGCCAGTGCGCCGTCGATGGTCATGGCGGCGTCGATCGACTGCTTCAGATTGCTCATGGGGTCCTTGTGGAGGGAGGGGGTGGGTTGCAGGGAGGAGAGCCCGAAGCGGCTCGTCAGCTTGTTGAATTCCTCGATGAGGACGAACCACAGCGTCTCGGGGCTGCTGTCGGGCAGCCGGTAGAGCAGCGTGGACGGCGTGGCCGCCGTCACCATCGGCGAGAAGGTCATGTCCTCGACGATGGCGCTGGGCATCAGCAGCAGGCGCACGGCGGGCAGGTCGGCGGCCCACGCGCGGCGCAGCAGGTCCAGCGCGCCGTGGACCGAGCCCGGTCCGAGGATCACCAGCAGCGCGGCCGGGCCGTCGGCGGCCTCGAGGTCGGCGTTGGGATACGGCGGACGCACCCAGTCGATGGTGGGCATGCCCGGCGTCGTGCTCAGCGCGATCGCCTGGCGGAATTCCGTGGTGGACAAGGTCGCGCCGGTCTGGCCGATGGCCAGGCCGCCGATGCGCGCCGTCATGTCGACGACACGCACGCCGGTTCTGCTCATGAAGTGGTCCCGAAAGTGGAGGAAACGACGCTTCGGCCGCTCGGCGCGGAGTGTGGAGAAAGCGCTTGCAGAACGCGCCCCCACGCTTGGGGGGTCAGGGCTTGCCGGAGGCGCCGTGCGTGCCGAAGGTCACGACCCGCGTGGCCGGGCGCGGTGCATCCGGGCGCTCAACGCCCGTTTTTCTCGGTGGCAGCGGGGTGTCGGTCCGAATCCAAGCGGCACTGCCTCGCTCACGGCCCCATGGCCTGCAAGCCCTGCGCTGCCTCGATGCGCGCCGGCTGCGCCTCGCGCAACGCGGTCAGCACACGCCGAGCCGTCGCCGGATCGCGCGGTGCCAGCGCGAGCGCCATCTGCAGCAGCGGGTCGTAGGCCGGCCGGAAGTCCGGACTCAGGCGCACGGCCTCGAGCAGCGGCTCCCCCACCTGCGCCAGCATCGCCGCGGGATCGGCGACAGGTCGCGCGGTCCGTCCGGCCTCGAGGAAACGATCGCGCGCATGCCAGTACGCGGTGAGGCGAGTCGCATCGTCCTGCGATTGCAGGCCCAGGTCTTGCGGCGACACCTTGACGCGATGCAGGAACTCGAAGAGTCGCTCCTTCGGGGTCGATGTCGGCGCGTACACCAGGCGCGGTGCGAGGTACGCGACGATCGGACGATCGTCCGTATTCATCGGCACGCCAGCGGCGAACGTCGACAGCGACTTCGGCCCCGCAACGACGCCGCCGAGCAGCGCGAATCCGTCGTCCAGTCCGAAGTCGGCCATCGAACGGCCATCGCGTCGCGCAGGTGCTTCTTCAACGCGCGCGTGCCAGGACGCCAGCGTCGCAGCCGGAGTCGGTGTCGGTGTCGATGGCGCCGTCGGACGCGGTGGGACCGGATCGCGTCGACCCACGAGCCCGATCACCGGCGTCTCGAGGCTGTTGGCCGCCAGCACCGCGATCGCATCGGGGTACACCGACAGGAAAGCGCGCGTCACGCTGCGCAGGCTGTCGAGGTCGAGCTGATGCAGCGGCAGCCATTGGCAGAACAGCCCCTGCGGTGCAAGGCGCTCGCGCACCGCCGCGAAGTGCTCCCGCGTGTAGAGCGCGCCGGAGCCGCTGCGGGCCGGATGGAAGTTGTCCGAGACGATCACGTCGTAGCGCGCCTCGGACGCGCGCACGAACCGCCGCGCGTCCGCCGCGACCAGGCGCGGCATCGCGGTGTCCAGTCCCAGCGCTCGCGTGAAATGCGGTGACGCGGCGATCACCTCCGGCAGCAGTTCGACGGCGTCGACCTGCAAGGACGGATCCTGTGCCGCAACGCCCGAGGTCGCCCCCGTGCCCAATCCCAGGAACAACGCGCGGCGGGGTGCCGGGTGCATCAGCACGGGCAGCAAGGCCTGCCGCCCGTCGACGAACAGGCTCGCGCTGCTGCCCTCCTGCTGGCGGTTGTTGATGCGCAGCCGCGCGACGCCCGCCTCGTCCTCGACGACGCTCACCGCGGCCATGCTGCCCTCGGCGTAGCTGACGAGGCGAGCGCCGGCTGGCACATCGACGAATGCGAGCGGTGGGCCGAAGACAGCCATCACGACGAGGGCGATCGTCGCAATCGCGATCGTCGCAATCGCCGTCGTCGGCGCCGTCATCGGTGTCGTCGCCGGTGTCGTCGCCGGTGTCGTCGTCCAACGCCGCCACGTCTTCGAACCGGCCCCGGCTGCGGCCAGATACCCGCCCGCGATCAGCAGCAAGGCTGCTTTCGGACCGCCCCAGGGCGTGATGGCGACGCCGAACAGCGGCGCGGCCAGGGCTGCGCCTAGCGTGTTCACGGCAAGCGCCCGTCCGAATGCAAGGCCCTGCCCCATCGCCTGCGCGCTCAGATGGCTGAACCAGGCGCCCATGGCGAGCGTTGGCAGTCCGAAGGCGGCGACGGCGAGCAGCGCCTCGGCGCTGAGCGCTGCGGGGAAGCCTGTGCCCAGCGCGTCCATGGCGCCGCGCTTCAGCGCGGGAGCAGCCCACAGCGCGGCGAGGCCGATCAGACAGGTCGCGCCGAGGACACCGGGCAGCAGCGACGAGAGCCGGTCCGCTTCCTGTCGCTGTCCCCCTCGTCGCCACCACCGCTGATAGCCTGCCGCGCCGAGGGATGTGCCGACCAGGTACACCGCCAGGAGCAACGCGAAGGTATAGACGGTGTCCTCGTTGAGTTGGCTGAGCACGCGCACGACGACGACCTCGTAGCCGATGCCCAGCAGGCCGCTGACCGCGAGCAGTGTCAGGGCCCAGGCCCGAGGCCAGCGAGCGCTGGCGGGACCGGAACGGTGCGTGGAGGTCCCGGACGGGAGCCTCCATGCATCGTGCAGGGCCGCGCTCGACCGTCCGGCGTGAAGCCATTTCCACGCGCCGATCACGCACACGGCATTCATCCCCACGCAGACGCCGGCCGTCGCGACGAGTCCGAGGGCCGGCACCAGCCAGAACGTTGCCAGCAGCACGCCGAGCACGGCGCCGAGCGTGTTGGCGGCATAGAGTCCCGCGATGGACCGCTGTGCCTCGCCGCCTTCGCCAGGACCGTCCGGACCGCGCGATCCGCGCGATCCGCGCGATCGGCGACCGAGGATCCGCTCGATCGCCGGCAAGGTCGCGCCCATCGCGGCGGTCGCGGGCAGCAGCAACAGGAAGCTCGCGCCGAAGGTCACGGCCCATTGCCACCACGCTGTCGGTTCCGCGCCGATCCAATGCTCGACGGCATCGCCCACCGGTTGCATCAGCACGATCAGCGCCAGGCCCCACAGGCCGATCACCGCCTCGCTGGCGATGTACCAGCGCACTGGCGACGTCGATCGCTCGATCCGTCCGCCGAAGCCGATCGCGCCCAGCGCCAGGCCGCCGAAGAAGGCCGTGATCACGGCCAGCACGGCCGCCGCCTCGAACCCGAGCCACAACGCGCATTGCTGCGTCCAGACCATCTGGTAGCCGAGCCCCGCGAATCCCGACAGCCCCATCAGCGCCAGCGCGACCCGGCGGGCACGGGCCTGTGACGCCGCCGATCCGGCATCGACAGCCGCGGACCGCCGGGCGGGCGCGCCTGGGGACGTCGACGACACCGTCATCCGCTGAATCCGATCGTGTAGCCCCACGAGTTCAGGCGCGCCGGGATCGCGTTGAACGCGAGGCTGACGCGCGTCCCGCCCTCGTTGGGCGGCACCGCGTGCATCAGGTAGCTCGGGAACAGCACCAGGTCGCCGGGCGATGGCGACGGGCTGATCCACTTCTCCGCGTTGAACGGCCCCGCGACCATGCCGGGATGATCATTCTTGAAACTGAAGTCCGTCCCGCCCGGCGACTTCATGAACACGGTCCGCGCGGAATCGTCCGTCCCCGTCAGGTACACGATGCCGGAGGCGAAACTGTTGGCATGGTTGTGCATCGCCTGATGACCGCCGTGCGCCATCACGTTGACCCAGAGCTCCTTGATGCCCCAGGCCATGCGCTCGCCGAAGAGCAGCGCGCCGAACGCCGACAGCGGCTCCGCCAGCAGCGACGCGACGTCGACCAGCAAGGGGCTGTCGACCGGCTCGAGCATCCGCGTGTGTACCAGCTTCGCCGAGCTGTTGTTGTCCCGCACCGCCTCCGCGCTGAAGTGGGCGACGAGGGCCGCCACCAGCGCCGGCGGCAGGGCCCCCGGCACGCGCATCACGGGCGTGGGGAAGATGCTGAAGGTGTCGGACGTGGTCATGGCCGTCCCTCAGCCGACGATCGCCGCGATGCGCAGCCACGACCAGTAGGCAGCCGCAGAACCGATCAGGTACAGCAGCGCCGTGCGCAGCCGGCCGGTCCATGACCAGCGGCCCGCCACGCGCCACAGCGCCCAGCAGGCGCCGACCGTCATCAACTGCCCGATCTCGACGCCGACGTTGAAGGTCAGCAGCGCGACCAGCAGGTGGTTCTCCGGCAGACCGATCTCGCGCAACGCGCCGGCAAAGCCCAGTCCGTGCACCAGCCCGAACAGGAAAGCCACCAGCGCCGGCCAGCGCCTCGCCAATGTCTCTCCGCCTGTCGATGGCCTCAGCGCCTCGCACGCGACCAGCACGATGGACAGCGCGATCGTGGCCTCCACCGGCGGCGGCCGCAGCTGCAGCCAGCCCAGCGCGCTCATGCCCAGCGTCAGGCTGTGGGCCGCGGTGAATGCGGTGATCGTCCACAGCAGCTGGCGCCGGAAGCCCACCAGGAACAGCAGCCCGATCACGAACATCAGATGGTCGATGCCCGCCAGGATGTGCTCCACGCCGAGCAGCGTGTAGGCGCGGGCGATCTCGCCCATGCCGCGCCTGTCCTGCGCCGAGCCGAACAGCTGCACCGACGGCTGCCCCGCCGTCAGCGTGTAGACGCTGGTCTGGCCGTCGATCCAGAACACCTTCACCAGCGCCGCCGAGTACTGCCGGCCGACGCCGTCCATCGTCAGCGTGCCCGTCAGACCCGCCTGGCCGCAATGGAGGTTCAGCCCCTCCGCCGTGCAGCCCTCGGGCCACGCCGGGGCGAGCACCTCGTCGGCGGCGCGCTTCTCGCTGGCCGTCCATTGCCAGATGAACTCGCCTGGCGCGGTCTCGCGCACCTGCATCTCGGCCATGCTCATCTCGTGCGCCTTCGCCGCGCCGCCCGCGAGCACGACGACCGCCATGAGCAGGCGAAGGAATCCTCGCATCAAGCGGCTCATTTCGCGGCGCCTCCGACGGTCGCAGCGGTCGCAGTCGTCGCAGCGGTCGCAGCGGTCGCAGTCGTCGCGCCGGCTTCCCGGCGGATCGTGTACTTCCTGCTCAACGCGAGCACCGCCGCGCTACGTTGCTCGGACAGCGTCGCATCGGTCCAGTCCTGCAGCACCACGCCGCGCAGCCGGTTGAAGTCGCCGGGCCGGGCCGGCGTCGTCGAGACCAGGCGCATCGCGCGCCATGCCGGATTGCCGCCCTCGACGGTGCGGAACACGCGCCATTCGCCGATCGTCGACGACTCGATCGCCTTCGCGAACTCCGCGCCGTAGCTCTGCACGAGGTTGGCGTGCGGCCGCCCCTTGAAGACGCGCAGACCCGCGCCGGCATCGGAGCCCCCCGGCGTGCCGCCGTTCAGCTTCGCGGCGAAGGCGCGCAGCGCCGCCTCGTCAGCGTCGCCGGGCAGCACCGCTTCCTCGAAGTCGAAACGCGCGGGATCGTCGTACTTCTCGCGGTGCGACTCGAACCAGCGCCGCAACTGCGCATCGTCCGCCGGCGGCAGTTTCACGCCGGCGTCGATCATGCTGAGCGACTTGAAGATCACGCGCTCGCGGATCGCCGTGTCGCCCTTGTCGAGCTGCAGCGCGAGGCCCTCGCGGTACAGCACCTCGTTGTCGAGCCACACCTGGCGCAGCGCGGCGAGCTCCTTCGCATCCGGCGCGCGGCCGCGCGAGGCGGTGAAGACCTGCGTCGCCTCCGCGTCGACCTCGGGGCCCACGACGATGCGCATCGGATCGTCCGCGCGGCTGACCATCAGGTGGTCCACGCCGAACAGCACGCCGCCGAGCAGCAGGAAGTGCAGCAGCGGCTCGCGCATCCACGCGGGCCAGCCGACCTTGGGGGACGAGGGGGACGAGGAGGACGTGGAGGCGGCGCGCGCTTTGCTCGCGGAGGGCATCGTCATCGACATGGCAATCGGATCACTTCAGAAAATGGAAAGGCGCCGCACGACCTTGCGTGCGGCGCGGCGGGTCCAGTGACCGGCGCGGCGACGGTTACTTGACGCCGGCGACCTGCGTCGAACCGCTGACTTCGATGTAGACGGGGTTGCTGTAGAACCAGAGGTCGGACCACGCCGCCACGTCGTAGGCCACGTACTTCACCCCGCCCACGGTCGGCAGGTGGTTCGGGCAGCCGTCGATCGTCGTGCCGGTGTAGGTCGCGCCGTTGGCCGGGACGTTGCTGCCCACCGTCGTGCAGGGGATGCGCAGCTTGGTCGAGTCGTTGGCGTTGGTGTACAGGTCGGCCAGCGGATTGCCGCTGCCGTCGGTCTCGAAGGGCACCGACGCCGGCAGGTTGGTGCCGCGCAGGCGCACGTACTGCGAGGCCGTCACCGCCGGGATGCGATAGCTCATCTTCAGGAACTGCGTGCTGTCCGCGCCCGAGACCACCTTGACCCACGGCGACGAGCCGGCGCCGTTGAAGCTGCGGATGACCGCGGCCGTCGTGTTCTTCGCCGCGGCCGGCACGTTGGCCAGGCCGGTGGTCGTGCCGTCGGTGCGCAGCCAGTTGGTGTTGCGCGGCCATTCGCCGGCGTAGTCGGCCGAGCCCGGCGCGCGGTAGCCGCTGACCAGGCCGCGGATCAGGTCGATGTGGTCCAGCACCGGCTGGTTGATCGGCTGCTCGATGCCGACCTGCTTCAGCGACGGATTCGGGAAGCTGTAGGGCGCGTAGTTCGTGCCCGCCGGATCGCGCACCGCGACGGCGACGACGAGCTCGGCGCCCGGACGCACCACCAGCTTCTCGCCCATCGTGGCGCAGCCGGCCACGTCGGTGTCGGTGTTGCCGGAGGCGGCGTTCAGCGCGAGCTGCTCGACCGACGCGCTGCTGCGCGCGCCCGGACCCGCGTACGACGCGCAGACGACCACGGCCAGGCGGTCGATCAGCTGGCCGGTCGTCGACCAGGCGTTGCCCGACCGCAGGCCGTTCACGATGGTCTGCGGGCGCAGCTTGTCGGTGCCGTTGCGGACCATCGCATAGGTGCGCTGGTATTCGCCGGGGTAGAAGTCCTGCGTCGAGCGGCGGTCGTCCGGAGCGAAGCTGCCGCGGTTGTGCCAGTCGGAGCTGGCGAAGAACCAGAAGTTGCGGCCCTCGCCGAGCAGCGCGTCCCACACGCCGCCGACCACGCCCGCATACACGCCGGTGCCGCCGAAGGTCGTGCCGCCGACGGAGTCGACCCGCTCGCCGCCGAAGTTGTTGCGGTTGACCTGGTACTCGCCGCGGTTGGCCGAGGCGCCGTGGCCCGGCTGCGATTCGAAGCCGAAGGCGATGCCCGGGGCCGCGTTGTTGAAGTTGCGCAGGTGCTCGACGTTGAAGCCCTGGTTGCCGTCGGCGTAGAACGGGCCGGCGCGCTCCAGGTGGGCCGGCACGTAGTAGCTGGCGGTCGCGTGGTTCTGCGCCATCCACTTCAGGGCCTCGACCGTCTTCAGGTGGCCGCGCGTGCCGGTGCCGGCGCCGCCGGCCGGCATCAGCTTCTGGGCCTGGGCGTTCCAGCTCACGTCGGCGGTGCTGTTGCTGCCGGCGACGGCGCAGTTCCAGTTGTTGCCCACGGTCGAGCCGGTGACGTTGCCGCGGCTGCGGTCGGTGTCGCCGCGGTCGAAGCAGTAGGACCACTGGCCCAGCGCGTCGGCGTTGCCCAGCGCGGAGAAGCTGCCGCTGGCGGGCAGCGTGACGGTGTCGATGCCGTTGGGCATCTGGCCCGTCACGATGGACATCGAGCTGTGCTCATGGCCGGCGACGACCGATTCCATGCCGATGAACAGCGGCAGGTTCTTGGCGACCGCCAGGTATTCCAGCACCGGGTACTGGAACTCCTGGATGGACTGCCAGCGCCACATGTTGCCGTTGCCGCCGATGCCGCCGCCGTCGCCCTTGATCGCGGCCGCGCCGATGCTGGCGGTCCAGGTGGTCGTCGGGCCCTGCCCTTGAACGAAGGGGTAGGCCGGCGTGGACAGCGAGGCGTCCTCGACCAGCGTGCAGTTGCGGTTGCCGTTGCCGCCGTGGCCGGCCTGGACGAACCAGTCCAGGCCCCAGGGGGTGTCCTGCTTGTCGGTGACCTTCTTCACCAGCTTCTGCATCGAGATCGAGCCGTCCGAGCAGGTGGTGTGGTTGTGGAAGTCGCCGCTGACGTAGCGGCCGGGGGTCTTGCCCGCGGCGGCGGCCGGCGCCGGCACGGAGGACAGCGAGAGGGAGCCGAGGGCGGCGAGCGCGGCGAGGGCGACGTCGCGTCGGGCGAAGGGGAAGCGCATGGTGGGTGCTCCAGGGTCCGCGAGGACCGGGTGAGGATCGGGTGAGGAGAAAGTCACGCGGAGCGTAGAAAGCGGGCTTGACCGAGCCGTGACAGCGCCGTGGCAGTGGCCGCCAACGCGTCCCCTGAAACCAGGGACGCGGGAAACCCGTGGAACGAGACTTCCGTCACGCGACTGCCTTGGACGGATTCGAGACTCGCGGCCGAAGCGTCCCGACGTGCAGGCCCGATCCGCCCGGTCGTCCCGGTCTGCATGGGGGACGCAACCCCTGACCCCCACCCGGAGAACTCCCATGAAGCGTGCTGCTTCCCCCGTCCTGATGTCCCTGGCCGCGCTGTCGGCCCTCGCCCTGTCCGCGGCGCCGGCGCATGCCGCCAACGCCTGGATCGACTTCGACGGCCCGACGAGCTTCGCCTCGGTCGCGGACTACTACAACGGCGGCACCGACGGTGCCGGCGCCAGCGGCGCCAACCTGGGCGTGTCGTTCAGCGGCTCCATCCTGGGCCTGGCCAACGACGGCCTGGCCGACAGCCCCAGCGGCAACTACTTCAGCAACGCCCCGACGATGGGCGGTGTGATGTTCAACAACCTGGGCGAAACCGGCCTGATGAACGTCGCCAAGGGCTTCACCGGCGAGGTGTCGCTGTTCTATTCGTCGGCCGGCGCGCTCGCCGGCGCGGTCACGATCTACAGCGGCCTGAACGGCACGGGTTCGGTCCTGGGCTCGTTCTCCCTGCTCAACAACGCGCAGACGGGCTGCTCGGATTCGTCGTACTGCCACTTCGACCTGGCGTCGGTGAGCTTCACCGGCGTGGCGCGCTCGCTGGTGTTCAACGGCGGACTGAACGGGGCCATCGACAACATCGCCATCACGGCGGTGCCGGAGCCGGGCGCCTACGCGCTGATGCTCGCCGGCCTCGCAGCCGTCGGGCTCGTGGCACGGCGCAAGCAGTCGAAGTAGATCTCCACCAGGGCCTTGCCGGCCCCGCGACGACGACCAATGCGCCGGGAGGCGCATTGGTCGCGATCAGTCGCCGTAGGCGCATTGGTCGCGATCAGTCGCCGCAGGCGCGGAACAGCTGATTCGCATCGCGCAGCTGTTGTTTGAGCAGCTTGTCACCGACGTCATCGTCGAGCCTGTAATCAGCAACAACCCGCCTGTCCCTCTGCCGCCCCAACAGCTCGTGCAATTTGATGGCTTGGCGAGCCTGCTCAGGTGAGCAAGGCTGCCCGGGATGATCGAGACGGTTAAGCAGTTGCCGATGGACGCTGCCTTTGCGAGTGTTGGCCCTCGCTCGCTTGAACACCTCGGACTCCCAATCCAGACATCGATGGAAGGATGCGTAGTAGGCACGCGAGATCGCCGAACGCCGACCAGGCTCCTCATCCGTCAAGGCCTGTTCCTCTGCGAGGGACATGAGATCGACTGACTTAATGGCCATGTTCACTCTCCTTACGGCTTGGCGGTCTTTGCACGTGCGAGCCTGATCCGAACATCGAGTTCGTCTTCGCTGTCGTCCTCGCCCTCACCATCCATGAAGCTGAAAGTGAACGCACGGCAGAGAAGTCCAAGGTCAATGGCTCGATCGCTGAGTTCGCAGGTCAGGTCATGGGCATGCTTGGACGGCGCGTCGATGCACAGGATGATCTGGATGCTCATCGTGTCTTCCGGCCAGATGAAATTGATGATCGGTTCGCCGCGACAAATCTTGATGCCGTGTTCCCGCAAGACTTCCGAGGCCAAGGTGAGACGGGCCAGCACGTCCGCGCAACTCATGCCCCAGTAGGTCAGGTAGCGGTGAATCTCTCCAGGGGCGGAAGTCCAATCCACGGGCTTCCCGCAAGGTTCCGGCCTGCGCTCCGAGGACTCGCCGAACAACGCTTCAGGATTGCGTAGCACCTGCACCAGCGAGGCCAGGCCAGGCACATCATCCAACGTGTCCACAGACGCCAGACCCTCCTTCATCACGAGCTCCGGATCGGAATCGGGCGGCAGCGCGAAAGGCAGAACCGACGCCCTCTCCGGCTCGATCACGCGCTCCTGGAACGACTCGACCCCAGACTCCATCTCCAACTCATAGGCCACTTTTGCAAATCCCATCGCGTATCTCCTTCACTACTTCAAAACCACCGAGCTCACGGCTCGAAAGCATGCAGTGTCGGAGCGGAGAGGCGTTTGTCGATTCCCTCCGAGGGGCGTTGTGATGGGGGGCGTTGATTGAAGTAGGTCAGTCCCCCTGCGTCTATGCAGAAGAGGTCATTGATTCAACGCCGCGTCAGAAGCTGCGGCGCAGCGTGACGCGCACGGTGCGCGGTTCGGCGGGATGTACGTGGCGATCGGCGACCGGTGTGGCCTCGCCGGGCAGTTGCGACTCGTAGTAGTACTCGATGTCGTTGACCTTGCGGTCGAAGAGATTGAAGACGTCCAGCGTCAGCTCAGTCTTCGCGCCGAAGCGCCGGCTCACGCGCAGGTTGGTCGTCAGCGACGAACGGGACCGCACGCTGTTGTCCTCGATCAGCGCGCCGCTGCCGAGGTAGCGCCATTGCAGGCTCGCCGACCACGGGCCCACCTCGCGCACGGTCACGCCCATCGAGGCGACCATGTCGACCGCATTCGGGATTCGATTCCCCGCCGGATCGGCGTCGGAGAAACGCGCATGCGTCCACGCGAGGTCCGCGTCGATCAGCAGCCAGGGCAGCGGCACGTAGCGGTTGTTCCATTCGATGCCGCGCCGCCGGCTCGGCCGGTTGGCCTCGGTCGCGCCGGCGTCGCCGACGTAGACCAGTTCCGAATCGAAGTCCAGTTTCCACAGCGCCACCGAGCTCTGCAGACCCGGCACGATCTCGCTGCGCAGGCCGAGCTCGTAGCCCGTGGCCTTCACCAGGCCTTGCGCCGGGTCGATCGCGCTGGTCACGCCGCGCGCATCGTTGCTGTGGAAACCGCGGCCGGCATTGACGAAGAACTCCGTCTTCGCCCACGGTCCCAGCACCAGCGAGAACTTCGGCGACACCAGCGTGTCGCGCACGTTGCCGGAGTTCCCATCGCCCGTGCGGTGGTCCACGCGGAAGCGTCCCTGGTCCGCGCGCAGGCCAAGCACCGAACGCGCCCAAGGCGCGAGCTCGACGCTGGTTTGGCCGTACACACCGGACAGGGTCTCGCGCACGTCATCGTCGCGTGTGGTGTCGGTCTCCGGATCGACGACAGTGCGCGCCACCGTGTTGAACAGCCCCACCCTCGCCCGGTCCCGACGCACCTGGAAGCCGAACTCCGAGCGCGCCGGAAGGCCGCCCAGCGTGTGATCGAACGCGTGACTGCCGCTCAGGCCGTAGACCTTGCGGTCATCCTTCTGCGCGAACTGGTCGCCCGCGTCGGGGCGCTCCATCGCGTAGGTGAAGTTGGAATAGAGCGCCAGCTTGTAAGCCATCGCATAGGCGGCCAGGCGGGTGGTCCCGCCGTCGGCATCGCGCTGCCATTCGCCGGACAGGCTGCTGCGGCGCGTGTCGCCGCCGTCGCTCGGATCGACTGCATCGAAGCGCCCGAAAGCGCGCCCGCCGAAGGTGCCCGCATCGATCAGGCGCTGCGGCACCTGGTCCGTCGACGTCCAATCGGCGCGGTAGTCCATCAGGCCGATGCGCCAGCGGTCACCGCTGGCTGGCCCCGCACCGCTCGAGCCCCGGGTGCCGCCCGACAGGCTCAGCACCACATTGCGTCGGTTGAGGTTCTCGGGGAGCGTCCACGGACCGTCGTTGCGCATGGCCTCGACGGCGCCGAGCAACTGCATGCCGCCGCCGACGTCGGTCGACCCCGCCGCCAAGCCCCGTCGGTACTTGCCTTCGCCCAAGGTCAGCGCGATGAACGGATCGTCGAGCCGGCGGAAATAGCCGATGTCCGCCGACCCCGCCGCCGCGAAATCGCCGTTGCCGGCGAAGTACGGCCCCTTGCGGTAGTCGATGCGCTCGACAAGCTCCGGGATCAGGAAGTTGAGGTCGGAGTAGCCCTGCCCGTGCGCGTGACTCGGCATGTTGACCGGCAGTCCCATGACGGTCGTGGCGAAATCGGTGCCGTGGTCGAGGTTGAAGCCGCGCAGGAAGTACTGGTTGGCCTTTCCGTCGCCGCTGTGCTGCGTGACGATCAGGCCGGGCACGAACTCGAGCACCTCGCCCGGTCGCAGCGCCGGGCGGCTCTTCAGCAGCTCGGCCCGCACGGCGCCCTGCGAGGCGGCGTCCGTCGTGCCGATGCCGTTGTCGTAGTGGCGGCCGTTGAGCTCGACGCGATCCAGCGTCACGGGCTCCGCCCTGGCGACCTGGACCGGCCTCGGAGGCGAGCTCGGCGTCGGGGTCAGGTCTTGCGCCGGCGAAGCCGTCTTGGTCGGCGGCACGTCCGCGTTCCCTGGAATCTGGGCACACGCGGGGCCGCAGACCGCCAACACCACCGCGCCGAAGCGCGCCCTGTTCGCGGCCCTGGGCCCTCGCCTGATCGTCATCCGTCCGTCGCTCCGAAATCACTGCGCACGGGGCGTGCGAAGTGCGACGACTCTAGGCAGGCGGTGTGAAGGTTCTCTGACAACCCGGGGCCGGCTGTTGCCCGTCACTCGCGTGAGGGACAGCGCGGGCGAGGAGCGGCCCGCCGCTCCATCCGCCGCTCCATCCGCCGACCGGCCCGGCGACCGGCACGGCGACAGGCCCGGCGGCTGGACGCGCCGGTCAGCCCCTCAATCGAGGCCGCGCAGCGGATGCTCCGCGGCCGTCCAGGGGCTGCGGAAGAAGGCCTCGACGTCGCCGCGCGTCACGTCCTCGACGCGGGCGGGGTGCCACTTCGGCGCGTGGTCCTTGTCGATGGCAAGCGCGCGCACGCCCTCGACCGTCTCGCTGGCCGCGCCGGGCCGCAGGTGGAAGCAGTGGTGCACCAGGTCGCGCTCCATGCGCAGGTCGTCGGCCAGGCTCATCGCGCGGGCGCGCCGGACCTGTTCCAGCGTGACCGCCATCATCAGCGGCGAGCGCCGCTTCAGCGTCGCCAGCGTCTCCTGCGCCCAGGGATCGGCGTCCGCCGCGAGCGACGCGAACAGCGCCGGCACCGAGGCCGCCGAGAAATGCCTGTCGATGCAGGCGCGCGAGTGCCAGTGCTCGGCGGCCGGCGCCAGGTCGACGCGCTCCATGACGGTCGCGACCACGTGTTCGGCGCTGTCCTGCACGCCGGTCCGCAAGGCCGCCACGATCGTCGGCAGCTCGCTGCTCTGGACGAAGACGTCGCCCAGGCCGAACTCGATCGCGTCGCCCGCGCCGATGACCTGGCCGGTCAGCGCCAGCCATTCGCCGCTGTGGCCGGGGCAGCGGGACAGGAAGTAGCCGCCGCCCACGTCCGGGAACAGGCCGATGTTGGTCTCGGGCATCGCGAGCTTGGAGTGCTCCGTCAGCACGCGCAGCCGCGCGCCCTGGCTGATGCCCATGCCGCCGCCCATCACGACGCCGTCCATCAGCGCGATGAAGGGCTTGGGGAACTGGTGGATCAGGTGGTTGAGCGCGTACTCCTCGGTGAAGAACGCGTCCAGCGCTGCGTCACCGGCAAGCGCCGCCTGGTGGAAGAAGCGGATGTCGCCGCCCGCGCAGAATGCCGCGGGCTTGCCCTCGCGGCCGGCGCCCATCAGGGCGACGGCCTGGATGGCGGGATCTTTCGCCCACGCGCTCAGCAGCGCGCTCATGTCGCGGATCATCGCCAGCGACAGGGCGTTCAGCGCCTGCGGACGGTTCAAGGTGATCAGGCCCAGGCAGCCGTTGACCTCGGCCAGGATCTGCCCTTCGGATTGCAGCGACGGAATCACAGCGACATCTCTCCACTCGTAGAAGCTGCCGGGCGGCGCCACGCGGCCAGCAGCTCGTTGCCAATCAATGCGGCCAGCACCATAACACCGCCGAGCAGCGCCGCCGGCGACGGCGCCTCGTCCGCCAGCAGCCAGGCCCACAGCACGCCGAGCAGCACCTCCATCAAGCCGAGCAGCGCGACCTCGGCCGCCGGCAGCACCCGCGTCAGCCGCACGACGATCAGGCAGGGCAGCGCCAGCTGGAAGATCCCCAGGCCGGCCAGCAGCAGCAGGTCCCGGCCCGACGCCGCGAAGGGCCAGGCCAGCGGCAGCGTCGCCAGCGCCGACAGCAGCGCGCCCAGCCAGACGGCGGGCAGCAGGTCGGTCTCGCCGTCGCCCGCGCGCGCCTGCAGCAGCGTCCAGTTGCTGGCCGCGGCCACGGGCACCGCCAGCGCGACGCCCATGCCCAGCCACGCCGTCGCGCCGCTGTTCATCTCGCTCGCGAACATCCAGCCGATGCCCGCGCTGGCGACCCAGATCGCGATCCAGGTCCGCGCGGCCAGCCGCTGATGCAGGAAGACGCGCGCGAACAGCGCCGTCAGCAGCGGCCCCAGCGCCATCGTCACCAGCACGTTGGCCACGCCGGTCATCGTCAGCGCCAGCATGAAGGCCGTGTACATCACCGCCCAGCACAGGCCCGAGCCCAACACCGACGGGGCGCGGCGCAGGCGCGGCAGCGCCTGCCGCCAGTAGCCGCGGCCGCGCAGCAGCGGCAGCAGGACCGTCAGCGCCAGCGCGTTGAAGGCGCTGCGCCAGAAGGTCACCTCGAAGCCGCGCGCCGAATCGAGGTGGCGCGACACCGCGCCGGCCGTGCTCCACAGCAGCGTGACCAGCAGCATCAGCAGGACGGCGGCGCGGTGGCTCATGGCGTCAGTCGATCCCGCGCGGGCCATGCGATCTCATCCGGTCTCCTCCGGTCCAGTTCGGTCTCCACGGCGCTCATTCGTCCCGGTAGACGCCGACCACCGGCGTGCCGCCGGCCTCGACCCAGCCACGGTACATGCCCTCGGTGTTGAAGCCGAGCCAGACGTTGCCCAAGGTGTCGACCGCGATCAGGCCGCCGTCGCCGCCCACCGTCGGCAGTTCGTCGAAGACCACGCGCGCGCAGGCCTCGCCCAGCGGCAGGCCGCCGATGCGCATCAGCGCGCCGACCTCGTGCGCCGCGGCGGCGCGGATGAAGGCTTCACCGGTGCCGGTGCAGGACACCGCGACGCTGCGGTCGTCCGCATAGCACCCCGCGCCCGGGATCGGCGAATCGCCGACCCGGCCGGGCCGCTTGTTCGTCATCCCGCCGGTGGAGGTCGCCGCGGCGAGGTGGCCCGCGGCGTCGCGGACCACGGCGCCCACGGTGCCGAACTTGGTCTGTTCGTCGAGGGGGCCGCTGGCGCTCCGCGCGCTGCCGGCGGTCGGGTCGGTCGGGTGGGCCGGGTCGGTCGCGCCAGCCGCACCGGCATCGGCGACCGCCTGCTGGCCGTCATGGTCCAGCACCTGGCCGGACGCCGACGCCCTCGCCTGCGCCAGTTGCGCGAGCCGCTGCGGCGTGCCGAACCAGTCCGGCGCCACGCGCTCCAGGCCCTGCTCGAACGCGAAGCTGTCCGCCGCCGTGCCGACCAGCAGCACGTGGCCGCTGTGCGCCATCACCGCCCGCGCCGCCAGCACCGGGTTGCGCACCCGCGTCACGCCGGCCACCGCGCCGGCGCTGCGATCGCGCCCGTCCATCACGCTGGCGTCGAGTTCATGCCGCTGGTCCGCCGTGTAGACCGCGCCCTTGCCGGCGTTGAAGAGCTCGCACTCCTCCAGCCGGCGCACCGCTTCGACGGCCACGTCCATCGCGGCGTCGCCGCGGGCCAGCCGCATGGCGCCGTCGGCCAGGATCTCCGCCAGCGCAGCGCGGTAGCGCGCTTCCATCTCCGCGCTCATGCCGGCGCGGCGGATCGTGCCCGCGCCGCCATGCAGGGCGAGCACGGGCCTCGGCAGGGAGGTGGGGAACAAGGACGGGGAAGACGTCGAGGAAGACGTTGAGGACGACGTTGAGGACGACGTCGAGGAAGACGTCGGCGGAGAGGTCGGGAGCGAGGCGGTCATGGCGGATCTGCAGAGCCCGGAAGCCGCGCATTGTCCCCCGCCCCCGGGATGCCCCTGGCTTTGTCCCGGTCGGGACAGGAAAAAATCGAACGCTCGTGCTAAAACCCGGCGCAGTTCCCATGACAGGCGCGGGACACGCGCCGGACCCGACATCAAGGACCGCAGGAGACGACATGGACCTGAACTTCACGCCTGAGGAACAGGCCTTCCGGGCCGACATCCGCCAGTGGGTGGCCGAGCACCTTCCGAAGGACATCAGCCACAAGGTGCACAACGCGCTGCGGCTGAACAAGGACGATCTGCAGCGCTGGGCCCGCATCCTGGGCAGGCAGGGCTGGCACGGCTGGGCCTGGCCGAAGCAGTTCGGCGGACCGGGCTGGAATGCCGTGCAGCGCCACCTGTTCGAAGAGGAATGCGCGCTGGCCGGCGCGCCGCGCGTCGTGCCCTTCGGGCCGGTGATGGTGGCGCCGGTGATCATGGCCTTCGGCTCGCGCGAGCAGCAGGAGCGCCACCTCCCCGGCATCATGAGCGGCGACGTCTGGTGGAGCCAGGGCTACAGCGAGCCGGGCTCGGGCTCGGACCTGGCCTCGGTCAAGACGCGCGCCGAGCGCCGCGGCGACACCTACGTCGTCAACGGCCAGAAGACCTGGACCACGCTGGGCCAGTACGGCGACTGGATCTTCTGCCTGGTGCGCACCGACACCAGCGTCAAGCCGCAGGCGGGCATCTCCTTCCTGCTGATCGACATGAAGTCGCCGGGCGTGACCGTGCGGCCGATCACCATGCTGGACGGCGAGCACGAGGTGAACGAGGTCTTCTTCGACGACGTGGTGGTCCCCGCGGAGAACCTCGTCGGCGAGGAGAACAAGGGCTGGACCTACGCCAAGTACCTGCTCGCGCACGAGCGCACCAACATCGCCGACGTCAACCGCGGCAAGCGCGAGCTGGAGCGGCTGAAGCGCATCGCCAAGGCCGAGGGCGTGTACGACGACCCGCGCTTCCGCGACCAGATCGCCTTGCTGGAGGTCGACATCGTCGCGCTGGAGATGATGGTGCTGCGCGTGCTGTCGGCCGAGTCCAGCGGCAAGCAGTCGCTGGACGTCGCCGGCCTGCTGAAGATCCGCGGCAGCGAGATCCAGCAGCGCTACACGGAACTGATGATGCTGGCCGCCGGGCCGTATGCGACGCCCTTCATCCAGGAAGCGATGGAGGCCGGCTGGCAGGGCGACCAGGTCGGCGCGGCCCATTGCGCGCCGCTGGCGAGCCACTACTTCAACTATCGCAAGACGACGATCTACGGCGGCTCGAACGAGGTGCAACGCAACATCGTCGCGCAGACGGTGCTGGGCTGAGGCAGGAGACACGACATGGATTTCGATTTCACCGAAGACCAGAACTCGCTGCGCGATGCGGTGCGGCGCTATGTGGACAAGGACTACGGCTTCGACCAGCGCCGCGCGATCGTGAAGGCGGGCGGCTTCTCGCGCGAGGCGTGGAACGCGCTGGCGGGACTGGGCCTGACCGCGCTCGCGGTGCCCGAGGCCCACGGCGGCCTGGGCTTCGGCCCGGCCGAGGCGATGGTCGTGATGGAGGAGCTGGGCCGCGGCCTGGTGATGGAGCCGTATGCGCAGGGCGGACTGGTCGCGCCGGCGGTGCTCGCTCATGCCGGCGATGAGGTGCAGGGCGACTGGCTGCCGCGCATCGCGGGCGGCGATGCCCTGGTCGTGCTGGCGCATCAGGAGCGCAAGGCGCGTTACCGGCTTGACGTGTGCGACACGGTGGCGACCGCGGATCACCGGTTGACCGGTGCGAAGAGCGTCGTTCCCGCGGGCGATGCGGCCGACGCGTTCATCGTGCCGGCGTGCGCCGGCGGCGCCGGCGCGAACATCGCGCTGTACCTCGTCTCGAAGGACGCGTCCGGCGTCGCGCTGCGCGGGTACGCGCTGCACGACGGCTCGCGCGCCGCGGAGCTCACGCTCCAGGACACGCCGGCCACGCTGCTGGTCGGCCCGGACAACGGCCTGGCCGTGCTGGAACACGCCGTCGACATCGCCATCGCCGCGCAGGCGGCCGAGGCGGTCGGCGCGATGGACCGCTTCGTCGCGCTGACGGCGGACTACCTGAACACGCGCAAGCAGTTCGGCGTCGCGATCGCCAGCTTCCAGGCGCTGCGCCACCGCATGGCCGACGTCAAGATGCAGCTGGAGCTGGCGCGCTCGATGAGCTACTTCGCCACGCTCAAGCTGAACGAGCCGGCGGAGGCGCGCCGCCGCGCGATCTCGCAGGCCAAGGTGCAGCTGGGCCAATCCATGCGTTTCGTCGGCCAGCAGTGCACGCAGCTGCACGGCGGCATCGGCGTGACGGACGAATACATCGGCAGTCACTACTTCAAGCGCCTGGCCGTCATGGAGATGCAGTACGGCGACTCGCTGCATCACCTCGGCGAGGTCAGCGCGCGCATGCAGGACACGGCCGGCGTGTTTGCGTGAGCGGCTGCGCCGAATGAAGCGGGCATAAACTGGGCGGAGCTCGCCGCCCCCCCGCGGCGAGGGAGCCCGCCATGTCGCTTGCGACCGCCTCTTTCAGGCCCACGTCCTCGGCACCTGCCTCCTTGGTGCCGTCCTTTCTTGCGCCCTCCTCCCTGATCGTCGGCCTGCTGCTCGCGGCCGGCGTCGTGTCCGCCTCGGCCCAGGACTTCAAGCCCGGCTTGTGGGAGATCCGGCAGAAGCCCCAGCTCGATCCGCAGCGTCAGGCGCAGATGGAGCAGATGCAGAAGCAGATGGCGGCGCTGCCGCCCGAGCAGCGCAGGCAGATGGAATCCATGATGTCGCAGCACGGCGTCAGCATGAACTTCCAGGGCGGCGAGCTGACGCTGAAGTCCTGCGTCACCAAGGAACAGGCCGACCGCGCCGCGATGCCGCGCACCGACGGCAAGTGCGAGCACGACAGCAAGCGCACCGGCGACACGATGCTGGTGAACTTCCGCTGCACCAACCCGGCATCGGAAGGGACCAACGAGATCACCTTCCTCGGCCCGGACCACTACAAGACCAAGAGCGAGATCCGCGCGCAGCGCGACGGCAAGACCGAGGTGATCCGCTCCACCGGCGAAGCCCGCTACCTGGGCAGCGACTGCGGCTCGCTGAAGCCGCAGGGCGCCAAGCCTTGAGCGACGCGCCGATCAGCGCCTTGGCCGGCACACCCCGCGCGGTCGACGGCGCCTCGGGTCCTGCACGCATGGACGTGGGGGCCCTCTGCGATGTCGCCGGCCTGAAGGTCGGGCACTTCACGCACCCCGCCGTAGCCACCGGTTGCAGCGTCGTGTTGTGCGAGAACGGCGCGACCGCCGGTGTCGACGTGCGCGGTGCCGCACCCGGCACGCGCGACCTGGACCTCCTGCGTCCCGAGAACACGGTCCAGCAGGTCCACGCGATCCTGCTGACCGGCGGCAGCGCGTTCGGACTTGCGGCCGCGGACGGCGTGATGCGCTGGCTGGCCGAGCGCGGTCATGGCTTCCCCGTCGGCCAGGTGCGCGTGCCCATCGTGCCGGCGGCGGTGCTCTTCGACCTGTGGCTGCACGACGCGTCGACCGCGCCCGACGCGGCGGCCGGCCGCGCGGCTTGCGAAGCAGCTTGCAAAGCGGCCTCGGCCGGGGAGCGCTCGCGCGGACGCGTCGGCGCCGGCACGGGCGCGACGGTGGGCAAGCTGCTGGGCGTCGAGCACGCCATGCCGGGCGGGCTGGGCATGGCCTCGGTCCGCATCGGCGGCGTCACCCTGTCGGCGATGGTGGCGGTGAACGCGGTGGGCGACGTGGTCGATCCGCATGGCGGCGAGGTGCTGGCCGGGTCGCGCGGCGCCGACGGCCGGCCGCGCTCGACGGTCCAGGCGCTGCTCGACGGTGAGCGCCCCGGCGGCGCGCTGCAGGGCAGCGCCACGACGATCGGCGTCATCGCGACCGACGCGCGGCTGACGAAGGCGCAGGCCACCAAGCTCGCGCAGATCGCGCACGACGGCCTGGCGCGCGCGATCCATCCCGTCCACACGGTGATGGACGGGGACGTGATGTTCGCGCTCGCCACCGGCGCCGCGGACGTCGACGGCGACATGACGCTGCTGGGCGCGGTCGCGGCGGAGGTGGTGGCGCGGGCGATCGTCGACGCGGTCGCGGCGTCGCAGACGACCGCAGCCACCGATTAGGCGTCCACGTCGCTGCCCGGCTTGGTGGGCACGGTCGTTCCGTCGCTGACGTGGGCGACGGTGTCGAACACGACGCGCCGCGCAGGTGCGCTCTGCGCCGTCGGATCGCGCGCTTCCGTCCCTCGCAGCGCGGACCGCAACGGCGCCCCAAGGCTCGGGACCGGGCGGGATGGCGCCATGGGCGACGGCGTGGCGACACGCCTGGATGCGCTCCGCCGTTCTTCCATCAGCAGGCCGCAGAAGGCCATCAGCGAGGTCACATGACCCTGGGTGAACAGGGCGTGGCTGCGATCGCTTCGCACCTTGGCGCATTCTTCGAACACGGCATCCGCCAGCCCGCCCGGCCGCAAGCCACCCGACTGGAAGCGCTCCAACAGCTGATGGGCCGCCGCGAACACCGCGCCCCGGTGATCCCCTTGCGGACATTGGAAGGCGATCTTGCCCGGGCGTCCCTCCGCGCACCCCTCCGCATGCAGATGGCGCGCGGTGTTCAACAGGAGTCGCGGCGAGATCTCGTGCCTGTCGTCCACGGGCACGCGAATCCAGGACAAGGTCTGAGGACGGCCGATCTCCTGCTCCTCGTGCGACCGCTCGATCGACATCTCGCACTGCGTCGCCTGTCCGCCGATGTCTCGCAGCTTGCGCTCGAGGACACGTCCAGGGCCTTGCGACTGCGGATCGAACCGGACCTGCCAATTCGAGCGAGAAGTGAACGGCTTGCGGGCCTGCATGCAGGCGGCGCCCGCAGACCGGCCCTCCCCGAGATCCAGGACCATCTTCACATCGTGCCGATCGCAGATGTCTGCCCATGCGAAGACTTCGGACGTCCCCGGTGTCGACATGAGCAGGTGGCCGTTCTGCAGCTGGTTGGCGTGCAACTGGGGCACCAGCTTGTCCGGCACCAGCGCCGGATCCAGCAAGGTCGCCGGGTTCACCGGCAGTTGGGGCGCCGCTGCCGCGCAGCGGGGCGGCCTGATCTCCTTCGCCGCCAGACCGGCCTGGGTCGAATGGGCGTCCAGGCGCCGCGTGATCTCGATGGCGCTCGCGGCCTGCGCCCACCAGGCCGACCTGTCCGCCTTGGACATGTCGCCCGGGAAACCGGGGGCCGCCCGGGCGGGCGTCTCCGCGCCTCGGGTCGACGACGAGTCCGAGCGGAACAGGCGACTCAGAAGATGGAGGTGGGGGCTCATGGCAGTCCTTCGTGTGCGATGGCACTGGGTGTCGGCGGACCGCCTCGGCTGCGCTCCCATCGTGCGACAAGTTGACGGAATCGGCCTTCCATCGAACGACAATGCCCCCATGACGCAAAAGAATTCCGCCAAGCCGGTCGCCATCGCCCAGATCCTCTTCAGCCAGGGCTTCGGCACGCGCCGGCATTGCGCCGCGCTGCTGCGGCACGGGCTGGTGTCGATCGGCGGCACGGTCGTCGAGGATCCCGATCAGACCTTCCTCACCGCCGGCCTGGTCTTCGAGGTGGAAGGCCAGACCTGGCCCTTCCACGAGAAGGCGCTGATCCTGATGCACAAGCCGGCCGGTTACGAGTGCTCGCGCAAGCCGAGCCACCATCCGAGCGTGTTCTCGCTGCTGCCCGAGCCGGTGCGCAACCGCGACATCCAGCCGGTCGGCCGCCTCGACGAGGACACCACCGGCCTGCTGCTGCTGACCGACGACGGCCCGCTGCAGCACAAGCTGACCAGCCCGAAGTACCACGTGCCCAAGCTCTACCAGGCGGTCTGCAAGGCCGAGGTGGACGACGCGCAGCTGCGCAAGCTCGTGGCGGGCGTGCTGCTCGAGGAGCGCAATCCGAAGCTGGCCGAGGAGCCGGTGCAAGCCGTCTCCGCCGAGCGTCTGCCCGACGGCCGGCTGCAGATGGCCCTCACCGAAGGCCGCTACCACCAGGCCAAGCGCATGGTGGCGGCGGTCGGCAACCGGGTGCTGAGCCTGCACCGGCAGCGCATCGGCGCGCTGGAACTCCCGGCCGAGCTCAAGGAAGGCGGCTGGATGTGGCTGGACGACGCTCAGCGGGAGCTGGCGATGTCGGCGCCGGGCGACTGAGGGTCAGGCCTTGTCTTGGTCCAAGTCGCGCAATGCTGCTTCAATCTCACGCTGAAACTGCTGCCTGGTTTCGCGCGGCGCGACGAACTCGCCGCCGCTCGCGGCTGGGAGGTCGGCCTCCACCGTGCGCCGATCGATGACGAGGTGGGCGAACTGACGGAGACTTTCCAGGATGTCCGGGCGTGTGGAGAAAAGGTCCGGACTCCTGCGCGAGCGCAGCAAGGCGCAGGCGCCCACCACGTGGTCGTCGACGTCTCGGGCGGACAGCCTGGTGCGATCGTTGCTGCGGAAGATGGCATTGGCCGCCGCGAAGGCACCCGCGAGATCGCCGCCGTTGCGATCCATGAAGACGACTTTCGCACCGTCCTGCTGCTCGGGCGGTCTGGCCCGTTCCCGCGCCTGGATATGCACGCAGGCCGCCAGCAGCACGCCGGGATCGATCTTCTCGCCGTCCTTCAACGGCATCCGGCTCCAGCCCAATTGCTGGGATCGCGTCGTCCCCGACTGCTTCAGATCCAGCAGCACTTCCTGATGGAAAGCCTGATTTCCGAGTGCATCCGCCTTGGTCAGACCGCCCGGTCGGAGATGAACGCTCTTTTGACTGCTTCCAATCTCTTCGCCCCACGGCCTCATGCCTCCCCCGGCAAGGCCACTGGCCAGGTTCTCCGTGGTGAGGTCGATGACCTCGGTGACATGGTGATTCACACACGCCTCGACAACCGCTGCCGCGTCGTAATGGCTCTGGGGCGCGGCCATCACCACCGCACCGGTGGCCACGGTGTTGGCGTCCAGCGGTCGCGCAGTGTTTCCCGGACCGCCCGCATGAATGAGCGAATCCAGATTGACGGGCAAGGCATCGGCTTCCCTGCCAACGACTTCCCAGGGACGCTTGAAATCTCGGGTGTTCTCATCAAGTTGCGCCAGGAGGCGCTGCCCCGACCCGGGCGCGATGGCGCCTGCCTGCGCACCCGCCGGAGCTGAAAATGCCGCCCGAATGGAGGAAAGAAGATTCATGGTGACCTGCCGCATGACGAACTGTGGAGTTCCGTTGGTGCGGCTGTCCCACGACATCGGTCGGGTGGTCGTCTGCAATCCTTGATGGATGTCAAACGACGCCGCCATTCATCCGCCGTGCGATCAGACGTCACACCAGGGAAGTCCCCGAGACGGCGCGTCATCTTCCTTCGGTAGAAACGCGCCATCGAAGCGCCGCCCCAGAGCGGCGACCTCAGCCAGGAGGCGCATCGGTCGGAACCTCGCCGGCCATGTCGTATGGGAATATCAAAAAGCGAACTTCACGAGGACGGCGCCGCCGCCAGCGTGGCGGTCCAGGTCCGGGCCGAGCGCCTGAGCAGCCTGCAGGCCCGCGTGGCCATGCCGGCCGGCGTGGGCGCGCTCTTCGCCCTGCTGCCGGTCGTGCTGCTGTGGCCCCACCTGCCCGTCATCGACCTGCTCGGCTGGCTGGGCGCGCGCTGGGGGATCTCGCTGTGGCGCACCCTCCAGGCCCGTCGCTTCCTCACCCTGCCGCTGCAGGAGCGCGCCTCGCCGCGCGAGGAACGCCGCTACCTCGTCGGACTCGGCCTGGACGGTCTGGCCTGGGGCGTGATCGGCGCCCTCTTCGCCACCCCCAACCTGCCCGAGATCGACGGCGCGGTCATGACCACGCTCGTCGGCCTGGTCGCCTTCACCATGGTGTCGCTGGGCCACTGGGCGCGCGGGCAGGCGCTGTTCGCCTCGCTGGTGATCGCGCCGCTGGCGATCCGGCTCGCGCTGCAGGGCGGCGTGACCGGCTGGCTCAGCGTCGGCGGCCTCGGCATGTTCTGGCTGCTCACGGTGCTGGAGTCCCGCCGCATCGAGGCCGGCACCCTCGAGCTGCTGCGCCTGCGCTTCGAGCAGGCGCGCCTGGCCGAGCAGCGCCGCCTGGCGCTCGACGCCGCCGAAGAGACGAGCAGCAGCAAGAGCCGCTTCGTCGCGGTGATGAGCCACGAGATCCGCACGCCGCTCAACGGCATCATCGGCATGACCCAGCTGCTGGAGCGCGGCGATCTCAGCGACCAGCAGCGCGAGCAGGTGGAGATCGTGCGCCGCTCCGGCCGGCATCTGCTGACCCTGGTCAACGACATCCTGGACTTGGCCCGCATCGAGTCCGGCAAGCTGGTCGTCGAGGCCCGGCCCTTCGACATCCGCGAGGTCGCCGGCGACGTCGGCCGCCTGCTGGGCGAGACCGCGCGGGCCAAGGGCGTGGACTTCCGGCTGACCGTGGCGCCGCAGCTGCCCGCCCGGGCGATGGGCGACGCGTCGCGCATCCAGCAGGTGCTGCACAACCTGGTGGGCAACGCCATCAAGTTCACCGACCATGGCCGCGTCGAGGTCGAGGTGTCGTCCGTGCTGGACATGCGCGCCGGCACCCTGCTGCGCTTCGCGGTCCGCGACACCGGCGACGGCATCCCAGCGGACCAGCTGGAGCGCATCTTCGCGCCCTTCGAGCAGGCGGGCCGCCCCGGCGCCGACCGTGCCCGCCGCGATGGCGCCGGCCTGGGGCTGACGATCTCCCGCGAGATCGCCCGCGCGATGGGCGGCGACCTGCGCTGCGCCTCGACGCCGGGCCAGGGCTCGGTGTTCGAGTTCACGCTGCCGCTGCAGACCTGCGCCACCGACGCCACCAACGCCGCCCCGGCGCGCCCCGCGCCCGCCGGCACGCCGCCGCGACCGCTGCCCCGGCTGGACGGCCGCGTCCTGCTGGTCGACGACAGCCCGGTCAACCTGCTGGTGGCCAGGACCATGCTGGAGCGCTGCGGCCTGCACGTGGTCCCGGCCGAGCACGGCCGCGAGGCCCTGGAGCTGCTGCGCGCACAGCGCTTCGACCTCGTGCTGATGGACTGCCACATGCCGGAACTGGACGGCTACGCGGCCACGACCGCGTGGCGGCAGGAAGAGGCGCGCCGCCTGCTGCCGCGCACGCCGGTGGTCGCCCTCACCGCCAGCACCGTCGACGACGACCAGGTCCGCTGCCTGGCCAGCGGCATGGACGGCCACCTGGTCAAACCGTTCGAGATGGACGAGCTGCTGGACGTCGTCACGCAACACCTGCGCGCCCCGCCGGCCGCCGCGGCCGCCTGATCTTCTCGGTTCGCGGCGCCACCGCGCGCGGCGGCTGATAATCCCCGCCCATGCAGGTTTTCCGCGGCTTCCACCATCCCGGCATCGCGGCGCAGTGCGCGCTGACGATCGGCAACTTCGACGGCGTCCATCGCGGCCACCAGGCCATGCTGGCGCTGCTGCTGTCGGAGGCCCGCCACCGCGGCCTGCCGACCTGCGTCCTCACCTTCGAGCCGCACCCGCGCGACTTCTTCGCGCACAAGCTCGGCAAGCCCGAACTGGCCCCGGCGCGCATCGCCACGCTGCGCGACAAGCTCCAGGAGCTGGCGCGCTGTGGCATCGACCAGGTCGTGGTGCTGCGCTTCGACGAGGCGCTGGCCTCGCTGCCGGCGCAGGACTTCATCCAGCGGGTGCTGGTGGACGGCCTGGGCGCGAGGTACGCGCTCGTCGGCGACGACTTCCGCTTCGGCGCCAAGCGCCAGGGTGACTACGCGACGCTGGACGCCGCCGGACAGCGCCTGGGCTTCGACGTCGCGCGGATGATGAGCTACGAGGTGCACGGGCTGCGGGTGTCGAGCTCCGCCGTGCGCGAGGCCTTGGCCGCCGGCGACATGGCCGGCGCGGCGCGGCTGCTCGGGCGGCCCTACGCGATTTCCGGCCATGTGATCCACGGCCAGAAGCTGGGACGGCAACTGGCCGAGACCGCGCCCGGCAAACGCGACGGCTTCCGGACGCTGAACCTGAGGTTCGACCACGACAAGCCGGCCGCGCACGGGATCTTCGCGGTCCGCGTGCATGGTCTGGACGGCCTCGACCACTTCGACGGCTTCGAGGGCATGGCGGGCATCGAGGGCCAGCCCCCCGGCGCCGGCGCGCTCGTGCTGGACGGCGTCGCCTCGCTGGGCGTGCGGCCGACGGTCGAGGACGCCGGCCGCGTGCTGCTGGAGGTCCACGCGCTGGACTGGCCGGCGGCGCTGGCCGCCCGCCTGGGCCCGGGCGAGGCCTACGGTAAACTCGTGCGCGTGGAACTCCTGCACAAACTGCGCGACGAAGCCCGTTTCGACGGCCTGGACGCCCTGACCGCCGCGATCCGCGAGGACGTCCGCCAGGCACGTGCCTACTTCGCCGAACCGGCGACCACCCACGCCGCCGTCCGCCGCCAGACCACGCGCGACCGAATTTGAAGGGCTGAGCACCCGACTGCTCATCTCGATCGCTCATCTCGACCGCTCAGCCGGCGCGCGGCCCAGCTTCCCCAGCCCCCTGCCC
>CBIHMU010000064.1:0-33016 GCA_966211105.1 uncultured Burkholderiales bacterium
CCCATCCGCCATCCGCCATCTACCATCCGCCCTCCGCCACCATCTGCATTACATGCGTCAACGCGTGAACGGCGACGCTCCGCGAGTTGGCGTGACTGCGATCTGTGTCGGCGCCTATGTAGGCGACCTAATTAGGCGACCCCAATAGGCGACCTACGAAGGCGATCTATGGCGCCCCAGGTACGCGGCCTGGTAGAGCGACCGAGAACTGAGAACCGAGAACCGAGAACCGAGAGCAGAAACTGCACCCGACGGCACGCGGAAGGCGAATGCACGAACGCTTGACACCGGTTCGAGCGTCGCGGTCCGCGGGCACGCGTCTCACGCCCCGCGCGGAGGGTCTACCAAAGTGGGAGAGTGGGCGGCCCCACTCCGGTATCCTTCGGCGTGCAACGGGGAGGAGAACTTATGAACGGCGTCCATGCCGCTGGCCGTCAGTGGACGGTGCTTCTGGTCGATGACGACAACGCCCTGCGTTATGCACTGCGGCGCTCGCTGGAACATCTCGGCTTCCGGGTGCTTGAAGCCGCCGACGGTGCTGGGGCGCTCGCTCAGGCGCACGCCGCGGACGCGGTGGTGCTCGATGTTGTCCTTCCCGATGGTGACGGCGTCGGCGTGTGCGAGCGGCTCCGCGACAAGGGTCCCGCAGACTTGGTCGTGATCCACTATTCCGGCATCGCCATTGCCGATGCGGACAAGGTTGCCGGCCTACGGGCCGGCGCCGACGCATATCTGGTCAAACCCGTCGATGTCAGCGTACTCGCGGCCAACCTCGAGGCACAGCTGAGGAAACGCGACGCCTTCCGACGGCTGGCGGACGAACTGGACGCAACCAGAGATGCCGAACTGAAAGCCCGCGATCTGTTCCTGGCTGTCTTGGGCCACGACATGCGAGGTCCTTTGGACGCCATGATGATGTCCTCCACGTTGCTGCTGCGCCTGGAAGAAATGCCTGCCCTTGCCACCCGAGCGGCCGCGCGGGCAATGAGCTCGGGACAACGCATCAAGGAGATGCTCGACGATCTCCACGACTTCGCACAGGTGCGCGTTGGTGATGGTTTGAGCGTACATCCGACACCCGTCGACCTCTCGGATCTGGTCCAGTCGACCCTCGATGAGTTCTCGGTCACTATGCCCGAGTCGATCTTACAACTGGACGTCCGCGCGCAGGCGATCGGATCATGGGACCGCGGCAAGCTCATACGACTGCTGATGAACCTGCTGCGCAACGCCGCCCAGCATGGCGACAGAAGCCGCCCCGTTCAGGTGAGCATCGATTGCCAGGGGAGTACGGCAATCCTGGAGGTCCGCAACCACGGCGAGCCCGTCGCCCCAGAGCTGCTCCCCCATGTCTTTGAGCGGCTCGTCCGGTCCAGCTCCGCCAGCACCGCGACGCATAACTTGGGCCTGGGCCTGTTCATCTGCCGACAGATCGCCGAGGCGCATGGCGGGCACATCTGGATCCGAAGCGACCCTTCAGGCACGACCGTCACGGTAGAGCTGCCGCTGATGGCTTCGCAGTCCGCCTCGCAGTCCGTGTCGCAGTCGGCATCGCGTCCAGCATCGACTACGGAAGAGTCCTAGCGCCTTCGCACGCTGGTTCCTCCCACGCCTCAGCGCTCTTGCCGGGTGTGCATCTTGGGCACCAGCAGCGCCGGGTCCACGGGCTTGACCATGTGGTGGTCAAACCCCGCCGCCGCGGAAGCCACGCGGTCCTGAGGTTGGCCGTACCCTGTCACCGCGATCAACACCGCGTCGCCGAGGCCGTCGATCGCGCGCAGCTGCGGCGCGAGTTCCAGCCCGGTGATGTCCGGCAGCCCCAGATCCAGCAACATCACTTGCGGCAGGCTCGCCCGGGCGATCGCAAGTGCTTCGGTCCCGTTGTGGGCGACCTTCACCTCGTGCCCCTCCAGGCGCAGCAGCATCACCAGGGATTGCGCGGCCTCTTCGTTGTCATCGACGACCAGCACCCGCAACGGTTCCAGCGCGCCAGGGCTCGTCGCCTCGTGACCGTGCCCGTGCCCGTGCCCGTGCTCATGTTCCTGCTCCTGCTCCTGCTCGCGCTCGCCCAGCGACGCCCGCTCCAGCGGGAGCGCGACCGTGACCGTGGTTCCCATGCCTGGGCCAGCACTCGTGGCCGCGACGCTCCCCCCGTGGAGTTCAGCGATGCGCTTGACCAGCGTGAGCCCGATGCCGAGCCCCCCTTCCGAGCGCGCCATCTGTCGCTCGCCCTGCACGAAGGGTTCAAATGCCTTCGTGAGCAACTCCGCGCCCATACCCATGCCGTTGTCGGATACCGTGAGCATCCCCAGCCCGTGAGAGGCTTGCAGGGTGACCTCGATATCGCCGCCGTCAGGCGTGAACTTGGAGGCGTTCGTCAACAGGTTGACGACCACCTGCGTGAGTCGCGTGGCATCCCCGCTGCCGACCATGGGATCGTCGGGAAGATGCACGCGGAGCGTGTGCTCATGCGCCTCCAGTGTTGACCGCATCGCATCCACGGCGCGCCGCACGATGTCGCACAGGTCGATGGGACCGGCCGCCACGCGGATGGTCCCGCTGGTCACGCGACTGACGTCCAACAAGTCCTCGATGAGTCGGGTCACGTGCTGGACTTGACGCGTTGCCATGTCCGCCGCCCAGCGGCCGCGATCGGTCAACGGGTCCACCTTCAGGATGCTCAGGGCATTGGACAGCGGCGCGAGCGGGTTGCGCAGCTCGTGTGACAGCATGGCGATGAATTCGGTCAGTCGCTTGCTCTCAGCTTCGAGACTCTCCGCGCGGCGCCGGTCGGCCATGTCCTGGATGATGTGCACGTAGCCTCGGACCGTGCCGTCGGCACGCCTGGCCGAAGTGGTCGCGATCTGCGCCCAAAACCGCGTCCCGTTGGCACGCTGCAGCCAGCCTTCCCAGAGGGCTCGGCCCTCCGGACCGACCGCGCCGCCCTCCTGGAGCGAGGCGATGCTGGCAAGTGCGGCATCGGTCAGTTGCGACACAGGCCGCCCCACCATCTCTGGCGCCGGGTAACCCAGCAGCCGCTCGCCCCCCGCGCTCCAGGTACGGATGGTACCGCCGCTGTCCACGAGGAACAATGCAAGTTCGTCCGCGCCGTCGACCAGCTGACGCAGGCTCTCCTCGCGTTCACGCAACTGGCTCTCCTGGCGCCTTCGCTCGGAGAGATCGCGGGTGACCTTGGAATAGCCCAGCAGTTCTCCCTGCTCGCCGCGGATCGCGGTGATCACCACGTTGGCCCAGATGCGCTGACCATCCTTGCGCAGCCGCCATCCCTCGTCCTCGAAGCGACCGCGCACGCTGGCCCACCTAAGCTCTTCTTCGGGCCACAGGCTGGCGCGCGCTGCCTCGGGATAGAAGATCGAGAAGTGCTGACCTATGGCCTCGGCCGCCGTGTAGCCCTTGATTCGCTCGGCCCCCTGGTTCCAGGAGGTGATGATGCCTTCGGGGCTGAGCTGGAAGATGGCGTAGTCCTGCACTCCCTCGACAAGCAAGCGCAGATTGCGCTCGCTGGCCTGGAGTGACAGCTCATGCGAGCGACGTTCGGTCAGGTCGCGCGTGACCTTGGAAAAACCAAGCAGTTCGCCCGCGGAATCGTGGACGGCCGTGATGATGACGTTGGCCCAGAACTGCGTTCCGTCCTTTCGCACGCGCCAGCCTTCGTCCTCGAATCGGCCCAGTTCGCCCGCCACTTCCATCTCGTGCTGGGGCCAGCCGCGTTCCAACGCCTCCGGCGTGTAAAAAATGGAGAAATGCCGGCCAATGATCTCGGCCGCGGCATAGCCCTTGATGCGCTCGGCACCAGGGTTCCAGGAACAAATGAGACCGTCAGTGCCGATGAGGAAGATCGCATAGTCCTTGACGGACTCGATCAGCCACTTGAAGGCGGCACCTTCTCCGTGTTCGAGGAGCTTGCTGACGGAGGACGTCGAGGCTGGCATCGGGACCCAATTTCGCGCTGTCGCGCAAGGAACGTGCGTGAGGATACGGGTGTTGCGGGCGGTTCGGGAAAATGGTTGCGGCGGAAAGCGGATATCGGCGTTCCCTCGGGACATGGCTGGCCGCCTGAGGCCCGCCAGTCAGGGTAAGGGCAAGTCACGGCAAGGCATCGCTCGTCAGTTCATGTCGGCACCACAAAGTGGCCTCGCAACGAACTGACCGTGTCTGATGCACGCCCAGGCATGCGATCCCGGCACAGAAACGAGCGCAGGTGAGCGAGGCACATCGTTGATGACGTCCCTGGGCAACCGACGTACCGTGCATCGCCCGAGGCCCTGACTTAGGAACTCACCCATAAGAGCGTCACGTGGCGAGCGTGACGCGCGTGACGCGTATGCCAACGCTTCATCGAACTCGGCCGAGCGATGCGAGTCCCGCCGCTGATACCGACGCCGAACGGAGCGGAATGGTCCCACCTGGCGCACCTCGCGCACTTCGCGCACATCGCGCACATCGCGCAGATGGTGCGCCAAATGGACCTGACGCGGCCGCGGCACCTGACGCCCCTGACGCACCTGACGCCCTTGTCGCCGCAGCCGGCGACCGATGCCGAGCGTTCACCGTGACCTGCGTCGCTGACCTCGAAATCGCCTAACGCCATCTGCCTTTCCAGCGCGACATGCAGCGCAACGGTCTCTACGCTGACCTCACTCGTTAACGGCTCGTCGGCGCGTAGAGGCCGTCGGACTGCCGCGCCGTTCACCGGCGATGCAAGTCAACGTCCAGAGCGGCACGGTCAGAACTCGAAGCCAAGGGACGACACCGATAACGCAATCCGCGACGCGAACTGCGCAGGCATCTTCTCCCGACAGGGATGCCTCGCAGCGCGAAAGGACCAGACCATGAGCGTGTTCTTCTCCGCCCTGCTCCTGTTGCCCCTGGCATTTTCGGACGTCGCCCCGGCGTGTTGGAGCGAGGCCGCGCAGCGCTACCGGATCCCCGTCGAGCTGCTGCGCGCCGTCGCGCGGGTCGAATCCAACTTCGAGCCAAGCGCCGTCAACCGCGCACATCAGTCCTCGACCGGTACCTACGACATCGGTCTCATGCAAATCAACAGCTCCCACCTGCCAGCGCTGCGGCGCTACGGGTACGTTGAAGCGGATCTGCTGCATCCCTGCGTCAATCTGCACATCGGCGCGTGGCTGCTCGCCAGCATCTTTACCCGGGAGGGAATGACCTGGGACGCGGTAGGCACATACAACGCCGCGTGCACGCGCCTGCGAGGCGAGGCTTGCAGGGCGGCCCGGGCACGGTACGCGTGGCGCGTGTACCGCCAGCTGAGCCCCGACCGTGCGAGCCCTGCCTCGGGGCGCCGGCGCGAAGTGAATGTCTCCGCGGCGTCGGAGTCGGCTTCACATCCTTCACGACTCCCTTCACGGCTACGGCCACGGCTCCCTTCACACGCGCCTTCGCTGCGACCTTCGCGACTTCCCTCTCGATTTCCCTCGCGCCTTGCGCCGCTGCTTGAACTTGGAACCTCGCCAAGCCGACGTCTGATCGTCCGTCGGCGCCGTTCGAGCGCGCCAGGCACCGCACCACTTACAGCACCAGATGCAGCACCAGGTGCAGCACCAAGCATGGGGCCCGCTACAGCGTCCGGGACAGCGTCCACGGCACCACCGACTCCCTTCCCCGCTCAGAGCGTCTGCGCCGAGATCACTCCATCGATCCCCACGCGGTCGCGGGAATTCGCGAGGGCTGCCATGGCACAGGCGAATGCGGCGAAGGCGTATGCGCAGGCGGAGGTGGGGGTGGAGGCGGTGATGGAGGTGGAGGCGGAGCCAGCCAACGTCTTTCCCCGAATGCCCAGGCGTCAGAAGCCGGGGTGACCACGCCCCGCGCCGGCGGACACCAGCGCGCACCCGAGACATCCCCTCTGACACTCTTGAGGAGTTCCTATGAACACGTCCAGCTCCAACCCTTCGAGCCGTCCCGGCCAGGTCGCGACAGCAAGACGCACCCAGGCCTGCCCGCCAAGCTTCGATTGCCTCAATGCGAGCGTCCGCGCTGCGGCAAGCAAGCCCGCGGCCGCACTGACCAATGCTTCCCGCAGCGTCCTCACCCTGATGGCCTTGGCGCTGATCGGTCTATCCGTTGCCCTTCCCAGTCTGGCGCTGGATCTGGTTGCATTCACCGGCATCACCGGTCCGCTCACCTCGGCACTCACGCAGATCTCCGCGCTGGGTCCGGGCATCAAAGCGCTGGTCGGCTTCGTGGGATTTGTCGTCGCACTGATCTCACTTTCGGCCATGCGGAACTTTTCGTCGGTGCTCTTTTACGTGGGCCTGGCGATCTTTGCCGCGGTAGGGCTCGTGATCGCCGGCGCAATCATGGGCGCCGTCATTTGAGCCTGCTCGGTTCCCCTGGCGCTGTCGGCACCACATCGCCAGAACGCTTGATCCGACCACGGAGGCCCCATGCATACCGACACCTACATCCCTCGACGGCTCGATGACCAATGGAAGATCGGCTTCTGGGACATCGACGTCGCCACGCCTGTCCTTTTCATGTTCTTCGCGGGCTACCTGACTGGCAACAAGCTCGCTTTCGCCAGCTTCATCGCCACAGGCCTGGGCCTTGCGCGGTGGATCTCCCGCATCAAGGCCGACAAGCATCCGGCCTTCGCGCTGCACTGGCTCTACTGGCATCTGCCCACGAACCCCGTCACGGCGCTGCGCGCGACGCCGCCTTCGCACCTGCGTCGCATGGTCGGCTAGCCGGGGAGCACGAAGATGGACTTCGAGCGATTTCAACTGGACCTGCGCGAGCTACAGCGACGCAATCGCGGTTTGGCCTTCACGGTTGGCGCCCTGTGCGCCGGCCTGTTGGTGTCCCTGCTCGTCATCCTGACGCTGCTCGGTACGGTGCGCACCGTCGTGGTCCCGCCCTCGATCAACAAATCGTTCTGGGTCACGCGCGACAAGGCGTCCACCGAGCTCCTCGAACAGATGGGCAGCTTCATCGCCTGGCTGGTCCTGGATGTCACGCCAAGTTCGATCGACTGGAAGAAGGACCTGCTGCTGGGCTACGTCGACCCGGCCGAATACGGCGCGCTCAAGACGCGCCAGGAGGTGGAGGCCGAGCGTCTCAAGCGCATCAATGCCGCGACCACCTTCGCGCCGCAGCAACTGGTCGCCAGCGAGGCCAACCAATCGTTGACCGTCCGAGGTCGCTTGCGCACCTTGGTCAACGGTTTTGAGACAGCCAACGAACTCAAGGCCTACCGGGTGGAGTTCGCCTACGCGGGCGCGCGCATGCATGTGGCGACGTTCAAGGAAGTGCCTTATGCGGTCAAGTAACGCCAACGAGTCGGCGGCAGCGCTCAAGCGCCGCGGCCGGGATGTCCTGCATCGCGCGCGCGCATCGAAGGCTGGATCAACTCCACGCTCATCCGGGCTGACACGCGGTGCGGCCATACACCGACTGTTCGGCGTCGCAGCGCTGGCGCTGGCGCTCGGGGAGCCGGCTCAGGCGCTGCAGATCCTCGAAGCGAGCGACGGCGTTGCCGTCGAAGGCGTGATCTCAATCAAGGAGCCGACCCGTATCCGCATCGAGGGAGCCGCCATCACCGACGTGGTGGGCAACATCTACGCCAGTCACTGTGGCGCGCCGCCACCTGGCGCGACGACGGCGTTTGTGCCTCTTCCACCCGGCGTCTCGCCCTCGACGATTCCCCTCAACCCCGCCGGCGAGGTCGTGCTGGAGTGCGACAAGGACAAGGGCGAGGTGTATGTCCGTCCGGTCGGCGTCGGCGACAAGCCCATCAACCTGTTCGTGTCCTCGGCAGCGGCGACCTACACGCTGGTGCTACGACGCGCGGACACACCGGCGGACACCCTGCTGATCCGGGACAAGACACTCAGGCGCCTACGGCGTGCGATCGGCGATGCAACGCCTGCCACCAGCGTCGGCCCCACCGCACCAGCCCCGAGTCACGTCCGCGCCATGAAGGCGCTGCTCGTGGCGATGGCCTCGGACCGCGTGCCGCCGGATCTCCGTGTCGAGGAGACGCTGCGCCCGGTCAAGCTCTGGAGCGAAACAAGTTTTTCGCTGCTGCGCACGTACGAAGGGCGGGGCCTGATCGGCGAGCTCTACCTGTTGGAGAACCTCGGCCCGCGCCAGCTCGATCTGGCGGAGCAGCAGTTCGACCGGCCTAACGGAGCGCTCACCACCGAGGTGGCAGGGGTCGCGATCGACCGGCTCACGCTTGGACCCGGCGAGACCACGCGCGTGTACGTGATTCGACGGGGAGGTGCGCGATGAGGTCCGCATCGACATCGCCCCAGGCCTCGCGACTCATCGGGTCAAAGTCCTACTGGTTCGCATGGCGAGAACGCGCTCGCGCGCGCATTGACGCGTTGAGCCCCCGCCAGCGCCAGTACGGCATTTTGACCGTCCTGCTGGGCAGCGGCATCGCACTGCTGTGGATCGTGTTGAGTTTGAGCAATCCCGCGCCGGATCGTCAGCACGTTGACCCGACGGTGCAGGGCAACACCAGCGTCACCAACGTCGGTGTCCTGCCTCCCGGTGCGCAGCTCAATCCTGTTGACCAGTGGGTGGGCACGGCGGGCCGCAAGTTGGCGCAGTACGAGACCGAGCGGGAGGAACAGAGCCGTCTCAACAAGGACCGCCAGAGTTTTGAAACCCGCACGATGCAACGCTTTGCGGAACTGGAGCAGCGCCTGACCTCCGCACAGCAGGGGGCGCTCGCCGCGAGTCCGTCGACGGGTGTGAACGCATTCCCGGAGTCCGTGCAACCCGCACAACCCGCGCACCAGGGGCAGGCGGGGCCGCCTGCACTTTCAGGGCAGCCCGCGCAGTCCGCGCCGTTCCCGCCATCCCGTACTTCCGCGCCCTTCCCTGCGGCTTCGACCGAATCCGGTGTCCCGCCTCGCCCTCCCTACGCCTCGGCGACTCCGGGCTTGAACTCGGCCCCGGACATGCCGCCGGGCACACCCTCGGACCTGTCACTCGATTCGCGATCGACCCTGCCGCCTTATGCGACCCCCTTGGCCGCCCCGGTCATCTCGCGTGTGAGTTTGGGTGCCGGAAATCTGCAAAGTCCCGTGCGCGGCGATGACGCGGTCTCGGACACGATGTCGCCGCCGCGCAGCGCTGCACCCACCGCACCCGCCGCACCCGCCACGGCACCCGGTGTTCCGACCGTAGCCACCTTCCTGCCCGTCAGCTTCACGCGGGGCACGTTGTTGGGCGGACTTGATGCTCCCACCGGCGGTCAGTCGCAATCCAATCCGCAGCCGGTGCTGATTCGGCTTTCGGACAACAGCGTGCTGCCCAATCAGTTTCGCGGCGAGTACAGGGACTGTTTCGTTATCGCCGCCGGCTACGGCGACATCAGTTCGGAGCGCGCCTACCTTCGCACCGAGAACCTGTCGTGCGTGCGGGATGACGGCGCAACGCTTGAGGTGCGCATACAGGGCACCGTGTATGGCGAGGACGGCAAGGTCGGCATGCGCGGGCGGCTGGTGACCAAGCAGGGCCAGATGCTTGCCAACGCCTTGCTCGCTGGTGTCGTAAGCGGCATCGGGCAAGGCCTGTCCACATCCAGCACCAGCTACAGCTCGTCGCCGCTGGGAACGACCGCCAGCATCGACAGCAGCGCGGATGCCTACCGCGCGGGCATCGGCAGCGGGATGGGCAGAGCGCTCGATCGCCTGGCGCAGTACTACATCAAGCTCGCCGAGAACACGTTCCCGGTCATCGAGGTCGATGCCGGACGAGAGATCGATGTGGTGATCACCAAGGGCGTACGAATCGATGTCCCGACCCCGGGACGCCCGCGGGACGCCTCCACGTCCGAGACCGGCGATGGGCCTGCCATCGGCGAGTCGCGAGGGCCGCTAGGCCCGTCTCGTCTCGCTTCTCCTGCAACGCGTTACCTGGAGACGACCAGTGAGCAGAACAACTGACGCCACAAGGCCAGCTGGCGTTGCGAGAACACGCCGTGGGACACGCTTCGCGAGCATGGCCATCGCTGCTGCGCTGCTCGAATCGCCATGTGCGGCGTGGCCTCTGGGGGCGGCAGACGAGGCAGACGCGGCAGACGCGGCAGACGCGGCAGAGGCTGCAGAGCCTGCAGATGCGGTGAATGCGGCGGCGGATGCGGCGAGAACGCCGGAGCAACGGACCGTCCATTCGGCAACACGGACCGCTCCGATCGGCTCGAAGCGGCCGGCGGCCCCGCTTGCACGCGCATCGTCCCGCCACTTGCTCGATGCGCTCCGAAAGGCGCACCCCGGCACGCAGTTCGACGACGCCGTTCTCACCGAGGTGCCCGAGCTCTACGAGGTCTGGATGAATGGCACGGTCGCGTACGTATCCTGGCGCAACCCACGCTTCTTCGTTTTCGGACGACTCTTCGACACGCGGACGATGCGCGACGTGACCGCGCCACGTCTGGCGTTGCGCGCCACGCCCCCCGAGGGCTCTGAGTCGGCGCCCGCCCTGACACTCGAATCTGCGGCCGGACCGGCACCTGAATCGGCGCCATCGGCATTCCGGCCATCCGGCCGTGATTCGGGGGATGCTGCAAGTGCAGCACGCACTGACGGCGCCGACGCCGCCGGCCGCCACGATGCGCATGACAATGGTTTGCCCATCGTGCCCTACCGGCAGCTCCCGCTGACGGATGCTTTGCGCACGGTTCATGGGAGAGGCGAACGCCAACTCGCGATCTTCAGCGATCCTGGTTGCCACTACTGCCAGCAGCTCGAGCGCGAACTCGCCGGCCTCTCCAACGTCACGATCCACACGTTCATCGTGCCGTTCCAGGGCCGCAGCCGCCCCGTCGCCATCTGGTGCGCGGCTGACCGCGATCGAGCTTGGCGGCAGTGGATGCTGCAAGGGGATGAGGCAACGCACAGTCGCTCGCAAGACTGTGCGCATCCCATCGATCGGAATCTGGCCTTGGCGCATCGCTGGCAGGTGAGCGCCACCCCCACCTTGATCTGGCCTGACGGACAGCGGACGGTGGGCTACGCGAGTCGGGAAGTGATCGATGCGCGCCTGAGCGCGGTCACGGCAGCGCAAGTCTTTTTGTCCCACCCGTCGTCCATCTCCACCGCTGGGCCGGCTGCCTTGGCCGCAACTTCGGTCGCCACCTTGCCCATGACCTCGCACGCCACGGCACCGGTCACTTCACCGGTCACTTCACCGGTCACTTCAGCTGCAAGGTCGCCCGCACTTTCGACCACATCGTCCTTTCAAACAACGTTCGCGATCTCTCGCGCCCCCGGGGTCGGACGCCTGATGTCCGTGGAGGACAAGCCATGACGCCTCCAGTGTGCTCTTACGAGGGAAAGCTCCTGGGACGGTCGAGGTGCTTGCAGACGCTCCGGCGCCGCGTCGGCCATGCGGTCGCGCTGGGCGCCACCAGCGTGCTCAGTGCCTGCGTGAGCATGTCCGGCCTCGGCGGCGAGGCCAAGTACGCTTGCGCCGCCCCTGAAGGGGTCGCCTGCCAGTCGGTGTCGGCAAACTATGCCAACGCCACGCGTAGTGGCGCGACAGGGCAGCGCTCCAGTTCACGACCGGCGCCAGGCGTCAACATCCGCGATGGATGGGACGCGGAGCTTTCTGGCGCAGACCGCTCCGCGCACGCGTGGCGCACCCAGGTCCGCGTGCTCAGGCTCTGGACCAAAGCCTGGGAGGACGCGGACGGCGACCTGTGGGATCAGGGATACCTGTACGTACAGGTCTCCAGCGGCTCCTGGCGAATCGAGCACATCCGTCAACTGGCCCGCGATCGCTTCACGCCCGTGCGCCCTCCCCCCGGTGCCTCGGCGCCGATGGTCGAGCACGACACCGAGTCCGCAGAGCCATCAACGCTTCCTGCACCCGACGCATTCTCGGCGCCATCAACATCCACAACGCCCTCATCGCCGTCATCACCCTCATCACCCTTGACGCCGTCCGCTCCCTCGGCAGCGTCCGCGGCTCGTGGCTCCGCCGCGTCGACCGACAGCTCGGAGCGTGCGGGGCGCCTGGATGGCGGGGATCGCGGGTATCGCGGGGATCGCGGCAATCGCGGCAATCGCGACGATCGCGAGGAACGCTTGCTTACGACGTCACCGGATGTTCGCCAACGCGCTGCGATACGAACGCTTCCACGGCTCCTTCCCCCATCGCGGTCGCCCGCCAGAGCCGATGCCGCTCGCCATCAGTGAGGCCTCTCCATGCACAACGCATCTCCTTTGTTGAACGAGGTTCAGGTCAATGGGGCAACCGGCCCTTCGATCAAAGCGTCGATAGAGGCGACGATACAGACGTCGAAGGACGCTTCGATCGACGCATTGTCTGAGGCATCGGCCAATGCGCCGAGGCACCCGCTCTTCGGTGGCTCAATGCGTCGGCAGGCTGCCGCCCCGGTGTCTGCATTTGCGCCGGGCCGCTCCGCCGCCATGTTGCCCTCCGAGCAGTTCGCCAGCTGGCTGCCATACGCCGCCTACATCGGCAATGAGCAGATCTTCGTGAACCGCGATGGCCTGGCATTCTTGCTGGAGGTTACGCCGCAATCCGGCGCTGACGAGCGCATGGCCGAGGTGCTGGTCTCCCTGTACGCGAACTGCCCGCCCGACACGGGCATTCAGTTCCATCTCTTCGCCTCGCCTCACGTACGCAACCGGCTGCGCGACTACACCAACCTGCGCGTCGAGGACGTCGATCAGATCGAGCGTTCTCGCTCCGAGGGCTACCCGGTTCCCAACCAGAACCTGTTCCGGCGCCTGGCCCGGCAGCGTGTCAATCACCTGCTGCGCGGCACCCAGGAGTCCCTCACCGGCGGCTTCCATTACACGCTCCGTGACTTCCGCTTGATGCTGAGCGTGACGGTCCCCGGGAATGCGCAGGACCTCAGTCGGCGCGAGACGCTGCTGGCGCTGCGCGACTCCATGCGCGCGACACTCCGCTCGGCACTCCTGCCCAGCAGGGTCTGCGACGCTGCCGATCTCATCAACTGGTGTGCTCTCTTCACCAATCCGGATCGCATCGCCCATTCCGACGAGCCGGACCTGAACTACGACGACGACCGCTGGCTGCATTACGACGACGGCCGGGAGATCCGCGACCAGATCGTGGACTTCGACACCGTCCAGGACGCCAACGCCAACGGCCTGACCCTGTGGAAGGAAACCATCCCGCAGGTTCTGGAGGCCAGGTTCTACTCCGTCAAGAGTTTCCCCGAACGTTTCGCGCTGTGGCAGATGGGCTCGCTCATCGGTGACCTGATGCAGCCGTCGCTCCAGTACACGGCACCGTTCCTGATCACGCTGGGCGTGCACGTGCTGGACCCGAGCGCCATCAAATCCACCGTCACCGCCAACCACCTGCGCGCGACGCAGAACGCGAAGTCCAAGATGGCCGACGTCATGCCCGACGTGCGCAAGAAGCTCGACGACTGGGCGGCGGCAGCCGAGGCGATAGACACCGGCGGCAGCCTGGTGAGCCTGTACGCACAACTGGCGATCTTCACGGCGCCGGAGCGCGCCGGCGCGGCGCACGAGGCGGCCAACGCCATCTGGCGCGCGCGCGGCTTCCAGCTCAACGCCGACGCTTACCTGCATCGGCAGGCCTTGCTCGCCAGCTTGCCGATGACGCTCACGCCGCGTTTTCACCGGGATCTGGCCAAGATGCGCCGCGTGACGCGCAAGACCATGGCCAACGCGATCCACATGGCGCCCCTGATCGCCGAGTGGCGGGGCACGCCCACGCCAGCACTTGTCTTTGGCGGGCGCCGCGGCCAGCTGATGACGCTGGACCTCTACGACAACGACCTGGGCAACTACAACTTCGCCATCATCGGCGCGCCGGGCTCGGGGAAGTCCGTGCTCATGAACGAGCTGGCCTGGTCTTACCGCGCGGTGGGCGCCAAGGTGTGGATGCTCGACCTGGGGCGCAGCTTCGAGAAACTCTGTCGCAAGGCAGGCGGCACCTACATCGAGTTCCGCCCCGACGTGGCGCTGTGCCTGAACCCGTTCTCCGTCGTGCGCGACATCCACGAGGACCTGGACATGCTGGTGCCGGGCATCTCCAAGATGGCCTCCATGCAGCACCCGTTGGAGGAAGTTCAGTACAAGGCCATCTCCGCCATGGTGCTCAAGCTCTGGCGCGCGCACGGATGCGATCTGACGATCACCGGGCTGCGCGACGCGTTTCGCTCCGGAACGCTGGAAGAGCTCGGCATGGTGGGCGACCAGCGCATCAAGGACCTGGCCATCATGCTCAACCCCTACGCCAAGGGCGGGCAGTACGAGCGCTTTTTCGAAGGCCGGGCCAACGTCGACTTCTCCAACGACTTCATCGTCATCGAGAACGAAGAACTCAAGCGACGCCCGGACCTGCACGCCGTCGTCAACATCTTGCTGCTGCACCAGATCACCGGCGAGATGTACCTCACGCGCAATCGGCGCAAGGTGCTGTTCATCGACGAGCTCAAGCAGCAACTCGGCGACGTCGGCGCGGACGACCCCGTCAAGGCGGCGGTCGTGGAGGAAGCCGCCCGTCGCGCGCGCAAGTACGGCGGTGCGCTCGGCACTGCCACGCAAAGTGCCGACGACTACTACGGCTCGGCGCAGATGGAGGCCGCTTTCAACTGCTCGGACTGGGTGTTCCTCCTGCGTCAGAAGCCCGAGTCCATCGAGATGCTCGACCGCAAGGGGCGCCTGGCGATGGACGAGCCCAAGAAGCGGCTGCTGAACTCGTTGCGCACCGAGGCGGGTTCGTTCTCCGAGCTCTACATCTCCTCGCCCGTGGGCGAAGGCGTGGCGCGCACGATCCTCGATCCGGCCACCCACCTGCTGTTTTCCAACAAGCTCGAGGACAACGCTCCACTCGACGCATTGCGTGCCCAGGGCTTGTCGATCGACGAGGCGATCGCGGCGCTGCTGCGTCAACGGGGACATGCGCTATGAGCCGGCCAGCCGTTGCGCTCCTGGTCAGCGCCCTGCGTCAACTGGGCGTCGCCACCGTTGCCGCGAGCCTGGTCACCGCCACCGCGCTGCAGGCCTATGACCGCTTCGTGCTGCGGCCGGCACTGACGGTGGGCGTGGTCGATCTCGCCGAGGTCTACCACGCCAAAGAGGCCGAGTTCACGCGCTTGCTGACCCGAGCCAGCACCGAGGAAGACCGTGAGCGGGCGTTGGCCCTGGCGCGGGCATTCGCGAAGCGTCTGCCGGCGGCGCTGGACGAGCTGCCCAGGGAGTGCGCCTGCGTGGTGTTGGCCAAGTCAGCAGTCGCAGGCGCGCCGCACGCCCGCGACCTCACTCCGCTGTTGCGGCAGAAGGTGCACCTGCCATGACCAACGAATCCAGGGGGCGCGAGGCCGCTTCCGTCCCTTCCGTCCATTCCGTCCCTTCCGTCCCCTCCGCCGTGTTGGCGCATTCCGCGCCATGCGCTCATTCGGTCCCTTCAGTCTCGTCTGCCGGGTCGATCCGACATCGCCGCCGGCCACGCGAGTGGCAGCGCTGTTGCCAGCACATCTGGCAGCACTTCTGGCAGCGCCAGAAACATTCACACCGAGAGCTCATGGGAATGATGCGTCGGCGTTGGTATCTCGTGGCTCCCGTCGTGGCGATCTGGACCTTGGCTTACATCCGCCTCTTCATCGACCCCACGCCGCGCGTGCCGCTGCTTTTCAACTGGACGCCCAGCTTGCCCTATCACGTGGGGTGGATGCACGTCGGCGCGCGCACGCCCGGTCGCGGCGACCTCATCGTGTTCGCGTTCTCCGGCGGAACGCCAAAGCCGTTTCCCGGCCTGCAGGGACAGCCTTTCTTCAAACGCGTCCGGGGACTACCCGGTGACGTGATCACGGTCCAGGGTCGCACGGTCCTGGTCAATGGCGAGCCGATGGGGCTGGCAAAGCCGTTCACGCATGACCGCCGGCCCCTAACGCCCATCGCACCCCTCGTCATCCCACCGGGTCAGTTCTACGTGCAGGGCGCCAGCGCGGACAGCTTCGATTCCCGTTACCAAGAGAGCGGCCTCGTAGCGCAGGGGCAGATTGTTGCCCGTGTCCACCCGTTGTTCTGAGGAGCAGCCGAATGCATCGCTACCGTTCGCTCATCAGCACGTGTGTCGATCACTGCAAGCGGTGCCTGCACTGCACGAGCCAGCTGCGACAGCGCGGCTTGTGGCATCGCGACTGTCGCCCCGATCGCTCCGGTCGCCCTGGCGATCCTTCGCGGTGCCGCAAGGGCGAGCGCTGCAGCTGGGCGCGTATTTGGAGGCACCACCAGACGTTTCGCAGCGGGATGGTCCGCGTGCTCGTCGGGGCCGCTGCCGTCGCCTTCATCGTCGTCATCACAGCAGTGACCACATGCGCAGCCGTGGCGTTCATCGCCCTATGCGCTGCGGCCAACGCCGCCTTTGCTCAGAGCAGCCCTGCATTCGGCGCGCTCACTCGGGAGGCCCCTCCTGCACCATCGATGTCGACCAACGCGTTTTCAGGGGATGTCGATGCGATGTCGCTGGCCGACTATTTGGGGCTGCTGCGACAGATCTCGCCGGCTGCGGAACAGGGTGCTCGAGATTTTCTCGCGGCTTTCCTGCTGCGTTGCGGGCGGGAGATGACGACCCAGGAACTCCATCGATCGTTTGCAGGAACGGCCGGCGACCCGGTGCTGATGGGGCTCATCCGCGCAGCGCAGCGCCAGGATCCAAGCGACCGCCGTGACCTGACGCGGTCTCTGCGGTGTCCCGCTGGAGCGGCAAGATGAAAAGCGATCCGCTTATTCAGATCCCAGCTCCGGGCATTGCGCGTGATGCCTCAGGTGCCTCACCCCCGTCGCAGACCGCCCAAGCCTTGGACTGCACAAGCCGTTCACTCCTCCAACCGTCTGACCCGAGCGAGGGGGCGCCGGGAGCGGCCGCCCACACCGTCGCCCACACCGCCGCCCTCCCCGCCGCACTCCTCCCCATCCCTGCGGCCGTCCCTGCGGCCGTCCTCGCCGCCACCCTTGCCGCCATCCCCTTTGGCATCTCGGCGGCCATCCCCGCGGCCTTGGCATCGTGCGCCATCATCGGCATCACCGCCATCACCGCCGTCCCGGTCGCCTCGGCGATGGCTGCCGAGGCGGCGGCCCCCGACGCCGGCACCTTGGGTCCCACCTATCCGATCACCGAAGCTCACCTGCTGCAGATGATCGAGCAGCGTTTGAGAGAGGCCGCGCGCACCGGCGAGCTCTCGCGCATCGAGGACGAGGCCCGCAGTCGCGGTGCGCACGCGGTCCGTCATCCCATGCCGGTTGTCGAGATCGTTACTACCCGCGTTGCGCGCAGCTTCCTCTTCGATCCAACGTTCGTGCTGGGCCGCAACGTGCTCGGACCTCGCGGAGAACTGCTCTTCCCAGCGGGCACGAGAAGGAATCCGCTCGACGTGACATCGCTGAGCCGGCCGCTGCTGTTCTTCGACGCACGCGACAGCCGCCAGGTCAGCCAAGCCCACGCAGTCATCACTCAGCACCAAGGGCGCGTGAAACCGATCCTGACGGCAGGCTCGTACCTGGAATTGATGCAGGTCTGGCGTACCCCCGTCTACTACGACCAGGGCGGCATGCTGACGCGCCGGCTCGGGATTCGGCAGGTGCCGGCGATGGTGACGCAACAAGGTCAGCGACTGCGTGTGGACGAGCTGGAGGTCGCCCCATGAGATGGCTTTCACACGCCGCGGCGCGTCTCATGCGCCTCGTCGGACGCGCGAGCCGGAGCCTGCACCCGCGCGCCTCAGTGCACATCCGACGGGATATCCCGCGGGGCACCCCACGGGTCATCGCACGCGACTCATCACGAGTCGCCGCAGAGGTCAATGGCGCGGTGGCGAGACTCTCCGCAATCCGCGCCGCCGCCCCGGCCGGCATGCTGATCGCGATGATCATCGCTTTTGCTCCCGTGGACGCGGCGCGCGCCGCCGGCGCCGGGACCTGCACCGGTCAGTTCCCCAACCCGATCACCGACATCTGCTGGAGCTGCATCCTGCCCATCAGCATCGGCAGCGTGCGGCTCGGGAATCTGGGTGACCAGGAAGACATCGACAACCCTTCGAGCCCGCTGTGCAGTTGCGGCACCAACCCGACCATCGGCCTCACCGTGGGGTTCTGGGAACCCGCGCGCCATGTCGAGGCCGTGCGCAAGCCGTTCTGCCTGGTGTCCCTGGGCGGCCTCGACCTGAACCCGGGACTGCCCTCGCCTGAAGGCGCGCGCTTCACACATGCGGAAGGCGACGGAGACGGCGGGGCGTTCTACCAGGCCCATTTCTACGTGAACCCGGTCCTGTTCTATCTCGAGGCTGTGGCCGACTTTCCCTGCCTTGAGCGCGGCTCGTTCGATCTGGCCTACCTCACCGAAGTGGATCCCCTTTGGGGCGATGACGAGCTCACCCTGATCCTCAATCCGGACGCCGTGCTGTTTGCCAATCCGGCAAGCGTCGCGGCGTGTGCGGCGGACTGCGTCGCCGCGTCGGCCGGGTTCGGTATTCCCGAGCTCTTCTGGTGCGCGGGCTGCCAGGGTGGGCTGTACCCGATGAATGGGCACGTGCCCTACCACCTCGGCGGCGTGCGCACCGCCGCGCTGATGGCGCAGCGGCTCACCGCCAAGATGCATCGTGAACTCGTGGCCTGGGGCTGGCACGGCCAGCGCGGACTGTGCGGTCCGTACTTCGAGCCCATCATGGACAAGCGGGCCTACAAGACCCAGCTCACCTATCCCACTCCCAACACGACCAAGGAAGCGGGCAAGTGTTGTCAGCCGTTCGGGCGCACGACGGTCCTGTGGGGTGCCGGCATGGAGTACCCAGTTCGCGGCGAGGACTTCGCCTTCATGTTGTTCCGAAAGAGGAACTGCTGTGTCGGCTACTGATCTCATCATGGCGCCCGGCTGGATCGTCGCCCGGGCGGTCGCACGCACCATCGCCGGTGTCATCGGCGGTGTTATCGGCGGTGTCATCGCCCGTGTCATCGCACTCGCCATCACGGTGGCGATGTCCTCGCCATGCTGGCTGGGCTCGGCGGAGGCGCAGGTACTGTCGACCCCGGCGACAGCGTCCGCGTCCGCCGCTGCCGTCGCGGCCCCCGCCGTCTCAGGCCCGCGTCGTCGCTTAGGGACCGGCACTCAGACGGAGACGAGGACCGCGACCGGTACTGCGACCGGTACTGCGACCGGTAGTGCGAACGGCACTGCGACCACCCCCGTCATGCCGCGCATCACCGACGAGGACATTCGACGGGTGCAGCGGGAGGCGCGTACGCCCACACCCGCGGACATCGAGGCCGTGCGCCGTCAGCACGGGACCCCGGGACTGTCACGGGACCTGCAACGTCATCCAGGGCTTGCGACCGCTCAGGGACAGCCATCACCGTCTTCGCAGGCACCGCGCATCGACGCCCTGCCGTTGCCGCTGTCCAATACCCCGATCGATCTCGAGGCCATCGCGCGCGGCTACGCGGCGCAGGCGGAAGGGCCCCCAGCAAACGGCGCCACCACGGCCCCCGGGCTGCTGGTATTCGTGAGCCTGTCGATGCCCCGACCCACCTTGCAAAGGCTGCTCGCGCAGGCGGCGCGCGCACGCGCTGCCGTGGTGCTGCGGGGATTCGTCAACGGCTCGTTGCGCGAGACGGTCCAACTCGTGCAGCCGCTCCGCGGCGCCACGCAGGTGGCGCTCCAGATCGACCCACCGGCCTTCGATCGGTTCGATGTGCAGCGCGTGCCGACCTTCGTGCTGGTGCGAGACGGCGCGCGACCCCAGTCCTGCGCGAGTGGCACGTGTGCGCCGGCCGCGGATTTCGTGCGCGTTGCCGGCGACGTCAGTCTCGACTACGCGCTGGCGCACATGCGCCTGACGCGGCCCGACTTCCGGCACGCCGCGCAGCTCTTCCTTGCCCGACTCGCCGCACACGGTGTGGACCGCGACGGAACCGGAACCGGAATCAGAACCGGGATGCAGAGCGAAGCCGGCCCGGGCGCCGGCAATGTCCCGCGTGCTGCGGGTGATGGCGTCGGCGTCGGCGTCGGCATTCGCGAGACCGGCGCGGGTCCCGGCCCGCACAAGCACTGAGGTGTTGACATGCCCCTCCCTCATCAAATCGTGGTGTGGCTGACGGCGCTGGCCATGTCGCTCTCGCCACCCGCACGGATCGCGCATGCCGCGAGCCCCCATGACGAGGGATTGGCGGCGGGCCAGGCGGCCAACCCGCTCATACGCGGCAAGGTCACTGCACCGAGTGCGTCCGGGCTGGTGCCTGGCTACACGACAACACCGCCGGAGCGTCGGTATTACGGCCAGCCCAGCCTTTCCGGCGCCGCCGATGCGCAGTTCGCGGCCTGCCGTTCGCTGCCAGGCGACCCGGTCTGCCAGGCGCTGCTCGGCGCCCTGGCCTCGGCCAGCACGCCGCGCGAACCGCTCTCGGCGAACGATCCCGCAATACTCGACGCCCGACGCGTCATCGGAGATCCCTCCGGGCAACTCGGGGACATTGGCGCTTACTACCGCGGCTGCGAGGCCGGCAACTGTCCGGCCAACGTGTTCTGTCTTGGCGGCAACTGTTTCGAGACCCGTCACGCGAACGACCCCGACTTCGCCCGCGCCATGTCTTTCCTGGAGGCCGCGCGTGAGGCCGGGGTCTATCTCGATCCGGCCGCTCTGAAGGTGTTCCAAGGAGAGCCTGCCCGGTGCCGCGACCGACTGCTCAAGAACTGCTGCCATGCCAACTCCGCCGGGGCGGGCATGAGCAACCAGAGCATGTTCGGCGTGGGATCGCGCCTCGTCTACGACGTGCTGATGAACGCCAACAACCGCCAGTTCCTGTACCAGGGCATGCAGGCGCTGCTGATGGGCGGTGGCTTTGCCGGCACGTTCACGACCTACGGTGTGACCGTTGCCGTGAACGGCGCTGCACTCCCCGCCGGCTCTGCGGTGCTGTATTCGGGCCAAAGCGTCGTGGTCGCCTTCGATCCGTGGAGCCTGGCCATCGCCGTGGTGATCTACATCGTCATGTCGATGATGTCGTGCGACGAAGAAGAGGGAAAGCTCGCGATGAAGGAAGGCGCACGGCTGTGCCACGCCGTGGGCACCTACTGTTCGTCGTGCATCCGGGTGCTGGGGCACTGCGTCTCATGCACCACGCACACGACCAAGAAGTGCTGCTTCAACTCGTCGCTGGCACGCCTCATCAACGAGCAAGGACGCGCCCAGCTGCGCAAAGGCTGGGGTTCCGCGCAGAACCCCGACTGCTCGGGTTTTACCGTCGCGCAACTCCAGCGGCTGGATTTCTCGCGGCTGGACTTGAGCGAGTTCTATGCGTCCATCGTGCCCCGTCTCCCGGATGCGAGCGCAATTCGGAACCGCAACGCCACGCAGGCCACCCGTTGCTACCTGGGACAAGGCCAATGCCGATGACCTCGCCTGCATCGGAGCTCGGCTCGCGTTCCACGCGGCGCCCTGCACTGGCCTCCCGGGCCCCGCAGGCCTTCTGGAGGCCGTTCGACGCGATGGTCTCGCGCACGCTCAGCGGCACGCAGGTGTTTGGCTGCGCTCCGATGGGCGCCGCGTTGCTCGTGCTGGCCGCCCTCTGCGGGGGAACCGCTCGTGCGCAAGGCCTCGCGCAAGGCCTCGCGCGAGTCCCCGTACCGGACGCCCGACCGTTGCTGCTGGCAGCGCTCGCCGCGGCCGACGGCACCGCGCGCGGCGTCCTGACCGGCGAGCTAGCCGATGCCATCACGCGCCGCTTCGACGCCACGGGCCCCCTGTACATCGATGTCACGACCCTGCGGCGGTATCAACAGACGGGGTGTGCGCGGCTCAACGTGCTCTTCTGGCAGGACGGCGTCAAGCTGCCGGGAGTGGCCGCGCCGCGCCGCCAGACGATCGAATTCGGCTTGAACTACTGCGCCGACGGCTTGCCGCCGCGTTCGCTGCGTTAGGAACGCCATGCGTCGCGTCGCCTTCGTCTGCCTTCGCAGTCTCACCCGGCTCACCCGGCTCACCCGGCTCAGCTGGCTCAGCTGGCTCAGTTGGTTAGGGTGCCTGGGGTGCGTGTCGCTCCTGGCCGGGCCCTTTTGCATGCGGGCGGCACTGGCGCAAGCGCCTGTGCTGCGCGACCCGGTTCGCGTCGAGACCCCAGCTCCGCGCAAGGCGGAGTCAGCCCCAAGAGCGGAACGCCCGCGCGCCGTGGATGTCGCGTACTGGGCAGATGGCTGGCGCGGCTGGCACTTCTATGAGGATCCAGACCTCGAAGCCAGTCCGGATCGCCAGGCGCCGCTGCGCTCCAAACATGACGATGGCACTCCTCCAAGGCGCGCTACCTCGCCCGCACAAGCCCCTGCTGCTGCTGAGCGCGCACCAGAACTGGTGGAGTTCGAGCAATTGCAAAGGACCCTGCAGGACCTTCGCCACATCGCGATCATGCGGCCCACCGAAGTCAACGTACGCCGCTACATGGCACTCGAGGCCAGCGTCGTCGCGCGCGCATCCCACTTCGCCGACGTGGCGCAACGCGTGGCGTGGGCCACGCCGGAACTCGATCCGACCGTCCAAGGCAGACCCGTGAACGCCAAGGCGTTGGAGGTGTTCGAGCAGCGCCAACGCGACGATCGGTCGAGCACCGTTGACGCGCTGGGACGGGACCATGTGCTGCTCTTCTTCTTCCGCTCGGACTGCCCGTACTGCCACGCCTTCGCGCCGACGCTGCGCGGCTTCGAGGAACGCCATGGCCTGCAGGTCGTGCCGGTCAGCCTGGACGGCGGGCCTCTCCCGAACTATCCGAGTCCCCGACGGGATAACGGCATCGCCAGCGCCCTGAAGGTCACCCAGGTGCCTGCGGTCTTCCTCGCCCAACCCTTCAACGCCACGATCACACCGATCGGGTTCGGCGTGCTCTCCGAATCGCAACTGCTCGAACGCATCGCCACCGTGTCGACGCCCGAGTCGCAAGCGATGCTGCCGAGCGCCATGCGGCGCCTGGCGCTGCCGTAGGAGAACCTGATGCAAATGCCGAAGAATCCAAGCCCCGATCGCGACCGTGCCGCACGGGTGAGCCGCGAGCGCCCGGTCCCGTCGCTGCGCCGCAGGCCTCGACTTCGCGCTCCGCTCCTTGGCCTTTTGCTCCGTAGGCAAACATTCCTCTGCCGGTCATTCCTTCACCGGTCATTCCTTCGCCGGTCGTTCCTGCACCGGTCAGTCCTGCACCGGTCAGTCCTGCCCCGCTCGATCCTGCCCCGATCCATGCTCTGCGCCTCAATGCTTCTGATGAGCGCGCAAGGCCACGCCGGCGACCTCAACGCGGAAGTGAACACCATGTTCAATCAGCTCGGCGCCATCGGGAACTACACCGCCCCGGGCGCGTTTCGCGGTCAGGCGTACAACACCTACACCGGGGGCAGCCTCGTGATGCGTTCCCCCAACAAGGTCTATCAGCTCGCCGCCATCCAGTTCCCCAACGCGAAGGCCGGCTGCGGCGGGATCGACATCTTCGGAGGCTCCTTCTCCCACATCTCCGCCGAAGAGTTCAAGAACATGCTGCGCAACATCACGGCGGCGCTGCCGGGCATCGCGTTCCAGCTCGCGCTCGAGTCCGTTTCGCCGATGCTGGGCGGGCTGACGAAATGGGCCAAGGGCCTGGAGACCTGGATCAACAACGCGCGCATCAACTCCTGCGAGACTGCCAAGGCCATCGTGAGCACGGCCGCGGAGGCGGCGGGTTACAGCTCGCAGGAGAGCTGCGCCGACCTCGCCATCGAACTGGGCATGGAAAGCGACCGCGACGCCGCTCGCCGCCGGTGCAAGTCCGACCGACCGGGCATCCTGGGCGCGGCCCGCGCCTCCGGCGATCCCGGGCTGAGAAACCGCGCCCCCTTCGTCGGCAACCTGACGTGGAAGGCCCTGCAGCACGCCGGCGCCTACCTCGACGATCAGGAACGCGAGCTGATCATGAGCATCGTCGGTACCGTCCTCTACTACCCGGAGGAATCGGGGCGGGATCCCGACCCCGTCGCCCCCACGCTGACCTCGATCGGCCAGCTGCTCTACGGACAGGCCGCGGGCGCTGGCGCCGAGGTGGTCCAACACCTGCTGCGATGCAACGACTACGTCAACTGCGACGTGGTCAGCGTCAACACGGCCTACCGGCACGTGCCGTTCACTGCGCGCGTGGAGACGCTGATGCGCTCGATCGCCGCCAAGATCGCGACCCGCGCTCCCATCCCGAACAATTCCCCCGAGGTGGGCTTCGTGAACCAGACCACCGAGCCCGTCTACCGGATGCTGTCGATCGGGGCCAGCATCCCCGGCTCCGGCCTGGCCGACAGCCTCATCGCGCAGTACCGCGACGTCATCGCCGCGGACTACGCCTACGTGTTCCTTGAGCGCAGCCTGCGCCTGGGCATGGCCGCGCTGGACAAGGATTACACGCTGCAGCAGCCTCAGCGCGAACAGGCCAACCGCGTGCGCCAGCGCGCGCAGGCGATGCTGCAGCAGCTGTCCCAGGAGAAGGGACTGCTGTACCAAAAGGTCGGATCATTTCGCGCGGTGGCCGGGCACCTGGAACAGCTCGAGCGTCAGCTGCGCTCGAGCATGCCGCAAAGCGTGGCGGACATGCTGGGGCAGCAGTCCGCGTCGATGTCGCGCTGACCAGCTGCGGCGGCCAGACCGACCTGGCCAGGGTGCCAGGGTGCCGACCATCTCGGCCTGCCTTTGATCCCTGCGCTTGCATCGTCGGAGATCCGCATGTGGGAAATCTACGCCTACCAGAACGCCGACAGCCTGTTCGGCGTGTTCAACGCGTGCGCGGCCATCCACGCCTCGGGCGACTACGCCAGCGCCGTGGCGGCCGTCGCCTTCTGCGGCTTCGTCGCCGCGTTGCTGGCGTATGCGTTCGCGCCGGAAAAGCTCCAGGGCTGGAAATGGCTGGCGTCCGTCACCTTGGTCTTCGCGCTGCTGATCGTTCCCAAGGTGAGTGTGGGCATCATCGACAAGACGGGCGGCGCGCCCGTGAAGGTGGTCGATAACGTGCCTCTTGGCGTGGCGCTCCTGGGCAGCGTCACCAGCACCATCGGTCACACGCTGACAGGCCTGTTCGAGACCGCGTTCCAGCAACTGCCCGGCAACGCCGCGCAGCCGCAGGAGCTGCGCTACGAGCAGCACGGCCTCATGTTTGGCAACCGCCTGGTGCGCGAGACCGCCGCCGTCGTCTTCCAGGATCCGGGCTTTCGCACCGACCTGATCAATTTCATTCACAACTGCACGACCTACGACCTCCTCGACGGCACGCTGGACGCCGCGACCTTCTCGGCGTCCAGCGACGTCTGGCCGCTGATGGGCAAGCCCAATCCGGCGCGCTTCACCACCGTGTCGTCGGGGGCGTCTCCAGGCGGTGGCGGTGGCGGTGGCGGCAGCGGCATCGGCATCGACACCTGCCCCAACGTCTATCAGCTCCTCCAAGCACGACTGCCCGCCCAGCTCACGCGCGTGCAGGGGCGGCTCGCCTTCCAGCTCAATCCCACGCTCCCCGCCGCGGCCGCCGTCAGTGTCATCGCCGCCCAGATCCAGCAGGCCTACCTCAGGAACAGCATCGCGGACGCCGCGGCCAGCGCGGCGGACATCGTTCGCCAGAACGCCATGCTCAACGTGATCCAGGACAGCGCAACGCTGGTGGGGCAGAAGGTCAACGATCCCGCCGCGATGGTGCTGGCCGTGGGACGGGCCCAGGCCGTGGCGCAGCAAAACGCGTCGTGGCTCAACTACGGCAAGGTGGCCGAGCAAGCCCTGCCCGTGTTGCGCAACGTGATCGAGGCGGTGGCTTACGCGATGTTCCCGCTCTTCGTCTTGCTGCTGCTCATGACCAGCGGGCGCGAGACCATGCTTGCGTTCAAGGGCTATGCGGGGCTGCTCATCTGGATTCAGCTGTGGCCGCCCCTGTACGCGATCCTGAACTACATGGCCTCGGTCTACGCCGCCTACGACCTCGCCGCGGCGGCGGACCTGGGCAGCGGCGCGAAGGCCCTGTCGCTGCAAACCGCCTCCAGCATCTATTCGCGCGCCATCTCCGGCGAGGCCGTGGTGGGTTACCTCTCGAGCAGCATCCCGTTCATCGCCTGGGCCGCGCTCAAACGCATGGAGACCATCGGGACGGCCCTGGTCGGCGGGCTGTCGGGCCTACAGGCGGCGCTCTCCGGCGCCACCTCGTCCGCGACAGTGGGCAACACGTCGATGGGCAACGTGGCCATGGACCAGCTTCAGCTCTCGCCCAACCGATCCTCGGCGTTCATGAACCGCTGGCAGGACGACCTGAGCGGCGACGCCTTCACCGCCGGCGTGCTGGGCGGCCGCACGGCAGTGAGCTTGCTGCGCAACCAGGGCTACGCGTCGCGCGTGGTCTCCAGCCGGGTGTCCGAGCAGGATGTCCAAGACGCCAGCCGGCACGTGGCGGCGGCGCGCAGCGAATCGGTGTCCGCCCACCAGGAGCGTTCGGCGGTGCTGGCCGAGTCCTTTACCAAGGGCCTGGCCAAGCTGCATGCCAGCCGCAGCGCCACCGGCACCACCACCAGCGGCTTCGAGCAGTATGGCGAGAACCTCAACCGCCTGGACCAGATCAGCAAGAGCGTGGCCGACACGACCGGATTCACCCAGAGCCAGAGTGCGCGCATTGCGCTTGGCGCGGCGGCGCGGCTGGGCGTCAGCACCCCGCTGGCCGGTCTGCAGGGCAACGTGGCGGCGGACAAGAGCTATCTCTCGTCCTTGTCCAAAGCCGAACAGCGGGTGGTGTCGGCCATGACCAATGAGCAGCTGTCGGAGTTCAAGCAATTCGGCGACCGCGTCTCGCGGGACCGCTCCTTCGCGACGCTCGTGTCCTCGGATGCGCGAGAGGCACAGGAACTCGCGGCCCGTCTGAGTGCTTCCGCGTCGCGATCGGAGCGTGCGGACGCGAGCCTGGTGCACAGCACGGCGTTGTCCGAGCGCATGGCGAGCGCCTACGAACGCGGTGAAACCATCGCCATCGACATCGCGCAGGATCCGCACAACCTGGCGATGTTCACGCGTTTTGCGCAGCGCTACGGGGGCACCAGTGCGTCGGCGATGGCGCTGATGGACGCCGAACTGGCCCGGCAGTCGCTGCGCCCCAACCGCGTCTTCTCCGACGGCGCCAGCGTTCCGGGCGGGGCCGCCGACGTCCGGCGGGCCCATGAGCAAGATCGCGAGTCAACGTCGCTGCGTGTCGATCCACGTGCGATGAACGACTCCCACAGGCAAGCCGTCGAGCGGGCGTCCTGGACCGAGCAGTCGCTGAAGGCGTCACCTCAGACGCGCTCTCGGCGCACCGAGTTCCAGCAGGCGGGAACGAGCGTTCGCGATCGCGTCGACGACGCGGCGGGATCATCGGACCGCCAGGCTCGCGCCGGGGCCACCGCGGACGGGACGCTGCGGTCGTCGGAGTCGCTCCTGTCACGATCGGCCAAACAAGTTGCGGCCGATGCGGAGTCCGTGATCGACGACGCCACCAAAGCGGTGAAGCGCGCGCTCGATGACTGAGCACCTTCAACACCGCAGACCGGGGCGACATTTATCCCTGGGACCTGTGGACAAAGCTGTTGGCTCTGCCTGCAGGTGCATCGCAAGCCGTTGTTCTATATCGCAAAAGCTTGTTCTGCCCGCAAATGAGGCAAGCGGGCGCCTGACGACCGAATTTGAGACTGAGTCTGCGGTGCGAGACAGCGACGTAGCCACGCGGCACCCCAGCGATGTCGCAAGACGTTCACCCCAGGACCGCCTCACACGTGCGCAGCAAAGCGCCCGCCGCCAAGCCAGTGCCGCCGGCGCCGGTCCGCTCAGTCCCCGAACTCCACCACCAGCTTGCGATCGAGTGTCGTGCCGTTCTGTTCGAGCAGCCACTTGCTGGCGAACTCCCGGACCGTCGCTTCGGCCGATGCGGACACCAGGCGCAGGTACGCGGGCGCCGCGCCTCGCTGGGCCAGCGTCGGGCTGAGGTGCTTCACCGCAAGCTCCCGGTTCGGAGTGGCGTCCGGCGAAAACAAGCCTCGCTCCTTCGTCTCGATGCGCATGGTCGACGTGTCAAACGCCACGGGGAGCTGCAGCCGCGGCAGCGGTACCTTGAGCAGATAGGCGCCGTCGCGTGGCTCGAGCTTCCAGTCCTTCGCGAGCGCGATGGTGTAGGTGTAGCGCGCCGTCACCTCCACCCTTGACACCGTCTGGGGCAGCCTGCCGCAGTCGATCAGAGGGCAAGTCCAGGAGGTCTTCCATTCGATGGCTTCCGACCTCTCCAGCTGAGCCACCTGCAACACGCCGCCCGGCGTGCGCAGGACCACGACCCTCGCCGGGTCGATCAGCTCGACGGCCTCGTCCGTGGTGCCCAGGCCCGTCGTTCGGAGTTGAAATCCAACCGCCGTCGCGGCGAGGATGATGGCCAGCCCGCCAATGATGAGCCACTTGTTGCGCGTCATGTCGTGAAAGTCCGTTCTTCCGTGCTTCCGTGCGTCCGTGCGTCCGTGCGTCCTAGCCTCCAAGCGTCGTTCGTCCGTGCGTCGTTCGGCGATGTTAGCCCTCGCCCGTGAGCAGTCCGCGCCACGCGGGCGGCCCGCGAGGCGCTCGGCTGCGGCGTCGGCGTGCCGGTGCTCCCATGCATACTGCAACGATGCACAGGCCCACCAGCGAAGAGATTGCGGCGCTGCCGCTGTACCGCGCCCTCCCCCTTGACCGGATTCACGTGCTTCGCAATCAGGAGCAGTGCGAGGCCGCCGAAGTTGAGCTGCGTCTGGCCGGCCACGTGGGTTTCGACACGGAAAGCAAACCGCAGTTCGTGGCCGGTGGTGAGAACACCGGCCCGCACATCGTGCAGTTCGCGACCGCAGACCGCGCTTTCATCATCCACACCGAAGCGCCCGGCACCGCCGCCTTTCTCAAGGCCATGCTCGAAACCGAGGCGGTGGTGAAGGTCGGGTTCGGTCTGGCGTCTGATCGCACGCCGTTGTTCAGGAAGCTGGGCGTAGCGCTTGCGGCAACAGTGGACGTCTCACGGATGGTGCGGCGCCTCGGGTTCATGGACGACGTCGGGCTCAAGAGCGCGGTGGCCGTGGTGCTGGCGCAGCGCTTTCCGAAATCCAAGAAGGTCACGACTTCGAACTGGTCGCTCCCCCAGCTCACCACCCAGCAACTTCAGTACGCCGCGAACGACGCTCATGCGTCGTTGCTTGTCTTTGAGGCGCTCAGGGACATGGGCGTGCCCGCTGCCGTCGCGCCGAAGACAAGACATCCGCGCAGACGATCGGCCGCAGCCGATGGCTGACATCCCAGGCTCGCCGCCATGCCGCCTGGCCCATTGGTCTTCTCTGGCACCAGCTCGGCGTCGAGTTGGCAGGCATGCTCAGGTGGCTTGTTGGCTTGTTGGCCACTGGTCCTGTGGGCGTGTGGGCTGTGGACACGGTCACCCGGAGTGACCCTGATCTAACGGGAGCACCCTGGCCTGTTCGGTAAAAACTTGCCAAGAAGCATGACGACAAGCCCGCGGCTGCACGTGGGTTCGACCGCCGTGAATTCGTCGGCCAAGTCAGTGTCCCTTGCGATGCAAGAGGTGCAGCTCCCCCGCGCACCACGCGTCCGAGCACTCGCTCTGCTCTACGGCGCCACTCTCCAGCGCCCCAACACCGTGTTCAGCGCGGGCTGGAGCATTTACGCGGCGCGTAAGCCTAGGCCGACCTGCCACGCAAGAGTGCATCCGCGCCCTGAAGCGAGGGCCGCTTTCCCGTGTTGACATACTCGACCAACTGGGCCGCCAATACCTCGGGATCAGCGCTGGCCGTTCGCAAGCCGGCGGGCAAGTTGCTGCTCCGGATGACCGAGCGGACGTAGCCTTGGATGAAGGTTTGCTCGATGACATGGACCGAGCCCAGTTCATAGAACGCGGCCATGCCGCGGATGTAGTCAGCCTTGTCGACGTCGGCAAACGAGAAGGGGATCAGACCTGCGGCCAGCAGCGGAATGTTGGCAGCCAAACGCGAAGTGCGCTTGTTGCCGTTGCCGAAGGACTGGACGTAGGCAACGCGTGTGAGCAGGTAGAGCGCCGCCTCCACCGCAGGGAGCAGGCCCGCCGTGGCAACAATCCGTTCAAGCACTTCCCGCGCGTGATGCGTGCCTGGTCGAAACGGTGGCAGATACGCTGAGTTCTGCAGATTCACGTCCTTGAAGACTCGCGTGACGCCTCGCTGCTCGGCAGGCAGGAAGTGATCAGACTCCGCGAGTTCCTCCCGCCCATGGTCATCAGTGAGCAAGGCATGCATCGCGCAGAGGTTCTCCACTGACAGCTCCCGGTGGGTCCACAGGTGCTCCCCTGCCCGCTTGTGATTGAGTGCCAGGAAGGCGTCCTCGACAGGCTTGTCCTTGGCCCGCTGCCCGTACGCGAAGAGCGCCTCGGTGTCCAGCTCCGAGTAGGTGCTTCCCTCCAGGATGGAGGACCCCCAGCTGAAGTCCACCAGAAAGCCTGAGAGGTACTTGCGGTCCATCGGGTTGGCCAACCCCTGGATCTCGACGCACCGTTCCGCGCGATCGCCGTCGATGTTGGCCGAAGGCTCCAGGTACTCGTCTCGAAACGGCGCAACCGGTCTGCTGGCAGCGGGACGCGCGAAGTAAGCGTCGATGTCGGCGCGCGAGAACGCCGACGTGGTCACGTAGCGCGTGGCTCGCGCGTTGCCGACTGACTTGATCAGCCCTTCCTCGCGAAGTGCGGCCAGATGGCGATTGAGGGTGGCGCGGCTGATTCTGTCCGCAAGCCCGGTCAAGAGCTCTTCGGCCGCAAGGCCTCCTGCACCAGAGGCTTGAACCAACGCAAGGAGTTCGTCGCGCATGAGTAGATTTAATTCGGCTAAGACATTGAAATATATAGCATTTCAAGAATCGTCTCAAAAATTTGAAACTCAATGGAAATCGACTCAGCGTCACCTCAGCGATACCGCGCCAAGCACAGATCGGCGAGGTCCCTTCACGGGCGGAATGCGCACGGGGAACCGATCTTGCCCGATCCTGATCGGGCGCAACGTCGCGTCCATCCTCGTCACGCGCCGTGAGCGGACCTCGACCCATCCAGGCGGCGATAGAAGGTCTCCACGGTTGAGCCGTGCCACGGCTCGCTCGCCCCGCGTCAAGCGTGACATTTCATTCCACACCAACGCTGCGACCGCGGGCGGACTTTGAAGGTCCGTCGGCGGCGCGCCAGGGACGCAGATATGACGCTCAAGGCGAAACTCAACTTTTCGTTCATTGCACTGGTGAGCCTGGTCCTGCTCATGGGGGTGTTCGGCCTCGTGCAGTTGGCGCGCGTCAATGCCGTGGCGCACGATCTCGCGACGGAACAGCTTCCGAGCGTCACGTCGCTGGCCAACATGCGCGCCACCGCCAATCAGATCCGGCGCGCCGAGGCCGAGCATGTGCTCAGCAAGAATGAGCCGGAGATCGCGGCCGCGGATCGGCAGATCGCCAATCTGCGCTCCGTGCTCGCCAAGCAGGAGGAGGCTTACCGACCGCTTGTTGCGCCTGGCGACGAGGCGCAAGGCTTCGCGGACTACCAGAGATTGCGGGACGCATTCCTCACGTCGATGGACAGGGTGCTTACGCTGTCACGCGCCGGCGAGGACTCCTTTTCGCAGGCGCGCGAGGCTCATCTCACGACATCCAAGACCACCTTTGACGCGTGGGTCGCTGCGATCAGCCGTCTCGTGGAGATCAACAACGCGACGGCCAGCGAGTCGGCTCGTCAAGCCTCCTCCACCTATGGTTTCGCCAAGGGCGCATCGTGGAGCCTGATGGTGGCCGCCGTGGTGGTGGGCACCCTCCTCGCCTCGGTGATCGTGCGCAACGTGCTGGGTCAGATCGGCGGCGACCCGGCGGTCGCGGTGTCCCTGGCGACAAGGGTGGCTCAGGGAGACCTCACGACCGAGATCCAGCTCAACAAGAACGACGACCGAAGCGTCCTTGCCGCACTCAAGCAGATGCAGACAAAGCTCAACGGTGTTGTCTCTTCGGTGTTGGAGAACGCTCATGGCGTGGCGACGGCATCCGCGCAGATTGCGCAAGGCAACTCCGACCTGAGCAGCCGCACCGAGCAGCAGGCTTCCGCGCTGCAAGACACTGCCTCGTCAATGGAACAGCTTGGCGCCACCGTTCGTCAGAATTCGGACAACGCCATGCAGGCCAATCAGCTCGCCAGCAGCGCGTCCCAGGTTGCCAAGCTCGGCGGACAGTCCGTGTCCGAGGTGGTGTCCACCATGCGCGACATCAACGAGTCGTCGCAGAAAATCGGCGATATCGTCGGCGTCATCGACGGCATCGCTTTCCAGACAAACATCCTCGCGCTCAACGCGGCCGTGGAGGCCGCTCGGGCGGGGGAACACGGAAAAGGTTTCGCGGTGGTCGCCCAGGAAGTGCGCACCCTTGCCCAGCGCAGCGCCACCGCGGCCCGGGAAATCAAGACCCTCATCGCAACAAGCTCCGAACGCGTCGAGCGCGGCACGTCACAAGTGGACGCCGCCGGACAGAGGATGCAGGAGATCGTCACGTCCATCCAGCGCGTGACCGACATCATGGCCGAGATCAGCGCGGCGTCGCTTGAGCAGAGCCAGGGCGTGGCCCAAGTCGGCGAGGCGATCGGACAGATGGACAGGACCACGCAGCAGAACGCCGCGCTTGTCGAAGAGAGTGCCGCCGCAGCGGAGAGCTTGAGATCACAGTCCGAGCGACTCGTCGGGCTGGTGGCAACCTTCAAGGTCGCATAAGCAGGCATCAAGGTTTGCGTCCAATGGAGGCTCGCCTTGCGTGCGACCAGACCAGTACACGTCATGCCCGAGACGCCCAGCGCCAATCCCGCTCAACCAGATGCGAGACAGTGGCCTGTACTGTCGCTACAGCGGCGACAGCCGCGCTTGCGGGCCGTCCGCGACGCTAGCGCGCCATCGCGGGTAGCTGGCGAGCACGGCTATCGGCACGAAAAATGCCCGAGTG
>CBIHMU010000065.1:0-31373 GCA_966211105.1 uncultured Burkholderiales bacterium
CCCCGCGTCCGCCCCCGTCCCGGCTCCCGCCGGCGGTGCCCGCCCCAGCGTGATCCAGCTGGTCTTCAAGGAGAAGGGCGCGCTCTACGCGGCCTACATCCCGATCTTCTCGGAAGGCGGCGTCTTCGTGCCGACCACGCGCGACTACAAGCTGGGCGAGGACATCTACCTGCTGATGACGCTGCCCGAGGATCCCAACCGCTATCCGGTCGCCGGCAAGGTGGCCTGGCTGACGCCGGCCAACGCGTCGGGCGGCCGCACGCAGGGCGTCGGCGTGCGCTTCCCGGGCGACGAGAAGACCCGCGTGATCAAGCTCAAGATCGAGGAACTGCTGGGCACGGCGATCTCCTCGGCCAAGCCGACGCAGACGATCTGAATCCCGGAAATCCGCGGCCCTCTTGCCGCGGCAGCGCCCGGCCCACCGCAGGAGCCGGGCGGAGTTGTTCTCATGTACATCGATTCCCATTGCCACCTGAGCTTCCCCGAGCTTAAGTCCCAGCTCCCCGACCTGCTCGCCGCGATGGACGCGGCCCGGGTGACGCAGGCCGTCTGCATCTGCACGACGATGGAGGAGTTCCCCGAGGTCCGGGCCATCGCCGACGCGCATCGGCAACTCTTCGCGACCGTCGGCGTCCATCCGGACAGCGACGAGGTCCATGAGCCCAGCGTCGACGAACTGGTCGCGGGCGCCGCGCATCCCAAGGTCGTCGCCATCGGCGAGACCGGGCTGGACTACTACCGCCTGAACGGCCGGACCGTCGAGGACATGGCATGGCAGCGGGAACGCTTCCGCAACCACATCCGCGCCGCGAAGCGGACGGGCAAGCCGCTGGTGATCCACACCCGTTCGGCGGCCGAGGACACCCTGCGCCTGATGCGCGAGGAGGACGCCGGCCAGCCCGGCGGCGTGGTGCACTGCTTCACCGAAACCATGGACGTGGCCAAGGCGGCGCTGGACCAGGGCTTCCACATCTCCTTCTCAGGGATCGTGACCTTCAAGAACGCGGCCGATCTGCGGGAGGTCGCGAAGATCGTGCCGGCGGACCGCCTCCTGATCGAGACCGACAGCCCCTATCTGGCGCCGGTGCCGTACCGCGGCAAGCTGAACCAGCCGGCCTATGTCCCGCACGTGGCCAAGCTGATCGCCGAGGTCCGCGGTGTGTCCGTGGAAACGCTGGCCGCGCAGTGCACGGCGAACACGCGGCGGCTGTTCCAGCTGCCGGAGGCTGCCTGAGATGGCCGGCCGTTCGCCGCGGAGGGCGATCCTTGCCGTGGGCGGCGCACTCGCCGGCCTGATGTGGGCGGCGATGCCCGCCGGGCCGGTCCTGGCGCAGGGGCGATTCGGATCGCAGGCGCCGACGCCGGCGTCCGCGACCGCAGCGGCGCCCGAATTGCATGTCGCCGCCCGCAACGACCACGCCGCCACGGTGATGAAGCTGCTGCTGGCGGGTGTCGATCCCAACGTCCGCGATGCGCAGGGCAACACGGCCCTGCATGTGGCGATCCGCGAAGAGTCCGGCAAGGCCTTCGAGACCCTGCTGAAGAGTCCCGGCACCGACGTCAGCGCGATCAACCAGGCCGGCGAGACGCCGCTGATGCTCGCGGCGCTCAAGGGCCAGCTGGAGTGGGTCAAGGAACTCGTCAAACGCGGCGCCTTCGTGAACGAGCCCGGCTGGTCCGCGCTGCACTACGCGGCCGCGGGACCGAACGAGCAGGTGGTGCGCTGGCTGGTGGCGCAGGGCGCCGACATCGACGCCCGGTCGGCCAACGGCACGACGCCGCTGATGATGGCGGCCGGCTACGGCGGTCTCAGCGGCGCCGAGGTGCTGATCGCCGCCGGCGCCGACGTCACGCTGAGCAACGACCACAAGATGACGGCGGCCGACTTCGCCCGCCGCGCCGGGCAGGACGAGATGGCCGAGAAGCTCGACAAGCTGGCCCAGGCGCGGCATCCGTCACGCCCACGCGCCTCGCCGTGAGGCGGCTGCTGGCAACCCCCTAGGAATCTGTCTGACACGCGGTTTGGCCCGCCGCCCACTGTCGACGGACCGGCTCGATCCCTACAGTCCATTCCATGCCGACACGGTGTCGGCGACGCCCTCAGGCCCTCGCAGGCTGGCCCTCGCGAACTGCCCTCGGAACGGACTGAATCCCCCCTGGAGATCGACATGCAGACCAAGACCCAAGACTTCGCCGCCAACCCGTTCGCGATGCTGCTCGATCCCGAGCGCGTTGCCCACGAAGTGGCCGCCTCCGAGCGTCTGGCCCGCCTGCGCAGCCGCATCTACCGCCCGCTGGACAAGCCGCTGATCGCGCACCGTGGCGCCGACGACCAAGCCGCTTTCGACGAGGAGGTGGACGCCGCCGAGTTGTCCGATGCCGACCTGCTGCCGCTGGACGACGACCCGTCCGATGGCGTCATGCTGAGCGCCTGATCGGCCGCGGCAGGGAAGACGTCCTCCCGCTGATCGATGGCGATTTGTCAGCCCAGTCTGACTTGCGCTTCCGACAGCCGACTACACCCGCCACCCCGCGATCTCCCTAGCATGACATGCATCAAGGTCGCCCTATCGTGTGACCGAGCCCCACCGCCCTCCTGGAGACTGTCATGCGTCGCCGCCCCCGCGTCCTCACCCACCATGCCGCTGACGCCTTGCCCGTCGCGCGTGCTGTCCGCGTGGCGCGTCTTGCACGAGTTGTCGTCGGGAGCCGCCAGCGATTGATGGCCGCGCTCAGCCTGCCGGTCCTGGCGATCGGTGTGCTGCTGGCGTTGGGGGGCTGCACGACGATGGACGGCCGGTCCGCTTCGGACGGCGTCAACGCGCCGGCCGGCACTGCGCCGGGCGCCGCGCCGTCCGCCATCGGCGGCAACCTCTGGACGTCGCGGATGGAAGAACGACGCCAGGCCCTGATCCAGGTGGGCGTCGGTGCAGGCATCAGTGTTGCCCGCACCGCGGACAACCAGCTCAAGCTGAGCGTGCCTGCCGATGCGTCCTTCGACATCGGTCGCTCCGAGCTCAAGCCGGCCCTGCGGCCGGTGCTCGACGAAGTCAGTCGCAACCTCGACGACGCCGTCCGCGTGACCATCGTGGGCCACACCGACAGTTCGGCAGGCGACGCGGTCAACGGCCCGCTGTCGCTGGATCGGGCGGAAGCCGTGCGTGAGTACCTGGTCCATCACGGCGTCCGGCGTGGCCGGCTGCTCGTGGAGGGCCGCGGCGGTCGACAGCCGGTGGCCAGCAACGCCACTGAGGCCGGTCGGGCCGCCAATCGTCGGATCGAGATTTTCCTGTCGCAACCCGCGTCCTAAGTTGTTCTCAAGAACGGGAGTTGAGCCATGAATGCTATCTGCCCCCGAAACCTGCTGCGCGCCGCGTTGGTGCCGGCGACCCTCACGCTGGCGTCGCTTGTCCAGGCGGCGCCCGCCGTCGACGCGACGCCCAGTTCTCTCGATGACCATGTCGAGCTCTCCGGTCGGAGCCTGTCCGAGCGCGCGCGCCATCCCGCCTTGCGCGATGCGTCTTCGGGTTCCCACTACACGGTGACCCAGAGCGCGGCCGAACCGCTGGCCACCGCCAACCAGTCCGCCGGAGCCGCCGGCTGGTACGGCCGTGCGCCCCACGCGACACAGACGATGGTGTGGGCCAAACCCTTGTCCGGCAGCGGATTGCGGGTGGGGGTGGGGGTCGAACAGCGCGGTGCCGCATTCGGCGGCGGGCTGTATGCGACGCCCTACCAGAACCTGCGTTCCGGCGCGGCCGGGGACGCCGGCGTGCTGGTCGGGCTGGCGATGCCGACCGGTCCGCGTTCCCATGCCTTCGTCCAGACGCCGCTGGTCGATGCGCAGCGCGCGCAGATCGACGACTTGAACGTGGCGGGGCTCAACAACCGGGATCAGCGCCAGGTGCGGGTCGGTTTGTCCTTCACCAGTCGCAAGGCCTACGCGGACCTGCGCAAGGGCTTCAAGATGGAACTCAGCGGGCAGTCGTCGCTGACCTTCCGCCCTCGGGGTGGGCGCGTCGGGGTGACCTTCCAGAAGATCTGGTGAGAAGGGGCGCCGCCGCGGCGCGCACGCTTCTCTCGACGAAAGCCGGCGCGAGCCGGCTTTTTCATTGGCGCCGGCGGGCGTGCGGTCCTTGATGGACGGACGTCTTTGCCGCTGCGACACGCGCCCGGGAGGCGCGGTAGGTCCTCTCCTACAGCGTCTCGGTTTCGGCTCCGACGCGGGTTCGCGGTGCGGGACTGCCCCAGGCGAACCGGCCAGTCCCTAAAGTTCACTTCATCGCGGCACGGTGCCGCGCAGGAGAACCGAGATGCTGCACTACGCCGTTGTCTTTTTCGTCATTGCCTTGATCGCCGCGCTGTTCGGTTTCGGTGGCATCGCCGCCGGCGCCGCGAGCATCGCGAAGATCCTCTTCTTCGTCTTCGTGATCATGGCCGTCGTCACCTTCGTGATGAGCCTGTTGCGAAAGTGACGTTGCCAGATTCCCGCTCGATCGGCTCACTGCCTCCCTCCAAAAACAAGCAAAGGATGACCATGAACAAGCCCGCAACCACCGCCCTGATCGCCGCTGCCCTGAGCCTGTGCGCCGGCATGGCGCAAGCCGCCAACTTCTCCAAGTCGGTCTACGACGGCGCGAAGGACGACATCAAGAAGACCTACAAGGTCGACAAGGATGCGTGCGACCAGCTGTCGGGCAACGCCAAGGACATCTGCGTCAAGGAGGCGAAGGGCCGTGAGGACGTGGCGCTGGCCCAGCTCGAATACAACTACAGCGGCAACGCCAAGGATGAGGCCAAGCTGATCGAGGCCCGTTACGAAGCCCGTTACGACGTGGCCAAGGAGCGTTGCGACGACCGTTCGGGCGAAGCCAAGGACGTCTGCCAGCGCGAGGCCAAGACGGCTTACGAGAAGTCCAAGGCTGAACTGAAGATGAACAAGAAGGTGGCCGCGGCCGTCGATGACGCCGAGGAAACCCGCGTGAAGGCCGACTACAAGCTGGCCTCCGAGAAGTGCAACATGCTGTCCGGCGATGCCAAGGACGTCTGCGTGAACTCGGCCAAGGCGCGCTACAACCAGCGCTGATCGGCCGAAGACGTTTCATCCCCGGCGGGAGGTGCGTTCGACGCCAAGTCGCTCGTGCCTGACGTTGAACCGGCGGATCCGGGGCGACAACTCGAACATTGCCCGGATCCCCCTGTCGACACCCATTGGAACGGCGCCCTGGAAGGGCGCCGTTTTTCTTTGGCTGGCCGAATGCCGGGAGAAGGAGGCGCGCCCGCTCACGAACCGCCGCCTCTGGGTGCCGGCTCCGTCGAAGGACCCTCCGAGGGCGACGCCGCCGTTGAATGTGCACTGGAGGGCAGGGCGGCGAGGTCGTCGGCGGACCACACCGGTGCGGTGAGGATCAACGCACTGGCGCCCGCGGCCACGATGATGCACAGCACCGTGCCGAGGTAGCGCGAGAGGCGCCGGCTCTGCGTCGGGATCTCAGTGATCATGGGCGGACTCCCCGCCAAGGCGGCGGTCAACCAGGGCACCGGACAGCAGGGGTGTCGCGGCGGCGGACAAGCCAGGGCGAGCCAGGCAGTTGGCGAGCAGGCGGATCAGGAAGAAGGGTGGTGTCATCCAGGAACTCCGAGGGTCAGGCTTCAAGCTGAAGCGAAGCGCCGATGGTCGGAATTCCTTGAATCAGGGCCTATGACCTTCCTTGGTGGCGAATGACAACCAACTAGCAGATTCAAGGGCGTTGACCTGCTGATTTGCGTGGTCCGGCCGGTTTGGCCTTGTCCTGGAGGCGGCGGCGGACTGTTGCATGTGGTTCAAACGCACTGCGCCCAAGCCGGCAGGCCGCCTCGCTAAACTGGTCGGCGCCCGCCCAAGAAGGCCTTGAACACTTCCTGCCCCGTGACCGCTCCTTCCTCACCGACTTCCCCCGCTTCCGGCACCGCGCCGTCACCCCGGACGAGCGTATTCCGCCACCCCGGCTTCACGGCGTTCCTGATCTGCCGCCTCGCGGCGGTCTTCGCCGGACAGATCCAGGCGGTGGTCGTGGCCTGGCAGGTCTACGACCTGACGCGCGAGCCCTTGGCGCTGGCCTACGTCGGCCTGGCGCAGTTCATCCCGATGCTGCTGCTCCTGCTGCCCGCCGGCGACCTGATCGACCGCTTCAGCCGCAAGCCGATCCTGGCGATCAGCTGGGCCGTGAGCGCGGGCTGCAGCCTGGCGCTGTGGTGGCTGTCCGGTCACGGCCATGCGGGCGTGGCCGGGATCTACGCCGTGCTGGTGGTTTTCGGATGCTCGCGCGCCTTCTCCGGACCGGCGCTGCAGAGCCTGCTGCCGCAGATCGTGCCGCGCGAACAGCTGGCCCAGGCGATTGCCGCCAACAGCATGCTGCTGCGCGTGGCCAGCATCGGCGGACCGTTCCTGGGCGGGCTCCTGTACGGCTTCGGCGGATCGGGCCTCACTTACCTCGTCTGCCTGGCCTGTTTCGCGCTGGGCACCGCGTTGCTGGTCGGCGCCGTGCCGGTGCGCTTCGCCGCGCCGCCGTCGCCCGCGGGCGGGAACATCTGGCAGCGCTTCGGCGCGGGCATCCACTTCATCCGGTCGCGGCCCATCATCCTGGGCACGATCTCGCTGGACCTGTTCGCGGTGCTGCTGGGCGGGGTCGTCGCGCTGCTGCCGATCTATGCCCATGAGGTGCTGCATGCCGGTCCGGAGGGGCTCGGCGCATTGCGCAGCGCCATGGCCGTGGGCGAGGTCACCGCCGGCTTCTACCTGAGCCTGCGGCCCTTCAACCGGCACGTCGGCAAGACGATGTTCGCCGCGGTGGCGGTGTTCGGCCTGGCCAATCTGGTGTTCTCGCTGTCGACGACGTTCTGGCTGTCCTTCGGGGCGCTGGCGATCGCGGGCGCGGCGGACATGGTCAGCGTCTACATCCGGGGCGCGCTGGTGCAGTTCTCGACGCCCGATGAGATGCGCGGCCGGGTCAACGCGGTGAACATGCTCTTCATCGGATCGTCCAACGAGCTGGGCGAGTTCCGCGCCGGCAGTGCGGCCGCAGCGTTGGGCGCGGTGCCTGCGGCCGTCACCGGCGCCGTCTGCACCCTGGGCGTCGTCGCGGCCTGGGCGGCCCTGTTCAAGCCGTTGCGCACGGTCGACCGCTTCGAGGAAGCGACGCCCGCGGTCACGCGCTGACCCGTCGCATCCCCAAAAAAAGAGCCGCGCCGGCCGTGAGGCGCAGCGCGGCAACAGGGAGGATGCAGGAAGGTATCGGCAAACGGCGAACCTGCCTCGTGCCCGAGGCGGCGTCAGAAGCGGTGGGCGTGGATCAGTGGTTGTTGCGGCCGCGCACGGCGGGCGGGAGGAAATCCTTGCCGACCATGGCGCGGGCGAACAGATAGTTGTTGCGGGCCCGGACAGGCAGGCTGTCCAGATCGACGTGGCCTTGCTGGTCGCAAGGGAAGGACATCGCACGTCCAGCGTCGAAGAGGGATTCAAAACGGATCTCGAACTGCGACGGAGCGGCGTCAGCGGCAATCTGGAGGCTCATTTGGGTTCTCCTGCTGAGTTCCTTTGCTTTGACTATCGGCGCAGGGCCGTCCGCTTCCCATCAGTGCAGCGCGGTGCGTCGTGTCGGTGCTGGGAGGTGGGTCGTGTCCGACGTCGTCCTACAGCCTGTGGCCACAACGGTCACGCGTCGGCGGCCGTTGACGATCCGGTCAAGGATCGCCCGCGACTTCACACAGGTTTGCAGGGACGGATCCGGCTGGTCGACCAGGCCCGGCGATTGCTGTGGGACAGCACCTACAGCGCGTTGCGGTGGCCGCCGCTTCGCCGCCGGCGGGCCGACGGCGACGATGCCGTCATCGCAACCTGATCCCCCTGCGGTTCGAGGTCACCATGGACGACAACATGCTCATGCTGATGACGTTGGCCACCTGCACCGCCACTGCGTTGGCCGTGCGCATGTGGCAGTGGCTCGATGAACTGCCGCGGGATCATTCCCAGGAGGACCTTCCATGAGCGCCCGACCCCCTCTGCCGCCCGAGCATCCCGCCGACGCTTCCACGGTCGATCCTTCCGTCGAACGTCAGGCGAGTGAAGATCAGCTGTTAAGCCAGTCCGCCTTCATCTGCGGCGAGGTGACCTACCGCACCGGCGACGGTCCGATGATGGCCATCCGCCCCGGCGCCGTGCAGGTCGAGATCAACGAGCACGACGTGACCCTGGGCTGGGAGGAGGGCGATTCGCGGCTGAGCGCCCTCATGCCTCGCAGCGAGTACGCGCGCTTCATTGGCACCGGGGCGATCAAGCCTGTGGTGACACACCGTCCGGATGAGGCGGGTGCCGCCGAGGAGGCGTCGAGCGCGCAGCCTGAACTGGACAAGGCGCAAGGCAAGACCGGGCATTGAGTCCGACGCACGGCCGGATGCCGTGTCCGCGCGCGCGCTGTGCTCGCGCAATGAAAAACGCCTCGGGAAACCGAGGCGTTGTCGTTGGAGCTCATGAAAGCTCGTTGGAGCTCGGTGGGAATGGCCCGGACGCTCAGTCGCGGTCACCGCCGAAGATGCCCAGCAGCTGCAGCAGCGCGGTGAACACGTTGTAGAGGTCGAGGTAGATGTTGAGCGTCGCGCTGATGTAGTTGGTCTCGCCGCCGTCGATCACGCGCTTGACGTCCACCAGCATGAAGGCCGAGAAGATGCCCAGCACGGCGACCAGCAGCGCCAGGTGGACGCCGGTGGACTGCAGGAAGACGTTGGCGATGCCGGCGATCATCGCGATCACGGCGCCGACGAACAGGAACTTCTGCAGGCCGGACAGGTCGCGCTTGACGACGGTCGCGAGCGAGGCCATCGCGAAGAAGATGCCGGCGGTGCCGCCGAAGGCCGTCATGATCAGCGTGCCGCCGTTCTTGAAGCCCAGGATCGCGGCCAGCAGGCGCGACAGCATCAGGCCCATGAAGAAGGTGAAGGCCAGCAGCGAGGCGACGCCGGCGGCGGAGTTCTTGGTCTTCTCGACCAGGAACATCAGGCCGAACGCGCCCACGAAGAACAGGATCATGCTCGCGCCGTTGCCCATGGCGGCGAGGATCCCGGTGCTCACGCCGATCCAGGCGCCGAGCACGGTCGGGATCAGCGACAGCGCCAGCAGCGCGTAGGTGTTGCGCAGGACGCGCTGACGGTCGGCGGACAGCGAGGAGCCGTAGCCACCGGTGTTGAGATCGATGATGCGGTCGTTCATGTGCGTGCGCCCCATGAAGTGAGAGTTGCTGTCGATTGTAGGCGCGGGCCTTAAGGCTTCGTTAAAGTGATCGCCTTTCCTTCAATGATCCCGACGAGGCCGCAGATGAAACAGAAGCCCTTCCTGACCCTGGACGACGTCAAGCGCATCGCCGCCGCCGCGGAAGCCGAGGCGCTCAAGAACAACTGGGCGGTGACCATCGCCATCGTCGACGACGGCGGCCATCTGCTGTGGCTGCAACGCCTGGACAACGCGGCGGCCACCTCGGCCGTGATCGCGCCCGCCAAGGCCAGGACGGCCGCGCTGGGTCGTCGCGAATCCAAGGTCTACGAGGACATCGTCAACAACGGCCGCAACGCCTTCCTCAGCGTGCCGCTGGACGGCATGCTGGAAGGCGGCGTGCCGGTGATGGCCGAAGGTTTCTGCGTCGGCGCCGTCGGCGTCAGCGGCGTGAAGTCCAATGAAGATGCGCAGGTCGCCAAGGCCGGCATCGCGGCGCTCGGATGAGCGCACATGCGTGACGGGCCAGGGTCCCGTTTGCGCAAATCTTCTCCGTGAATACCCTGGCGGGTTATACTCGTCAGGTTTACCCGCAACCTACCGCGTCCCGCAAACTTCACCCCCGATCGCATCGGATCCCACTCGGATCGACTCCCTCCCAGGAGACCCGGTCGCACCCGCGCGCCAGCCGTCCATGGCGCGTGCCGGCGGCGAATCCAGGGCCCTGAAGCAGAGCCGGGCGCGCGCACAACAACGGAGTTTCCCGTGCTGCCCGATCTGCTTTCCGCTCCCCCCGCGATTCTTGCCCTGGCAGACGGCACGGTCTTCAAGGGTTCCGCGCTCGGCGCCGCCGGCCGGACCGTTGGTGAGGTGGTGTTCAACACCGCGCTCACCGGCTACCAAGAAATCCTCACCGACCCCAGCTACTGCCGCCAGATCGTCACCCTGACGTATCCGCACATCGGCAACTATGGCGTCAATGACGAGGACGTCGAGGCGTCGAAGATCTTTGCCGCAGGCCTGATCATCAAGGAGGCGCCGGTCCTCGACTCGAACTTCCGCAAGGGCCGCACGCTGCGCCAGTACCTGAAGGACGAGGGCACCGTCGCCATCGCCGATCTGGACACTCGCCGCCTGACGCGCGTGCTGCGCGAGAAGGGCGCCCAGAACGGTTGCATCCTGGCGTTGAACGCCGGCGAGCAGATCACCCAGGCGAACATCGACGAGGCGGTCGCTCTGGCCAAGGGTGCGCCCAGCATGGCGGGCCTGGACCTGGCGAAGGTCGTCAGCCGCACCGAGCGCGAAGTCTGGACCCAGACCGAGTGGACGCTCGGCAAGGGCTACGGCCAGCAGTCCTCGCCCAAGTTCCACGTCGTCGCCTACGACTTCGGCGTCAAGAGCAACATCCTGCGCATGCTGGCTTCGCGCGGTTGCCGCATCACCGTGGTGCCGGCGCAGACGCCGGCCTCGGCGGTCTTCGACCTCGAGCCGGACGGCGTGTTCCTGTCCAACGGCCCCGGCGATCCGGAGCCTTGCGACTACGCGATCAAGGCCACCGCGCAGCTGATCGAGGCCGGTATCCCGACCTTCGGCATCTGCCTGGGCCATCAGATCATGGCGCTGGCCTCCGGCGCGAAGACCTTCAAGATGAAGTTCGGCCACCACGGCGCGAACCACCCGGTGAAGGACCTCGACAACGGCCGCGTCAGCATCACCAGCCAGAACCACGGTTTCGCGGTCGATCCCGACACGCTGCCGTCCAACCTGCGCGCCACGCACGTGAGCCTGTTCGACGGCACGCTGCAAGGCCTGGCCCGCACCGACAAGCCCGCGTTCTGCTTCCAGGGCCACCCGGAAGCGAGCCCCGGCCCGCACGACATTTCGTATCTGTTCGACCGCTTCATCGGTCTGATGTCCAAGGCCTGATGAAGAGGGAGACGACTCATGCCCAAGCGTTCTGATATCAAAAGCATCCTCATCATCGGCGCCGGCCCGATCATCATCGGTCAGGCCTGCGAGTTCGACTACTCGGGCGCCCAGGCCTGCAAGGCGTTGCGCGAGGAGGGCTACAAGGTCATCCTGGTGAACAGCAACCCGGCGACCATCATGACGGACCCGGACACCGCGGACGTCACCTACATCGAGCCGATCACCTGGCAGGTGGTCGAGAAGATCATCGCCAAGGAGCGTCCCGACGCGATCCTGCCGACGATGGGCGGCCAGACCGCGCTGAACTGCGCGCTGGACCTGCACAAGCACGGCGTGCTGGACAAGTACCAGGTCGAGATGATCGGCGCCAACGAGCACGCCATCGAGAAGGCCGAGGACCGTCTGAAGTTCAAGGACGCGATGACCAAGATCGGGCTGGGCTCGGCCCGCTCGGGCATCGCGCATTCGCTGGAAGAGGCGTGGGCTGTGCAGAAGCGCATCCACGCCGAGATCGGCGGCGACGGCTTCCCGATGGTGATCCGCCCCAGCTTCACGCTGGGCGGCACCGGCGGCGGCATCGCCTACAACCCGGAAGAGTTCGAGGAGATCTGCAAGCGCGGCCTCGACCTCTCGCCGACGAACGAGCTGCTCATCGAGGAGTCGCTGATCGGCTGGAAGGAATACGAGATGGAAGTGGTCCGCGACAAGGCGGACAACTGCATCATCGTGTGCTCGATCGAGAACCTGGACCCGATGGGCATCCACACCGGCGACTCGATCACCGTGGCCCCGGCGCAGACCCTGACCGACAAGGAATACCAGCTGCTGCGCAACGCCTCGATCGCGATCCTGCGCGAGATCGGCGTCGACACCGGCGGCTCCAACGTGCAGTTCTCGATCAACCCGGTCGACGGCCGCATGGTGGTGATCGAGATGAACCCGCGCGTGTCGCGCTCGTCGGCGCTGGCCTCCAAGGCCACCGGCTTCCCGATCGCCAAGATCGCCGCGAAGCTGGCCGTCGGCTACACGCTCGACGAGCTCAAGAACGACATCACCGGCGGCATCACGCCGGCCTCGTTCGAGCCCAGCATCGACTACGTCGTCACCAAGATCCCGCGTTTCGCCTTCGAGAAGTTCCCGATGGCCGACTCGCGCCTGACGACGCAGATGAAGTCGGTCGGCGAAGTGATGGCCATGGGCCGCAACTTCCAGGAATCGTTCCAGAAGGCGCTGCGCGGCCTGGAGACCGGCATCGACGGCCTGTCCGAGATCAGCACCGACCGCGAGGAGATCGTGCAGGAGATCGGCGAGCCCGGTCCGTCGCGCATCCTGTTCCTGGGCGACGCCTTCCGCATCGGCATGACGCTGGACGAGGTCTTCGAGGAAACGAAGATCGATCCGTGGTTCCTCGCCCAGATCGAGCAGCTGATCAAGATCGAGCTGTCGCTGGCCGGCCGCACGCTGGCGTCGCTCAGCGTCGACGAACTGCGCCTGCTGAAGAAGAAGGGCTTCTCGGACAAGCGCCTGGCCAAGCTGCTGGGCACCAACCAGCACGAGGTGCGCAAGACGCGTCACGCGCTGAACGTGCGCCCGGTCTACAAGCGTGTCGACACCTGCGCCGCCGAGTTCGCGACCCAGACGGCCTACATGTACTCCACGTACGACGAGGAGTGCGAGGCCAACCCGACCGACAAGAAGAAGATCATGGTGCTGGGCGGCGGTCCGAACCGCATCGGCCAGGGCATCGAGTTCGACTACTGCTGCGTCCATGCGGCCCTCGCGATGCGCGAGGACGGCTACGAGACCATCATGGTCAACTGCAATCCGGAGACGGTCTCGACCGACTACGACACCTCCGACCGCCTGTACTTCGAGCCGGTGACGCTCGAGGACGTGCTGGAGATCGTGGCCAAGGAAAAGCCGGTCGGCGTGATCGTGCAGTACGGCGGCCAGACGCCGCTGAAGCTGGCGCTGGACCTCGAGGCCAACGGCGTGCCCATCATCGGGACCTCGCCGGACTCGATCGACATGGCCGAGGACCGCGAGCGCTTCCAGAAGCTGCTGCATGAACTGGGCCTGAAGCAGCCGCCCAACCGCACGGCGCGCAACGAAGACCAGGCCGTCGCGCTGGCCAACGAGATCGGCTACCCGCTGGTCGTGCGTCCCAGCTACGTGCTGGGCGGCCGCGCGATGGAGATCGTCCACGGCGACAAGGACCTGGAGCGCTACATGCGCGAGGCCGTGCGCGTCAGCGAGAAGTCGCCGGTGCTGCTGGACCGCTTCCTGGAGGACGCGGTCGAGGTCGACGTCGACTGCATCTGCGACGGCACCGACACGATGATGGGCGGCATCATGGAGCACATCGAGGCGGCCGGCATCCACTCGGGCGACTCGGCCTGCTCGCTGCCGCCGTACACGCTGTCCAAGGAGCTGCAGGACGAACTGCGCCGCCAGACCGCGGAGATGGCGAAGGCGCTGAAGGTCGTCGGCCTGATGAACGTGCAGTTCGCGATCCAGGGCGACGTCACCAAGGGCCTGTCCGAGAACACGGTCTACGTGCTCGAGGTGAACCCGCGCGCGTCCCGCACGGTGCCGTTCGTGTCCAAGGCGACCAGCCAGCCGCTGGCCAAGATCGCCGCGCGCTGCATGGCCGGCGTCAAGCTCAAGGATCAGAAGGCCGCCGGCGGCAAGCCGCCGGTCGAGATCCAGCCGCCGTATTTCAGCGTCAAGGAAGCCGTCTTCCCGTTCAACAAGTTCCCCGGCGTGGATCCCATTCTCAGCCCGGAAATGCGTTCGACCGGCGAAGTGATGGGGGCTGGGCGGACCTTCGGCGAAGCGATGCTGAAGAGCCAGCTGGGCGCGGGCTCGCGCCTGCCGCGCCAGGGCAACGTCCTGATCACCGTCAAGAACAACGACAAGGACCGTGCCGTGGCCTTGGCGCGTCATCTGGCGGCGCTGGGCTTCGGCGTGGTGGCCACCAAGGGCACGGCCGCGGCCATCGAGGCGGCCGGGGTGCCGGTGCGCGTGGTCAACAAGGTCAAGGACGGCCGCCCGCACATCGTCGACATGATCAAGGGCGGCGACATCCAACTGGTGTTCACGACCGTCGACGAGACCCGCACGGCGATCGCCGACAGCCGCCACATCCGTCAGGCGGCGCTGGCCAACCGGGTGACCTACTACACGACGATGGCCGGCTGCGAGGCCGCCGTCGAAGGCATGAAGCACAAGGACGGCCTGCTGGTGCAATCGCTGCAGGAACTGCACGCGGAACTGCATTAAACTGGCTCCATCCCATTCCGCCGCCGCTGCTCAGCGATCCTGAGCGGCAGCGGCGGTTTGTTTTGTTACTCAAGGTTCTAGAGACATGGCCACGACGATTCCATTGACCAAGCGCGGCGCTGAGAAGCTCAAGGAAGAACTGCATCGGCTGAAGACGGTCGAGCGGCACGCCGTGATCAACGCGATCTCCGAAGCCCGCGCGCAAGGCGACCTGTCGGAGAACGCCGAGTACGAGGCCGCCAAGGACAAGCAGGGCTTCATCGAGGGCCGCATCCTGGAGATCGAAGGCAAGCTGTCGTCGGCGCAGGTGATCGATCCGTCGTCGGTGAATGCCGGCGGCAAGGTCGTGTTCGGCACGACGGTGGACCTGGAAGAGGAAGAGTCCGGCAACGAGGTCACCTACCAGATCGTCGGCGATGACGAAGCCGATCTGAAGCAGGGCCTGATCTCGATCAGCTCCCCGATCGCGCGCGCGCTGATCGGCAAGGAAGCCGGCGACGTCGCGGAAGTGGTGGCGCCCGGCGGCATCAAGCGTTACGAGATCGTCGACGTCCGCTACATCTGAGGCGCCGGGCGATGCTGCTGCGGATCCGCGCGCTGCTGGCCTCGCTGTGGGCCGGCGAGCTGCTGGCCGTGGCGCTGCTCGCGGCGCCGAACGCATTCGCGACGCTCGAGCGGGTGGCGGCCGGCAAGTACGTGGCGCGTCTGTTCGAGATGGATGCGCGTGTCGCGCTCGCCGCCGGCGTGCTGCTGATCCTGATGGAGCGGCGGCTGCACCGGGATGGCGTGGCCGGCGGTTCGGCGATGAGCCCGGAGTTCTGGCTGCCGCTGCTGGCCATCGGCTGCACCGCGGCGGGCTTCTATGCGCTGCAGCCGCTGATGGAAGCAGCACGCCAGGGGCAGGGCGCTTGGACCTTCCTGCAACTGCACGCGGTGTCGCTGGTGCTCTTCGGGGTGAGAACCCTTGTCGTGTTGGTGCTGGCCTGGCGGGTGAGCCGGCCGGCCTCCCGCTGACAGTCGTCTTCCGTCTGCGACGGCCCCAGGAGGCTGCGAGGGCAAAAAGAAAGACGGCCCGCGGGCCGTCTTGTCGTTGGTGTCCAGGCGCGGCGCCGTCGACGCCCTGTCGGAATCAGCCTTGGCTGGCCTTCTTCACGCTGGTCTGGCGCGGCTTCTTGGCGCGCTTGACCTCACCGCCCTGGGTGACGCGCTGGTTGCCCAGGACCGTGACCTTCTTGATCTGGGGGCGGTTGTTGCCGCTCTTCGAGAACTTCACGATCTTGACGACCTTGGGTGCCGAGCGGCCATCGTCCCGGGTGGCGGCCTTTTCCTTCTCGGGGATGGGGCGCCACAGGATGAGCAGCTTGCCGATGTGCTGGATGGGGGCGGCGTTGAGTTCCTCGGCCAGGGTGGCGAGGATGGCCTCGCGACCCTCGCGGTCGTCGGACATCACGCGCACCTTGATCAGTCCGTGGGACGTGAGCGCATGGTCGACCTCCTTGGTGACGGCGGCCGTCAGGCCATCGCCGCCTATCATCACCACGGGGTCCAGGTGATGAGCGTCGGCGCGTTTTTCCTTGCGCTGGGCAGGGGTCAATTGAATAGCAGGCATCTGCTTATTATCGGTGCAATGAAAGTCGATACCAAAAGCAAGAAGGTGAACAAGGCGTGGTTGAACAACCACGTCAACGATCCTTACGTCAAATTGGCCCAGAAAGAGGGCTATCGCTCACGCGCGGCCTACAAGCTCAAGGAGATCGACGAGGAGTTCCAGTTGATCCGCCCCGGGCAGGTGGTGGTCGATCTCGGCGCGTGCCCCGGTGCATGGAGCCAGTACCTGCGCCGCCGTTTCGCGCCCAAGGAAGCGGGCGCCGGTGGTGCCGCCGTGGGCGAACTGAACGGACGCATCATCGCGCTGGACCTGCTGGACTTCGAACCGATCGAGGGCGTGGAGTTCGTCCAGGGCGATTTCCGCGAGAGCGAGGTGCTGGCCCGGCTCGAGGGCATGCTCGACGGCAGGAAGGTGGACCTGGTCGTGTCGGACATGGCGCCCAACCTGTCGGGCATTGAAAGCACCGATGCGGCGCGCATGGAGCATCTGATCGAACTCGCGCTGGACTTTTCCCAACAACACCTGAAGCCGGAAGGCGCGCTGGTTGCCAAGGTGTTCCACGGCAGCGGCTACGACCAGCTGGTGCATGCCTTCCGGGCGCAGTTCAAGCGGGTGAAGACCGCCAAACCGAAGGCGTCGCGGGAAAGATCGGCGGAAAACTTCCTCGTCGGCATCGGCCTGAAGAAGGCCTGAGCCGGAGGGAAGGAAGTTCGCCAACCGGTTGGAATGCCGCCGTCCGGACCGCCGGATGAGGGTGAAATCGACTGAAAGCGCGATGAGGCGTCAAAGTCAGGGGCGCTTCGACCGGTCTGCCGGCAGGGCGCGTGGCAATATCTATCGTGGTGTATGGGAATGCCAATCAGGTCTGGGGACTTGACTGGCCTAGAATCCTCCCCATATGCCGTCAAAGTCCGCTGCCTGAGGCTTTATTCATGGGCATGCGGTGATGGAATGACAAAGGAGTCGCGGTGAACAATCAGTGGTTCTCGAAAGTGGCTGTATGGATGGTGATCGCCCTGGTGCTGTTCACTGTCTTCAAGCAGTTCGATCGCAGCGCAACCCAGGGGAATCCGATCGTCTACTCTGACTTCCTCGATGAAGTCCGTGCGAAACGCATCAAGCAGGTCACGCTGCAGGAAACCCAGGCGGGGACGGAAATCGTGGCGCAGACCAGCGATGGCAACAAGCTGCGCACGACCGCCCCGTACATGGATCGCGGCCTGATCGGTGACCTGATCAACAACGGCGTCAAGTTCGACGCCAAGCCGCGGGAAGAGCCCTCGGTGCTGATGAACATCCTGCTCAGCTGGGGCCCGATGCTCCTGCTCATCGCCGTGTGGGTGTACTTCATGCGCCAGATGCAGGGCGGCGGCAAGGGCGGCGCGTTCAGCTTCGGCAAGTCGAAGGCGCGCATGCTCGACGAGGCCAACAACAGCACGACCTTCGCCGACGTCGCCGGATGCGACGAGGCCAAGGAAGAGGTCAAGGAGCTGGTCGACTTCCTGAAGGATCCGCAGAAGTTCCAGAAGCTGGGTGGCCGGATCCCGCGCGGCGTGCTGCTGGTCGGCCCGCCGGGGACCGGCAAGACGCTGCTGGCCAAGGCCATCGCCGGCGAGGCGAAGGTGCCGTTCTTCACGATCTCCGGCTCCGACTTCGTCGAGATGTTCGTCGGCGTGGGCGCGGCCCGCGTGCGCGACATGTTCGAGCAGGCCAAGAAGAGTGCCCCGTGCATCATCTTCGTTGACGAAATCGACGCGGTCGGCCGTCATCGCGGTGCGGGCCTGGGCGGCGGCAACGACGAACGCGAGCAGACCCTCAACCAGATGCTGGTCGAGATGGACGGCTTCGACACCAATCTGGGCGTCATCGTGATGGCCGCGACCAACCGTCCGGACATCCTGGACCCGGCGCTGCTGCGTCCGGGCCGTTTCGACCGCCAGGTCTACGTGACGCTGCCGGACGTGCGGGGTCGTGAACAGATCCTGAATGTGCACATGCGCAAGGTGCCGGTCGGTCAGGACGTGCGTGCCGACATCCTGGCACGCGGCACCCCGGGCTTCTCGGGCGCCGATCTGGCCAACCTGGTCAACGAGGCCGCGCTGTTCGCTGCCCGCCGCAGCGGCCGGGTCGTCGACATGCAGGACTTCGAGAAGGCCAAGGACAAGATCATGATGGGCCCCGAGCGGAAGTCCATGGTCATGCCCGAGGAAGAGCGCAAGAACACCGCTTACCACGAGGCCGGCCATGCGCTGGTGGCGCGCCTGCTGCCCAAGACGGATCCGGTGCACAAGGTGACGGTGATCCCGCGCGGTCGCGCCCTGGGCGTGACGATGCAGCTGCCGGAAGGCGACCGCTACAGCATGGACAAGGAGCGCATGCTGTCGACGATCTCCGTGCTGTTCGGCGGTCGTATTGCTGAAGAAGTCTTCATGAACCAGATGACGACGGGCGCCAGCAACGACTTCGAGCGCGCCACCGCCATCGCCCGCGACATGGTCACCCGCTACGGCATGACCGACGAGCTGGGACCGATGGTCTATGCCGACAATGAAGGGGAAGTCTTCCTGGGCCGCTCGGTCACGAAGACGACCAACATGTCGGAGGAGACGATGCGCAAGGTCGACCAGGAGATCCGCAAGATCATCGACGAGCAGTACACGACGGCCCGCGACCTGATCGAAGGCAACAAGGACAAGATGCACGCGATGGCGACGGCCCTGCTCGAATGGGAAACCATCGACGCCGAGCAGATCAACGACATCATGGAAGGTCGTCCGCCTCGGCCGCCCAAGGACTGGACGCCGCCGGCCAACAAGCCGGACAACGGTGGCACGCCCGCGGTCGCCACGGGCAGCGCCCCGGCAGCCGCTTGATGCGGCGCACGCCAGTGAGCCCGTGAGGGCGCCAGGCGGTTGATTGATCCTCGAAAGGCCGGTCTTGCGACCGGCCTTTCTGCTTCTGCGATCGACCTCGCCCGGCCTCCCGGGTTCTTTCAGGCTTGCGTCATACTTGTCGTCTGGCGTGGCAGTCCATGGCGCATCGAGCGCGCGACCGCGCCGACGACACTCAGCCCGCCCATGATTTCTCCTTCCATCTGGCAGACCACGCGCTTCGACCTCGATCTGGCGGAGCGGCCGTTGGTCATGGGCATCGTCAACGTGACGCCCGATTCCTTCTCCGACGGTGGCCAGCACGCCGACGCCCTGGGCGCGATCAATTTCTGTGAGCGCCTGCTCGGCGAGGGTGTCGACATCCTCGACCTGGGCGGTGAATCGACGCGCCCCGGAGCCCCCCGGCTCGATGTGGACGAGGAATGGAAACGCCTGGAGCCGGTGCTGCGCGCCGCGTTGAACTTCGGGGTGCCGGTGTCGGTCGACACCTGCAAGACCGAGGTGATGCGTCGCGCATTGGACCTGGGCGTCGACATCATCAACGACGTGCAGGCCCTGCGCGACGAGGGCGCCGACACGCTGCTGGCCGGACACGGCAGCGCCGGGATCTGTCTGATGCACATGCGCGGTCAACCCGCAGGGATGCAGCAATTGACCGACTACGGCGACGTCGTCGTCGAGGTGGCCGATTTCCTGGGGGAGCGTTTGCGTCACCTGGTCGAGCGCGGTGTGGCGCCGGAGCGCATCACGCTGGATCCTGGCTACGGCTTCGCCAAGACGGTCGAGCAGAACCTCGAACTGCAGCGGCGCCAAGGAGAGTTGCTGGCGTTGGGGCGGCCGCTGTTGATCGGCTGGTCGCGCAAGTCGACGCTCGGCGCGGTCACCGGCAAGGCGGTCGACGAGCGCATGCCGGCCAGCGTCGGCGCTGCATTGGCCGCAGTGGCGCTGGGCGCGCGCGTCGTGCGGGTGCACGACGTCGGAGCCACCGTCGACGCGCTCAAGGTCTGGCAGGCCTTCGGAGCGCCTCAAGGCTGACGGTCTGTGCTCCCCCGAAGGAGCGGGGCGCGGGCGCTCAGCGCCCCCCTCGGCATCGGCGACAATCTGCGGATTCAAGATCGAGAAGTCGCAGGAGATCGCCTCAATGAGCCGAAAGTATTTCGGAACCGATGGAATCCGTGGAACCGTGGGCCGCACGCCCATCACGCCGGATTTCATGTTGCGGCTGGGACATGCGGTGGGGCGCGTGCTCAAGCGCAGCTACGCCAAGCCCAGCGTGCTGATCGGCAAGGACACCCGCATCTCTGGCTACATGCTGGAGTCGGCGCTGGAAGCCGGCTTCGCATCCGCAGGGGTCAACGTGCTGCTGACCGGCCCGCTGCCGACGCCCGGCGTCGCTTACCTCACCCGCGCGCTGCGTCAGCACCTGGGCGTGGTGATCTCGGCGTCGCACAACCCCTTCGCCGACAACGGCATCAAGTTCTTCTCGTCCAAGGGCGAGAAGCTGCCCGACGCCTGGGAACTGGACGTCGAGGCCGTGCTGGACGAGCCGCCGGTCTGGGTCGATTCCGCCAGCCTGGGCCGCGCCCGCCGCCTGGACGATGCGCAGGGCCGTTACATCGAGTTCTGCAAGGCCAGCTTCAGCAGCGATCTCAGCCTGCGCGGCATGAAGCTGGTGGTCGATGCGGCGAACGGCGCGGCTTACCAGGTGGCGCCGTCGGTGTTCCATGAACTCGGCGCCGAGCTCATCGCGATCGGCAACAAGCCCGACGGCTACAACATCAACGACAAGGTCGGCGCCACCGCGCCGGAGGCCCTGGTCGCCGCGGTCAAGGAGCACCAGGCCGACTACGGCATTGCGCTCGACGGCGATGCCGATCGCCTGCAGATGGTCGACGGCGAAGGTCGCCTCTACAACGGCGACGAGCTGCTCTACGTGATGGTCGCGGACCGGCTCGCCCGCGGCGAGCGCGTGCCGGGCGCCGTCGGCACGCTAATGACGAACATGGCGGTCGAACTGGCGCTGCGTCAGCGCGATGTCGAGTTCGTCCGCGCCAAGGTCGGCGACCGCTACGTGCTGGAGGAACTGGCCGCCCGTGGTTGGCAACTGGGCGGGGAGGGCTCCGGCCACCTGCTCTCGCTGGACCGTCACACGACCGGCGACGGCATCGTCAGCAGCCTGCTGGTGCTGGAGGCCGTCTGCCGCAGCGGTCGACGCCTGGCGGACCTGCTGGACGGCGTCACGCTGTTCCCGCAGACGCTGATCAATGTCCGCCTGCAGGCGGATCACCAGGACTGGAAGAGCAATCCGGCGCTTGCCCGCGTCGAGGCCGAAGTCACGGCCGAGTTGGGCGACCGGGGACGCGTGTTGATCCGCAAGTCGGGCACCGAACCGCTGCTGCGCGTCATGGTCGAGGCCAGCGATGCCGACCTCGCGCAGCGCTGCGCCGAGCGGCTGGCGGACGCCATCCGCGGCGGCTGACTGCTCCCGCCGACCAGAAAAGAAGGGCCGCCGACGCGGGAGCGTCCGCGGCCCAATTTGCATTGGTCGGGTCGCGTCGAGCGCGACTCTTCGGGGTATTCCTTCACGTCCGATAGGCTAGGGAACGAAGATGACAGCGGGGTGAATCGAATATGACAATGCGCGCTCAACGTCCCGCCGAGGCCCGTTTCTCCTCTGGGCGCTCTACGTAACGACATTTTTCCGGTGCGCGGGCGGCGTCACGGATGTGTCACATTGAGGTCATAGCATCCGTTCCGTTCGCCAACCAACCCAAGCGATAGGACTGAATGATCATGAATCAACTGCGTGCTGGCCTGCTGTTCGCCGCCTGCGCCGCGATGTTCTCCGCGGCCCATGCTCAAGAAGTGACCGGTGCGGGTGCTTCGTTCCCGGCTCCCGTGTACGCCAAGTGGGCTGATGCCTACAACAAGGCCACCGGTGTCCGCATCAACTATCAATCGGTCGGTTCCGGCGCCGGCATCAAACAGATCCAGGCCAAGACCGTCGACTTCGGCGCGTCCGACGCGCCCCTGAAGGACGAGCAGCTGGCCAAGGACGGCCTGGTCCAGTTCCCGACCGTGATCGGCGGCGTCGTGCCCGTGATCAACGTCAAGGGCATCAACCCCGGCCAGCTGAAGCTCGACGGCAAGGTCCTGGCCGACATCTACCTGGGCAAGATCACCAAGTGGAACGACCCCGCCATCGCCGCCCTGAACTCGGGTGTCGCGCTGCCGGACGCCGCCATCGCCGTGGTCCGCCGCGCCGACGGTTCGGGCACCAGCTTCCTGTTCACGAACTACCTGTCCAAGGTCAACGCCGAGTGGAAGGACAAGGTCGGTGAAGGCACGGCCGTGAACTGGCCGACCGGCGCCGGCGGCAAGGGCAACGAAGGCGTGTCGGCTTTCGTGACGCGCCTGCCGAACTCGATCGGCTACGTCGAATACGCCTACGCCAAGCAGAACAAGATGACCTACGTGCTGATGAAGAACGCCAGCGGCGCCTTCGTCAGCCCGAGCGACGACGCGTTCAAGGCCGCCGCCGCTGGCGCCAAGTGGGACCAGTCGTTCTACCAGGTGCTGACCGAGCAGGCGGGCAAGGACAGCTGGCCCATCACCGGCGCCACCTTCATCCTGATGCACGTCGCCCAGGACAAGCCGGCGCAGGCCGCCGCCGCCCTGAAGTTCTTCGACTGGGCCTACACCCAGGGCGACAAGATGGCCGACGATCTGGACTACGTGCCGCTGCCTGCCAGCGTCAAGGACCTGGTCCGCAAGCAGTGGGCGGCCAGCGTGAAGGACGGTTCGGGCAAGGCGGTCAGCTTCAAGTGATCGTCTCCTGACGCAGACGGCCCGGTGTTCTCCCTGAGGACACCGGGCTTTCGCACAGGACCTCAAGAAGATCTCGACAGAGACGTCGTGACGGACGCGTCGGACCGGCCGGAGGAGGCGGGCGGCGCGCCAGGATTCCAAACACTCCAGCGGAGGCCCCGTGGCCGCAATACTTCCAGCCCATTCCATTGACCGAGAGCGCGGCGAGGAGCGCGTCAAGCCCGGTGGCAGCCCGACGCCGCGACGCCGTGTCGCGCCCTGGGCCGACGCGGTGTTCTCGCTGCTGACGCATGGCGCGGCCTGGCTGACGCTGGCGCTGCTGGCCGGCATCATCGGCTCGCTGCTCATCGGCGCCGCGCCCGCGATCAAGCAGTTCGGCCTGAACTTCCTGATCACCGCGGAATGGGATCCGACCAAGGAGCAGTTCGGCGGCCTCGTGATGATCTACGGCACGCTGATGACCTCGTTCATCGCGCTGCTGATCGCCGTGCCGGTGAGCTTCGGCATCGCGCTGTTCCTGACTGAACTCTCCCCGGGCTGGCTGCGCCGCCCGCTGGGCATCGCCATCGAGCTGCTGGCCGCGGTCCCCTCGATCGTCTACGGCATGTGGGGCCTGCTGGTGTTCGGTCCCATCCTGGCCACCTATGTGCAGCAGCCGCTGCAGTCGCTGTTCGGCGGCATCCCCTACCTGGGCGCGCTGGTGTCCGGCCCGCCGGTGGGCATCGGCATCCTGTCGGCCGGCATCATCCTGGCGATCATGATCATCCCGTTCATCGCCTCGGTGATGCGCGACGTGTTCGCGGTCACGCCCGCGATGCTGAAGGAATCGGCCTACGGCCTGGGCTCCACGACCTGGGAAGTGGTCTGGAAGGTCGTCCTGCCGTACACCAAGACCGGCGTCGTCGGCGGCATCATGCTGGGACTGGGTCGCGCGCTGGGCGAGACCATGGCCGTCACCTTCGTGATCGGCAACATGAACCAGCTGAATTCGCTGTCGGTGTTCGAAGCCGCCAACAGCATCACCTCGGCGCTGGCCAATGAATTCGCGGAAGCCGGCGCGGGCCTGCACCAGGCCTCGCTGATCTACCTGGGCCTGGTCCTGTTCTTCATCACCTTCGTGGTGCTGGCGTTCTCCAAGGTCCTGCTCAACAAGCTGAAGAAGAACGAAGGAGCCCGCACATGAGCGCCACCGACGCCAAGCGCCTGGCGATGTACAAGAAGCGCCGGCGCATCAACACGATCGCGCTGTCGCTGTCCCTGGCCGCCATGGCCTTCGGGCTGGTCTGGCTGATCTGGATCCTGCTGGAGACGCTGATCCAGGGCGTCGGCGGCCTGACGATCGCGACCTTCACCCAGATGACGCCCGCGCCGATGTCCGAGGACGGCGGCCTGGCCAACGCGATCTACGGCTCGCTGGTGATGGTGGGCCTGGCGACCTGCATCGGCACGCCGATCGGCGTGCTGGCCGGCGTCTACCTGGCCGAATACGGCCAGAAGACCTGGCTCGGCGCCGTCGTGCGCTTCATCAACGACATCCTGCTGTCGGCGCCGTCCATCGTCGTGGGCCTGTTCATCTACACGGTCGTCGTCACGCGCATGAAGTCGTTCTCGGCGCTGGCCGGCATCCTGGCGCTGGCGCTGATCGTGATCCCGGTGGTGATCCGCACGACGGAGAACATGCTCAGCCTGATCCCCAACGCGCTGCGCGAAGCGGCCTACGCGCTGGGCACGCCGAAGTGGAAGGTCATCATGACCGTCACGCTGAAGTCGGCCCGCGCCGGCGTGATCACCGGCGTGCTGCTGGCCCTGGCCCGGATCTCCGGCGAAACCGCGCCGCTGCTGTTCACCGCGCTGTCCAACCAGTTCTGGACCAGCTCCCTGGGCAGCCCGATGGCGAGCCTGCCGGTGACCATCTTCAAGTTCGCGATGAGTCCCTACGAGAACTGGCAGAAACTGGCCTGGGCGGGGGTCTTCATCATCACGATCGGCGTGCTGGTGCTGAACATCCTGGCGCGTGTGCTGTTCAAGGAAAAGCATTGACCGGTTGAGCCGCGCCGGGGGCCGAGGGCCCCGGCGACTCACGATCCACGAATCCAACGAATCGAGAAACAACATGGACGTCAAAGTCGACATGCCGGTGACCGAGAAGGCGAAGCTCTCGGTGAAGAACCTGAACTTCTACTACGGCAGCTTCCACGCGCTGAAGAACATCAACCTGGACATCCCCGAGAACAAGGTGACGGCCTTCATCGGCCCGTCGGGTTGCGGCAAGTCCACGCTGCTGCGCACGCTGAACCGCATGTTCCAGCTCTACCCCGAGCAGCGGGCCGAAGGCCAGATCCTGCTGGACGGCGAGGACATCCTCACCAGCAAGGAAGACGTCTCGCTGATCCGCGCCAAGGTCGGCATGGTGTTCCAGAAGCCGACGCCGTTCCCGATGTCGATCTACGACAACATCGCCTTCGGCGTGCGCCTGTTCGAGACGCTGTCGCGCGTCGAGATGGACGAACGCGTCGAATGGGCGCTGAAGAAGGCCGCGCTGTGGAACGAGGTCAAGGACAAGCTCAACCAGAGCGGTTCGGGCCTGTCGGGCGGCCAGCAGCAGCGCCTGTGCATCGCGCGCGGCATCGCCATCAAGCCGGAAGTCCTGCTGCTGGACGAGCCATGCTCGGCGCTGGACCCGATCTCGACCGGCAAGATCGAGGAGCTCATCCACGAGCTCAAGCACGACTACACCGTCGCGATCGTGACCCACAACATGCAGCAGGCGGCGCGCTGCTCCGACTACACCGCCTACATGTACCTGGGCGACCTGATCGAATTCGGACCGACCGCGGAGCTCTTCATGAAGCCCAAGCGCAAGGACACCGAAGACTACATCACGGGTCGTTTCGGCTGATCAACAGGGAGCACACACCATGACCGACAAGCATCTCTCTACCCAATTCGACGCCGAGCTGAGCGGCATCTCCACGCGCGTGCTCGAAATGGGCGGCCTGGTCGAATCCCAGGTGGCGCAGGCCGTCGAGGCGCTGGGCAGCTTCAGCGGCGACATCGCCAGCCACGTGCTCAAGCAGGAAGAGATCGTCAACACGATGGAGATCGAGATCGATCGCGACCTGTCGACGATCATCGCCCGCCGCCAGCCGACCGCGCGCGACCTGCGCCTGCTGATCGCCGTGTCCAAGACCATCGCCAACCTCGAGCGCGTCGGCGACGAGGCGGCCCGCATCGCCCGCACCGTGCAGCGCCTGATCAACACCGGCGTGTCGAGCCGGTTGCGGCTGCCGATGTCGGACCTGTCGTACGAGGCCGAGCTGGCCACGGCGCAGCTGCGCAAGGCGCTGGACGCGTTCGCGCGCCTGGACGTCGACCGCGCGCTGGAAGTGCTGAAGGCGGACGACCAGATCGACAAGGAATTCGACGGCCTGATGCGCAAGCTCATCACCTACATGATGGAAGACCCGCGCACCATCTCGTCGTCGATCGACCTCGTGTTCGTCGCCAAGGCGATCGAGCGCGTCGGGGACCACGCCAAGAATCTCGCCGAAGTCATCATCTACGTGGTCAAGGGCACCGACGTCCGCCACAACACGCCGGACGCCGTCGAGAACATGGTGCGCTGAGCACCGACGAGCGATCACCCGTCCGGCCCGCCCGCCACGGGCGTCCCGGCGGGACCCAATAAGAGGAGTTACCCCGCATGAGTCGCATCCTGGTCGTCGAGGACGAATCCGCCATCGCCGAGCTGATCTCCATCAACCTGCGTCACGCCGGTTACGAGGTGACGCTGGCCGGCAACGCCGAGCAGGCGCAGCTGGAAGTGGATCGCGTGCTGCCTGATCTGGTCGTGCTCGACTGGATGTTGCCGGGTCAGACCGGTCTGGCGCTGGCGCGCCAGTGGCGCGGTGCCGCCCGCACCCGCGAGCTGCCCATCATCCTGCTGACCGCGCGCGCCGAAGAGGTCGACAAGGTGTCCGGACTGGACGCCGGTGCTGACGACTATCTGACCAAGCCGTTCTCGACCAACGAGCTGCTGGCGCGCATCCGCGCGGTGCTGCGCCGCAAGGCGCCCGAGGCGCTGGACACGGCCGTCGAGGTCGGCGGCCTGGTGCTCGATCCGGGCACGCGTCGCGTCAGCCGCGAGGGCGTCGAGGTGAAGCTCGGCCCGACCGAGTTCCGCCTGCTGCACTTCTTCATGACGCACCCGGAGCGCGTGCACAGCCGCTCGCAGCTGCTGGACCGCGTCTGGGGCGACCACGTGTTCATCGAGGAACGCACCGTGGACGTCCACGTCAAGCGCCTGCGCGAGGCGCTCGAGAAGGTCAGCTGCGCCCGCATGATCGAAACGGTCCGTGGCGCCGGCTACCGGCTGACCCAGCAGAGCAGCGCCCTGTCGGCCTGAGGACGCATCCATGGCATGGATGTTGTCTCGCGTCCTGATGCTGGTGCTGGGCACCGGCGTCGCGGGCGGCTTGGGGTACTGGCTGGGCGAATGGACGGGGATGCCGCATCTGGCGGCGGCGCTGGCCGCGGCGTCGGCGGTCGTCCTGATGGCGGTGTGGGACGCGGCCCGGGCGCACCGGCTCGTGACCTGGCTGCGCGGCGAGCAGAAGGACGATGCACCGCGCGTCGGCGGCCTGTGGGGCGAGATGGCCTACCGCGTCGAGCGCGGCCTGCGCGACCGCGAGCGCCGCTACGAGCGCGAGCGCCAGCAGCTCGAGCAGTTCCTGCTGGCGATCGAGGCCTCGCCCAACGGGGTGATCCTGCTCGACGGGCAGGACCACATCCAGTGGTGCAACGTGGTCGCGGGCGATCATTTCTCGCTGGATCCACAACGCGACAAGCTGCAGCGCATCACCAACCTGGTCCGTTATCCGGCGTTCGTCTCCTATCTGCAGAACGGCAACTTCCAGCAGCCGCTGACGCTGACCAACACCCGCGCGAAATCGACGCTGCAGGTGCTGGTGCGCGATTACGGCGTGGGCGGGGAGTCGCGCAAGCTGGTGCTGTCCTTGGATGTCACCGACCGCGAGCGCAACGAGGCGATGCGGCGCGACTTCGTCGCCAACGTCTCGCATGAGATCCGCACGCCGCTGACGGTGCTGGCGGGCTTCATCGAGACAATGGCCAGCCTGCAGCTGACCGAAGCGGAACGCAAGCGGGTGCTGCACCTGATGCAGCAGCAGACGACACGCATGCAGACGCTGGTCGGCGACCTGCTGACGCTGGCGCAACTCGAAGGCAGCCCGCGACCTGCGGCGGATCACTGGATCTCGCTGGACCCGCTGCTGCAACGCATCGGCGCGGACGCGCAGGCCTTGTCGAACGGGCGGCATGAACTCGTCTGTGAGCGCCAGACCGGCGTGGAGCTGGCGGGCATCGAGACGGAGATCCTCAGTTCGATCGCCAACCTGGTGAGCAATGCGGTGCGCTACACGCCGGAAGGCGGCCGCATCGAGTTGCAGTGGCGCTGGCTGCCGGACAACGGCGGCGAGATCGCGGTGATCGACAACGGGCCGGGGATCGCGCGCGAGCACCTGCCACGCCTCACGGAGCGCTTCTATCGCGTCGACGGCAGCCGCTCGCGCGACACCGGCGGCACCGGCCTGGGACTGTCGATCGTCAAGCACGTCGTCCAACGCCATGGCGGCGAGCTGCGCATCGAGAGCGAGCCCGGGAAGGGCTCCAGGTTCAGGCTGCTGTTCCCCGCCGCCCGGGTGCGTCTGGTCGATGCGACGGCGATGGGCGATGAAGCGGCGCCGGCTTTGCTGGCGGGACGTGCCGAGCTCTGAGTCCTTCGGCGATCAGCGCGCTGGGCCGCGGATGCATGGGGCCTTGCCGGCAAGCGGCAAAACCCCAAGCATCCCCGTCCCTGAACGACCGAGGACTTTCCCGGTCCGGGATCGAGGACTTCTTGGCGTCTCGGATCAACGATCCTTCTGCATGACAAGATAAGTGCCGGATCGGTCCGTCGGTCGACGGACCACGCCCAGCACGCGCCAGCCGCTCGGCGGCATCGGCGTGCTCTCGGCCTGCACCGTGATCGCGAAGGGGCAGCTCGTGCTGTCCAGGTCCTGGGTCGCGTCGACCTTCCAGTGGCCTTGGAACTCGAAGGCCGCCAGGGCATGCATCGGCAGGCCCGGCGCGGCGATGCAGTCGACATTCGCCGGCAGGTGCGCCGCGATGCGGTCGATCAGCGGCAGGTTGCTGCGCGCGTAGTTCAGCGTGTGCAATCCCAGCGTCATCGCCAGCAACCAGGCCAGCGCCACGCCGCCCGCCGGCAGGGCGAGGCTCTTCCAGAGCGCATGGCGGTGGCGCGCGGTGCGCCACCGCACCAGCCAGAGCCAGGCCAGCGTGCCCAGCACGGCGACCACGAAGGTCAGCAGGCTGAATTGCGGTTCGTACCCCTGCGCCAGCTTGCGGACATTGGCCAGCAGCTTGGCCGGCCAGCCGAGCTGCAGCGCCATGTAGTACAGCCACAGGAAGATCGCCCCGACGGTGAAGAAGAAGACCGAGAACCAGTCGAGCAGGGCGCTGGCGCTGCGCTGGAACGTCGGCAGCGCGAAGCTCGCCAGCACCGCCAGCGGCGGCAGCGCGAGCAGCATGGCGCGGTCGTCGGCCCCCATCAGCAGGCTGGTCAGCAGGGGCACCAGCGAGGCCAGCAGCGGCACCGACAGGTGCCGGCGCATCAGGTGCGAACGCCAGCGCCACAGCGACCAGGCTGCCAGCGGCCACACCGGCCAGCAGAACCAGCCCAGCAGCCGCAACCAGTCCAGCACGCTGCGTTCGCTGGCCTTCACGCGCCAGGCCCAGCCGTGCATCGGCCAGGCCACCAGAGCGGCCAGGACCATCGCGGCCAGGATCCAGGGCAGGAACTTGCGCGCGTCCTCGTAGGTCGAGCGGAAGCAGAGCCACAGCGCGCCGATGGCCAGCGCGAGCGCGACGGCAGGCGCGCCGCTGGTGGCGAGCACCGGCAGCGCGATCAGCATCGCCGTGCGGGCCTTCCAGGCACGGAACGGCAGCGCCGCGAGGCTGTAGACGAACAGCGTGATGCCGAGCAGCTGGAGGATCTCCGGCGTGATCTCATGGCCCAGGCGCAGCAGCCCGAGGCTGGCGATCAGCGCGAGCAGGCAGCCGTCGGCCATGGCGCGGGCGTAGTCGACCGCGTGCGCCTCGCCGCCGAAGGCGAAGGCGACCGGCTGCGCGGCCTCGGTGCGCGCCAGGTGCAGGCAGCTGTACCAGGCCAGCGCCAACACGGCCGCCAGCATCAGTCCGAAGGGAATGCGCGCGGCGACGGAGGGATCGAGGAAGGGAAGCAGCTTGACGCCGAGCGCGCCGACCCAGTACGGCAGCAGGCCGCCGTCCGCCGGCAGGCCTGCGATCGCGGGCTGCAGCCACGGAGCGTGGCCCTGCGCGATGCTGGCGATGAAGCCGAAGGCGGTGAGGTCGGCATTGCGCCAGGGGTCGCGGCCGAACAGGCCGGGCAGCACATAGGCCGCGCACAGCAGCAGCAGGGCCCAGCGCGGGATCGGGTGCGTGCTTCGCTCGGCCACGACGGCCGGGGTGGGCAGATTCATGCGCGTCTGTCTCGTTGTCTTTGTGGATGCCGGTGCGCATCATGCCGCAGCTTCGCCGGGTCCAGGACGAGTCTCCTGACAGTGCACGGTAAAGGGGGACGAAGGGGTGGCACCGAGGGCGAAGGGTTCGCGCGGGCGCCACCGGACGCGCCATGAAAAAAGGCAGCCGAGGAGGCTGCCTTCTTTGCCGGGACCGGATCAGATCCGGTCGGGGAGGGCCGTTCAGGCCTTCTTGCGCAGGTTCGCAAACTTGTTGCGGAACTTCTCGACGCGACCGCCGAGGCTGTCGACGCTCTTCTGCGTGCCCGTGTAGAACGGGTGGGATTCGCTGGAGGTTTCCAGCTTGACCAGCGGCAGTTCGCGGCCGTCGTCCAGCTTGATCGATTCCTTCGTCTGCACCGTCGAGCGGATCACGAATTGGGAACCATTGGACTGGTCAACGAAGACCACGTCGCGATAGTTGGGGTGAATGCCTTCTTTGGCCATTTGAAAATCCTCGCTGCAGTGCCGCCAGCCACACTGCCCCTTGCAGCGCACTTGTCGACAGCGGAAAAACGCGGAGTATAGCTGAAATGAGAGAAGCCGCCCAGAGGCGGCTTCTTTGAAGTCCAGCGTGACGCGTAGAGAAGGCTGGATCAGCCGCCTCTGCGCATCATGTCGAAGAAATCGTGGTTGTTCTTCGAGGACTTCATCTTGTCGAGGATGAACTCCATCGCCTCGATCTCGTCCATCGGATAGAGCAGCTTGCGCAGGATCCAGGCCTTCTGGAGGATCTCCGGCTTGAGCAGCAGTTCCTCGCGGCGGGTGCCCGACTTGTTCAGCAGGATCGACGGATAGACGCGCTTCTCGGCCATGCGACGGTCCAGATGGATTTCGCAGTTGCCGGTGCCCTTGAACTCTTCGTAGATCACCTCGTCCATCTTGGAACCGGTGTCCACCAGCGCGGTGCCGATGATGGTCAGCGAGCCGCCTTCCTCGATGTTGCGCGCGGCGCCGAAGAAGCGCTTGGG